>CAWKEI010000006.1:0-227166 GCA_963848695.1 uncultured Acidobacteriota bacterium
TTCGAGGTCGATCTCGAAACCTTCAGTCTTGACGTGGGAGATGCCGGCTGGTGGACCGGCATCTCCTCGCTCAGTTTACCTAGTGGGGTCGAGTTCAGGGACCCCAGATCCCGGCGATGGGAAGATCGTTCGAATCCCCGAACGGGAAGGAAGCGTCCCCGACACCCTGGGTGTTGCTGTTACGCAGGAAGAAGGTGGCATTGGAAGGCCGGAACACTCCAGGAGTGTCCACACCGTCCACGATCACCCAGTCCCCAGCCACGAACCGGTCACCAGGATCACCGTAGAAGAACTCGGCGTCGGCGATACCGGTCGTATTGGTCTGCCGGAAATAGACGATCCCGGTCGACTCCCGATGCAACCCGATGGTGTCGATCCCATCATTGTTGAAATCACCGACGAACGGCTTGTCGCCGGGGTTGCCGAAGATGAAGCTGAAGTCGGCCGGGCCCAAGCCACCATTGTTGGCTCCGAGCTCGTTGATCACATAGAAGGTGGTGTTGGCGGGCCGATAGATCCCGACCGTGTCACAACCGTCAGCATCGAAGTCGCCCGCCATCGGGATATCCCCCGGGTTCCCGAAGAAGAACTTGATATCGGCGATCCCCTGGGTATTCGAATTACGCAGATAGACAAACCCATCCGACTGGCGGTACAGACCCGGAGTATCCACCCCATCACAGTCCCAGTCCCCAGCAAAGGGGACATCACCCGGATTCCCGTAATAGAAGGAGGTGACACCACCCGCCGCGCCACGCAAGACTCCAAATCCCCGTTGCGGGATCCACCAGACCAACCAGATCCTCCCCCGGCTCCGCCGGCGGCACCGGTGGGTCCGGTGTCTCGACGGTGGTGAACCGAACGGCAGGCGTCAAACCGGGCTCCGCACCGGGGTCCGTGCCCCGAATTGAGCCCGGAAACCAAGCAGCGAGCGGGGGAGGGAGTATTGGCGAACACGTACGTTGGTGTCGGCGTCCGTGCCCGTCACCGGCGGAACCGAGGTCGGGACCAGACCCACATTCAGCGAGTCGTAAGGACCGGTCGTACCATCGACCGGCGGGTTGCCGTAGGTGCTTGTGTTGAAGGCGATGCTGAAGATGATCTCGTCGGGGACGGTCACCCCGGCGAGGTCGAAGTCGACTGTGAAGGCAAAGCCGTTGAAGCACAGGCCACCAGGCCCCTGCCATCCACCCGGTACAGGTACTGGCGCCGTGTGGCACGCCGGAGTTGCCGAAGGACGGAAGGGGACGGCGACGGTCTGAGTGACCGACGTGATGAGGGCGCCGACCCCGGTCGGGGCCGTGGCGTCGACTTCGTAGAGGTTGAGCGTGATCGGATGATTGAAAGTCTCCCCCGGCGTGGTAAGGCAATTGCCTCCGGCTCCCGTGGCGCCCGATTCGCATGCCCAGCTGGACATCACCACGCTCGCCGTGCCGAGCTCCCGTGGTCCTGCGCCGAAGACGATGTGGTCGCCGAACTCGGTGGTCTGCGTGGGCTTGGAAGGCACGGCTGGAGAGGTTGCCTGGCAGGGGTTCGGGTTGTGAGTCGTAGATGACAGTTCCGGGGGCTGCCATGGCCACTGGCGCGGCCAGGGCGACCAAGGCAAAGACGACCAGTACCGCAAGGTTGCGGCTCCTGAGGAGATCGGCGGGGCGAGATTCATGACGATCTCCAATCGTCGAGAGGCCACCGAGACCCGAACCTACCACAGATCGAGAAGAGAGATCAGACGGGGACCACCGTGGTGCTCATCGCCGACCAAGGATCCGATTTTGTCTAGCGTCCCCGGCATGCGGCTTCGGATGCCTTGATGCTTCGTCGGACCCGAGAGGAACGGGAGCGGCTCGAGCACGAGTTGCTCGCACCCGAAGCCACCAAGGCGGACCAATCACATGGGCGGGCCGAGGACGAGGAGCCGGATCCGTTTCGTACCGCCTTCGAGCGGGATCGGGACCGGATCGTCCACACCAAGGCGTTTCGCCGGCTCAAGCACAAGACCCAGGTGTTCCTCAACCCCGACGGAGATCATTTCGTCACCCGGATGACCCACACCATCCAGGTGAACCAGGTGGGCCGGGCCATGGCACGGGCCCTCGGTCTCAACGAGGACCTGACCGAGGCGATCTGCCTCGGCCATGACGTTGGCCATTCGCCGTTCGGGCACACCGGGGAAGACGCCCTGTCGCCCTTGATCGGCGAAGACTGGCTGCATTCCGTACACGGCGTGCGGACCCTGTCGCTGATCGAACCTCAGAATCTGACCGACGAGGTGATCGACGGGATAAGGGCCCATTCCTGGCGGGTAGATCCACCCCCATCGGACTCCCGAAGGAATGCTGTGTCGATTCGCCGATCGCATCGCCTACCTGACCCATGACGTCGCGGATGCGCTCCGGGCCAACGCCATCGAATATCACGACATCCCGACTCGCGCCCTGACCACGTTCGGGGCGACCTCGAGAGAATGGATCGGAGCCCTTGCCACCTCGGTGATCGATGCCAGCCATGAATCGGGCCGGGTCGAGATGGGCGAGCCCCATCTGGAAGTGATGGGCGAGCTTCGCGAGTTCATGTTCGCCAGGGTCTACCTCACCCCGGAGAGCGAGAATCAGAAACAGAAAGCCATCACGGTGATCCAGGACCTGGTCGGCTATTTCGCCGACCATCCGGATGAGGTTCCGGATTCAGCGACGGTTCCCGACGCCGCGGCCCTGGACCGTGGCGTGGACTACGTAGCCGGGATGACGGATCGCTTCGCTCTTCACACCCACGATCGGCTTTTTCGGCCGAACCTGTTCGATTGAGCCCACCCGCCCGGTTGCTTCAAGACCCATCCTGCCCGCCAGCAGGCATGGACCGTCTCCACCCATATAGACCGGCATTTCGCCGCTCCTCCCCCACTCCGTCCTTGTTGGACGTCCCCTTCCCCCCAGCAGTTCCATCGAGGATGTTCAGGCCTTGAGCGGATCACGCAGCCGCAGGGACCAACGCCGTCTCGACCTGGCCTCGGTTGAAATCTTCTTCGCCTGACGAGCCCGACGGACCAGCCTGGCGTGCTCGGCTTCGCTGAGCCTCTCGGCCATCACCGCTCTCACATAGTCGTTCTGCAAGTGAGTCATCGTGCTTCCCTTCGTCAATGCCCCGTATGGCACATTGCGAAGGTATGACAAGACCGGGCTGACGGCATCGGTGGAACATGCCTAGATGTGGTGTAGATGGGTGCCTATATCGCAAAACCGTCACCTATCCAGCAAACCGGCGTCGCGAGCCATTTCGGCAGCCCCGGATCGGCTGGTGGCTCCCAGCTTGCCCAGGATTGCCGAGACGTGGTGATCGACGGTGCGGTTGGACACGAATAGCCGATCGGCGATCTCGGCATTGGTCATCCCCTCGGAGAGGTGACCAAGCACCTCGAGCTGGCGAGCGGTCAGGCCGAAGGGGTTGTCCCTCGTGGCCCTGGTCGGTCCCCTGGGGACCCGGTTGACCCCCGCCTCGGCCAACTCGGAGCGAAGCCGGGCCGCCAACGGCGTGGCCCCCAGGTCATCGAAGATGCCCAATGCCTCGATCCGGGCCTCGGTCGATCCATGGGAGAGGGCCACAGCACGGTCATAGGGAATGCCCCGTTTCTCCCAAAATGAGGCAGCGCCCTCCCAGTCCCCATCACCGGCCAAGCGATACGGCTCCGGCGCGATCTCGGGGATTTGGTCGATCTCGCCGATGAGATAGAGCCAAAAGGCGAGCTCTCCAGCCATCCAGGGTGAGTCGCGGTCGATGCAATCGGCCAGGACCTCCCGCATGCGAGGGAAGATCGCATCGTCGAGCTTGCCCCCGATCCACACGTATTCGGCCAGTGAGATCGCCCCCGGCGTGGTGCGCTGGACCTCGTTGGCCTGCAAGGAGCGTTCCCACCCGTCCATCAGATGGACTTGGCGTCGGGCTCTCCCCGGCGCGCCCGAAGCCGCCCCAGCAGGGTGCTGGCGACGATGTTCGCCGTGCCCAACTCGGCAAGGGTGTCGAGCACGAAGCAGACCTTCGCTTCGGCTTCTTCCCAGTTCCCCTTCATCTCATCGATGAGGGCCATCTCCCCGGTCACATACGCATCGAATGAGGCGATCTCCCGATCCAGGGACAACTGGTGGGCCCGCTCCGTCCACACCTCGGCCGTGGCGAGGTCGCGCCAGTAGATCGCCCCCCAACCGATGTTCACCGCCGCCCGGATCTGATCGTGGCTCAAGTGGAGGTCGGCCGACATGGCATAGCTCTCCTCGAGCTCCTCCATTCCCTCCGGATAACGGGCGATGATCTTGGCCGTGCCGATGTTGTTGAGGGCATGGGCGCGGGCCTGGCTCGGCTCTTCGCCCGCGACGGCCAGGGCCTTTTCCCCGTACCAAAGGGTCCGCTTCTCATCGCTGGCCAGCATCGCCAGCTGTGAGATCGCGGAGTATGCGGTTGCGAGGGGGAGCCCACCGACCGACTCCAGGACCGACGCCGCCTCGTTGGCCATCTCGGTGGCAAGAGCACGCCGATTTCGTACCCAGGCGATTCGGCTCCCGATCAGCAGGGAGTGGCCGAGCTTCTCGGGATCGCCCAATCGTCGCCGGATACCGATCCCGGTCTCGATGATCTCCTCGGCCCATGCGATCTCACTGCCGAGGTATTCCTCGAAGGCCCAGAGGTCGTAGTGGTCGGCGCACACCTCCGGTTCCAACTGGTCGAGGTATGGCTCGAGTGCCCGCAGGTGAGCAACCGCCTCGCTATGGCTCTCCATGGCCGAGGCGCGCCGGGCAGCGAGTGGGGCAAGACGGACGAGAGCTTCGACATCGCCACCAACCCGTGCATGGTGAGCGGCCCGTGACACGTCGTAGCCGAGATCCTCGACCGCCCGCAACACGTCGAGATTTATCTCCCGTCTCCTGATCTGGGGGAGGTCGGTCTCCACCGAGCGTCGGGCAAGCTCGTGACGGAAGGTGAGGGCGTTCTCCGTGAGCACAATCACCCCGGCCCCCTCCGCCTCGGTGGCTGCCTGTTCCGAAGGCCCGAGTACAGAGTCCACCAGTTCCAGCTCCGCCCGCCCCGGCACCACCGAGACCAGCTCGACCAATGCCCGCGAAGCCGGAGAGAGACGAGAGACTCGCCCCATCACCGCGTCACGCACCGAGCCCGGAACCGATTCGTGCTCGGCGCCGAGGACCTCGGTCAGGAAGAAGGGGTTGCCCCCGGTCAGCTCCCACAACCCGTCATTGACGCCTCCTGCCTCCGATGCCAACTCGGACACCGCCGCCGGCGAGAGAGGGGTCAGGGTGATCCGCTCCAGCACCGAAGCAGCGATGTCGGCCAGGGCCACCCGCAGCGGACGGTCGCCTGCCACCTGCCCATCTCGATATGTGAGCACCAGGAGGCCGTGGCTCCGGTCGATCCGCCTGCCGAGGTACTTGATCAGGTCGAGCGTGGCCTCGTCGGCCCAATGGATGTCCTCGATCACGATCACCGTGGGCCGCAGCGACCGGGACATGAGCTCGAGGACGAGGGCGAACACCTCGTATCGGTCCTGACCGCGTAAGACCTCCGCCAATGACGGCTCATCGAGGGCCATGTCCCAAATCGGACCGAGCGGCCGGGCGGTGAGAAGGTCGTCACATCCACCCCATAGAACGTGGGCGTCCTCGAGATGAGAATCGGTGAAGACGCGTACCGCAGAGGTCTTGCCGATTCCCGCTTCTCCACGTATCAGGACCGCCCGCCCATCGCCGTCCCTGGCGGCGGCGAGCAGCTTCTCCAGACGCTGGAGGACGTCGTCGCGTTCCAATAGTTGCATGGGCAGAGGATGGTAATGGGGGGCCGTTTTAGCTCCTATGGGGGACCACCCCTATCCTCGGCGGGTGCTCGCCCTGAGAGACCTGCACAAGCGTTATGACGACATCGTCGCCCTCTCCGGCTGCACTTTCGAGGTCGACCGGGGCCGCATGCTGGGATTTCTCGGGCCCAACGGAGCCGGCAAGACCACCGCCATGCGCACCATTTTCGGTCTGGTCACACCCGATTCCGGTGAAGTCACCTGGAAAGGCCGGCCAATCGGCATCGAGCAAAAGCGACGTTTCGGCTATATGCCCGAGCAGCGGGGTCTCTACCCGAAGATGAAGGCTCAGGACCAACTGGCCTATCTGGGCCGGTTGCGAGGCATGGATGCCAAGGAAGCCCTTGCCTCTGCCGAACGCTGGTTGGAACGACTCGGGCTGGCTGAGCGACGGGCGGACCGAGTCGAAGTCCTCTCCCACGGCAATCAGCAGCGGGTGCAGCTGGCGGCGGCCCTGGTCCATGATCCCGAGCTCTTGGTCATGGACGAGCCGTTCAGCGGTCTCGACCCGATCGCCACCGAGACCATGGCAGACATCCTCCGTGAGGAGGCGGAGCGGGGGAAGGCCGTCGTGTTCTCCTCACATCAGCTCGACCTGGTGGAGGACATCTGCGAGGAAGTGGCCATCATCAACGCCGGCGAGATCGTGGTCGAAGGGGACGTCCGTGAGTTGAAGGATGCCGCCCCGATCCGACACCTCGAAGTTGAGCTCGACGGAGACATGGGGAATCTCTTCGACACCCTCGAAGGTGTCCGGGAGATCAGGTCCGTTGATCACGTGCACACTGCCGTTATCGATGCCGGCACCGATGTCAGGGGCTTTCTCGCCCGAGCGGAGGAGATGGGACGGTTGCGCCACTTCGCCTACACCGCCCCGTCGCTCTCCGACCTCTTCCGTGAGGCGGTGAAGGGATGAGAACGGTGTGGCAGATCGCCATGCGTGAGATACGGGAGCATGGCCGATCGAAGTCGTTCCTGATCACGACGCTGGTGACCCTCCTATTGGTGGCTGCGCTGGTGATCGTGCCCGGGCTCATCGGTGGCGACACATCCGAGTACACCGTCGGCGGTATCGGCGAGGGAAACGAGCCGATCGTCGCCGCGGCCGAACAGCTGGGCAACGCATCGGACGAGCCCGATGCCGAGCCGTCGGTGGCCATCGAGCTGGAGCCCTACGACGATCGAGCGACGGCCGAAGCGGCCCTGGACGAGGGTGACCTGGACGCCGTCCTCATCGACGGGTCGGAAGTCATCGTGGAGAGTGTTGGCGGCTTCGGAGGCTCCGAACTGGTCACCCTCCTCCAGCAAGGGGCGGCTTCAGTCGAATTGGAGGCCATCGTCTCCCAAGGAGGCCAGGCGGCGGCCGATGTCATCGAGGTGATGACTTCCGACCCGCTGGAAACGACGACTCTCTCCGGGCCCGACGCCGGGGACGACACGAGAGGGGCGGTGGCTTACGCAGGGCTCCTCCTCCTCTACATGGCGGTGCTGCTCTATGGGAACTGGATGCTCGCCGGAGTCACCGAGGAGAAATCGAACCGGGTCGTCGAGGTCCTTCTCTCCAGTGTCAAGCCGTGGCAGATCCTTGCAGGCAAGATCATCGGGATCGGCTCCTTGGGGATCGCCCAGTTCGCCGGGACCATCCTCGTAGCGCTCCTGGCCGTGAACCTCACCGGTGCGTTGGAGCTCCCCAGCCTCGACCTGGCCACAGTGGCCAACCTCATCCTGTGGTTCATCCTCGGCTTCCTCCTCTTCGCGGTGATGTACGGCGCAGCCGGGTCCCTGGTCAGTCGTATGGAGGATGCTCAGAACGTGGCTTTCCCGATGTCGATGATCGCGGTCGCCGGTTTCTTCGTATCCATCGCCGCGTTGGGGGATCCCGACGGGACTGTTGCCGTGATCGGGACTTTCATCCCCTTCACTGCTCCGTTCGTGGTTCCGGTCAGGGCGGCGCTGGATGCCATCCCCGCTTGGCAGTACATCGCGGCAGTCGTGATCACCGTTGCCACCATCGTCGTCTTGGTCCTGGTGGCCGGCCGGATCTATGCGGGCGGGCTGCTCCGATTCGGGAGCCGGGTCAAGCTCAGGGAGGCATGGCGCTCGGCGGACGCCTGAGGCGCCCCCGTAGAATCGGCGGCACGTGGCATACGACGAGGCACTGGCCGGCAGGGTGCGAGACGTGCTCGGTGACAACCCTGAGATCACCGAACGGAAGATGTTCGGTGGCATCGCTTTCATGCTCGCCGGGAACATGGCGGTCGGAGTCAGCAAGGACGACCTCATGGTCCGGATTGACCCGGACGACCAGGATGACGCCATCTCTCAACCGGGTGTCAAGGTCTTCGACATGAGCGGCCGGCCGATGAAGGGCTGGATCCTGGTCGCCCCCGATGTCACCGAGGAGGAGGCGGGGCTTCGGAAATGGGTCGATGCCGGGCTCGACTTCGCCGGCTCTCTCCCACCCAAATAGGCTGGCCTGGTGGGTTACCAGCACGTCGAGATCGAACGGGATGGCCATCTGGCCACGCTCTGGCTGAATCGGCCGGACAAGCGCAACGCCATGTCCGCCGACATGTGGCAGGACATACCTGCGGCCATGGCCGAGATAGATGCAGACGATTCGGTTCGGGTCGTGGTCCTTGCCGCCCGCGGGCCGGCTTTCTCCGTCGGAATCGACATCGGCCTACTCGCCTCACTTCAGCCCGGAGAGGGATCGAGAGCCGAATCCAGCATGAAGCTGTACCGCACCATCAAGGAGATGCAGCACACTGCGAGTTGCTTTGCCTCCTCCCCTCGACCGGTGATCGCCGCGATCCAGGGCTATTGCCTCGGCGCGGGCATGGACCTGATCACCGCCTGTGACATCCGCATCGCCGCCGAGGACGCCATATTCTCGATACGAGAGACCCGGATGGGCCTGGTGGCTGACATCGGGACGCTGCAACGTCTGCCCGCCATCGTCGGTCCCGGGCACGCCGCAGAGCTCGCCTATACCGGGAAAGACATCGACGCCGACCGAGCCAAGGCGATCGGCCTGGTAAGCGATGTGGTGTCCTCGGCGGAGACCGCCCTCGACGCGGCAAGGGCGATCGCGCTGCAGATCGCCGAGAACTCCCCCCTCGTCGTCCAGGGCATCAAGACGGCACTCGCCGCCAATGAATCGCGGACGGTGGAACAGGCCCTGGACAATGCGGCCCAGTGGAATGCCGCGTTCCTCATCTCCAATGATCTGACCGAGGCGGTCACGGCCTTCGTCGAGAAACGCCCACCAAATTTCACCGGCACCTGAGTGGAACCACTGGCGATGACCGGGCGTTCGTTTGGTTCTATGGAAGGAACGATGTGAAGTCACGGTTCACCTTTGCCACGCTGGTGGTATCGCTTCTCGCACTCGGCGCTTGTGGCGGCGAGGAGGCCCTCTCTACGACGACCTCCACCACCCCACTCGAGACAACGACTACATCGGTCGCCACCACGACGACCTCGATCGCATCTACGACCAGCACGAGCGCGGGGACTACCACGACTGCACCGCCGACAACCAGCGTCCCCGTCGAGCCGGGGCTGCCTGGCGAGCCGATCGACTTCGGTCCTGCGGCGGGGGACACCCTTGCGGTGGTCGGGGTCGCCCACGACGATGTTCTGAATCTGCGGGCCGCCCCCGGCGCCGACCAGCAGATCGTTGGTGAGATACCACCCACATTCGATGACCTGACCGCCCTGGGACAGACCCGTGAGCTGCCGGGCTCGTTTTGGATCGGAGTCGACTACCAGGGCACCGAGGGCTGGGTGAACCTCCGCTACATCGGGTATCTCGGCGACACCACCGACATCACGCATTCCGTCAACGAACAACTAGGGGGACCTCCCGGCGCAGAGACGATGCTCGACCTGGGCCTGATCGTGGCGCAGGGCATTGCCGGTGACTCATCGGCCGACATCGTCATGAGCGTGGCTCCGACCGTGGGTGATCTCGGCGAGGTCACGTTCGACATCACCGGTCTCGAGGATGACTCCGTTCGCGGTGGGCGGATCCACGTGTTCGGCCAGCCGATCGACGAGGCCTTCCTGCTTCTCTCCGTCGAGCAGACCGTGATATGCGCCAGGGGCGTCGACGATGGCGTCTGTGTCTGATCGACCGGCCGGGAAGGGAATCTCATGTTGATTAGGTTGTCCAGACAGCCTTCGGAGGAGTTCTGATGCAAGGTCGCAAGGTCACGATGCTGGGCACCGGTCTCATCGGTGACTTCTACACAGCGACCCTCCACGGGCCCCGTACCCGCGACTCCGTGGGTGTCGTCTACTCCCGCTCCGAGGAGCGGGGCAAGGCATTCTCCGATCGCTGGGACATCCCCGCGCACACCACGTCACTCGAGGACGCCATCAATCATCCCGATACCGACGTGGTCGTGGTCGGACTCCCCAATTTCCTCCACGAGGAGGCCATCGCTCTTACCGCCGAAGCCGGCAAGGCGGTGCTGGTCACCAAACCACTGGCGAGGGATGGTGCGGAGGCGAAGCGAATCCTGGAGCGCGTGGAGGCGTCCGGCGTGTTCGGGGGGTATCTCGAAGACCTGGTGTACACGCCGAAGTCGATGAAAGCGGTGGACTCGGTGCGCAGCGGGGGCGATAGGCGACGTGACCTGGGTGCGGGCGCGGGAGACTCATCCCGGGCCGCACAGCGCCTGGTTCTGGGACAAGGAAAAGGCGGGTGGCGGCGCCATCGTCGATCTCGGGTGCCACTGCATCGAGATCATCCGCTGCTTCGTCGGGAAGAACAACCGGCCTGTCGAGGTGATGGCTTGGGCTGACACCCTGGTTCACCCGATCCAGGCTGAGGACAACGCCGTCGTCCTGATCCGGTTCGAGTCGGGCGCATTGGGCCAGTTCGAAGTGAGCTGGACCTTCCGCGGTGGAATGGACCTCCGCGACGAAGTCGCGGGAACCGAGGGAACGATCTGGCTCAACCACTTCCTTCGCACCGGATATGAGATGTACAGCTCGGGCGGGGGTGGCGGTTACGTGGCGGAGAAGCTGGAATCGAATGAGGGCTGGCTCTTCCCGGTAGGCGACGAGATCGGCGAACTGGGGTACTCGGCGATGTTCGCCGACATGTTCGACTCACTCGATGCCGGGAAGGCACCGAGGGAGACCCTCTATGACGGGTACGTGGTCAACGCGATCATGGACGCGGCCTACGCGTCGGCTTCCTCGCGGCAGTGGGAGCCTGTGGACGTGGAGTGGAGAGGGGGATCGACCCCGCGGATAGCCAAGACGGCGCAGACTCACGACGGGCACGCCATCGTCAAAGAGGAGACCCTTCCCGACGGGAGACGCAAGCTGATCCTCAGTGACAAGGACACCGGTTCGGTGTTCGATCTCGTCACATCGGGGTGAGCCTCGGGCTGGAGGTATTCCCGGTCGAGGACTGGCCCCGCCGGGTCGCCGCCATGCTGGAGCGAGCGACGACGGGCACCAAGGGTCTGCGCCTCTGCCTTGCCACCGGCAACACCACCCGACCCGTCTATCAACAGACCGCCCTCGAGAGTCAGCCAGAGATCTTCCTGCTCGACGAGTTCGGCGGTCTACCCCGTGATGACCCGGCGAGGTGTGCCGCCATGCTTCGGCGGGATCTGCCCGGACAGCCCTTTCACGCCCCTGACGTCGACGCTGCCGATCCGGTCGCGTCGGCGGGTGACTACGCCCGGATCGTCGGCGATGGAGGCCTCGATCTGGCACTGGTAGGACTGGGACGCAACGGCCATCTCGGGATGAACGAGCCGGGGTCAGCCCGGGACTCGATCACGAGGGTGGTGGATCTGGCCGACTCGACCAGCGACGGCGCCTCGGCCTATGGGGCCTCGACCCGGCCCAAGTGGGGCATCACTGTGGGCATTGGCGAATTGATGGCCGCCGAGGAGCTGTGGCTGGTGGTCACGGGAGCTCACAAACGGCAGATCCTGGCCGCAACCATGAGTGGACCGATCGGCCCCGACCTACCGGCCTCGTTCTTGAGGGAGCACGCCAACGCGGTGGTGCTGGCCGACCGCGCCGCCGTCGACAACTTCTAGGTAGCGAAGCTGAGCCAGCGGGAAGGGTTGTGCCGATAGATCAGATCCAGGGCCTCCTCATCCAGGCCATGCTCGATGAGTAGTGATCGAAATCCCGTGTTGATCCAGGCCAAGCCGGGAGATCCTCCCAGCGTTGCCCACAGAGAGCGGCGTGCGCCGTCGGTCCCGATCAGGAGTTGAGCGCCGAACCCCTCTTTGCTCAGGCCGGCGAGGAGACGGGCTGTCTGTTCCGGCTGACGAAGACCATGATCGAAACAGAGGGAGACTCCAGTCTCCAAGAGGCTCCGGTGATACCCCAGGTCGTCGACCTTGTCCGTGTGTGACATGGCGACCCGGGTCAACGGCATCCCGAATTCGGCCATGAGCTCGATTTGAGCCAGACCGCCCTCGCCCCCTTCGCAATGAGTGAGCACGGGCACCCCGGTCGCCTCGACAGTGAGAACAGACGCCTCGACGAGTCGTTCCTCGAGCGCAGTTGGGGCCGATCCGGAGGTGGCGATCTTGATCATCCCGGCCGGCGAAACAGGGCTGTTGACGGCGGCCACGAAGTCCGACGCGAGCTCGTCGGCCGCCGCGGTCAGATGCCAGTCGTCCTGCTCGTAGTACTTGGCGGTATGCATCCCGGTGGAGGCGATCACATTGATGCCGGTGCCGAGGGAGACATCGGAGAGTCGAGCCGGGTCGCCGCCCGAGCCGATCGGCATCGCATCCACCAGTGTCCCCACCCCAGCGCCGGCGAGCTCGATCGATTCGGCGATGGCCTCGGTCACCGAGGGCAGATGGATGTGTCGCCATTCCGCTTCGACTCTGGGACTGTCGATGATCAGGTGTTCGTGGGCCAGGACCACACCGAGCTGGTCCGGCTCGATATCGCCGAGGACTGTACGGGCCAAAGCCATCAGGACAGCTCGAGGATCGCCCCGGAGGCACGCAGCGAGTCTCGCAGGGCGGCAGTTTCGACTTCGCGCACCTCTCCTCCGGACCCCGCGGCCATGGCTGCTGCGGTGCCGGCAGCCTGACCCATTGCCATGCATTGGGCCATCGATCTGATCGAGGCCTGGGCATCATGTGTGGCCGAGAAGCATCTGCCCGCAACCAGGACATTGGCCGCGTCCTGCACCACCAGGCTGGCGAAAGGAATCCCCACTGCGGTGCCCTCGGGCAGGTACTCCCATTTCGTCGTTTTGCCGGGGATGTGGTCTTCGATGGGCGCACCACAGAGCCCGATCTGATCATCGAACTGACGGGCACCGAGTACGTCCTCCCGGGTCACCCGGTAATCCCCGAAGACTCGCCGCGTCTCCCGCAACCCGATCTGGCTGCTCAAAGCGGCCAGCGAAGCCTTCTCGTAGCCGGGAACCCGGTCGATGAGGAAGCGTGCGTACTCCAGAGCCTGGCGCCGGCCCTCCATCTCGGCTCGGGACAACACATTCGGATCGGTGGCGTTGATGACCCGCCCATCCGAGTCCGTCCCCACGTGCTCGATCCTCGTCATCACCGTGGCGGTCACCCCCTCCACCGGGGTGATGTGATCACTGCCCTCGCGGCGAGGCAGTTCGTATTCTCCGGATTCGGCCGCCTCCTCCATCAACTCGTGAAGTCGAGATTTGTCCACGGTGCGACGGAGTTCATGGTCGACGTTGACCATGCGAAACGTGGTGGTCAGCGTCTGGGCCGGGTCGGTCTCGCCGGCAAGCTCGTATCCGAATCCGGCGTGGTGACATACATCTGCGTCGCCCGAGGCGTCGACGATCACGGCGCCGGTGAACTCGGTGAGCCCGGCCTTGGTGGCCACGAGGAGCCGGTTGACCCGAGCGTCATCCACAGTCGCGTCCTGGACGAAGGCGTGAAGCAGAACCGAGGCGCCTGCGGCTACGACGAGGCTCTCCCAGACAACCTTGAGATGCTCGGCCAGGTAGGTGACGCCGGTGCCGGCTCCATAGGTATTGGGACGCTCCACCACTGGTCCGAGGCGGCGGAGGCCGGACACAACATCGTCGCCAATGCCGCCCACCACTTTGATAGACCGTTCTCCTGGTGTGTAGAAGCCGTAGAAGGTGTCGAGCACCGCAGTCGAGTTCCCGCCGAGGAAAGGGAGCTTCTCGATGAGGAGTGTCCTCGCCCCCGACCGGGCGGAGGCGATCGCAGCCGATGAGCCGGCAGCGCCCGAGCCGACGACTATTACGTCATATTTCAGGTCGTAAGTCATAGGTCGTAAGTCGTAGGTCCTACCACTTACCACCTACGACCTACCACCTGCTACTTCACGTATGGGCTGAGCACGTCACGGGCGAGGAGGAAGCCTCGCTTCACCAGCTCGTCCGTCTTCTCGAAGTCGCGGTCCTCGTGCTCGATGATGATCGGCCCGTCGTACCCGACCCGGTACAGCGCGGAGAACACCCGCCCCCAGTCGACGTCGCCGAGCCCGGGAAGCCGGGGCACCTGCCATCCGATCCCGGAGGACAGGGTGCCGTTCTCGTACAACCCGGAATGATCGATCATCACATCCTTGGCCTGGAAGTGATAGAAACGCTCCCCGAACTCCTCGATGGCCCCCTCGATGTCGATCATCAGCCAGACCAGGTGGGAGGGATCGAAGTTGAGCCCGATCGTCTCCCCGAACTCCTCGAACATCCGCCGCCAGATCCTGGGGTTGTAGGCGAGGTTGTGACCCGATGGCCATTCGTCCTTCGAGAAGATCATCGGGCAGTTCTCGATCGCGATCTTGATCCCATGCTCCCCGGCCCAGGAGATGATCTCGGGCCACACCTTGGTGGCCTCGTCCCAGTTCTCGTCCTGGGTGAGGGCGCGGTCCGCGCCGATGAAGGTGTTGACCACCGGGACGTCCATCTTCGAGGCAGCCGTGATCACCTTCTTGAGGTGGTCGATCACGGTCCGGCGGTGCTCCGCGTCGGGATGGAGCGGATTCGGGTAGTAGCCGAGGCCAGAGATCTCGAGGCCGCGCTGGGTCATGGCGCCGGCGATATCGGCGGCCTGGCCGTCCGAGATGCCGTCGACGTCGATGTGGCTGGTACCGGCATACCTCCGGGTGTCAGCACCCGATGCGGGCCAGGCGGCGATCTCGATCGTGGTGAAGCCGTTGTCGGCCGTCCAGTCGGCCACCTCGTCCAGTGGGGTGTCGGGGAAGGGGGCGGTCAACAGACCGAGTTTCATGGGATCCTCCTCATCGCTGGAGCGTCACCCAGCGCTGCTCGTCATTGCTCTCGGCCACTGCGTCGGTCACCAAGACCGCGTCGTGGCCATCGGCGAAGGTGGGATAGGCGGGCCCCGCTGACGGCTTCCCCGTCATGACGTCCTGGTACACCTGGCTGAACAATGCCCGGAAGGTATCCGGGAAACCCTCGATGTGGCCGCCGGGATAGGCGATGAGGGCGGCTGCTTCTGGGGCGGCCAGCGCCGGGTCGCGGTGGAGGATCTCATTGGGGCGGCCCCGATGCCCGATCCAGAGGTCGTCGGGCCGCTCCGAGGACCATGACAGGGCTGATTCGCTTCCCGAAATCTCATACTGGACCGCGTTGCGACGCCCGGCAGACACCTGGGAGATGGTCACCGCCCCCCGTCCGCCACCCTCGTAGCGAAGGAGGATCCCTGCTGCGTCGTCGCTCGTCATCACCTCCTCGACCAGATCCTGGTCTTCACCGGCCGCCGCGAACGTCTCTACAGGGCCCGACGGATGACGACGCACCGGGACCAGCGTGTGCAGGTCGGCCATGACCGCCTCGACTCGCTTCCCGCTGATGAAGCGAGTCAGGTCGAGCCAGTGCGACCCGATGTCGGCCACTGCCCTCAACTCGCCGGCCTCTTCGGGTTGGAGCCGCCAATTCCAGTCGGTGTCCCGCAACAGCCAATCCTGGTGATAGGACCCGGTGATCAGCCGAACATCGCCGATGTCTCCGGCGGCGACCATCGACATGGCTTGGTGGTTGAGCGGGTAGAACCGGATGTTGAAGCACACCGCGTTGACCAGACCGGACTCCGCTGCCAGCGCGACCAGGTCGGCGGTGTCCTTGGCACCGAGCGCCAACGGCTTCTCACACACCACGTGCTTGCCGGCCGCCAGACAGATCCGGACCTGGTCGGCGTGAGCGTGATTGGGGCTGGTGATGTGAATCACGTCGATCGATGGATCGGCGGCCAGCGCCTCGACCGACTCATAGACGCCCGGCAGACCGGTCGCCTCGGCCTTGGCCCGCGCCCGCTCCGGCGTAGACCCGACCACGCCTCCGACTTCCACTCCGAGACGGCGGAGGGCCTCGACATGGGCCACGCCGATGAACCCGATTCCGACCACGCCTGCCTTGATCTCGCGGTAACCCATGCCGCCCTATCCCGTCCCGGTGACCCGCGAATACAGCCAGGCCAGTCCGAGGACGATCGAGCCATAAACGATCTGCTGGATGGCCTGGCCGGCGTCGAGGAAGGTGAGCATGGTGGCCAGCACACCGAGGATGAGGGCGCCCAGGATGGTGCCGCTGTAGGAGCCAATCCCACCGAAGATCGATGTCCCTCCGATCACCGCAGCAGCGACCGAGGGGAGTACGAAGGTCGCCGCCAATTGCAGGTCCACCGCCCCGGTGCGGCCGGCAAGGAGAATCCCGGCAAGGGCCGCGAGCAGTCCGGCCAGGATGTAGGCCGCGATCTGGACCTGCCAGATCCTGACCCCGGCGAGCCGGACCGCGATCGGGTTGTCACCCACTGCGTAGAGGAGGCGCCCCAATCCCGTCCGTCGCAGGCCGTAGATGATCACCACTGAGACCACCCCCCAGACCAGCGCGTTGTAGGGGATGCGATTCCCGAGGAACGAGCCTCCCCCGAGCGTCTCGATGAATTCGCCCACAGTGGTCGAACCTTGGAGGACGGTGAAGGAGAGAGCGGTGAACAGCCCGAGGAGGATGGCCGACATGGCCAGCGTCATGATCAGCGGGTTGACCCGGAACACACCGACCCCGACTCCATTGATGGCTCCAGCCACCAGCCCGACCCCCAGACCGAGGGCGATGGCGATGCCCGCGCCACGAGGCGACTGGTTGGCGGCGACGTAGGCAGCGGCGGTCGCGACCATTCCCACTGAGAGGTCGATGCCGCCGGTGAGCATGAGAATCGTCTGGCCCCGGCGATGATTCCCAGGGGCGCAGCCAGAAGGACGGTGTTGCGGAGACCGCTCAGACCGAAGTAGCGGGGCTCGATGATGGAGGTGGCCACCACCAGGGCGACGAGGACTATGGCCAGGACGAGTATTGGGTGATCGCGGAGAGCTGTTCGCCACCTCGAATCCGGCGGGATATCGACGTCGAGCAGGGGCACATTGGTCCCGGTCATGAGGCCCTCTGCCTTCTCAACTCGACGACTCCGGCCACCATCATGACCACGACGATCAGGACGCCTTGCACCACCTGGGCGGTGTTCGGGTCGATTCCCATGGCGCTCAAGATCGGAGAGAGAGTGAACAAGATGATCCCCGCCGCGGCGGCACCCACCACCGATCCGATCCCGCCGGTGAGGGCGACCCCACCCAACACGATTGCGGCGACCGAGCGAAGGGTGAAGATAGAACCGGTGCTGCAGCGCGTGACTCCCCGGACCCGGTGATGGCGAGAGCCGACAGCCCCGCCAACGCGGAGAATCCGCCCCCGACCGCATACGACACGATCTTCGCCCTTCCCGTTCGAACCCCGGACAGGTAGGCGGCGCCGAGACTGGAGCCCGTCGCATAGAGGGATAGCCCGGTCCGGGTGCCTTTCATCCACCACGCGGCCAGAGCCATCGGGATCGCAATTGCGACGATGGATGGCCAGAAGTTGGAGCCACTTCCGCTGCCCGAGCCGGTGAACATCGCCCGGAATCCCTCACTGGTCCCCCCGCCAGGCGAAGGAAGCACGAGCAGCGCCACGCCGGAGAGGATGAAGCTGGTGGCCAAGGTGACGACGATGTCGGGCACCCGGGACACGGTGATCACCCAGCCCACCACTGCGTTTATCCCGGCACCAACGAGGATGACCAGAACCGCGATCAGGAGGGTCACCCCGAACGGCTGGTCCAACATCAACTGAGCGGCGATGGAGTTGGTGAGGATCAACATGGCGCCGACCGAGAGATCGATCCCCCCCGCAATGACGATGATCGCCTGGCCGATCGCCAGATACACCAGGGGCAGGCTGTTCTTGGAGATGGAGGCGACTTGGAAGCCGCCGAACTTGGGGATGAGGGTCGCATACCAACCGACCATGAGAACCAGCAGTACCCAAACCCCAACGGTCCACCCGCGGCGGCGCAGCCAGGTCGACCAGTCGACACCCCGGATGCGGCCCACGGTTTCGGTGGTCATGCCACCTCCTCCGCGCTGATGCCGTGCGCCGCGGTGAGCAATGACTCTTCGGTGGCGGTCTCGGCCGGTTGCTCATCGACGATGGCCCCCCGGTAGAGGACCTGGACGCGATCACATACGAGTGGGATCTCGGCGAGCTCGCTCGTGTAGAGCAGTACGGCAGCGCCATCGGCGGCGAGCTCGCGAAGGAGGTCGTAGATCTGGGCCTTGGTCTTTACATCGATCCCGCGCGTCGGGTCGAAGCAGAGCAAGACCCGGAATCCAGCGGCGAGCCAACGCCCTACTACGACCTTCTGTTGATTGCCGCCGGACAGGCGGCCCGCCTGGCGCGCCGCCCTGGTGTCGATCGAGAGCCGGTCGATGGCATTGGTCACCCGCTCCTTTTCGTCCCCCGCCAGCGAGAACCAGCTCTTCATCCGGTTGTAGAGGGGCAACCCGAGATTCTCCCGGACCGGTCGTTTGGGCAACAGGGCGAGAAGACGGTCCGGTGGCACCAACACCACTCCACGCGAAACTGCGTCAAAAGGCGATCTGGCCCGCATCGGCTCGCCATTGACGATGATCTCTCCACCGTCGGGACGGCGATCACCGGCGAGTACTTCGAACAATCGATCCTGACCCTGACCCTCGAGGGCCGCCAGACCCAGGACCTCACCGGCATGGAGCTGGAAGGACACCCCGTTCACCTTGTCCCCCGAAGTGACCTCGACCGCCTCGAGGGCGACATGGCCCCGTTCGCCCCGGGTTCTCGCCGCGGCGGCGGGCTCGGCGCGGGCGACTTCACCGAGCATCGCCTCCACCAGACCAGACTCGCCGACCTGCTGGGGCACGACCGATGCCACGGTGCGGCCGTCCCTCAGAACCGTGGCCCGGTCACACATCCGCATCACCTCCCCGAGCCGGTGGGTGATGAAGAGGACCGATCGGCCCCGCTGCCTCCAGTCCTCCATGACCGTGAACACGTGCTCCGCCTGATCGGCGGGCAAGGCGGCGGTGATCTCGTCGAGCAGCAGCAGGGATGGCTCGAGGGCAAGGGCTCGGGCGAGATCGAGCAGCCGCAACACGGGGAGTGGCAGCTCGCGGATCAGGGCGTCGAAATCGAGGTTGGTCACTTCCATCCGCTGCAACCACTCCCGAACATCGGTTTCATCGATGTCGGTGAGCCGCAGGTTCTGGGCGACAGTCAGATCCGGGATCAAGGCCGGATCCTGAAACACGGTGGCCAGTCCGGCGTCTACTGCGGCGGTCGGTGAAGTCAAATGCACCGCCCGACCTTCAACCTCGATTTCGCCGGTATCCGCCTGGTGTACCCCGGAGAGAATCTTGACGAAGGTCGACTTACCGGCGCCGTTGGCGCCGAGCAACGCGTGCACCTCGCCCGGTGCGACCTCCAGATCGACCGAGCGCAAGGCAATGACATTGCCAAAGCTCTTGGCAACGGCGCGCGTCGCTAACAGGTTCATCGCCGGGTCATGTTCCCAGGTCGACCGGGACCGGGGCGCCGAAGCGCCCCGGTCCTATGGCCGTTTATCGGCTATTCCTCGCCCGGGCCCACGCAGGCTGATACCTGCTCGGGGGTGTAGGTCGTCCAGGGGTCGATCTCGACGTAGGTGCTCCAGCCGACCTGCTGCTCGGGATCGAAGAGATCCTCGAGAGCGGCCGTGTCGTCGGAGGGGAAGACCTCCGGCGTGAGAGTCACCACCTGATCCGGCTCCTCGCCCTGTAGGGCCTGGATGGCGATTGCCGCACCGACACCACCGATTGCCGGTGGGTTGGTGACAGCGGCGCCTTCGAGCCCTTCCACATTGAGAAGCTGGTCGACGAACCCGTTGTTGTCGGCGCCGACGATCGGCACGAACGGGGCACCGGCGTTCTGGAACTGCTCGACCACCGTGTAGTCGATCCCAGACGTCCAGATCCCGTCCACGTCACCGGCGCTGATGATGTCCAGCGCCTGTTGGGCACCCGTTGTCGGGTCCCAACCGGTGAAGGTCTCCTGGGTGACCGTGATCCCCGGGTAGTCCTCCAAGGCGGCCGTGAAGCCGGTGTGACGGTCGGTGTCGGCCGGGACGCCGTCGATGCCACGCATCTCCACGACATTGCCCTCGCCGCCGAGTTGATCGAAGAGCCAACGGGCTCCCAGCTCGCCATACGCGACCTGGTCGTTGGTAGCCACGTAGGCACCCTCGGCAGTCACCGCCTGGTCGACGGCTACCACCACGATGCCCTGCTCGATGGCCTCCTCGATGACCGAGTTGAGCCCCTCACGCTCGGTGGGGTTGATGATGATCGCATCGACTCCCTGAGAGATGAGGGCCTCGATCTGGCCGATCTGCCCTGTGGTGTCGGTGTTCTCGTTCTGGAGCACCACCTCGTCCACAACGCCACTGGCCAGGGCCTGGGCCTTGATCGCGCAGATCATCTGCTCACGCCAGCCGTTGCCGGCCAACGTGTTGCTGACACCGATCGTGTAGGTCTCGTCTTCAGCGCTCTCGCCGCCGCCACATGCGGCTGCGATTAGGGCCAGGACGCCGATCAGGGCCGCGGCACGCAGTCCTGTCCTCTTCTTCATCCTTCCTCCTCTTTCCTTTGTTCTGCCGCTCTTGCGGCGTTTGCTCATTCATCCCGCGAGCGGGAGAAGACTCTCATGTCAACCGGCCCCGGCCAGGGCCTCGTCGACGGCCCTCGGGGTCATGATGTGGTCGATGGCCATCGCTGCGGCACCGATGACTCCGGATCGGTCCCCGAGCGACGACACGGTGATGCTCAAGTCGGTGGTGCTCAGCGTGGTCGATCGTTGGTAGACGACTTCTCTGATGCCAGCCAGGAGTTGCTGTTCGGCCCGGGCCAGGTCTCCCCCGATCATGATCATCGATGGGTTGAGGAGATTGACCGTCGAGGCGAGGACCTGGCCGATGAGTCGACCCGCATCCCTCACCGAACGGGTGGCCAATTCGCTTCCCTGCTCCACGAGCCTGACCACATCGCGGCTGCCGGCAGCCTCCAAACCCGAGTCGCTCAAAAGCGCTGCGATGGCGGCTCCTCCGGCAAGGGCTTCGAGGCAGCCATTGTTGCCACAGCGGCACACCACTTCATCCGAGGTTGCCCGGACGTGGCCGATGTCCCCGGCCGCTCCGTTAGCCCCCCGATGGAGAACACCTCCGAGGATCAGGCCCGAGCCGATGCCGGTCCCGACCTTGACGAAGACGAAATCGTCCACCTTGGGCTCCATCACCCAGTACTCGCCGAGGGCCATGATGTTGACGTCGTTGTCGACCAGGACCGGGACGCCGTACCGCGTCGAGAACCGGTCTCTGATTGGGTGCATATGCCAGCCGGCCATGATCGGTGGGTTGACCGCAACCCCGTGGGCATAGTCCACCGGGCCTGGCACCCCGATCCCGATGCCGCGCACTTCTCGCGGCGATCTCCTGATATCGGCGAGCAGCCCGTCGAAGGTCTCCTCGAGCCAGGCGAGCACCACATCTGGCCCGCTGTTGATGTCGATCTCGGCGGTGGTCTCGGCGAGGGACTCGGCGAGGAGATTGCACACGGCGATCCGGGAATGGGTCGCGCCGAGGTCGGCACTAAGGATGAGCCCGGCATCGGCGTTGAAGCCGAGGAGGGACGGGGGGCGGCCGCCGGTGGAGGGGGCGCCACCCACCTCGACCACGAGCCCGGCGTCGATGAGGGTGTCGATTCGCTGGGCGACCGTGGAGCGAGCGAGACCGGTCACCTCGCCCAACTCCCCCCGGGTGCGGGCCCGCCCGGTGCGGATGAGATTGAGCAGGTCGCCGGGTCGGTCCGGCTCCGGTGTCTGCACCTTCTCGGGGTTGCTCACCAAATTCTCGACGCCTCCAGTTTCTCCACCATGCCAGACACTTATGCGCGTGTCAAGCGCATAAGTAAGAGACTTGTGCACAAGCACTTACCGGTCGGTTCCGGTGCGGAGGATCCGGGCCAAACGCTCCGCATAGTCCGCGTAGGCACGGTCGAAGAGACGAGCCGATTCCTCGGCCCCGACCAGCGAGGCGCTGGTCAGGACGACCGGGGTTATCCCGCGCTCGACGAGGAGCCCAGCCACTCGCACCTTCAACTCGTTCACCACCGCGGCGTTGGCCAGAGTCGAGCCGGGGCCGACGGGTGTGTCGAGACCCTCAACACGGACCAGGGCATCACCGGGCGGAGTGCCGATGTCGATCACCAGATCGGCATGATCGAGGAGGCGGCTTGCGGACGAGTGAGTGGGCTCTGCGGCCATCGACTCGCTCACCGAGGTCACCGCAGACACCTTGAGGCCACGTTGTCGCGCCCCCATCGCCATCTCGATAGGGACGGCTGACCGGCCACTGGCGCTGAACACGACCATCACGTCGCTTGGGCCGAACACGAAATTGGAGAGGATCACCTCGGCCAGACCCTCGACCCGCTCGATGAACATTGCCTGTCGCTGCCCGTTGCTCCCCACCACCTCGGTGTGAAAGGTCATCGAGAGCTCGGCGATGGGATGGAAACCGGAGAACGAGCCGTATCGAGGGAACATCTCTTCGAGTGCAATCCGGGAATGCCCGGAGCCGAAGAGATGGACCAGGCCGCCATCGGCGATCGCCTCGACACACCACCCTGCCAGCTCGTCGATCGCTGCGATCTGTGACGTCTCGATATGGTCGAGAATCGCCCGCGCCGCAGCTAGCCAGGTCGTATCTGGGTAATCCGAGTTCATGCCTCGCCGTCACTCCGTTGGAAGGAGATGTATACAGACGTCGTGATCGACCCACCACAACTATCGGGGATCATGGCTCCACTCCTCGGAATCGATCTCGGCGGGACCAACATCAAAGTGACGCTCATCGAGCCGGCTGGCGACTCGTTCCGACCGGTCCGGGCCAGGGAGTATCCAACTGAAGCTGCGGCCGGGCCTGAGCACGTGACCACCAATCTGATCCGGGCGGCGCGGGCTCATCTGAGCGAGTCCAAGGACATCCAGTCCATTGGGCTCGGTGTCCCCGGGTTGTTCCAGGAGGAGACAGGAACCATCGAGCTCTTCCCCAATCTTCCCGGTGATTGGGACGGTTTCCCGCTGCGTGCCGCCCTGGAGGAAGCGATCGGGACCGAGATCACAATGATCAACGACGCCCGGGCCTTCACCCTGGCCGAGGGGACGATCGGCGCCGGGGCCGGCTTCCGGATCGTGGCCTGTCTGACACTTGGGACGGGGATCGGCGGCGGGATCATGATCGACGGCCGGCTTCATCTCGGCGCCTTTGGCGTGGCAGGCGAGATCGGGCATCAAACCATCGACCCTGATGGGCCGATCTGCGGATGCGGGAACCGAGGCTGCATGGAGGCCATGGCCAAGGCCGATGTCCTCACCAGTCTCGCCGGAAAGGGGACAGCCGAGGAGGTCTACCTCGCCGCGGCCGAGGGCGATGAGCGGAGCCTTGCTGCAGTCGAAGAGGTGGCGCGGGTCGTGGGGCTCGGACTGGCCAATGTCGTGACCCTGATTGGGCCAGACCGGATCGTGATCGGCGGCGGGATCGTCGAGGGAGGCGAGACGGTCCTCGGGCCGATTCGACAGGCGATCCGGGAGCGGGTGACCTTGGTCCCTACGGAGAAGATCGAAGTCGTCCCCGCCCGGTTGGGCAGATGGGCCGGAGCCCATGGCGCCGCCTTGGCCGGCTACCTCAGGCCGTGACCCTCGCCCGATAGTCGTCGAGCATCGTCGCCGTGGCGGTTGCCCCACATCGGTCAGCGCCCGCCTCGATGACGGCGAGGAGGGCGTCGAGGGTGCGGACGCCGTGGGCAGCCTTGACCTTCACCCCCGGCCCGACATTCGCCCGCATCAGGCGCAGGTCCTCGATCGTTGCCCCGGTGGGGGCGTAACCCGTGGATGTCTTCACGTAGTCGGCGCCCGCGGCCTCGACGACACGACAAGCGGTCACCTTCTGCTCATGTGTCAGATAGGCGTTCTCCAGGATCACCTTGACGATGGCGGCGTCCCCGGCCGCCTCGACGACCGCCTCGATATCCTTCTGAACCCGGTCGTTCTCCCCAGAGAGAAGCCACCCGATGTTGAGCACCATGTCGAGCTCCACAGCGCCGTCTTCCATCGCTCGGGTCGATTCGAACACTTTGGTGGCGGTGACACTGTCGCCGTGAGGGAAGGCAACGACGGTGCCCACGGCGACTCCGGTTCCTGCGAGCTCTGAGGCAGCGCGGGCAACGTCGGAAGGTCGGACACACACCGAGACCACTTGATATCGGGCGGCCAGGGCACAGCCCTCGATCACTTCCTCGATGGTGAGCTGGGGTTTGAGCAGGGAGTGATCGATGGTCCCGGCCAGCTTCTCGTAGCTGACGTCGTCGACAGTTAGGGAGCTGGGGAGCATGGCCGGAGTGTCGTCGGCGGCGTTTGCGTTGTCTAGACGGCCACAGCGGCCACGAGGCGAACGGCGCGCTCGGTGACAACGTCCGGGTCGGCGTGCGAAGTGAGCCAGCCGCCGACACCAACCGCTGTGGCGCCGGCCTCGAGATATGCCCTCGCGTTGTCCGCATCGACACCGCCGGTAGGGATGAGTTCGATGTGGGGGAAGGGAGCCTGGACCGCCCGGATGAGATCAGGTCCTCCCACGGACGCCGGGAACACCTTGACCGCAGCCGCCGACGAATCCCACGCCGCGTGGATCTCGGTGGGTGTCAGTGCCCCGGCGATGAACGGCACGTCCCGACCGGCCGCCCAAGCGGACAGAGATGGATCGTGGTGAGGCGACACGAGAAAGGAGGCTCCGGCCTCGATCGCGGCCGTTGCCTGACCGATCGAGGTGACGGTGCCGGCTCCTATCAGCAGATCCGATCCTCTGAGGCGAGCAAGAGCGCCCATCCCGGCTTCCTCCTCGACCGTGATCTCGAGGATTCCGATCCCCCCTTCCAACAGCGCTGTGGCAAGGACGGCGGCCGTCTCGCCGGTGACACCGCGGGCGACAGCGATCAACCGCTGTTCCCTGATCACAGCCGGCAGCACACCCCTGGTCACACGCTGCCCTCGGTTACCCCCCACCCGCCATCGACTTCGAGGACCTGCCCGGTGATGCGGGAGGACTCATCGGAGAGAAAGAAGAGGGCGGCGGCGGCGACGTCGGATGCTTCGAGGGGCCCTCCCGCCAGCGGCTGCTTCTCTCCTACGTAGGCGAGTGTGGCCGGGTCGGTGACGGCACGCTGCGACATCGGAGTATCGACGAGCCCAGGAGCGATCAGGTTTACCCGGATGCCGTCCGACGCGTAGTGCGACGCCAACGAACGGGTCAGGGAAATGACCGAGCCCTTGGCCGCGGCGTAGGCATGGGTGACGAAGTACGCCGAGGGGTGCATTGCGGTCACGCTGCCGACGAGGACCACGGACCCGCCTCGACCCTTCATCGCCCTGATTGCCTCCCGGGCGGCGAGGAAAGGCGGAAAGGTGTTCACCTCCATCGTGTGACGCCATCCGTCGAGCGGGATCTGCTCCAACGGGCCGTCGCCATGGCCCCGCCCGCTCGCCCCCACCACTGCGAAGAGACCGTCGATCCGGCCAAACAGGTCGGTGCAAGCCCTGAACGCCGCCACCGCTTCGGCCTCGTTGGTGAGATCCGCTGGAGCCCAGGACTGCGGCGAGCCGATATCCGAGGCAAGCTCCTGGCATTCACCCTCGTCGATGGAGACGATGAAAACCGACGCCCCCTCGGCGGCGAAGCGACGAGCAGCGGCGGCGGCGATCCCCGAAGCACCGGTAACCACCACCACTCGGTCGGCGAGTCGCATCTCGGCGTTTGTAGCAGCGCTCGGTGTCCCGGGCGCCGAATGAATTCATATTCACCCGGTTGGGACTAATGCCCCTGGTGCATTCCTGCACAAGACCCGAGGATGGACACATAGACATTTGGCCCTAATAAGGAGGTAATCCAAATGACTGCCATCGAAAGGGAGAAGCTGGTCCATCGAGAAGAGATCACCTCTCCGCGCAAGTCCTTCGTCCTTCTCACCGCCGCCATCATGACCTTGGTCGTCGGGTTCGGCTCGCTTGCGGGTGGCATCTTCGGCGCCTGGTACACCTGGGACCAGGCAGTGGCCCAGGAGGTGACCACACCCGATGACGCCGTGATCCCGGAGACACCGGTGAGGGGCCCATTCACGATGTGGGCACAGTCCGACATCATCACCCACCATCAGCTCGACAACACCGAGGGTCTCTACTACGCACAGATGCCGAGGGAGATGCCGATGGTGGATGAGAACGGCGCAGCCGTCCTCGACGAGAACGGTGAGCAGGTCATCGGGCCCAACGAGGCCAGGGCCTCCTGGATCCCCGCCACGACACTGACCACGGCTCTCGGGCTCGGGATCATCTCCTACGCACTGTCCGCCTTCGCGGTGGTGGTCGGGTTGACCCTGATGTTCACCGGATTCGTGTTCCTCTACATCCGCCGGAGAGCAGTCCTTCTCTAGGAACCAGCGTCAGCGGATGAAGAATCAGGCCCCCGGCGACGGGGGCCTGATTCGCGGGTCGAAGTCGTATCGCCACGAAGCCAAAGCGACACCGACGCCGGATTCATGGTGTCGGCAGCCACAAACTGAAAATCTCGCCCGAGTTGATCCAGATCCACCTCTGTGCGCAGACGTTGCGCGAACGCCTCGATGGTGCGGGCGAGGTCGTATCGAGATCGATTGAAGCGGCGGTCGACGAAGTCCTGGACCCTTCGGCGCAGCGGGTTGAAGAGAGCCGCAACAGCCAAAGTCGAAGCGGCCACTGCAAGGCTATTGCTCCCTGAGGGGAGCAGATCACCGAGCACGAAGACCAACCCGGCGTACGCACCTGCGAGGAGGGCGGTTACGGCGCCGTACGACACAGTGCGAGAGATGATTCGGTCGATGTCGTAGAGCCGGTATCGGAGGATGGCCAGTCCGATCGAGATCGGCACCACCGTGATTGACAACGCGATCACGAGATTCACGGTGTCGACGTTCACCTCCCGAGGCCCGTTGAGAAGATCCCACACCGCGGTCCCCGCCACCCCCAGCGCCAGCACCACGACGCCGAAGGCGACCCATTTGAGCTGCTGCTTCTCTTCGGCCACCGCCCGGCGATATCTGACGATGAGCGAAGTCACCGAGGCCAGGATCGGCACCAGAATCAGAAAGAAACCGCCCTCGAAAAGACTGACTATCGGGCTGGTGTCTTCGAGGGCGAGCGGGTTGTCGATAGGAAGGCCCTTGAAAGCGCCCGGGCCGAAAAGGACCGCCGAGAACATGAACGCGATGCCGATCGCCGCCATCCAGCCCACCAGCTTCCAGCGAGGCGAAGGCAGATGCCCGGTCGGGAACAGAAGCAACAAGAACGTCGTCGACACCCCGAAGCCCAGCTGGAACATGAGATCGCCAAGCCAGACCGCCGTCGGCCCGACCGGCAACGAGCCCGCTTGGGCTACGGCAACCTCGACATAGACAACGAGCAATGAGCCTGTGGCGAAGCCAAAGGCCGCGAGCAGGAGAAGCCACCCGATCGTGTTGCCAGGCCGCCGCAGCCCGATCAGGGTCCCCACGACGCTGGTGGTCAACACGAATAGCACCGTTGCATAGGCGGTGGGGTCGGACCCCGGGCCCAGTCCCGTGAGGGACGACAGGACAAGTGCACCGGCTATCTCGAGCAAGATCAGGACGGAAGTCGCGACTACAGGCCATTTGGCGGGTCGTTTCATGTTCCGTCGGGTCGACTCCGCTCCGTCGACGCTCACACTTTCGCTGTTACCGATCTTGACGAAGCAAGGTGCGCAAGGCCGAGTTCTTGTAGATGTTGGAGAACTGATTCCACTGCCGCTTCTTGTCGATCAGTTGCACGCCCGTCTCCACGACGGGTGTCACCGTCCCGAAATGCGCTGCCACCTGAGTGAGGGTGTGGTTCCAGATCTTGTCCTCCATCCGAGAGGTGTAGAGCTTGAAGCTGACCTCGTAGAGAGGGTCATTGGCGCGAACCAGGAGATGGATCCGAGCCACAGTCACCTCGTCCTCGGCCTCGTGAGCGCTGAATGTGATTATCGCTGCCCATGGATGGCCTTCTGGTGTCATGTATGACCAGGAGCGGTCATCGGCATAGATCACCCGGACGCCGGTGGTGAGCTTGGCGGGGCCCTTGCCCCCGCCAATCACCGCCACCTCGCCCGGGGCGATGCCACCGGCCGGGGCATAGAACTTGTTGTCGGCGGGCCAGAACTCCCCGAAATTCGCCTTCCAGGTGGCGATCACTTGTTCAGGAGTGGGGCCCGGGACACGGACTTCGTAGGTCTTTTGCCAGAGCTGGCCAAATCCTTGCAAGGGACCGGTGGGCTTGCGACCCTCGACGTTGCCCTTGCGGGCGCCCTCGGCGACCTCTCCGACGTGGAATGCGTCGACCGGCTGTGCCCAACTGTCTGAATTCCTCGGCTCTGTCAACTCGGTCCTTTCTCCGATGGCCCCAATAGACCATATGCCCGTTCCGCCATCGTTACGGGCCAACAGCATCCGCATTGAAGCCGCAGTGACCATCTCGTAACGGCCCTGAGGCACAATCGGGGGAGACATGGGTGAATACGACGCAGTTGTGGTCGGCTCGGGCCCCAACGGGCTCTCCGCGGCCGCAGAGATATCGCGACGCGGGCGCAGGGTGCTGGTGATCGAACAGGCCGAGGAGATCGGTGGGGGAACCCGGACCGAGGAGCTCACCCTCCCCGGTTTCGCCCACGACATCTGCTCGGCGATCCATCCCCTCGGAGTCGCATCGCCATTCTTTCGCGACCTCCAATTGGAGATGGAATGGGTCCACCCCACCATCCCCCTGGCGCATCCTCTCGGAGATGGCCGAGCCGGTGTCATCTCCAGAGACGTCGACGCCACCGCGGACCGATTCGGCGCCGATGCGCGCCATTACAAACGGATCCTCGGACCGCTTGTCCAGGCCGCTGACGCGGTGATGGAGGATTTCCTGGGTCCGATGACTCTGGTGCCAGACAATCCAGGGAGCTTTGTCAAGCTCGCCACCAGGGGCGCACTCCCGGCTTCGATCATTGCCTCCGGGTTTTCCTCAGACGAGGCACGGGGCGTCTTCGCCGGTCTCGCCGCTCACGCCATCGCCCCATTCAGCTCACCCCTCACCGGTGGGGTGGCACTTCTCTTCGGGGTGACTGCTCACGCCTATGGCTGGCCGATGGCAAAGGGCGGCTCGCAGCGCATTGCCGAGGCTTTGGCCAAGATCATCGTGGATGGTGGCGGCAGCATCGAGACGGGGCGGATGATCGGTTCTCTCGATGAGCTCCCCCGCGCACCGGCCGTGATCCTCGATGTGATGCCCCGTGCCGCAGTCCGGATTGGCGGAGCCCGCGTCAGCCCTCGGGACCGGCGCCGGCTGACGGCCTGGAAGGGTGGGCCGGCCGTCTTCAAGGTCGATTGGGCCCTCGACGGCCCTATCCCCTGGGCCGACGAATGGAGCCCGCAGGCGGGGACGGTCCACGTCGGTGGGACCTGGGACGAAGTGGCCGCGGCCGAGGATCAGGTTCACGCCGGGCAACACCCGGAGCGACCGTTCGTTCTCATCGCCCAGCAGTCCCGCTTCGACCCTTCCCGCGCTCCCGAGGGAAAACACACCGCCTGGGGGTATTGCCACGTTCCATCTGGCTCTGACGTAGACATGACTTCTGCCATCGAGGCCCAGCTGGAGCGATTCGCCCCGGGGTTCAAGGATCTCATCCTGGAAAGGCACACCATGGATGCCGGCCAGTTCGAGGCCCACAACCCCAACTACATCAAGGGCGACATCGCAGGTGGCGGTTTCGGCGTGAAGAAGGTGTTCCAGCTGGGCTCGACTGCCCCATATCGGCTAGGCGACGGTCTCTATCTCTGCTCCTCGGCGACTCCGCCAGGTGCCGGTGTCCACGGCATGTGCGGCTACTACGCCGCCCGAGCCGCCCTCAAAGGCTGACGGCGGCAGGAGACGCGTCGGCCTCACGTACCCAAATGCCGATGCCTTCGGGTTGCATGGTCGAGGAGACCACGGCAACCCAGCCGGTCATCACCTCCTCGGGGTCGACCCGGTCCCGGAGTGACGTCGCAAAGCCATCCATCACCCGCTGGGCATCGAAGCGCTGCCGGTTGAAGCGCCGGTCCACCCAACCCTGGACTCGTTTTCGCAAGGGATTGAACAAGGCGGCTACCACCAGCGTCGACCCGGCGACGGCGAGATCTGATGACTCCTCGGGCAGCAGTGAGGACATCAACGCAACGACACCGAGGAACGAGCCTGCCAACAATCCCACCACCAATGCATAGGACACCGTCCGGGACACGATCCGGTCGATCTCGTAGAGGCGGTAGCGGAGAACGGCCACCCCGAATGAGAGAGGGAACAGGACCATCATCACGTATGCCGGGCCCCAGGCGTCGTCCCCGGGATCGCCGGCACCGATGCCGATCGAGATGAAGACGTAGAGGAACGTGAGGATCACGGCGGTCGTCAACAGCACGAAAGCAAAAACCACCCAGGTGAACTGGGCCCGCTCCGCCCCAACCGCTCGGCGTCTCTTGATCACCAGTGACACCGCACCGCCGAGCAGGATGGCGACGATGCCGAACAGTGCCGAATAGCCCAGCCATTCGGGAAGGAAGCCGATCGGATTGACAGTCTGGGTCGAGGATTCCGCGCCCCCCAACGTCGCGGTCAGGGCAGTGGCAGCGAGAAGAATCGGCAGGACCCAGACAGCGGCACGTCCTGCCCTGGCCCATAGACCGGTGCCCGCGGGCAGATGCCCGGAAGGAAAGGTCAGGGTCAGGGCCGCGAACAGGCAAAACACCAGAGCCCAACCCCAGCTCGATACCCAGGCGGCGAACAACGAGGACACACCCGGCAGACCAATTAGCCCGTCGGCCCACAACACCGCCAAACCGACCCAGATCAGCAACCAGCCAGTCAGGTGACCGTTGCGACGTATGACAATCAGGCCGCCGATCGAGGCATAGATCAGAAAGCCGAAGGCGGCGAGGGTGGCGTCCGCAAACGGGCGATCGCTCAGTATCAGCTGGAGGAACGAGATCCCGAGCCCGGCCAGGACGAGGAGACCAAGCAGGGCCCAGCGGGCCCACCGACTCAGTTGGGACTGCTCTGTGAACTCAATTGTCCCGGTCGGGCTCAATTCCGTTCACAGAATCGTCTCACACGGCCGCGAGCGCCGCGGACTCGTCGTCAAAGATCTCGATGGCCTCGTCGAGACGGGTGAGCGAGAAGATCTGGCAGTAATGATCGGTGAGGCCATAGGCCATGAGTCGGTGCCCACTGCGCTGGGCGCGGATCAGCGTGGTGACCAGGAGGCCTATCCCCCCACTGTTCATGTACTCGAGACCCTCGAAATTGAGCACGACGGCGGCTACCCCGCCCTGCGAGGCCTCGTCGTGTGCGGCTGAGATCTCCTTCTCGGAGAACCCGGTGATCTCACCGGTGATGTCGATGACCCTGACCGTCGGAGTCGCCTCCCTCACGGTCATCGTCACATTGGCTGTTGGCATATCCTCCCTCTCCTCACCCGGCCGCGACTGCGGCCGTCTCATCGTCATAGATAGTCATGAAGTCGGACAGACGGGTGATGCTGAACACCTCCCGGTAGTGCTCCGTCAAACCGAATGCCCCGACCTCACGGTCCTCCGCTCTGGCCATCGCCAGCACCCCGACGATGACGGCGATACCCGTGGAGTTGATGTAGTCCACGCCCCGGAAGTCCATCAGGACTCGCCCAGGCTGCTCGGCGGCTTCCTCATAGGCCGCCTCCAGAGCCTGCTTGGCTGCCCGGTTCACGGTCCCGCTCATGACCACGAGGGACCCGTCTTCGGTCCTGGCCACCGTTGCCTCGAACACGCTCTCCATCAGGAAACTCCTTCCCGGTTCATCACGAGCTCAATCGTGTGGGTTGCACCGTCACTGGTCGATCGCACCTCGTCGACCATCTGTTCGATCAGGAACAGGCCCCATCCACGAGGGGTCTGCTCCCCGGCGAGCTTGGCCTCCAGGTCCGGCAACGCCGCCTCCGGGATCACGCGATGACCGCCCTGATCGCTGACCAGAACACTCACGCTGTCCTCATTGGCACATACCTGGACGTCGACGTCGAGATCGGCGCGATTGTCGTTGCCATGCTCGATGGCGTTCATCACGGTCTCGCCCACCGCTGTCTTCAGCCGCTCGAGTCGCGCCGGCTCGAGACCGATGTCCTCGATCGCAGCTGTCACCTTGGCGATGGCAACGCGCTCGTTGCCTTCCTCGCTGGGGACCGCGAACTTGGTCAACACCTGGCGTCGCTCCTCGAAGGTCTCCGCTGAGGCCTGGGCGGAAGCGGTTCGCTTCACTACGACGAGGGTTATGTCGTCTTCCTGCTCCGCATCCTCACCGGTGAAGGCCTCCAGGTCGGACACAACTGCGTTGAGGACGTCGTCGTTTATCGGTCTCCGGGCGACGCGGGCCATCAGGCGAGCGAACCCATACATCTCACCCTCGGCGCTGTGGGCCTCGGTGATCCCGTCACTGGTGAGGACCATGACCTCACCCGGCGACATCTCGTACTTGGCCTCGTCGTAGGGCATCCCCGGCATGAGACCGAGAGGCATGCCGGTGGCCCGCAATTCGATGACCTCGTCTCCGCTGCGGACATAGGGCAGGTTGTGCCCGGCATTGGCGAAAACGATGTGTCCCGCCTCGGTGTCGATGATTGCGTAGAGACAGGTCACAAACATCGCCGGCGGGATCTCCGGTACCAGGCCGTCGTTTACGTCGGCCAGCACCGCCGATGGGGAGGTATGACGCTGCGCGGCGGCCCGCAACATCGAACGGCAGGTGGCCATCACGAGTGCCGCCGGCACTCCTTTGTCGGTCACGTCGCCGATCACCACCCCGAGCCGCCCGTCCTCGAGGGCGATGAAGTCGTAGAAGTCTCCACCGACCGCCCGAGCCGGTCGGTAGAAGGCGTCGACATGCCAGCCGGGGATGGCAGGCAATTCCTTCGGAAGCAGGGTCTGCTGGATGAGGGCCGCGACCTGGAGCTCCTGGTGGATCCGCTCTCTCTCCTTGGCCTCCGCCTGCTGCTCACGCACCAGCTGGGCGACTTTCATCGCCGGAGCCACCTGAGAGGCGAGGCTTCCGAGCAGCCGCCGATCGTCGGTCGAATAGGGCTGATCGGAGAGACGTGGGCCGAGATACAGGGCACCGAGCAGCTCACCCTGGCCGATCAAGGGCACGATGAGCTCGACTCCGACCGCCCGAAGACTGTCGAGAGTCTCCGATTCGAGCTCGAGGTCCCCAAGCACCAAAGGGCCTCCGGACGACAACAACAGGGTCTCCAACGGGTCCCCCACCGGAATCGGGATCGCCTCGATGAGCCGGGTTTTCGACTCCGGGATCTGCGTCTCGTCTGCAATCGGTGTTTCTTCGTCGGCTCTGCGCCGTCTCATCAGCTGAACCATGGCCCCATTTCTATCTCTCGACCGTCCCGAAATCGTTACGAACCCACACCGAAATCGATGTCGGGTGCATCGTCTCGGACACCACTCCCACCCAGCCCTCGACGACCGTGTCCGGGTCGAGGTCCTGGCGCAAGGAACCGGAGAACTGATCCATCACCTGCTCCGCGTCGTAGCGCGACCGGTTGAAACGCCTCTCCACCCCTGCCTGGACCCTTCTTCGCAACGGTGTGAAGAGGGCGGCGGCGGCCAGGGTAGAGCCGGCCACGGCCAACGGGGACTCGGTGTCGAGAACCGCAGTGAGAGCAGTCAGCCCCAACGCATAAACCGCACCGAGGAGGACGATCACAATGACATACGAGACCGTGCGCGACAGGATGCGGTCGATCTCGTAGAGGCGGTAGCGCAAGACGGCAAACAGGATCGAAATCGGGATCGCGGCCACTCCGAGTGAGACGACCCACCAGACGGCCTCGTTGGAATCGTCCGATACAGCGCCAACCAGATAGGCGATGGCAAGAAGACTGGTGGCGGCAAGCAGCCACTTGACCTGCTGACGCTCCACCGACCCCGCCCTCCGAAAGCGAGCGACGACCGACAGGGTGGCCGGGATGACAGAGAGAAAACCGATGATGAAGCCGGCGTCGACGAGTGGATACCACCGGGTCGGGCTGAGGAGGTCAGAGTCCACCAGTATCTCCAACGGGAGGCCCCAGAGAAGTGCCGCCCCGATCACCGTCGACATCGCACCGATCAGTGGTCCAAGGCCGATCAGACGCCACCAGCCAACCGGTCTTCCGGTGGGGAAGCACAAAATCACGAGCGCCGTACCGATCAAGAACAATGCGCCGGTCCACGATCCGAGCCAACCAAAGAAGTATGCCAAGGGCAGGGAATTCCCCGATTCGAGGGAGAGCGTCGCGTATTCCCTCCCAAACAGATAGAGCACCCAGGCCGATCCGGCAGCAAGGGAGAGGGCGCCGATCGCGTTCGACGGCACCTTGATGGTCAGGATCGCCCCGACGACCACAGAGCAAACCGAGGCCACGAGGATCCCGATCATGGAATCGATGACGATGGGGAAGGTCAGCCAGGCAATGGCCGCGCCGATCATCAGAACCACCCAGACCACAATGGCCGCACGGAGCAATCTGGAGGTCATGCGTCTCGCACCCATACCCCGGCGGCGGCCGGTTCCATCGTGGCAAACACGACCCCGATCCAGCCGTCTATGACCCCGTCAGGGTCGACCTGGTCCCGCAGGGAACCGGAGAAGAGGTCCATCACCTTCTGGGCGTCGTAGCGGGCGCGGTTGAACCTGCGGTCCACCCAGATCTGGACCCGCATTCGGACCGGGTTGAACAGGGCGGCCACCGCCAGAGTGGAGGCGGCGACGATGAGATCGCTGGAGGTGTCGAGCAGCGTGCTGGTAGCGGTGACCACGCCGAAGAACACCGCGGCCAACAGACCGACGACCAAGAGGTAACTCACGGTCCTCGAGACAATTCGATCGATCTCGTAGAGGCGGTAACGGGTGATGGCGATCGCGACCGAAACCGGGACGCCGATGGTGATGATCATGCTTATCGCCGTGATGAGCGTCTCGGTAGATGAACCCCTGAACACCAGGTTGACCAGGGTTAGGGCAGCTACACCCAGGATCAGCACCATGATCGGCCCGGCGATCTGACGGCGAACTGTCGGAGAGCCCTTGATCAGCCGGTAGAGCAGGGGCAGGAGGCCGAGGATGACGATGACCGCGACGAAGCTCCCCGCCACCACGCTCAGAATCACAATGGCAGCCGCATGGGCCCACGGCCACCACGGTCGCCGATACCGCCCGTCGGGGAAAGAGTGTCAGTGATGAAAACAGGGTCAGCAGACCGGCATCGAAGACGAGGTCTGGCGCGGCGTGACCAGGGCCGGGATGTCCAGCGTCTCCGCAATTTCCTGTAGGGCAACTCCTGCTCCGACAAGCAGCGGGCCGATATGAACAGCCAGCCAACGGCATTGGATGGGATTCGGCGGGCCAGGAATACCCCACGATTGGGAAGGCGAAGAAGGAGAGGGCCCAGGCCTTGTCGAGAAGGCCGTCACGTCATCCGAGCCAGGATCGAACCAGAAGGCGGCGCCCACAGATAACCAGAGTCATGATCAGTAGCGCCCAGGGCAGAATGGCGACCAATCGGGATCTCATGCTCGCTCCCTGACCCAGACGCCAGCCGAAACGGGTTGCATCGTCTCCGAGACAACGCCGACCCAACCATCGACGAGATCGTCTTCGTCGACGCGATCCTGCAACGACCCAGCGAAGCCCTCCATGACACGTTCGGCGTCGTACTTCGAGCGATTGAAGCGCCGATCGACCCAACCCTGGAGCTGCTTGCGCAACGGGTTGAACAGCGCAGCCACAGCGAGAGTGGATCCGGCCACCGCCAATTGGCTCTCGGCGGGCGATAACCAGGTGAGGAGGGTCACTGCTCCCAGAAATACGAAACCCAGCACACCCACTACGAGAACGTACCCCACAGTCCGAGAGATGACGCGGTCGATCTCGAACAGCCGGAATCGGACCACGGCGACTCCAATGCAGATCGGGATCGCCGAGCCGCCGAGAAGCCACAGAAGCTCGAATGCTGAGTTCTCAGGCAGCAGCTGACCGGCGGCGGATATCCCCACGAACAGTGAGGCACCAAGGAGGAGCCACCGATACTGCTGCCGCTCGATACCAGTGCTCCTACGGCGACGAAGGATGAGGCTCACGACCGCAGTCGCGGCTAGAACCACGACCAACAGAAAGCCGGTGTCGCCGGTGATGAACGCAAGCGGTGAAGACGACTCAGTACCAAGTGGGTTGGCCAGTCCGGTGTCTTCGAGAGGCTCAGGGCTGAGGACAAAGGCGACGACCGCCCAGGCACCAATCAAGACCAGGGCTCTGCCAAGAAATCTCTCCAGACGGCCTGCATATTCACCCGTCGGAAATGTCACAAGGAGCCAGACAATGATCAGCCACGGGACGACCCCCAGCAAGGTGTAGACGAGCTCGATCCAGGCGGCCGCTTCAGTGCTCACCTCGAGCACGACCGACTGCAGCGCGAAAGCCAAACCCCATGCCAGCCCAATGGCAAGACATGCCAACCCGATCTTGTTGCCGGGCCGGCGGATGAGGATGACCCATCCCACCATCGGCCATGCCATCCAGGAAGCAGGCCATAGCCGGTCGCTGGACTCGGCCAACGGGCCGTTGAACATTCCCATCAACGTGCCGGCGAGGGCCAACAGGACGAGGAGCGTGAGGAGGACCTTCCTCATCCCTCCTCCCTCAGCCAAACTCCCGCGGCTGCCGGATGCATTGTCGTGGAAACGACATCGACCCAGCCGCTGACCAGCTCTCGCCCGTCGACTCGATCGCGCAACGAGCCGGCGAACTCGTCGATAACTTTCTGCACGTCATAGCGCGACCGATTGAACCGATGATCCACAGCACGTTGCACACGCAAACGGAGAGGGTTGAACAGAGCAGCCACAGCGAGGGTGGAGGCGGCGATCACGAGATCGTCGGATGTGTCGAGCAGGGTGCTCGTGGCAGTTACCACACCGAAGAACACCGCGGCCAACAGACCGACGACCACGACGTAGCTCACTGTTCGGGACAGAATTCGATCGATCTCGTACAGCCGATACCGGGTGACGGCGATCCCGATCGACACCGGAACAAGGACGAAACCTGCAGGCAGGAAGACGTTGGCCACGATCGAGTACTGAAACCCACCGAATTCGGCGAGGACACCGATCAGGAAGACGATGAAGGCGAGGACCAGCCACTTCATCTGGAGCCTCTCCACGCCCCTGGACCGAATCCAGCGGACGACGAGCGAGACGATCGCGGCGACGATCCCGACGAGGATCAGGACCAACCCGAGGATGTTGGCGCAGGAGCCGATGGAGACACATGCTTCGACGTCAGCAGAGCCGGCCCCCTCCAAGGCGAGGATCGCCCAGCCACCGATGAGCCCGATGACCCCGACCGTCGCCACGACCGACACCCAGCGCCAGCGCGGGGTTGGGGCCCGGCCGTTTGGGAACCAAAGGGGCACGAATACGCCGAGACCGGGAAGCACGAGGGCGAAGAGGGCGATGCCACCGCCGATTTCGAGGAGACTGCCCGGCTCGGATCCATCGGCGGCGTTCATGAGGCCGTCGCCCAGGGCGACCAGCAGCATCACCCATGACAGCCGGTTCTCGGGCACCTTCAATACCAGCAGCGCCCCCGTGGCGAGAAGGGAGAGAGTGCCGAGAGCGAACACCATGCCCTCGCCGGTGAAGCCCTCCCGCAACGCACCGGCCACCATGGAGCCGAGCACCACGACGGTGACCAAGGCGACGGTCAGAATTCGCCAGGCCCTGCTCATATCAGGCGCCGTCCCTTACCCAGACACCCGCCGAGGCCGGGTGCATCGTCTTGGAAACGACTTCGATCCAGCCCGATACCACCTCCGGCCCATCCACCTGGTTGCGTAACGACCCGGAGAACTCGTCCATCACCACCTCGGCGTCGTAGCGCGACCGGTTGAAGCGCCGATCGACCCGACTTAGCACGAAGCGTCTGATTGGGTTGAACAGTGCGGCGGCTGCCAGTGTGGAGGCGGCCACGGCAAGCTGGGACTGGCCGGGGAGGAGGGTGGTCAGCCACGTGACCGCACCCAGGTAGCCGGCCCCCAACACGACGACCACCAAGACGTAGCCCACGGTGCGGGAGATCACTCGATCGATCTCGTAGAGACCGTGGCGGGTGATGGCGATGCCGATGGCAACTGCCGTCCCATTCCCCCATAGGGCGAACGCGACAACCACGGGATCAAACCCTTGGACCCCGACAACGAGCTCTTCGAGGAGACCTGTGGCAAAGAACATCACCGGGAAGGCTGCGACAGCCAGGACGAACCACCGGAACTGCAGCCGCTCCACACCCGACGACCGCCGGAATCGAATGACCAAATCGACCACCGCGACGAGAGCAATCACGGCTAGGGCGGTACCCAGCCATTCTGTGGCCGGGTCGAGCAGACCTCGGGCCCCGGAGATGCCGAGCGGGTTGTCCGGAGGCGTGTCACCCACCACGGGGCCGGGGCGAAGTGCAAAGACCAGAGCGTCCACCAAGGTGACGAGGAGGAAGACTCGGAGGATCCACCGGCCAAACCGACTCGGATCACCTGATGGGTACACCACGACGAGGGTCATCACCAAAGCCACGACTGGGAGGAATCCCCAGGTCGCCACCCAGGCGGCCGGACCGCCCAACGGCCAGGCACCGGGCTCGGTGACCAGGGCGAACCTCGCATATTCAGATGCGAGAAGATCGATCCCGACGCCGAACGTGATGCCGCACATGAGCCATCCGATGCGATTGGCAGGGCGACTCGAAACCACCAGGGCGCCGACCAGGCCGAAACCAACCCATGTGGAGAGCCAGATCGCACCTTCGAGTGCGGACTCCTGAGCCTGAGTGGTCGAGATCGGCGGGTTCATCTCGGTCAAGACGGCGGCCAGCACGATCATCGCAAGACCCGAAAGCCACATCACCCATGCGATGACCCGACTTCGATCGGCACTCATGACCCGTCCCTCAGCCAAACGCCGGCAGAGACCGGCTTCATGGTCTCCGACACCACGCCAACCCAACCGTCGACCACGGCGTTGGGATCGACCTCGTCACGCAGTGTTCCGGTGAAGCCGACCATGACCCGCTCGGCGTCATAGCGGGTCCGGTTGAAACGATGGTCGACGAAGGCCTGAACCCGTCTTCGCAACGGGTTGAACAATGCGGCCGCGGCCAGGGTTGCGGCAGCGACCGCGAGTGGTGAGTCGGATTCGAGGAGGGATGTGAGACCGGTCAACCCAATCGCGTAGACGGCGGCGAGGACGGCGATGAGGAAGGCGTAGGAAACCGTCCGAGAGATGATCCGATCTATGTCATAGAGGCGGTAGCGCAGGATGGCCAGGGTGGCGGTGATCGGGATGGCCGGAATCGACAAGTCGACCCAGATCTCCACCAACAGGGGCGGCTCGTGGACGCCGAGAGCCTCCAGGACGGATTGGGTGCCCAAGGCGGCAACGAAGGAGAAGCAGGCAAGCAGAAACCATTTCAGCTGCAATCTCTCGACCGACTTCGACCTGCGATATCTCACGATCAGCGAGACGAGGACCGCTCCCATGAAGAACGGGTAGAAAGAGAAGAGCGGACCAGATAGCCACCCGTATTCCGGATTGGGCATGCCCGAGATCCCGATCGGGTTATCGGCCCATGCCGAACAGCCGGTTGGTCCACCCTCGCCGATGCAGATCTGCTCCGTGAACGCATAGCTGACCAGAGTCACGATCACGAGCCCGAAGGCAAGCCATTGCAGCCACAACCAGCGCGGGGTCGGGACGCGCCCCGTGGGGAACCAGAGCAGGAGTGTCCCGATCCCGACGATCCACCCCAGCCACAGGCCGCCCCCGATCGCCGCGAATGCCAACAAGCCCTGGTCGGCGAGACCGCCGGTTATGCCTGCGGTGATAATCGACAGCCCGATGGCAGAGAAGACCCATCCCACCCGATTTCCGTCAGCCTTCCACAGGATCAGCGGGCCGAGCGCCCCGAAGAGAAGGGCAGTGCCGAAGAGGGCCAGCGATTCCACATCGATGCCCCCAGGCCACCAGCCCAGAGCGCCACCCAAGATCAGCGCCGTCAGGAGCACCAAAGTGAGAACGGCCAACAGCGCCGCCGACCTGTTGGCTCCCTGGGTTCGTCCCTCTCCATCCCTCATCGAGACCACAGATTGGTAGTGAACCGTTACGTAAGTGAAACGGACCTACTACGCGGAACATTCGGGTTGGCGTTCCGGCTTCATCTGGTTTCACATAGCCGTAACGCTGGGACTAGCTTCGCCGCTTGCTCGACATCAAACTTCTGGGCCAACCCGACGTTTCGATCTCCGGACGTCCCGTGATCGTCGACACCCGCAAGGCGATCGCTCTACTCGCCTATCTCGTGGTAGAGAAGTCGGCGAGCAGGGACACCTTGTCCGGCTTGTTCTGGGCCGATTCCTCGCAAGAAAGGGCCCGGGCGACGCTGCGCCGAACTCTATCCGCGCTGAAGGGCGCAACCGGAACCGATCTCATCGACGCCGACCGCAATCTCGTCACACTCGTAGGTGAGGTCAGCTCCGACCTCGACATCCTCGAGCGGGAGTTGGCGGCAACCGGGGACCATGGTCACGACCCACGCGATGTCTGCGACCGTTGCATTCCCCACCTCCGCCGGGCCACCGAGCTCTACCGGGGCGAATTCCTCGAGGGTTTCTCCGTCAAGGCATCCCCCGAATTCGACGACTGGGTGCGAAACGTGGCCGAGTCGACCCGAGTTCGGATCGGAGACGCTTTCAATCGCCTCGGTACCGCCCTCGCCGCGAACGGTGAATACCCCGCCGCCATCGCCGCCGTCCTGCAGTGGATCGAGCTCGATCCACTCCATGAGCCGGCGCATCGATTCCTGATGCTGCTCCACGCCTGGGCCGGGGACCGCCCTGGCGCGATCGAGGCGTACCGCAACTGTGTGACGATCTTGGACCAGGAGCTCGGGGTGGCCCCGTTGGACGAAACCACCGAGCTCTACGAGGCGATCCTCGACGAGGACCTCCCACCGGCCCCGGGCGCTCGCCGACGGGTGAAGGCCGAGGCCAGGCCAAGCCGACAGTCGCCGCCGGACCTGATCGATCGCGATGTCGAGCTCAATGCCCTCCAAGACGCGCTCCGCGAGAGTGCCACCGGCAAGGGAGTGCTGGTTGCAGTCACCGGTGCACCGTGGATGGGGAAGACCCGGCTCCTCGAGGAGCTGGCCAACGAGGCGGCGGGAGAGCGTGATGTCCTGATTGGGCGGGCCTTTCGCATGGAGCAGACCCTGCCCTACGGCGTCGCCACCCAGGTGCTTGGCAACGCGCAGAACCGGATCGAGTCTCGGCGGGCTGAGATCCCGCCCTGGGCCATGGCGGAGCTCGGACGACTGCTGCCGGGGATGTCTCCTGTGTCCACCGATTCGGTTCCCGACCGCTTCGGCGAGCTGAGACTGCTCGAAGGGATCAACACCATCTTCACGATGCTGGCGACAGAGCGCCCATTGCTGGTGATCCTCGACGACGCGCAATGGATGGACGCGTCGTCGGCGTCCGTCTTCTCCTACCTCGCGCGCCGCATCTCGGACATCCCGGTGCTCATGGTGTTGGCCGCCCGAGTCGACGACGACCTCCTCCCCGCGGTCGCCGAGGCGATGGGTGCAGCCGACATGGCGATACCCATCTCCCCGCTGACCGCCAATGATCTTCTTCCTTTGGTGGGGGGTGAGATGGCGGCCGCCACATCCCTCATCGAGCGAACCGGAGGGGTTCCTCTGTTGGTCAACGAAGCGCTCGCCGCCGGGCCCGATGCTGCCCCGGCAAGCCGCGGGGTCGCCCGCTACATGGATGCCCGACTACTGGAGATCGACGATCTCGGGCGCCAGATCCTCACCGCCGCCGCCGCCCTCAATGGCATCTGTGACGCGAGCCTGCTCAGAGAAACGAGTGGGCGAAGCGAGGAGGAGGTGGTGCAGGCAGTCGAGCGGCTGGTGGCCGCCGGCCTCCTCCGCGAGATACCCGAATCCGACGGGCTCACTTTCACCCTCGATGCGATGGAGCGAGTCACCTACGACAGCATCTCGATGGTCCGGCGTCGGCTGCTCCATCGTCGGGCGGCCCGTGCCCTGGCCGAGCGCGGTCACGCCCGGACCGACGCACGGTTGGCCGGCGCCATCGCCGGCCAGTTTCAGGCGGCGGGCGACCCTGAGGCTGCGGATTGGTTCCACATCGCCGGCGGCCTGGCCCGTGCGGCGTTCGCCAACGACTCAGCCCGGCAGTTCTACGGGGCCGCACTTGCGATGGGTCACCCCGAGGTGGCGCCGATTCATCTCGCTCTGGGAGAGCTGGCCATGGCCGCCGGGGCGTACGAACAGGCTCGCCAGGAACTGACCCTGGCCGCCGGTCGTGCCGACTCGGATCTGATCGCACTGATAGAGCACAGGATGGGAGAAGTCGAGCGCCTCCTTGGCCATTTCAACGCCGCCGAGGAGCATTTCGCCCAGTCGATCGAGACCCACCCCGCCCCGGCGGCCCTGCTCGCGGACTGGGCTCTCTTGGCCCATCGAACCGGCGATTCGGCCAACGCCACGGTCCTGGCGGAAAAGGCATGGGCGGCCGCCGATCTGGAGGGCGATCCGGAATTGCTTTCTCGGGTGAGCAACATCCTCGCCGTCGTGACGGTCGAGAGCGAGGCCGCGCTCGCCCACGCGGAGGACGCCATTCGTCTCGCCGGTGAGGACGATCTGCTGCGAATGGCCGCCCTGAACAACAAAGCCATCCTCCTCTCCGAGAACGGCGACCGGGAACGCTCGATCGATCTGGTTCGAGAGGCGATCGACATCGCTGCCCGCACCGGGCACCGCCATCAAGAGGCGGCGTTGTGGAACCATCTCGCCGACCTCCACCATCGGCAGGGGCGCGGGGACGAAGCGAAGGATTCGCTGACCAAGGCAGTCGCTCTCTTCGCCGACATCGATTCCGGCGAGCCCGAGCCCGAGTTGTGGCTCCTCTCCCGTTGGTAAAAGGGTTCGCTGGTCCCACTCCCCCGACTCAAGGAAACTGAAGGATTTGCCGACATTCTCGGCACGATGACAGTTTCCACCATCACCTCACTCGACGAGTGGGCCGCACACCCGCTCGGCAAGGCCGCTCGAGTCGCCGTGGCAGTCCTCGGGCTGGCATCGGCGATCCTCGTCCTCCTGGTGGCCACGATGAACAGCCAGGCCGCCTGGCTACTCGTGCTCCTCGGTGTGGCCCTGGCGGCCACCTCGGTGCGCGCCGCCGCCAACCCCAGTGTGATCCGTCTCACCACCCTCGCTGCAGTGATGATCGCCATCCCCTATGTGGCGCAAACCCTTTAAGCCTTAGCGAAGGGCCACAACGGCCCCGGCGCCCTGCGCACACGGCCACCGGCTAACGGTGGCCGTGTTGTTTTGTGGCCCAACGAATTCTCCGACGCACCCGGATGGGGGTGGGGGTAATCCCCTATTGGATTGTCCACAGGAATCTTGATGATTGGGGAGCGGGGAGACTTCAGGGCATCACTCCGTCCCTGGAAGCGACAATGGGGACCATCGGGGGACCGCGGGAGCGGTCCCCCTTTGACTGCGAGAAAAGTCATTCAAACCGCCACACCCACCACCGAGACCCGCAAAATCTCCGGCCCGCTAGTTTCCGGGCCGATGAGCAGCTTCACCAAGCGGGGCAGCGCCGACCTGGAAGCCACATTGCGCCGGATGGTCGTCGTCTTCCGTTTCCTCGGCTTGATCTGGATGTTGATCCTGGTCGCGGTCACCCTCCGCGAGGACCCGCCGCCAGAGATCTGGATCGTCTGGGCGGCGACGGGCCTCGCGATCTTCTGGACGCTGCTCACCTGGCTCGTTGCCAAGACTCAGCCCAAATTCATGGCCGGATGGGTCTGGTTCGCCCTCGACTCCGTGGCCATGCTTGCCATCGGGGCCGCATCGGTTGCCTCGGGAGCAACCGAGTTGTTCCACGGGGGTCTCCCTCTGTCTCTGGTGTTCACCGGTGCCTTGCTGGGAGGGCTGCCCGGCTCACTGATCGCCGCGGTCCTCCTCGGTGTCGAGCAGTTCTTGGTCCACGTGATCGCCGACTTCGGGCCAGTCCGAGCCGCCGGAAGTGTCATCTTCTTCGTGGTCGGGGCCATCGTTGGCTGGACCTTCGACAAGCTGCGCGACTACGACCTCGCCCGCCAGGAGGCGCAGGACGAGCTGGCGGCCGAGCAGGCAGCGGTGGTGCTACACGAGGAGCGCGCAATATTGGCCGATCGTCTCCACGACTCGGTTCTGCAGACCCTTCATGCCATCCGCATGGGGGCCGATGATCCCGGTCAGTCCAGGTATCTGGCCCGGCGCCAAGAGAGGGAGCTGAGACGGAACATCGAGGAGTGGCGCTCGGAGTACCGGGACAGTTTCCGGGCCAATCTGCTCGCGGTGAGGGACGAGGTGGAGGACACTCATCGGGTCGAGATCGAAGCCGTGATCCGGGACGATGCCCAGCTCAACCCCAATCTCGCCGCTGCCATCGAGGCCGCCCGCGAGGCGATGGCCAACGCCGCCAAACACTCGGGGTCTCGCAACATCTCCCTCTACTCCGAGTTCGCCAACGGCGAGGCCCACATTCATGTGCGGGACGGTGGCACCGGATTCGTCAGCGACGCCATGCGCAACCGGGTGCATGAGCGACTCGCCAAACGAGTGGAGAACGTTGGCGGTCTGGTGGAGATAGACACCGCCCCTGAGTCCGGGACAGAGATCAAGATCACGGTGGGAAAATGACCGACAGGCTCCGCCTCATCATCGTCGACGACCATGACGTGGTCAGGGCAGGAATGAGGGCAATCCTCGACCCGTCCTTCGACATCGTCGGCGAAGCGGACAACGTGGACAGCGCGATCGAGCTCATCAAGGAGCGGCTCCCCGATCTCGTGGTCCTCGACGTCAAGTTGCCGGGCGGGGGTGGAGCTGCAGTCATTCCCGCCGTACGGCGTGACTTCCCGGACATCAGGTTCATGGCACTCACCGTCTCCACCTCGAAGGAGGACGTCGCCCGGCTCCTCGACGCAGGGGTCGACGGGTACATCACCAAGACCACTCTGGGCGCTGATCTCCCCGACCTGGTCAGACAGACCTATGTCGGCGCCCGACCGGTCTCCCCGGATGTGGCGGCCTATCTCCTCGACATCGACGAGGGCATCACCGGCGAGACACCGATCTCGCGTCTCACCCCGAGAGAGCGGGAGGTGGTGAACCTCATCGCTCGCGGATACACCTATCGAGAGAGCGCCGAGCGTCTCGGCATCACGGTGAAGACGTTGGAAAACCACATGGCGCACATCTTCGACAAGCTCAGTGTCGCCAGCCGTCATGAGCTCACCGCCCTCGCATACGAGGAGGGTTACGTCCGCCCCGACGACGAGCGAAACAAATAGGGCCGAGTCTTACGGGCGGGTTGGAATGCGGCGGCAGCCCGGGCCGACGACGACCGGTTGAGGATGGGGGAAATTCCCTATTCCCGCTTTAAGGAATCAGATGTATTCATACGGTGGGTGGGCAAGAGGACCTTCCTCCCGGAGCCACATCCCGGAGGGGGGAGGAGACAACCGAGGCTTCTCTGAAGCCAGCAAGCCCCCGTCGCAAGACGGGGGCTTTTGCGTCAGAACTGGAGGGCGGCGGCGGCCCAGTGAAAGCCCGCACCGAATGCGGTGAGCACAACTAGGTCACCCTCTTCGATCCGCCCGGTCTCCACGCATTCCCACATTGCGAAGGGAACCGTCGCCGAACCGGTGTTGCCGTATTCGTGGACGTTGACGAAGACTTTTTCCTCGTCGACGCGCAGCTTCTTGCGAACGGCATCGATTATCCGCAAATTCGCTTGGTGTGGGATCACCAGCGCCACCTCGTCGACCGTCTTGCCGATCAGATCGAGCACCTCGGTCACGGCCCCGCTCATCCGAGCGACCGCCTCGGTGAAGACCCGGCGACCGTCCATCACGAGCCTGTTGTACTCGCCCGATTCGAGGGTCTGACGGTTGAACGGGTTGCGGGTACCGCCCGCGGCGAGCGTGAGGATGCCTGCTGCCGAGCCGTCGGTGCCGGAGACGACCTCGAGGATCTCGGCTCGACCCTGATGAGGGCTGAGGACGACCGCCCCGGCAGCATCTCCGAAGAGAACGGCTGTGGAGCGATCGGTCCAGTCGAGCATGCGGGTGATCAGCTCCACCCCGACCACTAAGACCGTCCTAGGGCGAAAGGCGATTCTCGCCCGGGCCACGTCCAGGGCCTGTACGAAGCCCGCACAACCCGATCCGCCGAGGTCGTAGGTCGGGACATTCCGACAGCCAAGCAGGTCCTGGAGAAGGGCGGCCGTGTCGGGTGTGTACATCTCCGGCGTGTCGGTGGCGACGATGATCTCGTCGATGTCGTCAGGGGTCAGACCGGCGTCCTTGATGGCGAGACCGGCCGCATTGCCGGCGAGGGTGAGGGTCGACTCCTCGGGGGCGGCGACCCGCCGCCGCTCGATCCCGGTGCGCTGTTTGATCCACTCATCGGTGGTGTCGACCAGCGCCGCCCAGTCGTCATTGGTCATGACCCGCTCGGGAACGTACCCCCCAAACCCCAGGATGTGAGTCACGGACGGAGCCTAGGAAGTGTCTTCAAGATCGGGGCCGGTATCGGTCCATCACCTCGACTAGGAGGTCGAGGGGAAGGGCATGGGCGGTGTGGCCGGCCCGTCCGGTCATGGTCTCGGCGCCACACAATGCATTGACGATGGCTTCTTCCGTGGCGTCGGCGGTGGCGTGGAACAACGGATCCATCGAGTCCAGCGGAAGGGTCATCACCTCATAGGGAGCGTCGAGTTTCCCGCCGTGATGGTTGGCCGTCGAGAAAGCGATGAAGATGTCGCCGCTCGACTCGTGGCCGTACCCACCGACCCGGGCCAGCCCTACGGTCGCCCGCTGTGCCAGCCGCCGGCTCTGCACAGGGAGCAACGGTGCGTCGGTGGCGATGACCACGATGATCGACCCGCCTTTCGGGGGCTCGTCCCACGCCGAAGGGACTTTGTCGATGCCGATCTCGCGGCCGACCGGTACTCCGTCCACCCGCAGATCCTCTCGCGACCCGTAGTTGGCCTGGACCAACACGCCGACGGTGAAGGGCTCGCCGGCAGCCTCCCCGACCCGTGACGAGGTCCCGATGCCGCTCTTGAAATCGTGACAAATCATGCCGGTACCACCGCCAACGCAACCCTCGGCGACGGGACCCGGCGCAGCGGCGCCCAGAGCCTCGGCGGCGTGTGCGGCCGTGAGCGGAAACGACCCGGGTGTGCTCAACCATCCGTCCCAGGTCTCACCCACCACGGGGAGATGGAAGCCACCGACGACGCCGAGACGGTGGGTCTCTGCAACCAGGAAGTCGCGGACGAGACCGACCTGGGAGGTGCTGGTGATAGCGATGGGCGAGCCGAGCATCCCCGATTCCTCGACCCAGATCAGACCTGTCATCTCGCCGTCGCCGTTGAGCACGTGACTTCCGGCGTAGACGTAATCCGTCCACACGTCGGAGCGTGGGACAACCATGGTTATCCCGGTCCGGATGACGTCGGGATCGTCCCGAATCAGGGTGGAATGGCCGACCAGGACCCCGGGAACGTCGGTTATCGCATTGTTCGGCCCGGTCTCCATGGTCCCGATCGCGATGCCGAGCTGGCGCAGCCTGGACCGAGCCGAGGTGGGGTCTGACACGGGCGGGACGCTAACCGGCGGCGTAACGTGCCGCGCTCCCATGAGCGGCAAGTCATCGGTCTTCACCAGGAGCGACAAGGCCCTCCCCACCGCAGTGTCGGCCGGTGGGGCCTGGGTCACCGACGCAGACGGCAAGCAGTACTTGGACGCCGCCGGGGGTGCCATCGCCTCGGTCATCGGCCACGTCGACGGCGCGGTCGTTGCGGCGATGCTGGCTCAGACATCGACGCTCGACTGGGTGCACGCCTCCGCCTTCACTTCCGAGCCGGTGGAGAGATACGCCCAAGCCGTTGCCGGTCTCGTCCCGATGGACCGCGCCCGGGTCTTCCCGGTCTCGGGCGGCTCGGAGGCGATGGAGAGCGCCCTGAAGATGGCCCGGGCGTACCACCTCGCCCGGGGTGAGCCCGATCGAACCGTGGTGATCGCCCGCGGGTCGTCATACCACGGCAACACCCGGGGGGCCCTCGACGTATCCGGACGCGAGCCGTTGCGTCGTCCCTATGAGCCGTGGCTCGGGCAAACGGTGCGCGTGCCCGCGGTCAACGAGTACCGGTGTCCTAGCCCAGGTCATCCGGCTGGATGCGCCGAGTTCCATACCGGGCAACTGGAGGAGGCCATCGATCGAACCGGTCCGGAACGGGTAGCAGCGTTCGTCGCCGAGCCGATCGGTGGCGCGGCCAGCGGGGCGGCGGTCCCCCCAGACGGGTACTGGGAAGCGATCACCGACGTGTGCCGCCGGCATGGGGTCCTGTTGCTAGCCGATGAAGTGATGACCGGGTTCGGGAGGACTGGTGAGTGGTTCGCTTCGGAACATTTCGGACTCCGACCCGACCTGCTCATCGCGGCCAAAGGGGCGTCCTCCGGCTATTGGCCTCTCGGGCTTGCCATCGCGACGGGCGAGATCCATGACGCCATCGCCGAGGCGGGAGGATTCGTCCACGGCTTCACCTGGTCTCATCACCCGGTCGGGGCCAGCGTCGGTCTCGCCGTCCTCGACCGGATCGAGAAGCTGCGCCTCATCGACCGGGCACGCACCAAGGGACAAGAGCTGCTGAGCAAGCTCACCGATGCACTCGGCGGCATCCCAACGGTGGGAGACGTGCGAGGACGGGGCATGCTCATCTGCATCGACCTGGTGGAGGATCGCGACACCGGGGCACCGTTCCCTCGTTCAGCGCGGATGACTGAGCGGGTGATGGAACGGGCCATGAACCTCGGGTTGCTCCTCTATCCGTCGACTGGCAACGTCGATGGGACCAATGGTGACTTCCTGCTCATCGGCCCCCCCCTGACCATCCTCGACGACGAGATCGATCTGATCGTCGACCGGGTTGCCCGGGCCCTCACGGTGGCCGGATGAGCCTGGTGGCAGTGTGGACGGACGGGTATCTCGCCCACGATGCCGAATGGCTGGTGTGGGCGGGGATTCGCTTCGATGGCGACGAGGAGGCGGTTCGAGCGGAGATCCTCAAAGCCGAGTTGGACCGGGCCGAAGTCCAGATGGTCCCTGCCGAGGAGCACGGCCGCACCCCGATCGAGGCAGTGCACCTACCGGCCATGGTCGACTACCTCGAGACGGCGTACCAAAAATGGGTCGAGGCCGGCTATCCGGCCGAGCATGGTTCCGACCGGGTGGTTCCATATGCCTTTCCCCATCCCGATGCGTTCGGGGCGTATCCGACCCGGCAGCCCCGGAGCACGGCTGCGATGGCCGGCGTGTATTGCATGGATACGACTACCACAATCGGGCCGGGGACGTATCGGGGGGCGAGGGCCGCGGTGGATGGGGCACTCACCGCCGCTGAGCTGGTCAGAGACGGGGCGCCAGCGGTCTATGCGCCGGTTCGGCCACCCGGCCATCATGCCGGCACCTCCTATTTCGGCGGCTCCTGCTATCTGAACAACGTGGCGGTGGCGGCGAACTGGCTCGCCGATGGAGGAGACGCCCGGGTGGCAATCGTCGACATCGATGCCCATCACGGCAACGGGACCCAAGAGATCTTCTATGAGCGGAGCGATGTCCACTATCACTCGATCCACGTCGACCCGGGACAGGGCTGGTTCCCCCATTGGTGTGGCTTCGCCGAAGAGACCGGGGCTGGACCGGGCGTGGGGACGAATAGGAACATCCCACTGGCTCCCGGGGCTGGGGACTCCGAGTTTCTCGAGGCGCTCGATGGCGTGTGCAGGAGAGTCGCGGAGATCGAGCCCCACTTCCTGGTCGTGTCCCTCGGGGTCGACTCCGGGGCATCCGACCCCGAGAGCCCGCTCCGGGTGAGCAACGACGGATTCATGGCAGTAGGGCAACGACTCGCCTCCCTCGGGCTCCCCACGGTGCTGGTCCAGGAGGGCGGCTACGACCTGTCGGCGCTGGGCCCGGATGTCATGGCGGTGCTAAACGCTTTCCGTTGACCTCGGCTACAGGGCTATCTTCTCACCACCTGTCGACGGAGGTGGCCTCGGTGAGCAAGCCCTATTGGCTTGGCAAAGACGTGGTCGGCGGCATTCCCAGCCAGCAGCGCCCTGATGTCAAGCCACCCGCCCACTGGCGACTCGATGCGGTGTTCGCCACCGCCCGGCCCCACGACCCCTCCCTCAGCCCGGATGGCAGGCACATCGCCTTCATCCTCGACATCGAGGGGACAACGGACCTCTGGACGATCGCTCTCGACAGCGGTGCCCTGACCAGACTCACAACCGACCGCGGGCTGGTGGCCTTCTGGGAGGACGCCGCGCCGGTGTGGTCACCCGACGGAACCCGGATCGCCTACAACAGCGAGAGCTGTGCGTGGGTCGTGCCTGCCGATGGCGGGCCCCCTCGACGTCTTGTCTCCGGGTCGGCGGGCGCCTGGGTCGACGACCAGCGTCTGACCCTGATCGTGGACCGGGATGCCGTCTCGCGTCTGGCAGTGATAGACGTCGATGAGCCGTGGCCGACCCCGATCGGGCCCGGCGACGGTGATGTCGGTCGCCCCCGTGTCGCCTCTGACGGTCGAATCCTGATCTCCTACTGGCCAAAGGACGACTTCAGCCGGAGTGACATCGTCGTGATCGATCCCGATGGATCGTGGACCACCCTGGTCGGGCATCCCGATCGGCGGGCGGCGAATCATGCCGTCGACTCCGACAACCGGGTGGCGTACACCCTCGAAGACGGAGACCGAGCTGGGGTCTTCCTCACCGACCTCAACGGTGACCAACACACCAAGCTGGTCGGCGGTGAGCAGGATTTCTCCGCTCTTGCCTGGCATGACGACGGGCGGAGCCTGATCGCAACGGCTACAGCGAGGGGAAGGAGCGACCTGGTCCGGATCGGGCTCGACGGGACGGTCGACGTACTGGCCGAGGGCGGCATCTGGGACTGGCCGATCTCCACCGCTCAGGGCGTGGTGGCCGTTCATGAGGCGTTCGACTCGCCTTCGTCGGTCGTGCTCATTGGTCCGGACGACCATCGTTCGACGCTCTACGACGGAGCTCCGGCTGCGATTCGCTCGGCGCCACATTCCAAGCTGGAACGGGTGACCTTCAAGTCATCCGATGGATTGGAGATCGAGGGGTTTCTCCTCCGACCGGCCGACACCTCCAGCCCGGTCCCGGCGATCGTCTACCCCCACGGCGGGCCGACCGAGCACTCCGGCGACGAGTGGGACGGTCACGCTCAATACTTCGTCGACAAGGGCTATGCCTGGCTGGCGATCAATTTCCGCGGATCTACGTCATACGGTCTCGCCTTCGAGCGGGCCAACCACGGAGACTGGGGCCAGGGTGATGTCGAGGACTGTGTCGCCGCCGCCGGGTTCCTCGGCGGCCTGGGTTGGGTGGATCCAAATCGCATCGCCATTTTCGGGACCAGCTATGGGTCCTATCTGACCTTCTCGTCGCTGGTTCACCCCGAGAACCCATTTGCCTGCGGGGCATCGAAATACGGGGGAGACAGCGACATCCTCACCTCATGGGCCCAGGGAGACCGCGGCGGGCGCGAGGACCTCGAGCGAATGATGGGGCATCCGAGCCAGAACCGGCGCGCCTATCACGCCGGGTCGCCCATCCATCAGATCGACCAGATCGCCCGGCCTCTTCTTTTCGCCCATGGGGAAACTGATGCCCGGGTCCACCTCATGCAGTCGGAGGAGCTGCTCGAGGCGCTCGATCGGGTCGGAGCCACATACGAGTACATCACCTACCCGACCGAGGGCCACGGATTGCTTCACCGGGAGCCCCACCTCCACTTCTACCGGCGACTCGAGCGTTTCCTCGACTGGTACCTGATGTAGGCCCGGGACCGCCGGGTAACTCAAGAAATCCCGGCAAAATGCCGATTTTTCCCGGGTGACACGGGTGAATCCCGATCTGACCCGTCAGCCATCGAGCTGGTGGGTCGTCCTGAGCTGGATCTGTGCCGGCCTCACTGCCGCCGCCGTGTTCGGCGCTATCGCCCTACAGCGGGAGGCTTCCAAGCCAATCGGCGAAGGGGAGGTGTTCGTCGCCGACACGGCCGAAGCCGACCGTCTCATCGCGTCGGCGCCCGATCCGGATACCGGGTGTGAGCAAGGCGCGCAACACCCTGGGGATGGAAGCCGTCTCGATCCTCGATGCCGAGGGGGTCATAGTCGCCTCCACCTCGGCCCCCTGGGTGGGAACGCCCGTGCAGAGTCCCCTTCTCGCATTCGGCGCGGCCGACGGCAGGCTCATGGCGCTGGCGTCGGCAATCGAGCAGGACCTGTGGCTCGACGATGTCGTGCAATGGCCCGCCGGAACCGTGCTGTATCAGGTCGTCGCCCCGCGACCTACTGGTGGGTCGGTCGTCCTCCACTACGACGTGTCGGGTCTCCTCGGCCGGCGCACGCGCCCATGGGGTCTCCAGCCGATGTCGCTCCAGCTGCTCGGGCTCGCCGTGATCTTCGGTGTGCTCACCGGTTCGGTGCTCATCGGCCACTCGAGGGCGGCCAGGCGCTATCGGACGGTGGAGCAGGAGTCGGAGATCCACCGGAGCAATTCTGAGGAGCTGACCCGCGCCAATGCCAGCCTGGAGCAGGCCCGACATCAGGCCGAGGAGGCGCTCGCCCTCGCCGAGGAGAAGATCAGGATCCGGTCGGAGTTCGTGCTGATGATCAATCACGAACTGCGGACCCCGCTGACCAGCGTCGTCACCGGGGCGGAGCTCCTGCGGTCCCGGGATCTCTCCGACGCAGATAGGACGGCTCTGCTCGATGCGATGGTGGCGGATGGGTCGAGGTTGCAGGAGATCATCGACCAGATCCTGGCGGTGGCCCGGATCGAGAACCGGGGCCTGTCCTACGAGCTGGTCGAGGTGCCCTTCGAAGATGTCGCCCGAGCGCTTGCGCTGGCCCACCCCGCGGCGCAGTCCGACATCGACCCCGACCCCAGCACCGGGATCCTGGTCAACACCGATGTCGGAGCGCTATGCCTGGTGGTGGCATCTCTGATCGACAACGCCTTCACCCACGGCGCCCACGCCGTATCGGTGGGCTGCGACTCCCGACCCCGGGTGGTCCCGCAGATCGAGGTCGGCCACCGTCCGGAGCGAGCGATATTCATCACCGTGACCGACGACGGGCCTGGCATCGAGCAGGAGTTCCTCCCCCGGATCTTCGAGAAATTCGAGAAATCGAGCTTCTCGTCCGGGACCGGTCTCGGCCTCTACATGGCGCGCATGATCGTCGAGGCCCTGGAGGGCTCCCTATCGGTCCAGTCTTCGGCCGCAGGCACCACGTTCCAGATCTCGGTGCCATCGTCCACCGTCCGGGCACGGGTCGAGGTGATGACGTGAGACGCCGCCTCACGGTCCTGCTTCTCCTCGTCGTCGCCTGCAGCACGGTGTCCTCGTCTGACGACGACGGGTTCGCACTTAGCGAATGGGCGGTCGACGGTCCCGATCGCATCCAAGCCGGAACCGCCACCCTCGCCGTCGAGAACAAGGGCGAGTGGTCGCACACGCTACTGGTGACCTCCGACTCGGGAGACGTGGTGGCTTCGGCGGGACTGATCGAGTCGGGCGCAAGTGCCACCTTCGAGGTCGATCTCGCTCCGGGGGTCTACGTGTTCAGTTGCCGCATCGTCGCCGAGGACGATGAAGGGGGAGTCAGCGACCACTACCAGCAAGGAATGGGTCGAACCGTGACTGTCACGGCTTGATCCGACGGTTACGGGCAGCCACCGGTCATCCCTCCCTCGCTACGGTTCGACCGTGGCCACTGTCTCCCTCCCACCGCGGTCACTCCTCGACTACGAAGCCTTCAGCTTCGACTGCTACGGGACACTGATCGACTGGGAATCGGGAATATGGGCCGCTCTCCAGCCGATGCTGCTGGCCAATGGGGCCGAGGTGACCAGATCCGATGCTCTCGCCGAATTCGGTCGTATCGAGTCGGCGCAGCAGCAAGCCACGCCGAGTCTCATCTACTCCGACCTTCTCACGGTCGTCCACCGTGACTTCGCCTCGAGCTTGGGTCTTGACACCACCGATGAGCTCGACGGTGTCTTTGGATCGTCGGTGCCCGAATGGCCTGCGTTCGCCGATTCGGCCGGCGCCCTAGCCGTCCTCGGCGAGAGGTACCGATTGGTTGTCCTGTCCAACGTCGACCGTGCCAGTTTCGCCGGGTCGAATCTCAGGCTCGAAGTCGCCTTCGATGCGATCTACACCGCCGAGGACATCGGCTCGTACAAGCCCGACCCGGCCAACTTCGACTACCTACTGCGTCGGTTGGAGGAGGACTTCGAGATCGGGCCCGACTCAGTTCTCCACGTTGCGCAGAGCCTCTATCACGACCACGCGCCAGCCAAAGCCGCTGGTCTGGACACGGTGTGGGTCGACCGGCAGCGGCTCTCCGCCGGCGGCGAGTGGGGGGCGACCACGCCGGTCGAGGACCCACCCGAGCCCGACCACGTCTTCTTCTCCATGGCAGACCTTGCCCGGGCCATCGAAGAGTCCTGAGCGGCCGTCGTACGATGCCGCCGATGACGGACCGAACTGCTCTGATTCGGCCTGTCCCCGACAGTTTTCACCAGGCACAGGTGCGCGAGGACAAGTCCGAGATCGATGTGACCCTGGCTCGCGCCCAGCACGACGAGTACCGGCGCCAGCTCGAGAAAGCCGGCCACGTCATCGAAGTGGTTCCTTCCGACGAGGGTCACCCTGACTGTGTCTTCATCGAAGACGCGGCGGTGATTGTTGGCGAGGTGGCGGTCATCGCCCGGCCAGGAGCGATATCACGCCGGGGTGAGACCGGGCCGGTGGCTCACGCTCTCTCCGATCGCTACCCGACGACCGAGATCTCCGATCCTGGGACGCTCGACGGCGGTGACGTGTTCACGCTCGGAGATGTCGTCTATGTCGGCCGATCCTCCCGGACCAATTCCGAGGGGATAAGTCAGCTACGGGCTATTGCCCACCACCAGGGTTTCGGGGTGGTGACGGTCGGCGTCCACGACGTGCTCCACCTCAAGTCGGCGGTCCTACCCATCGACGAGGAGACGGTGGTGGTCACACCGGGATCGGTCGACGAAGACCGACTCGACGGGATCCATGTCATTTATGAGAAGGACACGGAGCGTCACCGGTTCAGTGCCCTGCCCCTCGGCGACGGGAAGCTGATGGTCACCGCCAATGCACCCGCGACTGCGGAGTCGGTTTCGGCCTTGGGCCACGAAATAGTGATGATCGACGTGTCACAGATCCAGGCTGCGGACGGCGGGCTGACCTGCATGTCGATCCTCCTCTGACATGGGTGTCGGAAGCGAGGTCCTCATCGTCGGTGGCGGGGCAATGGGATCATCGACCGCTTACCACTTGATGAAGTACGAGCCATCACTGGCAGTGACGGTGGTCGAGAGAGATGACAGCTACGCCCGTGCTTCCACCGTTCTCTCCGATGGCAACGTTCGGATTCAGTTCCACCTCGAGGAGAACATTCGGATGTCCCAGCACGCACTGGAGGTGCTGGACGCTTTCGACGACGACATGGCCACGGCTCGGTTTCGGCCCGAAGTTGGAGCCAGACACCAGGGCAATCTGTTCCTGGCCGACGACGCCGGCCGGGAAGACGCTTTGAGCGGGGTGGCCACACAGCGCGCCCTGGGCTGCGAGGTGGATTGGTTGGAAAGTGGGGAGATCCCGACCAGGTTCCCGGCACTCCGGACCGAGCGGATCGCTGGTGGCACTTTCGCCCAGGTCGACGGGTCGGTCGATCCGAGCGCGGTTCTCCGTGGGTACCGGAACAAGGCCATAGAGCTGGGTGCCGAGTACATCGAGGGGGAGGCAGTGGCCCTCAATGCGGCTGGAGGACACATGACCGGCATACGGCTGCGGTCGGGTGAGGATCTGATGAGCCCGGTGGTGGTCAATGCCGCCGGAGCATGGTCGACCGACCTGGCCCGACCTCTCGGAGTCGAGCTGCCAGTGGTGCCAGTGATGAGGACTGTCTACGTCGTTGCGACGACGGTGCCGACGGCGGGGATGCCCAGCGTCTTCCTCCCCTCAGGTGTCTACGCGATCCCCGAGAGCGATCACACCTGGATAATGGCCTGGTCCCGTCCAGAGGATCCGATCGGTTACGACTTCACCCCGGCGGGCCGGCAGAGGTTCACCGATCTCATCTGGCCCGAGTTGCATTCTCACTTGCCGGTTTTCGACAGCCTCGATGTCGCTTCTGCTTGGGCGGGTCTCTATGACGTCAACACCTTCGACGGCAACGCGATCCTCGGGGAATGGCCGACAATCGCTGGTTTGTTCCTGGCCACCGGTTTCTCGGGCCACGGCTTCCAACAGTGCCCGGCGGTGGGCCGCTATCTCGCCGAGCGGATACTGGGGAGGGCGCCGACATTGGATCTGTCCCGTCTTGGCGGCGAGAGAGTTCTCGACAACGAGCCGCTCTACGAGCACGAGGGGCGGCTCATCTGAGGTCGCCCGTGACAGATGCGATGAGAAGGTGTATGTTCGAAGCAGTTCGGTTGGACACGTAGGCCGGAGACGGTCGGATCACGAGACCGGCTGAGCGCCTCACTTCGTGAGGTGGCTCCCGGGAAGCCCCGCAGGCGGAAACGTCGACGGGGCTTCTCTCATGTGCAGGCAGTCGTATCGGCTAGAACAGAACCGCCGGTCAAATCCAGACGTAATGCGATCTTGACAGGTGCGCTACGGAGCGCGACGGTGACATGGTCTGATCGAGGTGTGTTGTGACACGTCTGCTCGCGGTGGCGCATCAGACGGCTGAGACCGAAGAGTTTCTCGAGGCGGTCCGCTCTGCGGCGCAGGACGACCATGCTGACGTGGTGGTTCTCGTCCCGGCCACCCCGGTCAAACACCTCACCAGTTGGACGCAGGGTGAGTCCCGCGCCATCGCCCGGGGCCGGGCCGAGGCGGCCAAACGCCTACTCGAGGAGAGCGGCGTGAAGGTGGTCGAGGCGAGAATCGGCGACCCCGACCCCTTCGAGGCGATCATCGACGCGCTGAATCTCGAGGACTTCGACCGGGTCGTGATCTCGACCTTCCCGCCAGGAATCTCGCGGTGGCTGGGGGCGGATCTCATCAACCGACTCGGACGTTCGACATCTGTTCCGCTCACCCACGTGATCGCCCACTGACTGGATTGCCGGCCGCAAGGGGTCACGGAAGTGTCCCACCGGGCCCTTACGATCCAGTCATGATCGAGATGCCAGTCGATGTCGTCCGCAGCAAACGACGTAAGCGGACCGCCCAGGCTTATTTCAGGGACGGGCGCCTCAGAGTCCTGGTCCCGTTCGGGCTCGACCCAAACGAGGAATCACGAATCGTTGACGACCTGGTCGCCCGAGTCGGCCGGAAGACCTCAGCGGGTCGGGTCGACCTCGATCGGCGCGCCCGGGTACTGGCCAGGAAATACGGGTTGACGATGCCCCGGAGCATCGAATGGTCGGATCGCCAGATGAGGAGATGGGGCTCGTGCACGCCGGCCGACGGAAGCATCAGAATCTCCAATCGGATCGCCTCCATGCCGGGATGGGTGCTCGATTGGGTCCTGGTGCATGAGCTGGCCCACCTCGAGGAGCCGAATCACGGCGCTCGCTTCAAGGAGCTCGTCGACCGCTATGAGCTGGCCGAACGGGCGAAGGGATACCTCATGGCGATGGGCGAGAGACACCAGTCATAATGGCCGGTCGGGGTCCCGGTCGGTTGACCTGATTCGACTCGTTGAAACGCCCCGGGCAACCGGGGCGTTTCAATTCAGACGCTCGATCAGATGGACCGTGATCTCGTCCCCAACACTCTTGCCGATTTGCTTCTGGATGGCCGCCTTGACCGGGAGCTTGTGGGTGCCGTCGCCCATTGCCATGAACGAGCTCTGGAACTCCACTCCTTCCATCGTGCCCCGAACCTTGACCAGTCCCCGAGTGCAGAAGTACTCGACGGAGTCGGGCATCACGACGTAGGTCCAGCCGCCTTGGGCCGGGCTCTTCTCCAGGACGGCGATGAACGTCCTGTCGAGGGTGCCCTTTCCAGCGCTCACTGCCATACCCCGACGATTATCGCGATGAGGATCAGCTTCAGCAGCCAGTCGCCGGCATGGATCAGGGCGAGTCTCGAAGGGACCTTCTCGTGGTACACCGAGCCGGCGAGGAGAATCACCGGGAACCCGATCCACAGGACGAGGCCGAGAAGAGCCGATTCGGTCCAGCCATCGACCCCGATCAAGTCAGACAGCGCGGCGACCACTGTGGCGAGCACCAGATTGCGTGCCACTTCAACGATGAAATCCGGGGCCGAAGGTGGTCCGGGATCGGCGTAGGCCGGGTGGAGCTCGGCGAGCTGGCGTCCGAAGACCGTGTACCAGATCCCGCTGAGGATGAACACAACCACCGCGGCCACGATGATTGCCCAATAGTTGAGGTCCATTCGCAGTCTCCTCGAGGGGCGGTCAATCGGATAGACACCTGGGAGAAGCGGAAATCATCGGCCAGCCGACAATTAGTGAAGCCCCAACAAGTCAGAACCGAAGTTCTGCCCCGTCGGGGCTTCGGGAGTATTTATACCTGACGATCGGACGACATCCAAAAGAGCGCGAAAAGAATCGCTGAACGCCCAATGCGGCCATCGCAATTGAGGGACGCGCCAGATGGGCCGGCGTCGAGACTCAATACAGGTCCAGTCAATCGATGTCACACTCACCCGAGTCTGGCGACCCGAACCTGGGAGCCCGGCTCCTACCAACCGTGATGCAGCCGAGCCATTCAAGAAAGGAAGCGAAATGTCGGATCGCGACAGCGCCCAAACGCCGGAAGACCTGACCCGTTTGTTCGTCGAGCGCGCCAACGCAAGCGACGCCGACGGGATTGCGGCGCTCTATGAGGACGGGGCGGTCATGGCATTTCCCCCCGGCCAGCAGACCGTTGGACGCTCGGCGATCCGCGCGCTCTGGGAGAACGTGCTGGCGAACGCACCGCATTTCGAGCCCGAGTCGCCCTTGCCGACCCTCATCAGCGGCGACATCGCCCTGACCTCGACCATGGCGAAGGACGGCACGGGCGCTCGAGCCCAAGTCGTCCGACGACAGCCCGACGGCACCTGGCTCCGCCTCCTCGACCAACCCGAGCTGATCCCTCCGTCTCTCTGATTGGGCTATGTCAATCAGAACCGAGCCTCAGGTGTGCCCCCAAATCCCCGTCGTCGAGCAGAGCTGCGGCCGGACACATCGAGGCGAGGGAGCTAGACGGCCACACTCCTCCCCTCTCGAGTCCTCATCGATACACGAGCACGCGGCGCTACCCGACTGATAGACGACTTCGCACGATGTCCAATCGCGTCCCGCGGACCAAATGCGACATATGCGGACTATGCGCCAGTCGGCTGACCATCCGACACGGGAAGTCCCCTGCTAGTGCTTAGGATTTCGGCAGCGCGCCCGGGGCGACTCGAACACCCAACCTCCTGATCCGTAGTCAGACGCTCTATCCAATTGAGCTACGGGCGCGGGAACCCTCGAATTATCGCAGGGCTGTTCGGCTAGGGCTAGCCGCCTCGTCGATGGCCCGCCGGCCGGCGGAGCGCCGCAAGTAGATACCTGTGAGCCTGCCGAGCCCGTACTCGTAGACAGCCGCGCCGAGATTTGTCCCGGCTAGGAAGATGAGGGCATCCCTCGATGTGAGCGTGTCACTTGCGAGTGCGACTCCGAACGCCACGGCGTAATACGGCACCTCTTTGGCGATCTCGGTTCCGACGTAGGCGGCGCCCACCGCGATTCTCCGGGCGCGCTCGGTCCTGAGTCGCTGAGTCACGAGCTCGTAGACGGCTTTCGAGAACGCGTTGCTGCTGGTTCCCTGCGCCTCGAGAAGCTCGAAGTTCGCCTTCAGATTGACTCGAAGTCCTGCACCCCAGGCCACGTAGGTGAAGGCGAGCACCAGCAAAAGCAGAGACTGTCCAACCCCTGCCAACGCCCCAGAAGCAACCAGGACCACTCCACCGACCGTGGCAACCCCGTCGAGGGCGTAGGTAGACATGACAGTGGCGAGGATCGTGATCAGCCAGCTCTTGACCTTGGTACCGGATCGAAGAGCGAGTGCATTGGTGACAGACAGTGTCGACACTTCGGCTGAGCCTCGCTTCCATACATACCGTATGTACGCTCATACGTACTGTACGTATGCAGCAGGGAAAGTCAAGTAGGGTCCAACATTCACGAATCAGGAGGAAGGCGTCATCACCACCTCGAACCCCCAGCCCAGTCGCTCGAGGTTGTCTCAGCAGGAGGCCCGGCAGCGCTATGTCGAGATCGGCGAGCTGGTTGCTCTGGAACAGATCAAGAGAGACTCCGAGACGCTGGATCTCAACTCGATCGCGGTCGGACCATTCGCCCGACTCGATGCCAACGAGGTAGCTGCCCGTGACGGCAAGACACGCGGGGTAATCAGCAATCTGTTCGGTAGCCAGGCTGCATTTCAAGCAGCGACGATGTCGCTGGCCTTGAACTCGCGTGACTGGATCGCACAGATCCAATACCCGGATCCTGGTGACTACGGGAGGTTGGCTCATGGCTCGACGCCTTCTTCACCAGCGAGTCGAAGCGTGGCCCGATGCGAGGGGGTCGGCCGAAAACCAACTACGGATCCGTGTGGGCCCTCTGGCTCAGTGCGGTGCCATACGGCATGTGGAGCGAACAGATTCGCCGACCGAGCATGGAGGAGCATGTGCAATGGCTCGAGAAGCTGGAACAGGTGCTCGAGTCGGCGCTTGACCGATTCGGGGTTTCCCTTCGAGAGGGGGTGACGGTCAACGACCTCGCCTGCGCCTTTGCCAGCCTGATCGAAGGGGTCTGGCTCAACCAATGTATGACAACCCGCCATCCTTCGGACCCCTCAGAGCCGATCTCTACGTCGTTGCGTCGTTCTGGGAGATTGCTCTGGGCCGGCGCTACCCAAGCGAACGAATAGCCGAGACGGCTCGTGAATCAGGCTCTAGCCCAATAGTCCTCGGCCGATTTGCTCCTGGTGAGGGCGTCGGCGTTCTCGAATCCGGGGGCCATCGCCGCCTCCGTAGTCTGCCATGACCTCATGGTGATCGATGTTGAGGAGTCGGAGCCAGCTCTGCTGTCCCATGGTGAGGCCGATGAAGCAGCCGAGCTCGACCAACTCCGGCTCGGTGAAATGCCGGTACATACGCTCCCAGAACCCGTCGTCGGCGTCGAGATGCCAGGCGATCGCTTCGGCATAGGCGAGCGCGGCTTTCTGTCGGTCGTCGTAGACGGAGGAACTCTCGAAATTCAGCAGGTCGTCGTACTGGCCCTCGACCAGACCCAGGGCCCTTCCCTTCTCCGAGCGCTGATTCCCGCAGTACTCGCATTTCACCGATCGGGAGATGTAGACCCTGCAGAGCTCCTTGATCTCGTGGTCGACTATTCCCTCGCGGAACAAGCTCCGCCAGCTATCGGCGAAGAACCAGAAGGCAGCCGGCACATGGGCCCGTATCGCCGAGCTCTCGGGACGCGGAGTTCCCTCTCGGGCACAACGCTCCATCTCGGCCTGCATCTCCGGAGTCATGTCATCCAACGGCACATAGCTGATCCGTTGCTTCTCACCCATCGTCATCGTCTCCAGGTCGACCAAGTGCGAGGCTACTCCTGCTCCACTCCGATCTCGGTGGCCTTTATCGCCACCCACACGGCATCGCCCTCTCGCAGTGGGAGGGTGTCCGCAGCCTCGGTGGTGACCTCCACGGTGAGAGGTAGAGGCGGTCCGATCCGCATACGGGTCCGCTCCCCCAGACGCTCGAGAAGACCGATGCTCGTCTCCCAGACATTGCGTGGACTTCCCTCGGGCCGAGCTCTATGAACCGAGATCGCCGAGGGTCGAATGGTGAGCAAGACGTCGCCTCCGATGTCGTGCCCTGTGATGTGCAACAGATGTCCCCCAATGTCGACGGCTCCGTCGGAAGCTTCGCCGTGGACGAGGTTCGATCCGGCCAGATCCGCCGCGTAGGGGGTCCGGGGCCGGAGCCTGATGTCATCCGGAGACCCGGACTGGGTGACCGCGCCATTCTCGATGATGTGCACCTCATCGGCGAGGAGGAATGCCTCGGTCGGGTCGTGTGTGATGACGAGACGTGGCCCGGCAAATGCGTCGAGATGGCGGTCCAAAACCCGGCGAAGCTCGACGCGAGTAGTGACGTCGAGAGCCGACAGTGGCTCATCAAGTAGCAACAGATCGGGCTCGATCACCAACGCCCGCGCCAGTGCCACCCGCTGCGCCTGACCACCGGATAGCTCTGATGGTTTTCTCAGGCCCAGACCATCGAGCTCTAATCGCTCGAGCCAACCTTCCGCCCGTGTCCCCGCTTCAGCCCGACTCACCCCCCTGCTTCTCAGCCCGAATGCGACGTTCTCGCCCACCGTCAGGTGCGGGAAGAGCAGATAGTCCTGAAACACCACACCCACCCGGCGTGACTCAGGTGGCACGTAGAGCCCTGTGGCCGGCTCGTCGAGAATGACCCCGGCCAGGGTGATCCGGCCGCTGTCGATCGGAAGCAAGCCGGCGATGGCACCTACCGCAGTCGATTTGCCTGCTCCGTTCGGCCCAAGCAGTGCGACGGTCTTCCCTCCGGGGATCGACAAGTCGACATCGATCCGAAACGCCTCACTCCTGCTCAGGCGGAATCGGGCCTCGAGGCCCTTGTCTAGACCGCCCTCCACCAACGATCCCGCAATCCGATCAACACCGCGAGCGAGACGATCACCATGACCAGGCTCAGCGCCACGGCCGTGTCCCGATCGCTTTCCAACGCGACGAACACTGCGAGAGGGAGGGTTTGGGTTCGGCCCTGTAAGTTGCCGGCGAAGGTGATCGTGGCCCCGAACTCCCCGAAGGCGCGGGCCCAGGTGAGCACCACCCCGGCCACCAGTGAGGGTGCGATCATGGGCAGCGTCACCCGACGCAATACGGTCCACCGGCTTGCTCCCAGGCTCGCAGCCGCGCCCTCGAACCGCTCGTCGAGATTTCGCAACCCGCCTTCCACGGTGATCACAAGGAATGGCATCGCCACGAAGGTATTGGCCACCACTACGCCCCAGGTGGAGAAGGGAAGCAGGAGACCGGTCGCCTGGTTGAGAGGCTCGCCCACCAATCCACGACGACCGAGAGCAAAGAGAAGGGCTGCACCCCCAACAACCGGGGGCAGCACCAACGGCAGCGTCACCAACCCGCGTACCAAGGATCGGCCAGGGAAATCGAGACGGGCCATGATCCAGGCCAGCGGAATCCCCACCACGATGGCGATCATCGTGGCTGCGACCGAGGTCACCAGTGAGAGTCTCAGGGCATCGGTGACCACATCGCCGACGAGGAGTGAAGACAAGTCGCCCCACGGCACCCGGGCCAACAGTCCGGCGAAGGGCACCAGGAACATCAGCAGCCCGATACCACCCAGGGTCAGGAGCAAGGCGGGGGGGCGACGGATTCGCCGCCCAGCAGACCGCTCAGCCGTCACGGCGCCGTGAATCCATAGCTGGTCAGGATGGCCTGTCCTTCGTCGGAAAGCACGAATTCAACCCAGGCGGCTGCAGCATCGGGGTTGGGCGCACCCGCCAACGAAGCGATCGGATATTCGGCGACAACGTTGACCTCGGCAGGGATGGCGATTCCCTCGACTTCCCCGGGCGAGCTGGTCAGCACATCGGTCACATAGACGATCCCGGCATCCAACTCATCGTTTTCGATCTTGGTGAGAAGGGCACGCACGTCGGGCTCGTTCGTGTCGATCGCCGGGGTGACCCCCGCGTTCTCCAGAGCCTGCCGGCCAAAGTCCCCGCATGGGACATCCTCGGCGCAAAGACCGATGAGGAGCTCTTCTCGGGCGAAGTCCTCGAGCCCGGCGACCTCGCCTGGATTGCCCGCCGGGACGGCGATCTGGAGCAGGTTGGTGACGAATATCTCGGGTTCGCCGCTCACATCTCCAGCCTCCACTACCTGGTCCATGTTCGAGGTGTTGGCCGAAGCGAACACATCCGCCGGCGCCCCCTCCAGGATGGCCTCACGAAGACCGGAGCTCGGCCCGAGATTCAGGAGCACGTCGAGGTCGGGATTCGCTGCCTCGAAGGCGACCTCGACCTCGGCGAAGGCATCGGTCAATGAGGCGGCGGCCGAGACGAGCAACTCCCCCTCGAGAGCACTGGCCGCCTCTCCGGTCGTGATGGTCTCGTCGGCCGAGCCTGCGCATGCGGAAACCACCATCAAGAGGGCAACCAACCCGGTTATGCGAATCGTGCGCACCTTCTACTTCTTTGATCTCGATGTGTCTACCAGGTAGTCGCATGGAGAGTACTCAGCGGAGGCCAGCCCTGCGACGCCTACCTACGCTGGCTATCGCTATGGATCAGTTCCGACCTTCGCTCACTGAATACGCCGTACTCGGCCTGCTCGCCGAGGGCCCGACTCATGGCTTTGCGATGTCCAAGACGGTCCAGCCCGAGACCGAGTTGGGGCGCGTCCTCACGGTGAGGAGACCGTTGGTATACCGGGCCCTAGACCGCCTCGTCGATGCCGGGCTCGCCGAGGCAGTGCACACCGAACCGGGCACTGCCGGCCCAAACCGGGTCATCCATCGGATCACCAGGTCGGGGAAGCGCCGTCTCGATGTCTGGCTGGAGAGCCCGGTCGGCCACGTCAGAGACATGCGCATCGAGTTCCAGCTGAAGCTGGCGCTGCTCCAGCGCCTGGGACGCTCGCCATTGCAACTGGTCGTGCTTCAGCGCCGCGCCCTCGAACCGACGCTGACCGCCCTCGACGTCTCGCCCTCCGAGCCGCTCGACCATTTGGAGCTGTGGCGTCAGCACAACGCGGTGGCCGCGGCCTCGTATCTCGACAGCCTCGAACAGCACTACACCCGGAATTCAGTCCCGGGAAACCAAGACCCGCGGCGATAAAATTGGAAGGTGAAGCCGGGTCTACGAATGGCGGTCGAAATGGTGGAGCTGGGAGCACAGCTTCGCGCCCAGCGTCATCGCCGTGAGCAGCCCGACGCGACCGAGGACGAGGTACGGGATGTCGTCCTCGCCTGGCTATCCGAGCGGCCAATGGCTCCCGACGGTGATGCTGTCGGGAGGGTTACGACGTGGCCGAGGACGGCCTGATCGATCTCGAAGCCAGTCTTCGGCGAAGGGTCGCCGATCTGGAAGATCTGAGAGTCGGATTCGCACTCGTCGGCGGGCTGGCGGTGTCGGTCCGAGCCGAGCCACGTCTGACCCGTGACGCAGACTTCGCCCTATCCGTGGCCAATGACGCCGAAGCCGAAGCCGCTGTGCGCCGTCTCGTCGCCGCCGGATATGCCCCCGGGCCTATGGTCGAGCAGGAGGCGACGGGCCGGCTCGCCGCCATCCGACTCAGTCACGAGGACTATCCCGGGGTGCTCACCGACCTCTTGTTCGCCTCATCGGGGATCGAGCAGGAGATCGTGGCGGCAGCCGAGAGGATCGAGGTGCTACCGGGTCTGACCGTGCCAGTGGCCACGACCGGGCACCTCCTGGCGATGAAGCTATTGGCCCGCGACGACCGGAACCGTCCAGCCGACGCCGACGACCTACGCGCCCTGCGCCGGATCGCCGATGACCAGGCCTGGTCTACCGCCCACACCGCGATCAGAGCAATCGTCGAACGCGGATACGACCGGGGTAGGGATCTCGAGGCGGCGCTCAAGGAGCTCCGCCACCAGGAGCCTTTCGACTGATCGGACGGAGCCCGTCTAGAGGGGTCAGGTCTGGAGACCGGCCTCGATGTCGAACTCGACCTTGAACTTCTCGGAGACGAGCATGCCGCCTCCTTCGAGGGGGACGTTCCAGGTGAGGCCCCAATCCTTCCGCTCGATCTCACCCGCCGCGGTGAAACCGGCCTTGGTGTTTCCATAGGGATCGGTCGTAGCGCCCTCGAAAGTCAGATCGAAGGTGACTGGCTTGGTGACGCCACGGATCGAGAGGTCGCCCGTCAGCTTCCATTTCTTGCCCTTGGGCTCGAGACCAGTGGACCTGAAGGTGATCAGAGGGTGCTGCTCTGCGTCGAGGAAATCCGCAGAGCGGAGATGGGTGTCCCGGTCTCGGGTGCCGGTGGTCACCGAAGATGCCTTGGCCTCGACCTCGACCGTGGAATCGAGCGGGTCCTCGCCCACAACGATGGCTCCATCGAATTCGTCGAACGTGGCTCTCACTTTGGCCACCATCAAGTGACGAGCGATGATCCGGAGGTCGGTATGTGCATGGTCGATCTGCCAGGTACCGGCTGCCGGCACCTCTCTTCCGTCTACACGCCGTGTGGCTGACATGACTTACTCCTGGATAGAAGGTATTTGAACTATCAACTATTGACAGTTCAGACATATTCCCGAGAAGTCGACTCCCTTGCAAATGGGGTGTTCACCCGATGGCGGTCGCCCTCGCCATCAGGCATGGTCGCATCATGGAGACTGCAACGCGGCCCACCGGCGGGTATGCCCTATTCGCGATGGCAGTGACCATCGGAGGGATGAATTTCCTGGCGGTTCGCGTGAGCAACCGTGAGCTCGAGCCTTTTTGGGGGGCGGGCCTTCGTTTCAGTCTGGCCGCCGCGCTTTTCGTCACCTACACACTGGTCCGGCGTCTGCCGTGGCCGCGAGGCCGTCAACTCCTCTTGACCGTTGTCTACGGGCTCGTCGGCATCTCGGGCTTCTATGCCCTCATGTACTGGGCCCTGGTGCGAGTCACGGCCGGAGCGGCAACGGTGGTCCTCGCCCTGGTTCCGCTGGTCACTCTGATCCTCGCCGGCGCCTTGGGATTGGAACGGCTCAGACGCAGAGCCGTCTTGGGAGCACTGCTGGCACTGGCCGGGATCGCATGGATGGTTCTCGGTCCCGGACAGGTCGAGCTTCCCCCGACCGCACTGTTGGCGATGCTGGGAGCCACCTTCTGCACCGGTCTGAGTGTCATTGTGGGCAAGATCCTCTCGGGCAATCACCCGGGAGTCACCAACGCAATTGCCCTCACTGTGGGCGCGGTGTCCCTCCTCGTGATGTCGGCCCTCACCGGCGAGCGCTGGGATCTCCCCCAGCAGCCAGCGGTCAGGTGGTCGCTCGCCTACCTCGTGATCCTCGGGTCTGTTGGGCTGTTCGTCCTGCTCCTTCTGGTGGTTCGGCTTTGGACTGCGTCGGCTACGGCGTATGCCTTCGTGCTTTTCCCAATCGTCACGATGCTGCTCGGTGACTGGCTTCTGGACGAGCCGCTCACGTTTCACGGCGCAACAGGCGCCGCGTTGGTGATGGCGGGAGCATGGTTCGGCGCCCTTTCGCGGGCGAATCCCCGATCCGCGGCGGTCAATCCTGTAGAAGTGGCCGTCGAGCACGGCTGAGCCCGTCCCACCGTGGGTAGGGTCGAAGCATGGCCTTCGCCGATGCGAAGCTCCGGGTGACGGAGCTGCTGGCATCGCTCTCGCTCGCCACAGATCTCGGCACTGGTCAGCCCCTAGGTCATGGTCTGCGGACGAGCCTGATCGCGGTCGCTGCTGCCAGAGAATTGGGTTGCCGGCCGGAGCAGGTCCGACATGTCCAGCAAGTGGCCCTGATCCGCTTTCTCGGCTGCACCTCGGATTCTGACGACACCGCTCGCATGGCCGGAGGTGACGATCTGGCGTTCATGACAGCGTTCGCTCCCGCCCACAGCGGGAGTAAGCGCGAAGCTCTTGGCGCGATCACACGGTCGGTCGGAGTCGGTCAGCCTCTCGCCCGTCGAGCCCGACTGATTGCGATCGCAATTGCGAAACCTCCATCTGCTGCCGGTGGGCTCGCCGCTCATTGCGAGGTCGGAGCCATGCTGGCGAGGCGGCTCGGTCTCGAGGACGAAGTCATAACAGCACTCGAGCACGCATATGAGCGCTGGGACGGGACCGGTGACCCCACCGGCCTGAAGGGCGACGAGATACCTCTCGAGACTCGCATCGCCATCGTTGCCCGCGACGCCGACCTCTTCGCCCGAGGGGGCGAGGACGTGAGCGAGGTGCTCCGGTCACGCCAAGGACACGCCTATGACCCCCGGGTGGTAGAGGCCGTCATCGGCCTGGACCCACTCCAGGGAGAAGCCGAATGGGATGAGGTGCTGGAAGCGGAGCCGGAACCGGTTGGTGACCTCGACGACATCGATCAGGCGCTCACGGCGATCGCCGACTATGTGGACCTCAAATCACCATGGACCCGGGGGCATTCCCGCACCGTCGCCGATCTGGCGGACGAGGCGGGCCGCGCCTCAGGTCTGGCCGATGCCCAACACCACCTGAGACGGGCAGCCCTGGTCCACGACCTGGGGCGGGTCGGGGTCGAGAACGGGATCTGGGACCTGGAGGGGCCGTTGGCCACCCCGGCGTCGGAAAAGGTCAGGCTCCACCCATACTGGACAGAGCGGGTCCTCTCTCGATGCGTGGCTCTGGCCGGGTTGGGGGAGATCGCCTCCAGTCACCACGAGCGGCTCGACGGCTCCGGCTACCACCGCCGGACGACCGGGGAACAGCTGTCCAATCAGGCGCGCATCCTGGCCGCCGCTGACGTCATGGCGGCCCTGACCGCGGACCGGCCGCACCGTGCTCGTTTCGCCACCGAAGACGCGGCGCGATTGCTCAAGGACGAAGTGGTAGCGGGCCGACTCGATCGCGACGCAGTCGCCGCGGTGATCGATGCGGCCGGCGGGCAGGCGAAGCACGTCAGGACTGCCAACCCTGGTGGCCTCACCGACCGGGAAGTGGAGGTGCTCAGTCTCCTCGGACGGGGCCGTACCAACCGCCAGATTGGCGAGGAGCTCTTCATCTCACCAAAGACCGTCGGGCGGCACGTCGAAAATATCTACGGCAAGATCGGGGTATCGACCCGAGCGGGCGCAACGGTGTTTGCGATGGAACATCGCCTCCTGGGATGAGGCATCGTCAGGAAGGTAGGGTTTCACAGTGGGCGGCTTGTCCCGCCCGACCTTCGTTTCGGCGCCCGCGCCGCCGACCCGGAAGGCAAAGGGGACCTCGAGTGCTCGGCAAGGTTGGGTTCGAACTGTCCGTGTCCACGCGATCGACGGTGAGCGCGGGTCGCTGGTCGTTTGCGGCAGACACGAGAAAGCAGTTGAGATGACCCGACAAGAGACCTTCAAGCGCCGGATCCGTGAGCGGATGGAGAAGACCGGCGAGCGGTACGGCGCCGCCCGGCGCAGCCTCATCGAACGGACCACCGACGGAGGCCGGCAACGGGTGGCGGAACCCGACATGTCAGACGAGACGCTCCGCGATGCCACCGGGCGAGGATGGGATGAGTGGTGTGACATCATCGACGCCTGGCCAGGCAAGGGTGACGGCCACACCGCCATCGCTACCTACGTCCATGAGGAGCTTGGGGTGGAGGGGTGGTGGGCCCAGACCGTGACTGTTGGATATGAGCGGATAACCGGCCTCCGTCTCCCCTATCAACAGCCCGACGGGACCTTCAGCGCAAACAAGTCACGCACGGTCACAGCAGATGCCGATCTGATCAGACAAATGCTCTTGGACGATGGCGAACGCGCCGATCTCTTCCCCGGTCTCGAAACCGAGCTTCGGTCTCGACCGACATCCAAGACGCTCCGGATCGGGATCGGGCCGGGGACTGCCCAGATCGCTCTCGACCCGCAAGAGGACGGCCGGGTGAAGGTGAGCATTGCCCACGACAAGCTCCCCACGGCGGCCGACGTCGAGGAATGGAAGGGCTACTGGTCTGACTGGCTCCAGGCGATCGACGATTCGTGACCGCTAAGGCTCCCGGGATCGCCTGCCGATCATCTCCCGGGATGACGAAGCGGCGTGCCCTGATCGTGCTGACTGCGTTGCTGCTCGCCGCCCCGCCGGTTTCCGCTGACGACACCGTGGGGCTGGTCGATCCGGATGGCGGGCTTTGGTACCTGCGCGACCGAAACGGGACGGTGACCAGCTTCTTCTATGGGAATCCTGGTGACTTCCCTATGGCGGGCGATTGGAATTGTGACGGGATCGACACCCCCGGGTTGTATCGCCAGTCGGACGGGTTTGTCTATCTGCGCAATTCCAACAGTCAGGGGATCGCCAACGTCAGGTTTTTCTTTGGCAACCCCGGGGACATCCCATTGGCCGGAGACTTCGACGGTGACGGATGTGACACGGTTTCCATCTACCGCGCCGCCGAAGCACGGATCTATGTGATCAACGAGCTGGGCGCCAACGATGGAGGATTAGGAGCAGCCGACTTCAGCTACATCTTCGGCAACCCTGGGGACAAGCCCTTCGTCGGAGACTTCGATGGGAATGGCATCGACACAGTCGGCTTGCACCGGGAATCGACGGGATTCGTATATTTCCGGAACACCCACAGCCAGGGCAACGCCAACGCCCAGTTCTTCTTTGGGGACCCCGGAGACAGGTTGGTATCAGGTGACTGGGGAGTGATCGACGGAGTCGACACGCCGGCTGTGTTCCGTCCCGCCAACACGACCTTCTACTTCCGCCACGCCAACACCCAGGGCAACGCCGACAGCCAATTCGATTGGGGGTCTCCCACCTGGCTCCCAGTCGCCGGCTCCTACGGAGCCCTGCCCGGAACCGGACCTGGCTCGGGCTGCTCGATCTTCCCCGCCGACAACATCTGGAACGCTCGGGTCGACTCCCTGCCAGTGCACGCGAGATCCTCCCAATACGTCTCCCGGATCGGCGCTGCCGCAAACGTGCATGCAGATCTGGGAAGTGGGGTGTGGCCGCCCGGGTCGACAAGCCCGATCGGGATCCCCTACGTCACAGTTGGCGCCGGCCAGCCCGACGTCGCCGTCCAGTTCACCTCCTGGCCGGGAGAGAGTGACCCCGGGCCGTACCCGATCCCGGCCAATGCCCCCATCGAAGGTGGTCCGTCCTCGTCGGGAGATCGTCATGTGATCGTCGTCGATAGCGCCGACTGCACACTGTTCGAGCTCTTCTCGGCCTTCCCGAATAGCGACGGCACCTGGCGTGCCGCCAATGGGGCCCGTTACGACTTACGCTCCAACGCCCTGCGACCAGCAGGGTGGACCTCGGCGGACGCCGCCGGCCTCCCCATCTACGCGGGCCTGGTCCGCTACGACGAAGTCATCTCGGGCGTGATCCGCCACGCCATCAGGTTCACCGCCCCCGACACGCAGGCGGCGTATACCTGGCCGGCTCGTCACGAAGCCTCCGACCTCACCGACCCGTCCTATCCCCCGATGGGTCAGCGGTTCAGGCTCAAGGCATCGTTCAACACCTCCGGGATGTCGTCACAGGCACGGGTCATTGCCGAAGCGATGAAGACCTACGGCATCATCCTCGCCGACAACGGGTCGCCTTGGTACATCTCCGGTGCTCCCGATCCCAGGTGGAGCAACGACGTGCTCCATGAGCTGGATGTCATCGAGGGCTCAGACTTCGAAGCCGTCGACGTATCGTCCCTGATGGTCGATCCCAACAGCGGCCGAGTCGGTCCCTGACGCCCAGCGTCGCGCGTCGCCGTGACCAGGTCGAGCGCGGAGAGGGAGGGATTTGAACCCTCGAGGAGGTTTAACACCCCCTACTCGCTTAGCAGGCGAGCGCCTTCGACCACTCGGCCACCTCTCCAGGGCGGCGTTGCCGCCCGTCGTACGTTATACGTTTGACGTTTTACGGCGGAGGGGGTGGGATTCGAACCCACGAGACCCGGATCGGGCCCAACGGTTTTCAAGACCGTCTCCTTAGACCACTCGGACACCCCTCCAAGTCAGGCATATGTTATGTAGGGCGTGTCGGCGACTACCAGGTCTGCTCGATGCAGTCGGCGTGGCTCTCCGGCTCGACCTGGAGAGTGGCGTGGTCGATCCCCCACGTCGTCTTCATCAGGCTGGAGGCGCGGTCGAGCACCGAATGAAGGTCGGCCTCGTCGGCGACGACGAGATGCGCGGTGGCCAGGTCCATGTTGGAGGTCAGGCTCCAGATATGAAGATCGTGGACCCCGGTGACTCCCGTCACGGCCTCGAGGTCCCCCCTCACGGCATCGACGTCGACCGATGACGGCGCGGACTCCGCCAGGATCGAAACCGCCTTCCATCCCAGCCGAATCGCTCGCGGGATGATCCACAGCCCGATCGCGATCGCGATCAGCGGATCGGCCAACGCCCAACCGGTGCTCAGATAGAGGATCGCCGCTGCAATGACGCCAATCGAACCGAGGAGGTCCGCCAGGACCTCGGAATAAGCGCCCTCCATGTTGAGGCTCTCCCGCGCCTCACCTCGCAGCAGCCAGATCGCGGCCGCGTTGACCACCAGGCCACCAACGGCCACCCACAGCATCAGGCCTCCGTCGAGGGGTGGTGGATCATCGAGGCGGCTCGCGCCTTCGTAGATCGCGTAGAACGCGATGCCCACGAGCAGGAGAGCGTTGGCGAGGGCGGCGAGGATCTCGACCCGGTAGAGCCCAAAAGTCTGACGTTTCTGTCGAATCGCCCTGTTGGCGGTGACGATCGCTGCGAGCGACATACCGATTCCCAGGGCATCGGTCCCCATGTGCCCGGCATCGGAGAGAAGCGAGAGTGAACCCGTTGAGTATGCGGCGATGATCTCCACCAGGGCGTAGACGACCACCATCCCGAGCACGATCGCAAGGCTTCTCGTCGATCGGGATCTGTTGGTCTCGATGGGTGGGCTCATCTCGTCACGTTCGAAGACCGCCGACCTTCGGCGGTACCTTGCGGAGGGGGAGGGATTCGAACCCTCGAGGAGGCGTCAGCCCCCTACGGCATTTCGAGTGCCGCGCACTAGACCGGACTATGCGACCCCTCCAGACGGCAACGCCGCCGGCGGAGGGAGAGGGATTTGAACCCTCGAGGGGGCGTAAACCCCCAACGGCATTTCCAGTGCCGCGCACTAGACCGGACTATGCGATCCCTCCGGGAGACACCTGCCCGAACTGGCAGGCAGAAAGAGGATAATCGGCCGTCATGACTCAGCCGATCGCCCTCGACCGCTATATCGACGCAATGCGGGTGGCACTGGAGGCCGCGTCGAAGGCGGCGGCAGCCGGCGATGTCCCCGTCGGAGCCGTCCTGCTCGATGACTCAGGGACCGTGGTCGGAACCGATCACAACCGCCGGGAAGAGTTGTCCGATCCCACCGCCCATGCCGAGATCCTCGTGATGTCGACACGCTCCCGAGCGATCGGTGATTGGCGTCTGACCGGGCACACCCTGGTGGTCACGCTCGAGCCCTGTCCGATGTGCGCCGGTGCCGCCGTGCTGGCTCGTCTCGATCGCATCGTGTACGGAGCAGCGGATCCCAAGGCCGGGGCGGCGTGGTCGCTCTACAACATCCCCCAGGACCGCCGGCTCAACCACCGGGTGGATCTCATCGACGGGGTCCTCGCCGAGGAGTGCTCCGCTCAGCTCATCGAATTCTTCGCTGAGCAGCGCTGATCATGTTGCCACCGCGATCTCGCCGGCGACCAGACGTCGGTCCCAAACCGCGTAGACCACCGCCCCGATCCCTAGGACCACGGCCACGCCGCTGAAGGCGACCCCGTAATTGAAGCCATCGATGAGCCCTCCCACTGCCGGAGCGGATAGCAGGAGCGCGATGTCGAAGATCGAGGTGAAGATCGACATGGCCGAACCGCGCTCGGCAGTGCGGGCCCGTCGTACCACCTGGCTGGTGAGGATGGGGAAGAGCGCGCCGTGGGCCAGACCGGCGCAGATCCCGGCGGCGACCACCATCGCAACGTTCACTGCCGTGGCCATCAGGGCTAGGCCCGCGCCGTAGGCAAGGAGAGCACCAACCACCAACGGGCGCTGGGGTACCCGGTCGTAATGCCTTCCTCCGAGGATCCGTGTGGCCGCGGCCGAAATCCCGTAGACACCAAAGAAGAGACCGGTCGATCCGATCCCGCGATCGGCGACATAGGTCCGGGTGAAGGTGAAGATCGTCTCCATCCCCATGCTGAAGGTGAGCGTCACCCACCACAGCGGAAGGAGATTCCTTTGTGCCAGGGCGGCCCAGAAGCCACGTCGGGGACGATGTCCGAGGATGGGCAGCAGCGGCAAGCGCCAAACCAGGAGCCATGAGGTGAGGCTGGTGGCTGAGGCGACCACGAAGAGACCCGAGTAGCCGAAGGCGTCGATGACCAGGTCGCCGACTACTCCACCGAGCGCGATCGGGAGCAGCCCGGAGAGGCCGAAGAGGGCAAGCCCCTGCGTGCGGCGTTCGACGGGGATCGCATCCGCCGCGTAGGTGAGCATCGTGGTGAAGAGGGCGATCTGGAGCACCCTCTGCGACAGGAAGAGCACCCAGAGCAGTGGTCCCCAGACGCTGGTGAAGGCCAGTGCGAGCACCACCGCTGCATTCAGCGCACCGGTGACGAGGAGAACGGTGCGCCGATGGGTCAGATCGAGGATTCGGCCCAATGCGGGCCGGAAGATGAGGGCGAGAACGGCCCCAGCGGCGTAGAGGATCCCGATTGTCGACTCGGTGATCCCGAGCGTCTCGAGATAGCCGGGAAAATTGACCAAGAGGAAGAAGGACATCTCCTGCAGCAATGCGGCGGCGAAGAGCTTGCCGAAATTGGGACCGAAGCGGGCGGACACAGCCGACGGAAGGTAACAGCGCTGTGATCGGGCACCGTATTCGTAATCGCCGGTCGTCGCCTACCCTTGTGATCGATCGTGATAGGCGGGGCGCTAGGGGTGCCCTGAACCCGAAATCCTCTCCATGCGGGGCTGAATTCCCCGCCCGAGGGTCCACGTGGCGCCGGTCGACGGTGGACACGGGACGTTGACGGTCGGGTCCTGCGCGGCGGAACACCACGAACCGGGTCAGATCCGGAAGGAAGCAGCTCTAAGTGGACCGTTCCGGGTGACGCAGGGCGGCCTGACCTGAGTCCACGCCCACCAATCTCCGACATCACAAGGTCTCGACGGCGGGGGCACGATCAAGCTCGCTTCGCTCGCGGTACTAAGTACTAGGTACCAAGCACCGCTCATGGGCGAGGTTCAGCCGGCTTTGCGGAGGAGCACCCCATAGACGAAGCCGAAGGGGCCCATCCGCCAGATCTGCTCTGGGGTGAGGGCGTGGCCCTGAAACAGGGTCTCGGGTGGGGGGAGGGAGTCCAGAGAGCGGTGCAAGTACCAGTACTCCCGGGGGGCACCGGCGAACAGCAGCCCGACCAGAGGGAGCAGAGTCGCGGTCCCGATCCGGTGCAGGGTGCGAAGAAACGAGTTTCGGGGCCGGGAGAGATCGATGACGACGGCGGCCGATCCGGGCCGGAGCACACGGGCCATCTCGCCCAACGTTTGATCGATCGAGCTCAGGTTGCGGAACACGAACCCGCTGAACACAGCGTCGAGGGACGCGTCCCGGAATGGAAGCGTCTCGCCCACACCCACCACCCGATCCCGCACCGGGCTGAGCGCCAACATCTCGATCACCGGGTCGACACCGACCACTTCTCGCTGGTCGAAATCGGTGGCCCCGGTTCCACATCCCAGATCGAGCACTGTCCCACGCGCCAACATGGCGATGCCCACGGCCCGCCATTTCTGCTCCTGGCCGAGTGAGAGGATTCTGTTGATCCTGTCGTATCTGGCTGCGATCCGGGCGAAGATCGGGTCCGAGACCTCACTCACGATTCGATGGCTTCGAACCCGGTATAGGGGCGCAGGGCCGTCGGGATCACCACGGAGCCATCGGGCTGCTGATGATTCTCGAGGATGGCGAGGATGGTGCGACCGACCGCGCATGCGGTCCCGTTGAGGGTGTGCACAACCTCGTTCCCCCGGTCGGTCCTCATCCTCACCTTGAGTCTCCGCGCCTGATAGTCGGTGGTATTGGAGCAGGAGGTGATCTCCCGATAATTCTGTTCGCCGGGGAACCAGGCTTCGATGTCGTACTTCTTGGCGGCGGAAGCCCCGAGATCGCCGGCAGCGACGTTGACAACCCGGTACGGGACCTCGAGCTCGCCGACCAGCTTCTCTTCGACCGCAAGCAGCCGGTCATGTTCGGCTGCCGAGTCATCGGGTTGGGTGAACACGAACATCTCCACTTTGTCGAACTGGTGAACCCTGAAGATGCCGGCGGTGTCCTTCCCATAGGTGCCCGCCTCCCTCCGGAAACAGGTGGAGAATCCCGCATAGCGGAGAGGCAACTCATCGAGGATCTCGTCGGTGTGATAGGCAGCGAGTGGCACCTCGGCGGTGCCAACAAGGAACAACTCGTCACGCGGCACCTCATACACCTGCTCTCGCGCCTCGGGGAAGAAGCCGGTGCCGACCAGCGCTTCCTCCCGAACCAGGACCGGTGGCACCATCGGGGTGAAGCCTTCGGCCACGAGATGGTCCATTGCCCAGCGGACCAGGGAGAACTCGAGCATGGCTCCCTTGCCCTTGAGGTAGCCGAAGCGACTTCCGGACACCTTGGCTCCGCGGGCGGTGTCGATGATCCCGAGCGCCTCTCCCAGAGTGGCATGATCGGTTCCCTCGGTGAGCGGGTTACCCACCCGCTTGATCTCGACGCTGTCCTCTTCGCCGAATCCGTCGGCGGCGTCGGGCGCTACGAGATTCGGGACTTCGAGGAACGCGAGCTCGAACTCGGACTCGAGGCGATCGACGTTGGTGGTGGACTCCTTGACCTGGGCGGCCAGGTCGGCAACGCCGGCGATGGCAGCCTCTTTGGCCTCGCCCTCGAGCCCGGCTATCTCTCGACCGGTTTCCTTCTGACGAGCGCGGAGCTCCTCAGAGGTCTGGCGGGCCGCCCGAAGACTTGCTTCCAGTGCGATCAGACCGTCGAGATCCAGCTTCGAGCCTCGGCGGACCAGCGAATCACGGATGGCGTCTGGGTCGTCTCGGAGCAACCGGGGATCGATCATCAGGGCGGGGATGGTACCGAGCCGCCCATCGCGGCCCTACTCGTCATTCACCTCGAACATGACGCTGACCACGTTGTCCTCGAGATCGACGTCGTCGGCGATGCTCGGGAGATTGGCCGCGACCTGATAGACCCCGCCTGGTACCACCGGGATCTCGAGGAATTGCACCGCCGTCTGCTCGCCGGGCTCCAGACCCGGGACCATCTCTGAGAGCACCACTGGCTCGGACTCACCGTCGAGAGTCAGCTCGATCGGCTCGGGCTCACTGGCGATATTGCCCGCGTTGCCGACGACGACCGAAAAACTGAGCAGCTCTGTGGCCGGTACCACTGCTTGATCCGATGGATCGACGTTCCATAGCGGATCCGAGGTGATCGAGGCAACCCTCAGGCCCGGCCGCAGGGCGATCCCACTATTGGGCGAGCGCGCCGCCTCGACATACGCGAGTGACAAAGTGAACAGTTCCCCCTCGGCGGGCAGCATGAGGACCTCGGGCAACGGTGCAACCGGGTCCGGGACTTCCTCGGCTTCGAGCTCGCGCACCAGGTCGGTGTAGAGACGATCGCCGGCCCGAAGCTCGGCGAGAGCATTGGCGATGTTGTCCGTCACCACGGTGTCGGTCGGATCATCGGCGGCGGCGAGGATGCCGGAGGTGAAGCCGCTGACGCCGACGATCCAGGCCTCCAGGGCTCTTCGATAGACGGCATTCGCCGCCACCAGCGGCTCCGAGCCCGGACCGCTCTCCACCAGGTCGAGGGCGGTCTCCAGGTCCTCACGCAAGCCGTCGGTGGCGGTGACCAACTCGCTTCGCTCGATCCGGGAGAGCCGCGAGATCACGACCCGCAATGTGTCGGCGCCGACGGAGAGGTCGGTTGCACTCTCGTGGAGGGCATCGAGGTACTGCAGTTCGGCGCGGGTGTCGTCGCCCTCGCTGGTGACGACCACGGCGACCACGGCGGCAGCGGTGATTACCAAAGGCCAGATGAACCGGGCCAGGCTCCGTCTACGTGATTTGGGGGGATCGAGGATCATGGGTTGGGCTCAGTCTGGACCATCAAAGCGGGCGTGGTCCGCTGTGCATCGTCGAGAGGATCAAGGCAGTCGTCACCCATTGATGTAACGGTGGGCGAGGGGGGACTTGAACCCCCACGATCTTGCGATCACAGGAACCTGAATCCTGCGCGTCTGCCAATTCCGCCACTCGCCCAGGGGTGGAGGCAAAATCGTACCGTTGCACCGATGGTTCCGGTAGTTGCCGCACTGTCCGGGGCCGACCGTAACCTCTCCCCGATGAGCCTGGCCCGCAGCCTGGAACGACGTCTCGAGCGCCTCTTCGAAGGCACCGCCGGTCGCGTCTTCTCGGGCCGGATCCACCCCTCCGAGATGGCCGGGCGAATTGCCCGTGAAGCCGATCTGAGCCGCTACCGCCACGAATCGGGGCCTGCCACCGCCAACAAATACGTGCTCACGGTTAGCTCGGCCGACCTCGACGTCGACCCGTCTGCCCTGGAGAAGAAGTTGGAGCTCGCCCTCGCCGAGCACGCCGCCAGCGTTGGTCTTCTCTTCGAGGGCCCACCGACGGTGACGATCACGGCATCGAATGACATGGCCCCGGGACAATTCTCCTGCACGCCTTCGGTGGAACCTGGACCGCTCCCACCTTGGGCCCGATTGACCGGATCCGGATCGAGCATCGAGATCGGCGCCAACCGAGTCACTCTCGGTCGGTCCGAAGAGGCCGACGTCGTGCTTCCCTACGACGACGTGTCGCGCAAACACGCCCTCATCTGGAGATCAGAAGGCAAGTCGTGGATCACCGATCTGGGCTCCTCCAATGGCACCTCGGTCGACGGGACACCGGTCGGCAAGCGCCCAATCCCGTTGACCAGTGGATCTGTGGTCAGTCTGGCCGGGCACCGATATCGGTTCCTCGAGGCCTGAGACATGCCCGACATCATCCTCGCACTGCTCCGGATCATCTTTCTGGGCCTGGTCTATCTCTTCGTCTGGCAGGTCGCCCGTGCCATCGGCGCCCACCTGGGGATCTCTCTGAGGCGAAATCGCAGGGAAGGCACCAAGGTCGTGATGATCAAGTCGGAGACACAACAAGGAACCGAATTGGAGGTCGCGGACGTCACCGTGCTCGGCCGCTCGCCCGAGGCCGATGTACTACTGGATGATCCCTACGCTTCCGAGTTCCACATGCGGCTGGTGGCTCAGGAGAACGGGATGGTCCTGCATGATCTCGGCAGCACCAACGGGACCTATATCAATGGGCGCAGGGTGACCGCGCCGACCACTCTTCGCCGTGGCGACACCATCCAGGTCGGCAAGACAGTCATGGAAGTCCGATGAAATACGTGTGGGGCTCGGCCACGCACCAAGGGGTGGTGCGGCAGAACAACGAGGACTCCATGTTCCCGGACAAGTCGGGCGAATCCGACGGGCCCACGGTGCTCATGGTGGCGGACGGGATGGGTGGTCACATCGCCGGTGAGGTGGCCTCCCGTTTGGCCATCAACGCCGCAGCCTCGAGCGATCTCGAACCCGACGACCGGGTGGCAGCGGCCAATCGCGCCATTCGCGAGGAGGTGGCACGTCAGCCGGAGCTGGAAGGGATGGGAACCACCCTCACCCTCGTTGAGTTGACGCCTGACGGGGTGGCTCGATTCGGCCATGTCGGCGACAGCCGTGCGTATCTGTACCGCAGCGGCGAACTGCGCCAGCTCACCGAGGACCACACCGTTGCGGCCGAGTATGTGGCCCTGGGACAGATCTCGGCGGCCGAAGCGGATGATCATCCGCAGAGCCACATGCTCACCCGGTGCCTTGGCCTGACCCGGTTCGTCAACGTCGATCGCATCGATCTCGATCTCGAGGCGGGCGACCGGCTGCTGTTGTGCTCCGACGGGCTCAATTCGATGGTGCCCCAGGAAGGCATTGGCAAGGCGCTGGCCAACGGAAGCGCGGACGAGGCGGCCTGGAAGCTGGTGGAAGCGGCCAACAAGGCCGGGGGGCACGACAACATCAGCGTCATCGTCATCGACGTCGCCTCCTGATCCCATGACCCGCAACACCGAGGGCGCGTTGATCGTGGCGGCGTCCGGCCTGGCTGCGTTCGCGGTCACGCTGGTCAACTTCGCCCAGGAGCGGAGTGTCGACGCCCAGACCGCCCTTACCTTCCTTGTCTTTCTCATCGCGTTCGGTGGGCTCCATCTGGCAGTGCGAGCGTTCGCACCCAAAGCAACCCCGCTGCTGCTCGCCCCGGTCACCGCTCTCACCGCGCTCGGCTTTTTTCAGATATACCGGCTCGATCTAGCTGCCGGAACCGACCGGGCGAGCTTTCAGAGGTGGTGGATCCTGATCGCGGCCGGGCTCGCCTCGCTGACTCTGGTGCTGTTCAAGCGAACTTCGGTAACCGTGTTGCGGCGGTACCGGAACATCACACTCCTCATCTCGCTGGCGTTGATCCTCCTTCCCAACCTGCCTGCGGGCTGGGGTTTCCCCCTGCGTGGGTTGTCAGTCAACGGATCGCGTCTCTGGGTCCTGTTGGACATGGGATTCACCACCTTCCAGTTCCAGCCCGCCGAGCTCGCCAAGCTGGGCTTGGTGGCGTATGTCGCCGGCTATCTCGCCGATCACCAACGAGCCCTCCGTGAGGCGCGCCGCCATATCGGCCCGATCGCTTTCCCCGAGCCCCGCCAACTCATCCCGCTCCTGATCACGTGGGGGGTGAGCGTTCTGATCCTCATCTCGCAACGAGATCTGGGCGCCTCGCTGTTGCTCTTCGTGGGGTTCGTCTTGCTCCTCTACGCGGCAACCGGCACCACCGGGTATCTGGTGGCGGGGGGATTCCTCGGCTTGATCGCCGGTGTGGCGTCGTATCTGGCCTTCGACCACGTGCAACGGAGAGTGATCGCCTGGCTGGCGCCATTCGAGCACTACGAGGACGAGGGTTACCAGATCGCCCAGGGATTGTTCGCCATGGGGACCGGGAGCCTCTCGGGGGCGGGGCCCGGGCTGGGCAGACCCGATCTCATCCCCAATGCCTCGACCGACTTCATCTTCGCGGCGGTAGGTGAAGAGTTGGGATTTGCCGGAACGGTCTCGGTTCTCGCCCTCTTCGCCGTCACGATCGCCGTCGGGCTCGGGATCGCATTTCGAAGTCGGGACACCTTTCGCAAGCTGCTGGCGGCCGGCCTCACCTTCGTCCTGGCGGTGCAGACCATCCTGATCATCGGCGGGGTGGTCCGACTGGTCCCGCTCACCGGCATCACCCTCCCATTCATGTCGTACGGCGGCTCCGCCCTGGTCGGGAACATGATCCTGATCGCCCTGCTTCTCCGGATAAGCCACGAGGAGGCGCCGTGAACGGGCCCGTCCGCCGGCTGTCCATCGGCGTCTTCGCCGGGTTCTTTGCGCTCCTCCTCGCCGTCACCTGGATCCAGGTGATCCATGCCGATGTGCTCAAGGCCGACCCCAGAAATTCTCGCCCTGCACTCTCGGAGCGCGGCAAGGAGCGGGGCTTGATCGTCACCATCGACGGGACTGTGGTTGCCCAGTCGGTTCCTGACCCGTCTGACCCTCATTCGTTCGTCCGCCAATACCCCGAGGGCGAGGCATTCGCCCACGTGGTCGGTTACAACTCGTTCCTGGTCGGCTCATCCGGGCTGGAGAACGCTTACGCAGGAGAGTTGCGCTCCCGTCGCGACCTGACCATCAGTGACCTGGTGTCTGTCATCCTCGGCCGCGACCTTCGTCCGGAGAGTCTCGAGTTGACGGTCGATGCCAATTTGCAGCGAGCCGCATTCGAAGGACTGGGCGGTCTGCAGGGTGGCGTGCTCGCCATGGACCCGCGGACCGGTGCCGTTCTCGCCTCTGTGTCGTCGCCGTCCTACGACCCCGAGTCCCTGCTTGGCCCGGATGCAGCAGCCGTCTGGGAAGGTCTGCTGGCGGATCCGGCCGGACCGCTACTCGACAGGGCCACCAGGGAGATCTACGCGCCCGGCTCCAGCTTCAAGACCGTGGTCTCCGCGGCGGCAATCGACACCGGGACGGCCCTGCCCGAGACAGTCTTTCCCGACCCGGCCGAGTTCGACCTGCCCGAATCGGATGCGACCATCTCCAACGCCGGGGGTGGCGTTTGCAACGATGGAGAGTCGATCACGCTGCTCCAGGCGTTCGTGGTCTCGTGTAACACCACCTTCGCCGACCTGTCGATCCAGATCGGGGCAGAGGACATGGGGATCACGGCCGAGGCGTTGGGGTTCAACACCGAGATCCCCTTCCCGTGGACCGTGCCGGAGGCGATCTACCCGGTCGAACTGCTGGCCGCTGATCCGGCCGCTCTCGCTCAGAGCGGCATCGGGGAACGCGATGTCCGCGCCGCGCCGTTGCATATGGCGATGGTTGCGGCGGCGGTCGCCAACGGTGGCGCCACGCCCACGCCTTTCCTCGTGAATCGCATTTTCGACGCAGACGGGAACACGGTGGAGACGTTCGAGCCAGGCGTGATGGGCCAGGCCATGGATCCGGCCACTGCCGCGATCGTGGCCGACATGATGGAGCAGGTGGTGACCGAGGGAACCGGTCAGGCCGCCGCTGTTTCCGGCGTTCGCGTTGCCGGTAAGACCGGGACGTCGATGGGGCCAGATGGTCTGCCCAACGCCTGGTTCATCGGCTTCGCCCCGGTAGAGGACCCGACGATCGCATTGGCCGTCTTCTTCCAGGCCAGCCCAGACCTGGGGGAATCCGCCACCGGAGGAGGAGTCGCCGCACCACTCGCCGGCGAACTCATCGAATTGTGGTTGGAGGGAACCCCATGAGTTGGGACGAGAGCATTCCTACAATCCGCCCGGCTTCCATGGACTCCCCCACCGCCCTGTCCGATCGCTATCAGATCACGTCCCATCTCGCCCGGGGCGGTATGGCCGACGTCTACGAGGGGATGGACACGCTCCTGAATCGCCGCGTGGCGATCAAGGTGCTCCATTCCCAATATTCGGCCGACGAAGCCTTCGTCAAGCGTTTCCGGCGGGAGGCGCAGGCTGCGGCCAACCTCAGCCACCCCAACATCGTCGGCATCTACGACTGGGGCCAGGCGCAGAACACCTATTTCATCGTCATGGAGCTCGTCGACGGGCGCTCATTGCGCGACGTGCTCAAGTCGGAGGGCGCCCTCCTCCCGCGTCGTGCCACCGAGATCACGGCCGAGGTGGCCGCTGCGCTGTCAGTTGCCCATCAGGCGGGGCTGGTCCATCGCGATGTCAAGCCCGGCAACATCCTCCTCGCCAAAGACGGCACGGTGAAGGTGACGGACTTTGGCATCGCCCGAGCCTGGGACGACAGCCAGGAGCTGACCCGGACCGGGGCGGTCATCGGCACCGCGACCTATTTCAGCCCCGAGCAGGCCCAGGGCGCCGCCGCCGACGGCCGCAGCGACGTGTATGCGCTCGGCGTCGTCCTCTACGAGATGCTGACGGGACGACCGCCCTACACCGGTGACAGCCCGATGTCGGTCGCCTTCCAACACGTGTCGACCGAGGCGCCATTGCCGAGCTCCCTCAATGCTGACGTCTCACCGTCCCTCGACGCCGTCGTTGCCAAGGCGATGCGCAAGGACCCGGCGGCCCGGTATCAAACCGCCGACGAGATGCGCGCCGATCTCTTGTCGGTGCTCAAAGGCGAGGAAGTAGGGATGCCGGTGCCTGTGCCGGTGGTCGTCCCGGTCAACGGCGATGGGACCAGGGTCATGTCGACCACCCCGGTGCCTCCCGCCACCGCCCCTCCCGACGAGATGTACCGGGACATCGAAGAGGAGCCATCGTCACAGATGCCCTTCATCCTGACCGCCTTCGGGCTGCTCATCGCCTTGGGCGGCCTTATCTTCCTTCTCTTCCAGTTGGCCGGTGGGGGCGAGGAAGAGACGACCCTGGTCGAGGTTCCGAATGTCACCGGAATCAGCCAGACCGAGGCTCTGCAGCGTCTCCAGGACGATGGGTTCCTCGTCACGACGTTTTTCGAGTCGAACGACACGGTCGAGCCCGGAAACGTGATTCGAACCAATCCGACCTTCGGGACCATGGCGGAGGAGGGCTCGACTGTCGAGGTGTTTGTCTCCTCCGGCCCCGAGGAAATCGCGGTGCCGCCCGTAGTCGGGCAGACCAGGGCCGACGCGGAGCGTCTGATCACCGAAGCGGGACTCACGGTCGGTGAAGTGACCGAGCGCGCCGATGCAACCTTTGCCCAGGGGATCGTCATCGAGCAGGACCCACCGCAAGGGGTCAGGATCGGTGTGGGTGCGCCGGTGAACCTGGTGGTGTCCAGCGGGCCGGAAGCGGTGATCGTGCCCAACCTGGTCAATCTCAGCGAACGGGAGGCCACCGCGCAGTTGCAGGCGCTGGGGTTGTTGGTCCGAGTACAGGACGAGTACTCGGAAACCGTCCCGGTCGACCTGGTGATCAGGACCGATCCGCTGGCCGACATCGAGGCGCAGCTCGGCGACACAGTGCTGATCGTCGTGTCCCTCGGCCCGGCCCCGGTTGAGGTGCCGAACCTGCTCGGAATGAATCAGTCCCAGGCCGAAGCCGCGCTGGCAGAGCGACAGCTGACGATCATCGTCGGCACCCAACCGGTTGCCGACTCGACGCAACACGGATTGGTGATCTCCCAGGATCCCCAGCCAGGCGAGACGCTTCTTCCCGGTGACTCGGTCAACGCCACGTTCGGTCAGTTCACAGCGCCCACGACGACGACCACGACCACTACAACCGTTCCGACAACCACTCCCTGAGTCAGCGGTAGTTCGTAGTCATCAGGAAACCGGCGGCGATGGCGACCAGTCCCACGATCAGGATGGTCTGGTCCCATTCGAACACGAATCGGAGCAGGACCAAGATCACCCCGACCACCATGAGGCCTGCCATGACAGCCACGTACCAGGTAGGGCTGGGATCTTTGGCTTTGGTCGCCGCCTGAGCGGTAAGGGCCTTCGGCTGGCTCTTTGGCTTCCGTCTTTTCGACTCGGGCACGGGCTGCGATCGTAGTTCGAGTTACACGCATGTAGTTCTCCACATCCTGTGGAGAAATCGTGGGAAAACTACATACGTGTGATTCAGGCCTCAGCCGGGACGCCAAACCGGGACCATGTCCTCCCGACAGTGACGGGGGGGCTTGTCCTCGGCGAGGTTGACCGCGGTCATTGTCAGCTCGGCGCCACAAACGGTGCAGCGATAGTCCTGATCGACCGTGACCACGTCGTCCGGGTCGACCTCAGTCGGCGAGGTGGAGAGCATCCGGATCACTGCGAGTGACACCCGCCAGATCAGATATCCGAAGATCAGGGCCAGAAGAACATCGAGCGCGGTGGTACCGGTCATGTTTCCTCCCCCGGTGAGCGAGGCGAGCGTTGGGGGAGGTGGCCCGAAGGCCCGGAGGGGGTGCTCAAAGACGTTCGATGATGAGCGCGTTCGCCATTCCGCCGCCTTCGCACATGGTCTGCAGGCCGTAGCGGCCACCGGTCCGCTCCAACTCCCACACCAACGTCGTCAGGAGACGTGCACCACTGGCGCCGAGTGGATGCCCGAGGGCAATGGCCCCCCCGTTCACGTTCGTGCGTTCCCACAGCGCCAACGGGTCGGAGCCTCCATGTTCCATACGCCAGGCAACCGTCACCGCGGCAAACGCCTCGTTCACCTCGAAGAGGTCGATCTCGTCGATGCCCAGCCCGGCTCGGCTCAGCACCTTCTCGGTGGCCGGGATGGGCCCGGTCAGCATCGTCACGGGATCGACACCCGCCATGGCGAAGTCGACGAACCTGGCCTTGGGCTGGAGGCGAAGTGCCTTGGCCTTCTCCTCGGACATGATCAGGACCGCCGCCGCGCCGTCGGAGATCTGCGAGGAGTTGCCCGCGGTGATCACACCGTCGCTCTTGAAGGCGGGTTGGAGGGCGGCGAGCTTCTCCAGAGACGTGTCCTCACGAATGCCTTCGTCTCGGATGACAGTGTGCATGCGCCCGTCATCACCGGTCACTCCCACCGGGACGATCTGCCCCTCGAACCGGCCCTCCTCGGTGGCCCGGGCCGCCCGCCGGTGCGACTCGAGGGAGAGCTGGTCGAGCTCTTCCCGGGAGATGCCCCATTTCTCGGCGATCATCTCTGCCGATAGACCCTGGGGGACCAGACCCTGGGAGTACCGCTCCAGCATGCGCGCCCCGAAGGGAAGTCCGGGCCCCTGGTGGGCGGTGATCCCCATGGGGACACGGGTCATGTTCTCCACGCCGGCCGCTACCACCACGTCCTGGGCACCGGCCATGATCGCCTGAGCGGCGAAATGGGCCGACTGCTGGGACGACCCACACTGGCGGTCGATGGTGACCCCGGGGACCTCTTCGGGGTACCCGGCGGCAAGGGCGGCATTACGGCCGACGTTGTAGGCCTGTTCGCCGGTCTGACTGACCGTGCCCATGATCACGTCGTCGATGAGCGCTGGGTCGATGCCGTTGCGTTCCACCAGTGCCTCGAGGGGCCGGGAGGCGAGGTCGACCGGGTGGTAGTCCTTGAACACGCCGTTGCGGCGGCCGACAGGGGTCCGCACCGCATCGACGATCACGGCAGTTGTCATCGGCGACTCCTGATTGTCACGGGGTGGAGACGATGGGACTCGAACCCACGACCCCCGGCTTGCAAAGCCGGTGCTCTTCCAGCTGAGCTACGTCCCCGTTGATTGCTCTGATGGTAGTTGGGGAGTACCCCCAAGCCCGAGCCTCATGCGGGCTCAGACGGCCATGTGCTCTTGCAGAACCATGGGGGACACATTGCCGCTCCGCACGCCCTTCATCAGGAGATGGCCGATCATCCAGAACTCGCCCACGGTCGCCAGCACCGTGAGACCGAATTCCAGTGCGCCCGGCGCATCAGGAACCACATAGACCACGAACGCGCTCAGGACGTATCCCACACCACCGCCGATGAGGATCCAACCGAGCGGCCGGGGCATCCACTTCGAAACCACGACCAGATAGCCCATGGGGATCAGCCACAGCCCGAAGAACAAGGCGCCCACGCCCCAGAAGGCCCCGCTGACCTCATACATCAACTGCACCGTTGCGGCGGCACCACCCGAGGAGAGCGCGGGATCCAATGCGACCGCCAGCGCAGTCACCAGGAAAGCAGCACTGCAGAGGATCGCAGTGCTGTTGATGAGGCCGAAGGCTGTGAGTGAGCCCGCCGCAGTGGTACTGACTGAACGGAACAACTTGAAGAACCAAACCGCGACGAGCGCCTGCGTGAGCACGACCAGAAGCTCGAGAGCGATGCCGAGCCGGGCGAGCCCTTCGTGCTCGATGAGGTTGGCCATGGTGGCGGCAGCGTCGCCGGCCACGTGAATCTCGGGGCGGATCAGCAGGAAACCCAGCATCCCGGTGATCGCCACCCCCAGATATAGCACCCCGGTGATGCGTGCGGTGGTCTTAAGTGAGCTCATCAATCTGCCTCCTCGTGACATGACAGTCTTACCATGTAAGTCGTACATCGTAAGGTAGTCGTACATCGTAAGACTGTCAAGAGACGCTCGAGGTTCAGCTACTGAGTGGGACCGGGATCGTCTGTTATGTCGTAGTGCCGCCGACGATCAGATTCCCGCCGGTGGACCGGTACCACGTCCCGGCACCGTCGACTACTTCCTTGTCGTAAGTGCCCTCCGAGCGCACCGACCCGTCGACGAAGAAGCGCCACAGACCGTGACGATTCCCCTCGACGTGCTCACCGGTCATCACCCCGCCGTTGGAGTCGGCTTCCGTCCACATGCCGGTCTTTCGGCCCTGGTCGTCGAGCTCATTCGGAGTTGGATCGTGGTGGATCATGCGATGTCGGATGGGGTGCCCGCTCCAAGGCGCGTCACCAAGGCGAATTCCGAGCACCGACCTACCCTGGGTTGTCGCAGCAGAGAGGACTCATGGGAAAGGTCCGTTTCAATGTGAGCATGTCGTTGGACGGCTACATGGCTGGGCCGGACCAGAGTGAAGAGAACCCACTCGGGGTGGGTGGGATGGATCTTCACACCTGGTTGTTCGACATGGAGCCATGGAGGGCGTCACATGGTGAATCCGGCGGCCGAGTCGACGCCAGCACCCCGGTGGTGGAAGCGTTGGAGACAGGGTTTGGTGCGGTGGTCATGGGGCGGAACATGTTCGGCCCGATACGCGGCGAATGGGGCGACCAGCCTTGGAGAGGTTGGTGGGGTGACAACCCGCCCTACCACACACCGGTCTACGTGCTCACCCATTTCGGGCGCGAGTCGCTGGAGATGCAGGGAGGCACGACCTTTCATTTCGTCACCGAGGGCGCCGAATCCGCGCTGGATCAGGCCCTTTCGGCCGCGGGCGACAAGGACGTCCTCCTTGCCGGCGGTGCTTCGGTGATTCGCAATTACCTTGCCGTCGGGGCCATCGACGAATTCTGGGTCACCATCGTCGCCCTTCTGCTCGGGTCGGGGGAGCGTCCTTTGGACAGCCTCCCCCCGCAACCAACCTCGAGGTGATGGACGTGGTCGCAGCACCAAACGTCACTCACCTCAAGTACGCGGTCCGCTAGTAAGGGCGGACTAGACGGGCCTGCCCACCCTCAGAATGGTGCTAACGATATTGCAACTAACTTGACAGGCGATGTATCAATTTATATCATGGCGCCATGTCTAATCACGCTTACCAAAGGAGGAAGGACATGGCACGTTTTGTCGACCCCTTCTCGGGTCTAGATAGCATGCTTGGGTACTTCGGCGATCAGTGGCAGCGTGGTGCGCTGACCCCGATGGACGCCTATGAGAAGGACGGCGTCTACACCTTGAGGTTCGATCTGGCCGGCGCCGATCCCGACAAGGTCGATGTCACCGTCGAGGGCGGCGTACTCACCGTCAAATCAGAGCGCCCCATCGAGGAGACCGAGGGGGTCAATTGGCTGATCCGGGAACGGGCCACCGGCACCCATAGCCGCCAGATCCGGCTGGGCGCCATGCTCGATGCCGGCAACGTCGAGGCGCACTACGACCAGGGTGTGCTGACGATCAACATCCCCACCCGTCCGGAGGCGAGACCGCAGAAGGTCTCCATCTCCACCGACTCTCGTCAGGCGATCAGCGCCTAGTCTGTCGTCATCTTCTGACCGGGCCCACGATTCGGGCCCGGTCAGTCGCGTTCGCATCCTTCGGCTTTCCGATGCAGTGAGGCCACCGGTAGAATCCGTCAGCCCTGGGGCCCATAGCTCAGCCCGGTTAGAGCGCATCCCTGATAAGGATGAGGTCCGTGGTTCAAGTCCACGTGGGCCCACCATCGATTTCGGAGCGAGTCCATGACGACGAGCCGGTTCGATCTGAGATTTGCGGCGAATGTCGGACTTGCGCTGACGGCTCCTCTTCTCATCCTGGAGTTGGTATTCAAAACGGCGAACCGGATGAGCCTCGACCTGCAGTACGTCCTCGGTGTCATCGTCTTGTTTGTGATCATCTGGTCGCTGCCCACAGCATTCGTCACTCTCTTGGGGCGACTTACAAGAGAAGGCGTCCGAGGGACGACGATGTCGATACTCGGACCCGCCGCCATGATTCTTCTCGCGTACTTCTGGATGACGCTGATCGTGGATCAGTGGCCATGCTTCATCGGCGTGCCCAACTGCGACTAGCCGTCTGAGCCGACCCACTCCCGATTGCTGACGGTGCGCTAACCACAACTCGATTCAGCAAGCACGATCAAGACGGCCAATCCGACTCTTGACGATGATGAGCCCATGAAGACGTCAACGGACACCTTCCTGACCTTCGTGGACCAGCTTGCGAGCCATCTCGACGACCACGACCTCGATGGTGACGAGCTGGCGTCGAGCGCCTTCCTGTCCCGATACCACTTCGACCGAGTGATACGAGGCGCGGCCGGCGAGCCACCAAACCAATTCCGACGCCGGATCCTGCTCGAAAGGGCCGCGTATCGTCTGGCGACCGGCTCAGACGGGATCCTCCGGATCGCAGTGGACGCCGGGTACTCCTCGAACGAGGCCTTCACCAGAGCATTCCGTCGCGCCTACGGGGTAACACCATCATCGTGGCGGGAATCCCCCGGCCAGATCCGCCTCCCCTGTCCCAACGACGTCCATTTCCATCCACCGGGAGGCCTTCGGGTCCCCGCCCGATCAGAAGGGACCGAGATGAACCTCTTGATACGAATGGTCGAGCATCACATCTGGCTCGTGGGCGAGCTCATCGGCACCGCCGCGAGCCTCAACGATGAGCAGCTCGACGCTCCGATCGATCTCCCTTTCGAAGGGATCGACGACGATCCGTCCATACGCACCCTCCTGTCCCGTCTGATCGGGCAGATGCACATGTGGAACAACGTGATCGCCGGCCGGGACTACGACTGGTCGGTCGAAGTCGGCGAGACGATCACGTCCATGCGAGAGCGACACAGCCGAGAGGGCGATCGATTCCTCGAGGAAGTACGACGTGTCGTGACCGAGGACCGACTCGATGAGACATTCATCGATGCTCACCGCGAGCCGGTTGAGGTGTTCACATACGGCGGTCTGATCGCACACGTGCTCACGTTCGCCGCCCATCGGAGACTCTTGGTGCTCGGCGCCTTGGAGTCGGCGGGGAACACTGCTCTCGGGTATGGCGACCCGCGGAAATGGGTGGCAGAGGCGGTCTGACGGGATCCCGATCTGGCTCACCGAACCGCTCGGCTCCCTATCTCTGCTACACAGGTGAGATGCCCGTCAGCCCCTTGGATGTCGACGCAGTGCGGGCCCGGTTTCCTGCCTTGCAACGCCGCGAGCATGGACAGCCTGTGGCCTATCTCGACGGGCCGGGCGGCACCCAGACCCCACAATCGGTGATCGATGCCATGAGCCGGGTCCTCGAACATGGCGTCAGCAATCTCGGTGGTGATTTCGGGGCATCACATGACGCCGACGAGACGACCACCCAGGGCAGGCTGGCGATGGCGGATTTCTTCAACGCCGATCCGAGCGAGATCTCCTTCGGTCAGAACATGACGAGCATCACCTTTGCCGTCAGCCGGGCGCTGGCTCGGACTTGGCGGAATGGCGACGCGATCGTCGTCACCAGTCTCGATCACGACGCAAACTTCACGCCTTGGGTGAGAGCTGCCGAGGAAGCAGGGGTCGAGGTTCGCATCGCCGACTTCGATCCGTCCACCGGTGAGCTCGACCCGGGGGAGATCGCCGGCTTGCTCGACGAACGAGTCCGTCTGGTCGCCACCTGTGTCGCCTCGAACGCCATCGGAACCCTGGTGGATGTCCGGGCCATCACCGAGCTGGCCCATGACGCCGGGGCCCTGGTCTATCTCGATGCGGTCCACGCCGGACCGCATCAACTGGTCGATGTGCGCGCCATCGACTGTGACTTCCTGGTGGCGTCGTCATACAAGTTCTTCGGACCACACACCGGGATCCTCTACGGGAAGCTCGACCGCCTCGCCGACCTCGACTTCTACAAGGTGCGTCCCGCTCCGTCAGACCCACCGGACAAGCTGGAAACCGGGACACAGAGCTTCGAATCGATCGCCGGGGTGACCGCAGCAGTCGACTATCTCGCCGGTCTCGGCGACGGCCCGAACCGGCGAGCTCGGCTCGTCGATGGTTACTCCCGGATACGGGCGCACGAACGCGGACTATCGGCCAGATTCCTCGACGGCATCGCTGCTCTGGAAAGGGTCTCGGTCTATGGGGTCCCGGAGGCCGACGATCGAAGGGTGTCCACGTTTGCCCTGTCGGTCGATGACATTTCGGCGGAGGACGTCGCCGCCCATATGGCCGGTCAGGGCCTCTATGTGTGGTTCGGCCACTACTACGCCCTCAACGCCATCGAGCGTCTCGGGTTTCTCGACTCGAGTGGCCTGGTCCGGGTGGGGTTCGTCCACTACAACACCGCGGCCGAGGTCGATCGGGCCGCTGGAAGCGCTCGCCACGGTCTGACCGAGATCAATCTGTCAACATCGACGTCGAGACCGGCCACGAGCCGTCGGACCCGTCGCTCGATCTCGTCCCTGATCTCCCGTACCTCTTCGATCGGTTTGCCGGACGGGTCGACGAGATCCCAGTCGAGGTAACGCTTGCCAAGAATGATCGGGCAGGAATCGCCGCAGCCCATGGTGACAATGATGTCCGCTTCGCCGAGCATTGCGTCGGTCCAAGCCCGAGGGGTGGCCTCCGAGATGTCGATCCCCTTTTCGGCCATCGCCTCGATCGCCACCGGATTGATCGTGGGTGCGGGCTCGGAACCGCCAGAGAAGACATCGATCAGCTCGCCGGCGACGGCGCGGAGGAAGCCGGCAGCCATCTGGGACCTTCCGGCATTGTGAGTACAGAGAAAGACGACGCTCGGTTTGGCCACCCGTGCGACGTTACGACGACAACGTGAACGTTGGATTACCTGATGACGGCCAAGCACGCCGCCGCCCGTACACTGACCGAGGTGAAGCGCATCTCCCCCATCATCATCCTCGGCGCCATCGCAGCCTTCCTCCTCATGCGGCGGCGCGAAGCCGATGTGGTGGTCCCCGACTCGGCCTGGAACCCAGTCGACCCATCGTGAGGGTCGGCGTCCTCGTCAGCGGGGACACAGCGGTGAGGGCGGCTCACTCCCTGAGCGCCCATGACTCGGTCGAAGAAGTGGTTGTCGTTGGGCCGGCGCGCAGCCGGAGCTTCCGGGTCGTCCCGGATGCCACCGAATGCGACCTCCTGATCGGCAGTGGCGCGGAAGCACCGGCTCGGGCCCAAAAGTTCGAAGTGCCCCTGCTGTGGGACGGTGACACCGAGGTCGAGGGGGTGGCGGTCTGGGGCGCATCTCCAATCGGTCTGGCGCTGGCCCTGGCTGCCAGGGAGCCCGATCCCCGCATCGTCGCCGTTGCCCATCCCGATCTCGACGAGGGATCCGATCATCAAGTGCGGTTTCCCGATCCGGTGGGATCGGTGAAGGTGGCCGATGCGAACTTCGGGGGCAACCCGGTCGCCCTGGCCCATTCCCCCGATCGATTTGCCGCCTGCCTCGCCGTGGGCTCTGAGCGTCGGGTGACGATCATCGACGACGGCGCATTCATGTCCGGAGTGGCCCTTGCCGCTGCAATCGATGTCGTCGGTGACGGCAGATCCGCAGTTTGGGACGACGCACTGGCCTATCTGCGGGCCGCAGCCGCCATGGGGTTGGTCATGGCGGAGGATCGATAGTTTCGAATCCCTAACCGTTCTTCAGGCAATTCGTCACCAAAACGTGACGCCGTGCTCAGGTACGCGGGTCGAGGACCCGGGGGCTCTCTTCGGTTGGGATGTCGGCGTGGTCCGGGGGAGGTGTGACGGAGCCGTTGCCGGGGCGGTAGTCGGCCGGTGGGTGAAGGACCTGAGCCTGGGCGACGACAGGATTGAGCGTCTCTTCGAGGACCACCACCTCGAGCCCGCCCACGACATCGGAGACGAGGTTGTAGACGATGGCCCCGGCCACCGTGGCCCCGGTCATCGTCACCCACCAGACCACCGACCCGAAGATCATCACCCGGAAGAACTGCTCCACGTTGGCGAACGGCTGAGCCCCCTCGTCGATCAAAGTGATCTCGACCATGAAATCGGTGAGCCGCTGCGGCAGCCCGGCTCGCTCGAGGACCGACCAGAAGATGACCCCACCCAGCACCATGGCCAGGGCGAGGACAGCCCAAACGACCGCCGATACTTTGAGCGCGGTCCACGGGTCGATTTTTCGGATGATGCGTCTAACGCGACGAACAGTTGCCATGAGGGCTCCTGAGGATTACCGCGGCAGTCTAAAGGATGCCTGCATTACACCAACGACAAGGAAGAGCCACGGGTTCCCTCACTCCTCGTCTTCGGTGACGATCGCCAGCGCCGAGAGCTCGTTGCCCTCGCCGACATGGATGACCCGCACGCCGGTCGAATCGCGTTTCTGACGGCTGATCCCGGCCACCGGGATCCTGATCCCGATGCCGGCCGAGGAGATGAGGAACACGTCTACTTCCTTGGTGACCGCCCTGGCCCCGACCAGATTGCCCCGCACCCGGGTCAGCTTGAACGCCTTCAGGCCAATGCCACCCCTGGTCTGACGACGGAACTCACTGATGGCGGTGCGCTTCCCGTACCCGGCCGAGGTGACCAGGAGGACTTCGTCTCCATCGACATTGGACACTGCGCCGATGACCTCATCGCCGTCGCGTAGCCGGATTCCACGGACCCCCTGGGTGCCCCGGCCCATGCTGCGGAGGTCGGCCTCTTTGAACCGGATCCCCATCCCCTCCTTGGTGAAGATGAGCACGTCGTTCTCGCCGTTGGTGGTCCGCACCGAGACCAACTCGTCGTCCTCGACCAGCTTGATCGCCACCAGAGTCTGATTGCGCGAGTCGTACTCCTTGAACTCGGTCTTCTTGGCGACACCCTTCTTGGTCACCATCACCAAATAGCGCCCGGTCTCGTAGTCCCTGGTGTCGATGATGGCCTGGACCGTCTCCTCCGGCTCCAAAGGCAGCACAGATTGGGCGAGCACACCTTTGGCAGTGCGGGACTGACGCGGGATCGCATGCGCCTTGAGACGGTGGACGAGGCCTTTGTTGGTGAAGAAGAGCAGATAGGCGTGCGCCGTGGTGTGGACCAGATTCTGAATCACGTCCTCGCCATGTACCTCGGCCGCCTTGACCCCGCGCCCACCCCGGCCCTGGGTCTTGTAGGTGGAAGCGGGCACCGACTTGATGTAACCGGACTCCGAGACGGTGACGATCAGCTCGTCGTCGGCGATCAGATCCTCGAGTGACAGGTCGCCTTCGTCGGGAATCACCCGGCTGCGCCGGTTCTCGCCGTACTTCTCCTTGATCTCGGCCAGCTCGTCCCGAATGATCGACCAGCGCCGCTTCGGATCGGCCAGGATCGCCTCCAACTCCGCGATCACGCCCTGTAGCTCGGCCAGCTCGGAGCGGAGCTTGTCCACCTCGAGGGCGGTGAGCCGGCGGAGGGGCATGTCGAGCACGGCGTTGGCCTGGATCTCGCTCAGCTCGAAGCGATCGATCAGATTGGCCCTCGCCTCCGCCGTGTCGGCCGACCCTCGAATGATCTTGATCACCTCGTCGATGTTGTCGACGGCGATGATGAGCCCCTCGATGATGTGGGCCCGGGCCTGCGCCTCCTCCAGACGGAATCTGGTCCGGCGCTCCACCACCTCCATCTGGTGGTCGAGGTAGTAACCGATCATCTCGGCGAGATCGAGAGTGCGGGGAACCCCATCCACCAGGGACACCATGTTGTATCCGAAGGAGTCCTGGAGCGGGGTGTTCTTGAACAGCTGGTTGAGCACGACCTGAGGGACCGCGGTGCTCTTCAGCTCGATGACCAGCCGGATGCCGACCCGGTCCGAGCTCTCGTTGCGGATGTCGGCGATCCCCTCCAGCCGCTTGTTCTCGACCAGCTCCCTGATCTTGGCCTGGATCCGCTCGATGGAGACCTGATAGGGGAGCTCGGTGGCGATGATGGCGGTGCGGCCCTTGCGAATCTCCTGGACGTCACAGACGGCGCGAATCTTCACCGAGCCTCGCCCGGTGGTGAGGGCGTCTCGGATGCCGCCGGTCCCGACGATGAACCCGCCAGTGGGGAAGTCGGGGCCCTTGACGAACTTCAGCAGCTCCTCGCTGGTGGCGTCCGGGTTGTCGATGACATGGGTGCAGGCCTCGATGATCTCGTTGAGGTTGTGGGGAGGGATGTTGGTGGCCATGCCCACCGCGATCCCCTGCGAGCCATTGACGAGGAGATTGGGGAATCGGGCCGGCAACACCGTGGGCTGCTGCATCTCCCCCGAGTAGTTGTCCTCGAAATCGACCGTGTCCTCCCTGATCCCCTCGAGGAGATGGTTGGACAGCTTGGTGAGCCGGCACTCGGTGTATCGGGCGGCACCGGGCGGGTCGTCGATCGAGCCGAAGTTCCCTTGAGGGTCGATGAGGAGATGACGCATCGAGAAGTCCTGGCCCATCCGGACCAGGGCGTCGTAGATGGCTGTGTCACCGTGGGGGTGGTAGTTCCCCATGACATCGCCGACCACCTTCGAGCACTTGCGATGAGCCGAGCCGGAGGTGATGTTGTTCTCGAACATCGAATAGATGATCCGGCGCTGCACCGGCTTCAGACCATCGCGCACATCGGGCAGGGCGCGGGAGACGATGACCGACATTGCGTAATCGACGAAGCTCTGCTCCATCTCGTCGGTGATCTCGATCTGGGGCACGCCCTCGGTTGGTGGGTGCTGTGTCGTCATCTCTCAGATGTCCAGGAATCGGACGTCGTCGGCGTTCTGCTGGATGAAGGCCTTGCGGGAGGCGACGTCATCGCCCATCAGGGTCACGAAGACCTCCTCGGCCCGGGCGGCGTCCTCCATTTCCACCTGAAGGAGAGTCCGGGTGGCCGGATTCATCGTCGTCTCCCACAGCTCCTGGGCGTTCATCTCGGCGAGGCCCTTGAAACGGGTCGGCTTCACCTTGGGGTGCTCCTTCTTGAACCCGTTGAGCTCGTTGTCGTCCTTGAGATAGTGGACCTGCGAGCCCACCTTCACCCGGTAGAGCGGTGGTTGGGCGATGTAGACGTACCCGTATTCGATCAGTGGCTTCAGATGACGGAAAAGCAGAGTGAGGAGCAAGGTTCGGATATGGGCCCCGTCGACGTCGGCGTCGGCGAGGAGGACGATCTTGTGATACCTCGCCTTCTCGATCTCGAAGTCGTCACCGATCCCGGTCCCCATCGCGGTGAAGATGTCCTGGACCTCGGTGTTCTGGAGCGCCTTGGCGAGACGAGCCTTCTCGACGTTGAGGATCTTGCCCCGGATGGGCAGGATCGCCTGGGTGTTGGAGTCACGGGCCGACTTGGCCGGTCCGGCCGCTGATTTACCCTCGACGATGAACAGCTCCGACTCACCCGGGTCGCGGGAAGAGCAGTCGGCCAGCTTGTCGGGCAGGCCCCCGGACTCGAGACCGGACTTGCGCCGCGTCAGCTCCCTGGCCTTGCGTGCGGCCTCGCGCGCCTTGGCCGCCCCGACACATTTGTCGACGATGCGGCGGGCCTCCGGGGAGTATCGCTCGAGCCACTCGGGCAGCTTGCGATTCAATGACTTCTCGACGTAGGAGCGGATCTCGGTGTTGCCCAGCTTGGTCTTGGTCTGTCCCTCGAACTGTGGCTCCTTGACCCGGACCGAGAGCACCGCGGTCAGACCCTCCCTGACGTCCTCCCCGGTCAAGTTCTCGTCCTTCTCTTTGAGTATCCCCTTGGCCCGGGCGAAGTCATTGATGGCCTTGGTCAACGCCTTGCGGAAGCCCTCTTCGTGGGTGCCACCCTCGTGGGTGTTGATGTTGTTGGCGAAGGAGAGCACCGACTCGGTGTAGGAGGTGGTCCATTGCATCGCCAGGTCGAGCTCGGCGTCGTCGCCGGTGTCGGATATGTCGATGATGTGGGCGTGGAGGGGGTCGCGGGGAGAGTTGAGGTGCCTGACGAAGTCGACCAGTCCGCCCTTGTAGTGGAAGATCTCGATCCGCTCCGGCTCGCTGCGCCGGTCGGTGAGGGTGATCTGGAGCCCGCGGTTGAGGAAGGCGGTCTCTCTCAATCTGGAGGCGACGGTGTCATAGTCGAACTCGGTCGTCTCCAGGAACGTCTGCTGGCTGGGCCAGAAACGGATCGTCGTGCCCGTCTTCTTGATCGGCTTCAGCTTCTTCGGATCTCGGGTCTTGGGCTGGCCGTCCATGAACTCCTGGTAATAGACGTGGCCGCCACGCCGCACCTCGGCCTCGAGCTTGGCGGAGAGCGCATTGACCACCGACACACCGACTCCGTGCAGCCCGCCAGAGACGGTGTATGCCCCCTGCTCGAACTTGCCTCCCGCGTGAAGCGTGGTCAGCACCGTTGTCAGGGCGGAGCGTTTGGTCTTGGCCACGTGCTCTATAGGGATCCCTCTCCCATCGTCGACCACCTCGACACCTCCGTCGGCGAGGAGGGTCACTTCGATCCGGGTGCAATAACCGGCCATTGCCTCGTCTACCGAGTTGTCGACGACCTCCCAGATCAGATGATGGAGACCTCTGGGGCCCGTGGAGCCGATATACATCCCCGGCCGTCGCCGCACGGCCTCGAGACCCTCGAGCACCGTGATGTCTTTGGCTTCGTAACTGTCGCGGGTGGCCGTCACGACCCTCCTTGTGGGACCCTGTGGGGTGTCTGCTGGTGGACCTGGATCAGGGGCCGGGGACCCGGCTGCAGACGAGTTTCACGAATGTCATTTTACAGGAATTAGTTGATCAAAACGAATCAATCAAGAGGTTTGCGCTCAGCGGCTCGGTGGTGCTCGCACTTCGATCTTCTCGATGATGCCCTCGCCCAGGGCCCGGCCCAGACTCGACACGAGACTGGCGCTGCCGTATCGCAAGAAGGCCACCATCGAGGGGGCGCTGGCCTCCACCACCAGCGTCTTGCCCTGAATGTACAAAGGCTTCGATCGGCCTGACCACGGACTGCCCGCCAGCTCGTCCCAGCCGGCAGTCAGACGTGACATCGCCACCGGGTCGGACAATCCCATCTTGCGGAACATCTCCTCGAGCGAGGTCCGGAAGGGGGTCAGGTCGCCACTCACCGATGTACCCCCTCGCCCACGCGCCAGACCGACCCATCGATCGGGACGTCTTCGGGTCGGGCCGAAGTGATCAGGGTCTGGGCATCCGGGGGCAATGTCTTTGCCAGAGCCTCGGCCCGTTGCGGGTCCAGTTCGGAGAAGACGTCGTCGAGAAGGAGGACGGGAGGCTCCCCGGTCATGTCTGCCACCGCTCGATGGGCGGCGAGCTTTATCGCCAGTGCCATCGTCCTCTGCTCCCCCTGGCTCCCATGGGTGCGGGTGTCGGTCCCATCGAGGCCGAGCAGTGGCTCATCGCGATGGGGCCCGACCGTGGTGAGACGTCTCTCGTAGTCGAGCCTCCGCGACTTCTCCAACGCCGCGATGAGATCGGCGGTGAAGTCGGGCGCGGCCCGATCGAGTCTCTCGTCCTCACCCCAGGAGGCGGTGTAACCGATCGCCGCTCGCTCCGGCCGGCCGGCGATCTCCTGATATGCCACCTCCAGATGGGCGGACAAGGTCTCGATGACCCGCGCCCTGCGGGCTAGCACACGGCCACCAGACTGAGCGAGACGCGCATCCCAAACAGAGAGAGTCGCATCGTCTCGTTCCCCTGACTTGAGAAAGGCATTGCGCTGACGGAGCGCCCTATCGAATTCGCCCTGATCGTGATGCGCCGCGGGCCAGAGCTGCACCGCCACCTCGTCGAGCAGGTCGCGCCGGTAGGCGGGGCCCCGTTTGATCAGATCGAGGTCCTCGGGCAGGAAGGCAATGACACGGATGACCCCGAGGAGGTCTGCGGTCCGCTGCAGCCGGGTTTTGTCCAGTTGGGTGCGACGGGCGCCCATTCGGGGTAGTTCCACTTCCACGAGACGGTCCCGGTCGGTGCTGGAGATGCCGGCCCTGAGCACTGCCGCGTCGTGCCCGTCGCCGATCAGGGCCGCGTCGGGGACCGATCGAAAAGAACGCAGAGAAGACAGATAGGCGATCGCTTCGAGGAGGTTCGTCTTCCCGGCGCCATTGGGCCCGAGAAGCAGATTGACCCCTGGGTCGGGCCGCCAGTCCAGTTCGTCGTATGACCGGAAATGGTTGAGCGAGACCCAGTCGACCTTCATTCAAACGCGGACGGGCATCAGCAGGTAGAGGAAGTCGTCTTCGACGCCGCTATCGATCACGCTCGGCTTGAACGCGTCGATCACCCGGATACGAATCGAGTCGCCCGCGATCGCGGTGACCCCATCCTGGAGGTATCTCGGGTTGAAGGCGATCGATACCTCCTCCTCGGCACCCTCGAAGACACCTGGCAAATGCTCGGTTTCACCGCCGACGTCCTGTCTGGTCACAGCGACCTCGACTCCACCCTCCATCAACTTCAGCCGCACAGGGATGTGGTCCTCGGCTACGAGCGTCACCCGCCCAAGAGCCTCGAGCAGCACGTCTTTCTCCAATACGACCTGACTCGGATAGCTCTCGGGAAGGAGAGACTGGTACTTCGGGAAATTGCCATCGATCAGACGCAACCGAAGCATGCCCTTGTCGGAAGTGAACACCGCTTCCCGATCACGAAGCTGGGCAGTCACTTTCGCCGCGCCGATGGAGCGGGGCAGCTCCCTCAGCCCGCGCGCCGGGACGAGACCGGTGCCCTCCAGCCCGACTCCCCTGAGCTCGCGCTTCGCCAAGCGATAGGAGTCGGTGGCCACCATGCGCAAACCGGCATCGGAGCTCTCGAAGAGAACGCCGGTGAGGATTGGTCGCGCTCCGTCCCCAGACGCAGCGATCGTCACCTGGCTGATGGCCTCGGCTAGCTCTTCGCCATCGACCTCGACACCATCGGAGACCACGTCTTCCTGGATCGGGAAGTCATCGACGGTGAGGGGGCGCAGGGTGAACCGAGGGCCGTTCCCCTGGATCTCGATGTCCGTGTCGCTGACCCCGATCGTCACCGCGCCGACGGGCATCTTCCGCACCGCCTCCGAGAGCAGCCGGCCGGGGATCACAGCTCTGCCCTCCTCGATGACCTCGACTTCCGCCGCGGTGCGCACCGTCACGTCGAGATCGGTGCCAGTCACCCGCAACGTGGTCCCGGAGACCTCGCAGAGCAGACCCTGGAGGACGGGCAACGCGGTCCGGGCGCCGATTGCCCGATTGGCTCGGGTGAGGACATCAGCGAGATCGTCTCGCTGTGCTCGGATTCTCACAGGTGGAGGTCCCTTCTTCTGCTCCTATTGGATTTCATTTTTAAGAGTATTAGTCGTAGTAGGGGGTTGTGGATTTGGGGATTACCGGGATTCTCGCATGTTCTGGCGGGTGATTCGGCTGTGAACGGGAGTGGGGAAGAGCTGTGTGCTATTCGGGTCACATCGGGGATAACTCAGGCACGTGTGGATATGACCCCACCTTTCCTCAGGTCCTGTGTGAGTTGGGTGACCCGGTCGAACACCGCCCGATCGGAGCGAAGGATGCGCTTTACCTTCTCCACTGAATGGAGCACGGTCGTGTGGTCCCGCTTGAAGTGCTCCCCGATCTTGGGTAGGGACAGGTCGGTGAGCTCGCGGCAGAGATACATCGAGATCTGTCGGCAGAGGACGAGGGGCTGACGCCGGCTCGGGCTCAGGACGTCTTCGACGGTAAAGCCATAGGCGCTCGCAGTGGCACGAATGATGGTGTCAGGCCCGAGCGGTGCAAGCTCGTCGGTGGTGACGATGTCACGAAGGACGCGTTCTGCTGTTTCCAGGTCGATGTCGCGGCGGTTGAGAGCAGACCAAGCGGTGACCCTGGTGAGCGCACCCTCGAGCTCGCGGATGTTGTCCGAGACCAGCACCGCGATGTGCTCGAGAACCTCGAGCGGTACCGGGCGGGGAGCGAACTCGGCGTTCCGTCGCAGAATGGCCAATCGGGTCTCGACGTCGGGCGGCTGGATGTCGGTGAGCAGACCCCATTCGAATCGGCTGCGCAATCGGTCCTCCAACGAGGACAGGTTGCGAGGGTGACGGTCGGAGCTGATGACCATCTGCTTACCGGATTCGTAGAGCGAGTTGAAGGTGTGGAAGAACTCCTCGAGGATCTGCTCTTTGCCTTCGAAGAACTGGACGTCGTCGAGGAGGAGGATGTCGACCCCGCGGTAGCGGTGCTTGAAGTCATCGGGCCGCTTCCGGCGAATCGAATCGATGAAGTCGTTGAGGAAATTCTCCGACGACACATAGCGGACTACGAGATTCGGGTACATCTCGAGGGCCTGATGCCCCACCGCATTGAGGAGGTGGGTCTTGCCCAGTCCTGCTCCCCCGTAGATGAACAACGGGTTGTAATGGGCGCCGGGCTGCTCGGCCACTGCCATCGCCGCAGCCCAGGCGAATCGATTGGACTGGCCGACGACAAAACTCTCGAAGCGATAGCGGGAGATGAGGTTGGTGGCCGGTGAACCGCCATCTCCACCCGGAAGAGAGCCCTGGACGGGATCGGAATCGTGTTCCTCGAGAGGGAGGGTCTGCTCCGAGCCGGGCTCCGGCTCGACGACTTTGAATTGGGGCCTGCTCTCGAGGCCGAAGACATCGCGATAGGCACTGTCGATGAGCTCGCCGTGCTTGTCGCGGATCCATCGGAGGTGGAACTCGCTGGGCACCACCAGCGCCGGCTTCTCGCCGGCGAAGTCAGGCTCGAGCCGAGACAGCCATGTGTCCCAGTTCGCCTTGGAAACCCCGGCTCTCAACACATCTTGAAATTGGCCCCAGCCACCCGGCGCCATCTGCTCTTGTACCAAGACCACTCCTCCTGCCGGGCAGGTTGTCCACAGAACCATCCACATCTGTGGAAAGGACTGTGGAACATCCACCGGGACAATCCATCTGCTCGTCTCCGAGAGCGGTCCAGCCGTCCGAAGATGGCTGAGGAAGTCGTTCACGCTCCCAAGGTCAAGGCCAGCGAGTATCGACCCTCGATCGCGACTCCGTCAAGAACGCGAGAATTGACGGTGTGGAAGAGTGGAGGTAGTTCTTTCCACAGGGAAATGCCAGGTGAGATATGGTTTTTCCAATCTCTTCCACGGCCCCGAAGCGGCGAGATTCGTGTATTGGCCCTTCGCTTTCTTTTCGCGACATATCCCGTTTCTTCGCGCTTCGACCCGCCCATGGGGTCAGACCGCCCTCCAGGGTCGGCACCGTGGACTTTGACATAGTTCGGCGGAGATTCGTAACCTGTCGAGACTCACCCCTCGACCCCTTTCTTTTGTCATGAAGAGGACTTATCAACCCAAGGTTCGAAGACGAAAGCGCCGTCACGGCTTCCGTCATCGCATGCAGACCCGAGCCGGTCGCGGCATCGTCAAGTCGCGTCGTCTCAAAGGTCGGAAGCGTCTCGCTGCCTGACTTCGAATCCCTTCGCTCCCCTCGAGACTTTCGAAGGGTGCTGAAGGAGGGGACAAGACGCCGCTCTGGGGGCGTCGTGATGGTGAAATGCTCCGGTCAGCCGGGGGTGTCGCGGGTCGGGCTCGTCGTTGGGAGGAGCACCGGCAACGCGGTCACCCGGAATCGGATCAAGCGCCGTCTTCGACACTCCTTACGCGTCGTGCAACTGAAACCAGGAACGGATTACGTGTTCATCGGCACCAGCCAGGTCGCAGATGCCCCGCAGCCCCAACTCATGGGGTGGCTGGAACGCGCCCTCGAGGCGACCGATGTCTGACGTCTTGTTGTTGCCCCGTCAGGTCGCCGTTTTCATCATCAGGATTTACCAGAAATTGGTAAGTCCCAATCTGCCGGCCAATTGCCGATACCAACCGAGCTGCTCGCACTACACCGCCGAGGCGATCGAGCGGTTCGGGGTCATCCGGGGGGGATGGCTGGGGATGAAGCGGATCGGCAGATGTCATCCCCTTCGACCTGGTGGCTACGACCCGGTCCCTGAGACCTGGAGAGCTCACTGATGGGCAATCTGTTCAACTACCTGATCGAGGGTCTCGGCGCGATCCTCGCCTTCTTCTACGACCTCTTGGACGGCTTCTTGAGCGAGGGCGTGGCCCTCGGTCTGTCGATCATCTTTCTAACTATCACCATCAACTTCTTGGTCTTCCCCCTCACTCTGAAACAGACGAGGGCGACCCGGGCCTTCACCGAGATTCAGCCTGAGATCAAGCGAATCCAGAAGGAATACAAGGACGATCCCCAGGAGATGCAGAAGCGTCTCATGGAGTTGCAGAAATCGGCCGGGGCGACGCCCGGAGGTTGTCTGCTCCCCCTTCTCATCCAGATGCCGATCTGGTTTGCCCTGTTCCGTCTCCTCAACGACCCGAGTCAATACATCAGCGACGACACGGCGCTCGGGGTCACGCTGGCCGATGGCACCACCAAGACCTTTCTCGGCATGGACCTCTTCACAAGTCCGTCTCAGGCAATGGCCGGCGGGGTGATGGAGGCCCTCCCCTATCTCATCATGATCGCCTTGATGGTGGCCACTCAGTATGTCCAGCAATGGCACGCCAGTTACGGGCAGGAGCGACCGGCCGGTCAGCCTGGGGCGGGGGCACAGCAGGCAATCACCAAGATCATGCCGCTTTTCATTGGGTTCATCTCGTGGAACTTCCCGGCCGGCCTCATCGTGTACTGGGCAACCGGGAACCTGTTCCGACTCGGTCAGCAGGCTTTGATCTTCAGGATGGACGGGCGCCCCACACCGGCGGGCAAGACGGCCGAGGAGCCCAAAGAGCTTCCGGCTGAGTCTGATCCGGACAAGAAGCCACAACAGGGCGCCGCCGACAAGCGCCGACGGCGCAGGAGGAGATGACGTGAGTTACGTCGAGATCGAGGTCCGGGCCAAGACGGTCGACCTCGCGGTCGAGGCCGCAATGCAGGAGCTGGGTGTCTCGGACCGGGAGCAGCTGGCGGTCGAGGTGATCCAACAACCGGAGAAGGGTTTTCTCGGGATGGGTGGCCAGGACGCCGTGGTCAGGGTGAAACGACGCTCGAGTCGGCGTCGTCGCAACGATCGCAAGAAGGACAATCGGGGGCAGGGGCAAGATCGTGGTTCCAAGCAAAAAGCGCAAGGCCCGGCTAAGAATGAGGGCGGAAATCAACGAAATCAGCGCAACCAGTCACAGAACAAGGGTCGTCATATGAGTCAACAGGGAGAAAAGCGAGAGCCCAAGGTCGATGACCGGCCCGATATCTCGATCGAGGAACAGGCCAGCATCGCCGCCCAGTTTCTCGAGGGTTTGGTTGATGCTTACGGTCTGGAGGGCACCGTCACCACCAAGATCGAAGAAGACGTCATCATCGCCGACGTCGATGGCGAGCAGACCGAGGCCCTGGTCGGGGTTCGGGGCTCGGTGCGGTCCGCCATACATGAGCTGACTCGAACGGTGATGCAGCGTTATGCCCATGACACGGCACGCTTGCGGCTCGACATCGCCGGTTATGCGGAACGTCGTCGCCAAGCCCTCACCATCTATGCCGAGCGTCTCATCGATCAGTTGATGGCCGAGGGCGGGGAGATCATGCTGGAGCCGATGAGCCCTGCCGATCGAAAGGTCATCCATGACGCCGCCGCCACCCGAGAAGGGGTCAGTTCCTACTCAGAGGGCGAATCACCCCGGCGTTATGTGGTTTTGACCGCAACTGCTCCCGCCACACCGACCGCTCAGAGCGAAGAGGAGTGAGTATTGGGTGGTGAGTGGTGAATTCCGGGTTCTGACCCACGACCCACCACTCATAACCCATCACCCACTTGTTTCACGTGGAACCCTCCCATCAGATCTGGGCCCGTTGCACCGCGTGGACAAGGCGAGAACTGACGTCGACCCAGATCTCAACTCTGGATCGGTACCGACACTGGCTGCTAACCGAGGCGGTAGAGGCCGGCGGGATCGGGCCCAACGAGACGACGCGGATCGATAATCGGCATATCGGCGACTCGTTGCTCTTTGCCGGTGGGTTCGACCAGACCCCGGAGGAAATCCTCGACGTGGGCTCGGGGGTAGGTCTGCCCGGGATACCTCTGAGTGTCGTCATGCCCGACACCCACTTCGTCCTTCTCGATCGCTCCGGGCGGCGAGCCGATCTAATGAAGCGGGTCATCCGGGTGCTCGAACTGCCAAATGTGCAGGTAGTTCATGGTGATATCTCTGCTTGGAACACCAAGGTCGACGGGGTGGTTTCCCGCGCCAGTCTCTCCCCTGAGCAGGCTCTGACCAGTTTCTCCCGCATCCTGAACAGCGGCGGGACCGCGGTGGTGGGTGGCTCCTGGGCCGCCCCACCCATGGTGTCGGGTTTTGATTTGCTCGAGATACCGAGCACGGTCCTTGACCAAAGAGTCTGGCTTCTTATCATGCGGGTTTAGTGAGCGAGAAGCGTCCTCTGGTTGTCGCGCTGGCCAATCAAAAAGGCGGGGTCGGAAAGTCGACGACTGCCATCAATCTTGCCGCGTCATTGGCCTTTCAAGGTCAGCGAACCCTGCTCATCGATCTCGATCCTCAGGGAAACGCCACCAGCGGTCTCGGGGTGGATCGCTCCTCCATCGGCACCTCCATCTACGAGGTCTTGCTCAAAGAGGCCGAAGTCGATGACGCGGTGGAACCGACCTCGGTGCGTGATCTCTTTGTCATACCGGCGACCATCGATCTCGCCGGCGCCGAAATCGAGTTGGTGTCGATGTTTTCACGTGAAAACCGTCTGCGGACCGCCATTGCCGATCTCGATCAGGGCTTTGGGGTGATTCTCATCGATTGTCCTCCCTCGCTTGGTTTGCTCACGGTGAATGCGCTCACTGCGGCCGACGAGGTACTGATCCCGATCCAGTGCGAGTACTACGCCCTGGAGGGGTTGAGTCAGCTGCTGCGCAATGTGCAATTGGTCACGGCAAACCTCAATTCCGACTTGAAGGTGGCCGGGGTGGTGCTCACCATGTACGACGGACGGACCAAGCTGTCCAAGGACGTGGCCCAGCAGGTCCGGGATCACTTTGCCGAAACCACCTACCGGACGGTGATCCCCCGCTCGGTTCGTCTCTCCGAGGCGCCCTCGTATGGGGAACCGATCGAGGCTTTCGACCCGATGAGTCGGGGGGCCATCGCCTATCGGCAACTAGGGCGGGAGTTCATCGAACGACATGGGTTGACCGAGGAGGGTTGAGATGACCAGTAGACGGACGGGTCTGGGCCGGGGTCTGGAGTCATTGATCCCGATCGAGCCTTCCACGTCGGAGACCGAGGGTTTCAGACAGATCCCCGTCGATCAGATTCAGGTCAACCCCGACCAACCCCGGGCCCGCTTCGATGATGAATCGTTGGAGGAGATGGCCAATTCGATGAAGGAGGTCGGCATCCTTCAACCAATCGTGGTCACTGGGGGAGAAGACGGTTACGTGCTGATCGCCGGAGAGCGACGCTGGCGCGCCGCCAAGCGGGCCGGCTTGAGTCTGATCCCGGCGGTGGTTCGCGAGGCCACCGGGCAGCCGACACTGGTCGAAGCCCTGATCGAGAACGTGCAGCGCCAGGATCTGACCCCACTCGAGGAAGCCCATGCCTTTCAACAACTCCTGGAAAATTATGGAATGACCCAGGATCAGGTGGCGACACGGGTGGGCAAATCGAGACCGACCATCTCGAACACGTTGCGTCTCCTCCAACTCCCGGCGGAGGTCCAGGAGATGGTCGATGCCGGCGAGCTGTCCGCCGGCCATGCCCGCGCCCTCGTCGGGCTCGAGGACGCCGCCTATGCCACCCATCTGGCGTCTCGTGCCGTCGACGAGGGGTGGAGTGTTCGTCAGATCGAGGATGCGGTCCGGATTCGCAAAGGAGAGCGTCGGAACAGCCCGACAGGGGTGCGTCAGCTTCGACCCGTGGAGATCATCGAGCTGGAGAAGCGGCTCACCGAACATCTCGGCGCCCCGGTCAAGATCAGTTATCGAAACGAGAAGGGGAAGGTGGAGATCAGATTCGCCTCCCTGTTGGAGTTGGAGCGGCTCTACCGGATGTTCAACGGTTAGTTGCCACCTCGGCGGCCGCGGTGGCGAAGAATTGGGTCAGACCATCGGCCACCGAATACCCCACTTCTTCGTCGAGCTTGGTGCGGGAGACGACCACCGCCGGGGCCCTCGTCTCCTTCAGCATCGCTCCTGCACGACCTTCCACTTTGCCTCCAACCGCCGCCGCCACCGATCGCGCCAGCAGCTCTCCGGCCTCCGATCTGCTGTGCTCCGAGGCGAAATAGAACACAGAATCCTCGTCGTCCTGGCTCAATTGGAACGCGACGATGAGATCGGATCCCATGACGTTGGCCCGATGGGCGCGGAGACGCTCGGGCAAGGACCCGTCCTGGGATCGGGACAACACCGGGAGCCCTCCGAGCTCCTGCAGGGCGATCGCAGCAGCCGAGGCGGCATCCCAGGCAACCGATGCCTCATGGGCATCCCGGCATCCGGCATCGATATATACCCGAGCACCGGCCACCGTGGAGGGCAGACGACGCAGCCATTCCCGCTCCCGCACTGCCTGACGTCCCTCCTTCATCTCCCCCCGGGTGACCAGATGGATCTCGGTCACGACCTCCGGCCCTGCTTTTCCATCTTCTGCCAGGTTGCGATTATGTTGGAACTCGATAACCGCGGTTTCGGTCTTGGGGCCGAATATCCCATCGACCTTGCCCACGTCGAATCCGAGGGAACTGAGACGGGACTGGATCTCGGAGACGTCCTCGCCCCGCATCATGGGGCGGCGGAGGAACAGCATCCGGTCTCCCAAGCGGTAGCCGGCCTCGTAAAGGGACCGCCACGTCTCGGGACCGACGATCCCATCGACGTTGAGACCGCGCGCCTTCTGGAACTCGCCAACCGCCTTGCTAGTGCCCTCGGAGAAGACAGAGGCAGGGTCGGGGTCGGTGGGGAAGCCCAAGGCGTCGAGACGCTCCTGGATGTCTTTGACCGGGGCTCCCTCGTCACCGGAACGGTAAAGGCGCATGGGGGTTATAGGTTATAGGTCATGGGTTTTAGGTACCTAAGACCTAGAACCTACGACCTAGAACGCTCTTACAAGAACTCAGCGAGTTCTTGTAAGAGTCGGTGCTTTGGTGCGGCGCCGACGATCCGCTTCTTCTCCACCCCGTCCTGGAACAGGATCAAAGTGGGAATGCTCATCACGTCGTGTTGTGCCGCCGGCATCGGGTTGTGGTCGATGTTGAGCTTTCCGATCGTGATGTTGTCGTGCTCTCCGGCGATCTCCTCGAGCACGGGAGCTATGACCCGGCAGGGACCGCACCACTCGGCCCAGAAGTCGACGAGGATCGGCTTGTCGCCGCTGATCGCGTCGTTGAAGGTGCCGTCGTTGAGGGTGACGATGTTGTCGGCCATTACCTGGTTATCTCCTTGGTCACTTTCTTCCCCCAGCGAACGCAGTGAGCGTTGGGGGGAGTGCCGGCGAAGCCGGCGAGGGGGGTGTTCTGCCCCCAGCGAGCGTAGGAGCGTCTCGGGGCGTACTCGGGAATCATTCCAGGCCGGCCAGCCAACGCTCTGCGTCGATCGCCGCCATGCACCCGGTCCCTGCGGCGGTGACCGCCTGGCGGTAGATGTGATCGGCGACATCGCCGGCGGCGAAGACGCCATCCACATTGGTCCTGGTGCTCCCGTCGGGCGATCTCACGACATAACCATTCTCATCCAGATCCAGGGCTTCGGAGAACAACCCGGTGTTGGGCTGATGTCCGATCGCCACGAACACGCCGTTGGTGGCGAGCTCCCGATGCTCACCGGTGACAGTGTCTTCGAGCGTGACCTTCTCGACCGTCGTCTCACCGTGGATCTCCTTGACCACCGTGTTCCAGAGCACCTCGATCTTCTCGTGCTCCATTGCCCTCTGGGCCATTATCCGAGACGCCCGGAACTCATCCCGACGATGGACGATGGTGACCTTGGAGGCGAATTTGGTGAGGAAGAGCGCCTCCTCCATCGCGGTGTCTCCCCCGCCAACCACCACCAATTCCTGATCTCTGAAGAAGAAGCCGTCACACGTGGCGCAAGCTGACACGCCGCGCCCGGTGAGCTTGTCCTCGCCCGGGACTCCGAGCCACTTGGCGCTGGCGCCGGTGGCGACAATGACGGAGTCGGCGGTGTACTCATCCGCTCCCACGTTCACCTGCAGGGGCCGTGAGCCGAAATCGACCTCTGTGACGTCGACCTGTTGGAGTCGTGCGCCGAATCGCTCGGCCTGCTTGCGGAACTGGTCCATCAGCTCAGGACCCATGATGCCGTCGGGGAATCCCGGATAGTTCTCGACGTCTGTGGTGATCATCAGCTGACCACCGGCCGCCACGCCTTCGAAGACGAGCGGGGTCAGGTCGGCGCGGGCCGCATAGAGAGCGGCGGTCAGCCCGGCCGGCCCTGATCCGATGATGATCACTTTCTCGTGGTTCATTGCTTCTCAAATCTCTTCAGCCACAAATATGTGCCCCCCCCGATGAGGACGATGCCGAATACCGCGAAGGCCCCAGCCGTGGTGAGCGGGATCTCGAGGGCGCCGAATATCGCCCATAACAGGAAGAACACCGCGGACAACCCGAGTGTGGCCGCCAGGATTCCCAGACCTGTGACCCGTATGCCGAGGGCGACACGGTCCACGGTGAGCGAACGGATCTTGATGGTGATCTGCTCGAGAATCTCGGCGAACCTGGCAGCTAGTTCCTCCATTGCCGACGAGATTAGTTACCCCGACGCTGCTGTCCTCTATCCGACGTAGACGATCTCGCACCCCGGCAGGACGACGAAGGTCACTATCGGCTCCGCCTCCGGGTCTTCGGGCATCACGAGGAGATACGTCTGGTCGGCCTCGATCTCATCCACTACGACGTGCTCGCTCAATCCGATCCGCGGCAGACAGCTCTCCGCTTCTTCGTCGGTGCTCAGAGTCTGCACCCGCTCCGCCTGGCGAGCCGCGGGCCTCTTCGGCCAGCTCCTCGAATGGGATCGGGAGCGCCTCGAAGGCAGCCGCGGTGGTGACAGTCGATTCGGGCTGGGGCGCGCTCTCGACTCCACTGTCCTCGGCGAAGGGAATCTCTTCACCTCCCTCTGCCGAGTCGAGCGCGGCGATGTCTGCGGCCACGGTGGTGTCTGCCGCCTCACCACCTCCGAGCCTGATGTCATCGAGCACGCTCACCAGGCCGACCCCGATGAAGAGCGCAGCCGCGACATAAGTCAGACGTTGCCACCACGGCATGCTCGAGCGCTTCTCGGCGGTATCACTCCGCAGTTCGGTCCAAAGGTCGCGATGGAGCGCTGCCTTTTCCAGATCTGTCATCGCCGGGGGCGACACCGCAGCCAGAGACGCGATGACCGACTTTTGGGCGCGGTACTCCGCGCGGCATGTCTCGCAGGTCTCGACGAGGGCGCGCGCTTCGGTCTCATCACTGAGTGAGCCGTCTGCCAGAGCGGCGATCAGATCTAGAGAGTGTTCATGCATTCGAAAACTTGGACGGTCTCATCAGGTGTTTTGGTTCCCCAGGTGTTGAGCGAGGAGGCGGCGGCCGCGGAACACCCGTGATTTGACGGTTCCCACGGGCACCGCCAGCACTTCGGCCACTTCAGGGAGGGAAAGCCCCTCGAGATCGGAGAGGATCACGGCATTGCGAAAATCTTCGGGGAGCCGGGCCAGGGCGATCTCGATATCGGGCCGCATCGCCGCCGATTCGATCGCATCCTCCGCCGAAGGGTCAGAAGGGTCGATGTGCTCGGGCAGACTGTCCGCGGGCCGGCGTCTGGCCCGTCGAAGCTGGTCGTAGCAAGTGTTGACCGCGATCCGATAGATCCACGTTCCCACCGCCGATCTCCCCTGAAACTGGCCGGCCTTCCGAAAGACAGTGAGAAAGGTGTCCTGGGTGGCGTCGAGGGCTCTCTCCCGATCCCCGAGGATGCGAAGGCAGACTGAGAACACCCGGTCCTCGTGAACCCGCATGATCGCGTCGAAGGCCTCCCGGTCACCGGTGACGACGCGAGTCAGCAGCTCGGCTTCGTTGCCGGGGACCGTCACGGCGTGAAGCGTACTTCTGCGAGCTCGCCGTAATAGGTCCCCTCGGGCTGCTGGGGGAATTCCGTCATCCACAGCAGCCAGTGCCCTCCCTCGCGGGCAGGGAGAGGTAGGAGGATGGTGCTGGACTCAGCCGTCGTGGTCAGAGCTTGCTCCCAACCGTCGAGACCGGCCGGGGGCTCGTCTGCCCAATAGATGCCGAACTGGGTGCCGCTGGTCAGCCCGACCAGTTGCACCCCTGATGGCGCCCCGCTGACCTGGAATCGAAGCCCTACCCCGGGTTTCACCAGTGAGAGCGGGTCCTGATATCGCTCCGACCTCCAGATGGTCGATGCGCTGCCGTCGAGCACGTCGCCGATTGCTTCATCGTTTTCCCCTCCCTCCCCGAAAGGGTCGAACGCACCGAAGTCGACCACCCGAACCGGCCCGGGAGGCACGGTCGTGGCGGGGAGAGCAGCTGTCGTCGTGGCCGGTCCGGCGCCGACAGTGGTCGTGGGAGAGATGGGGATGATCGGCCCCCCTCCAATGAAGAGGCGCCCCAGCGCCACCAGTCCCACCGCGAGGACGACCAACCCGATTGCCACGTAGAGGAGACGGCGCGACGTCGATAGTGGCTCCGGCTGAGCGGGCCGCAAGGTGGGGGCGGCGAGTAGTGCCTTCTCCAGATCGGCGGCGCTGAGACGCCCCGACTGGGCGGATCGGAGGACACGATCGATGGTGCGAGGAACACCGTCGATGCTCTCCGAAGGGGGCGGTCCTCCCGGCGCCGAACCGGTGAGTGCAGTCTCCAGGACAGCCGCGAGGGCTCTCACATCCCCGTCTTGATCGGTGCGGGGTTCCCGGCCGAAGCCACCGAGCTTTGCCGGGTGGGCGACCGACCACGAGATGGCCGACAGATCCACTTGGCCATGCACCGCCCCAGAGTCATGCAAGGAGGCAAGGGCGCCGGCGAGTCCCGATGCGTTGGGGAGGAATTCCTCGAGAGCGACCGTCTGTTCGGCCGCCAGTCGATCGGCTGCGCTGGCGCCGCCGGTCCACTCACATACCGCATAGGCGCCGCCGGCCACGTCTTCCACCGCGAAAACGCGGGCCAGGTGGGGATGTGAGGTCTTGGCGGCCCCGCTCACACTGGCGATGAACCCGTCACGTCTCTCCGGGCTCGACTCCGGCCCCAGAGACCTGATCAGCACCGGTCGCTCGAGGGAGGTATCGGTAGCCAGCCACTCTTCGATATCGGTGTCGCGTCCCAACCGCATCTCGAGGCGATAGCGATCAGATACAGCGGGTGGCATGTTTAATGCCGGCCGACTTTGGCCGCCTGGCTCCTGGACCGGAGAGCCAGCATGCATGGGGGACGACCCTCAGCGGTCCTGGGTACGAGCTTGACATCGGCCAAACAGACGCCGGTCGGCCGGGGCTGCCGCTCCAAGGTGCGGTCTTCGTGTGTCATCGAAGGACGCATGTGCCGGCCGACTTTGGCCGCATGGCTCCTGGACCGGAGAGCGAGCATGCATGGGGGACGACCCTCAGCGGTTCTGGGTACGAGCTGCGGGCTAGGCGACATGTTGGTAATGCAACAGGTGGAGTCTCGTGTCTCGAGCCTGGAATCCCTCGCGCTCGTACAGACGGCGAGCTCGCTCGTTCTCCGGGCGCAGGTTCAGCACCATGCTCCTGGCCCCCCGCGCACTAGCCCACGAGAGCGAGGCGCGAACCAAAGAGGCCCCCACCCCAACACCGCCGAAGTCCGGTGCGACAGCCACGCGCTGCAGAAACGAGAGGCTCATCTGCGAGCCAACCAATGCGTAGCCCGCCAGGTCATCGCCGACCCGCGCCTCGAGCGCCACAGCACGGGGTGTGGCTCGCATCGCCTCGATGAGACCGGCCACGCTCATCTTCCAGAAACCCTCGAAGGCGAGGCCGTCGACTTCGACGAGGCGATCCCAATCCGGGTGGGCGGCCGCCTCGATCGGATGCTCCGGCGCGGGGACCTTTCCCCCAAGTGGGAACTCCATGATGTCGAGGTGGCGGAACACGGTGAATCCGGCCGATACCCACACCTTGGTCGCCGTCGGATACAGAGCAGGGGAGTACACGGTCCCGGTGCCCTTCGCGCCGAGGAGATCGGCGACCGATCGGAGAAAGTCGGTCGAGCCCCGCTCGAGACGAATGGCGGCATCGGGAACCTCGTCGTTCCAGGGTCGGGCCATCGCTTTCGCCCAGCCCTTCCGCACGGTGACAGGGCCGGGCCAGACCCCATCGAGATGCAGGCGATCCGGCACCTGTGGGAGAGTATTGGCATGGAAGTCGTTGTCGTCGGCAGCCCTTCGGCCCTCCTCCATGAGACCGGCCGGCACCACCCGGAAAGGCCTGAGCGGCTCGCCGCTGTCTTCCGCGGGATCGCAGAGAGCGGACTGGGCCTGATTGAGATCGAATCGCCTCCCATCGAGCGCACAGACCTGGCCCTCATCCATGATCCGGTCTACATCGAGGCGCTCGAGAATTTCTGTCTCGTGGGTGGCGGCGCCCTCGACATGGACACGGTCGTCTCGTCGGGCAGCTGGGAAGCGGCGTTGACCTCGGCGGGCGGGGTGAAAGCCGCAGTGGAAGAGCTCGCGAACCGAGAGGACGCGACCGCATTCGTCTTGTGCCGCCCCCCGGGCCACCACGCCCTCCGAGCCCGGGCGATGGGATTCTGCATGTTCAACAACGTGGCAGTGGTGGCGGCCGGTCTTCGTGCCGGCGGGCACCGTGTGGCCATCCTCGACTGGGACGTCCATCACGGGAACGGGACCCAGGGTTTGGTGGCCGCGGATCCCGGCATCCTGTATGTCTCGATCCACCAGGACCATTTCTATCCCTTCGAGGGCAACGTCGATGACATCGACCTCGGAGCCAAGGGGACAACAGTCAATATCCCCCTCCCCGCCGGCACCGCTGGGGATGTGTATCGCCCCGCATGGGAGCAGCTGGTCCTTCCCGTGCTGAGCCAGTTCGCCCCCGATTGGGTGCTGGTGAGCGCGGGGTACGACGCCCACACCGAGGACCCGCTCGCCGATCTGGATCTCCTCGACGCCGATTATGGATGGATGGCGGCGCGACTGGCCCGGGCCCATCCCCCGAATCGCACTGTCTTTGCCCTGGAGGGGGGCTACGACCTCGATGGGCTGCGTCACTCGGCCCGCTCCACGGTGCTCGGTATGGCCGGAGAGGGCCAATTCGGGCCACCACTCTCCTCTTCGCCGGAGGCCGATCAGGCGCTCGACGCAGCTGCCGGCGCGGTCGCCAGGCACTGGAGCATCTGAGAAAGTCTTTTCAGTTCCCCGGTCGACCAGGCCGATAACCACACTCTGGGCTGAACTGGTAAAGGACAATGGAAATCAACATCGATGAACTTCTTGGCCGCGCCGTCGCGATGGGGGCAACCGACCTCCATCTCAAGGTGGGGTCTGCGCCGGTCGTGCGGGTGGGCGGTGAGTTGGAGCGTCTAGACGGGCTCCAACCCCTCAAGCCCACCGATACACAGGAATACGCCGAGGCCCTATTCACGCCACGGGGAGCCCTCGACTTCAAGGAAACCGGTACTGCCGACTTCGCTTACGGCCGACAGGAGATCGGGCGCTTCCGGGTGACCGCGTTCCGGCAGCGCGGGTCGGTGTCGGTGGTCTTGCGCCGCGTCTTCCCTGGGTCGAGGTCCTTCGCCGAGCTCGGGTTGCCCCGTATCGTCGAGAAGCTCGCCGGGGAGTCTTCGGGGCTGTTGCTCGTCACCGGGCCTTCCGGATCGGGCAAGACAGCCACCATGGCCTCGATCGTCGATTGGATCAACACGAACCGGGCCGTGTCGATCCTGACCATCGAGGATCCGATCGAGGTGCTCCACCCCGATAAGAGGAGTGTCGTCGAGCAGCGTGAGGTCGGGGTCGACACCCCGAGCGCCGCCGATGCGGTGCGGTCCTCTCTGCGTCATGACAACGATGTGCTGATGATCTCCGAGTTCGACGACGCCGAGACCGCCCGCGCTGCCATTGCCGCCGCCGAGACCGGGCATCTGGTCATCTCCTCGATGAGGACCACCGATCCGATCGACACCATCGATCGCATCGTGTCACTGTTCCCGGAGTCACAGCAGCGCGTGGTCCGCGGCCAGCTCGCCGCCCAGCTGCTGGGCATCGTGAGCCAGCGTCTCCTCGATAGTCAGGAGAACGGGAAATCACTGGCCTGTGAGGTCCTCACCAACAACGAGCGAGTCCAGGAGTGGATCATCGGCGGCAGCACCGAGGCGGCAACCCTGATCGACATCATGAAGGAGAGCGAGTTCTTCGGGATGCAGACGATGGACGCAGCTCTGCTCAAACTGGTAGTGGACAAGTCGATCGATCTCCCCGTGGCGATCCCGCACGCCCGCAATGTGCACGAGATGCGGGCCAAGGCGATGGCAGCAGGTATTCAGTTGTAGGTCGTAGTCATAGGTCGCAGGTACTTAGGACCTGCCACCTACGACTTATAACCTGCAGAGGTGATCCCCAAGCGGCTCGAATTTCTCGTCTCGCCCGATCTTCCCCCCGCCCAACTGCATCGGGTGTTCGACGCGGCCGGCCACCAGCTCTATCTCGTTGGGGGATCGGTACGAGACGCCTTCCTCGAGCGGCCACTGGAGGACTTCGACTTCGCCACCGATGCCCGCCCCGAGCGGATCGCCGATTTGCTCGGGAGATGGGCAGACGTTGTCTACGGCGTCGGGGCGACCTTCGGCACCGTTGCCGCCCAGAAGGGCGGCCACACGGTCGAGGTCACCACTTTTCGCAACGAGATCTACCGAGACGACTCGCGCAAGCCCCAGGTCACCTTCTCAGACGACATCGAGACCGACCTGGCCCGGCGCGATTTCACGGTCAACGCCATCGCATTGTCATTGATGGAGATGGAGCCGATCGACCCTCATGGAGGGCTGGGCGACCTGGCCGCAAGGGTTCTGCGAACTCCCCTCGATCCCAACATCTCGTTCTCGGAAGACCCGTTGCGGATGCTGCGACTCTTCCGGTTTCAGGCCGCTCTCGGTTTCAAACCCGAAGCCAGGACGCTGCAGTCAGTCACAGATATGGGAGACCGTCTCGAGATCGTGTCGGCAGAGCGCATCCGGGACGAGCTCTCGAAACTGGTCGTGTCCCCTGGCGCAGGAGAGGCGCTCGGCCGGGTGGTCGCCTCCGGCCTGGCGGTCCACTTTCTGCCTGAGTTGCCCGCGCTTGCGATGGAACAGGACCCGCACCAGCGCCACAAAGACGTGCTGGCCCACACCCTGGCGGTCGTCGACAAGACACAGCCTCTGCTCGTGTTGCGCCTGGCCGCCCTGTTCCACGACATCGGCAAGCCCGACACCCGTCAGTTCGGCAGCGACGGCGTGTCTTTCCATCATCACGAGGTGGTCGGAGCCCGGATCACCCGGCGCCGGATGAAGGCGCTCAGGTATCCCAAAGAGACCGTCGAAGACGTGTCCCGGCTCGTGTTCCTCCATTTGCGCCCACACACTCTCAAGATGGGATGGACCGACTCGGCGGTCAGGCGGTATGTGCGCGACGCCGGCCCGCTCTTGCCCCTGCTCAACGAGCTCGTCAGATGCGACGTGACCACGGCCAATCCGCGCCGGGCGCGAGCGGTTCAGAATCGGATCGGCGAGCTGGAGCAGCGCATAGGCGAGCTCAGTGCGAAAGAGGAGATCTCACGTCTCCGCCCTCCGATCGACGGCCATCAGGTCATGCAGTACCTGGGAATTGGGCCGGGGCCAGGCATCGGTGACATCATGGAGTTGATGCTCGAGAGAAGGATCGACGACGGTCCGTACAGCAAGAACGAGGCGTTCGTCATGGTCAGGGAATGGGCCATCGCCCAGGGCATCCCCGATCCCGGCCCGCCACCTGATGAGGAGGAGTAGGGGTGAAGGTCGTCCTTGCCTATTCGGGTGGTCTCGACACCTCAGTAATCCTGGCCTGGTTGCGCGAAGAGCGGGGGGCGGAGGTCATCGCCTACACCGCCGACGTCGGTCAGGGAGCAGAAGCGGGTGAGGCCAAAGAGAAGGCCCTCGCCACCGGCGCGACAGAGGCAGTGGTCGAGGACCTGACTCATCGGTTCGTCACCGGTGCTGTCTTCCCGGCGTTGCGGGCCGGCGCGGTCTACGAGGGTCACTACCTCCTCGGCACCTCTTTGGCGCGCCCGATCATCAGCGAGGGCCTGGTCAGAACTGCCCGAGCCTTTGGAGCCGATGCAATCTCCCATGGCGCCACCGGCAAGGGCAACGATCAGGTCCGATTCGAGCTATCCGTGGCGGCGCTGGCCCCCGAGTTACGGGTGATCGCCCCTTGGCGGGAGTGGGATCTCGATGGGCGGGCGGCTCTGATGGAGTATGCGCGAGAGCGGGGCATCCCGGTCCCGGTCACCAAAGAGGAGCCGTACTCGATGGACGCCAACCTGTACCACATCTCCTACGAGGGCGGTGTTCTCGAGGACCCCTGGTTGCCGCCTCCTCCAAAGATGTTCAGGCTCACCGTCGATCCCACCGACGCCCCTGACCAGCCCGAGCAGATCGTGATCGGGTTCGATCATGGCGACCCGGTGTCGATCGACGGGCGTGAGATGGGCCCGGTCGAGTTGCTGACAGAGGCAAACGAGAGGGCCGGGCGGCATGGGATCGGCAGGGTCGACATCGTTGAGAACAGGTTCGTGGGGATCAAGAGCCGCGGGGTCTACGAGACCCCGGGAGGGACGATCCTCCATCTCGCTCACCGCGCCGTCGAGTCCATCACCCTCGACCGGGAGGTCGTTCACATCCGGGACGGGCTCATCCCCCGGTATGCCCAGATCGTGTACAACGGCTTCTGGTTCAGCCCGGAGCGGACTGCCCTGCAAGGTCTGATCGACGACATCCAGGCACCGGTCACCGGTGAGGCACGACTCATCCTGTACAAGGGTGGGGCCTCGGTCAGCGGGCGGCGCTCACCCAACAGCCTCTACGACCCTGGATCGGCCACCTTCGAGGCCGACGATGTCTACCGCCAGGCCGACGCCGAGGGCTTCATCTCACTCAACGCCTTGAGGATTCGAGGGTTCGGCGGGGGTGAGGTGGAGTGAGCCTGTGGGGCGGGCGTTTCGAGTCGGGCCCGGGGAAGACGCTATGGGCCTACACCACCGACGAATCGGACCGTCGTCTCCTCGCCGATGACGTCGAGGGGTCCATCGCCCATGTCCGCATGCTCGGAGAGACGGGGATCCTTCCCGAAGTGGACGTCGAGGCCTTGCTCGGCGGTCTCGAGACCATTCGGACGGAGGCCGTCTCCGGAGACTTCGAGTTCTCCGATTCCGACGAGGACGTGCACAGCGCCGTCGAGAGGAGATTGTTCGCCCTGGTCGGCGACGTCGCCGGCAAGCTCCACACCGCGCGATCCCGAAACGACCAGGTCGCTCTCGACATGAGGCTCTACACCCGTCGTGCCGCGGCGGAGCGCATCGGGCAACTCCACGACTACGCCGTCGGTCTGGCGGCCATTGCCGAGTCCCACGCCGAAACCGTGGTTCCCTCCTACACCCATCTCCAGCAGGCACAGCCGACGACCCTCGGGCACCATCTCCTCGCCTACGCCTGGATGTCGCTCCGGGATGCCGATCGCTTCGCCGAGGTGCGAAAACGTCTCGATGTTTCGCCGCTGGGCGCAGGCGCGTCGGCAGGCACCTCGCTTCCGATCGACCCCGAGGCCACCGCCAGGGAGCTGGGTATGGCTGGTGTGTTCGAGAACTCGTTGGACGCGGTTGGCTCCCGTGACCATCTCGCCGAATACGTCTTCTGCTGCTCGCAGGCGATGGTGAACCTCTCCCGTCTCGCCGAGGAAGTCATTCTCTGGGCCACCCCCGAGTTCGGCCAGGCCCGGCTCGGTGACAGTGTCAGCACCGGCTCGTCGGCTCTTCCCCACAAACGCAATCCAGACATCGCCGAGCTGGTCCGGGGCCGAACGGCGCGGGTACTGGGTCTGCTCGGTTCGATCATGACCCTGCAGAAAGGCCTCCCCCTCGCCTACAACCGAGACCTCCAAGAGGACAAGCGGTTGGTGTTCGAAGCCGACGACACCCTGGCCGAATCCCTCGAGGCGATGGGAGTCCTGTCTTCCGAGATCGATTTCCTTCCGGTATCGGTCTCCCCCGAGACGGCGAGCCTCGATCTGGCCGAGGCCCTGGTGGGCCGGGGGGTCCCCTTCCGCGAGGCACATGAAGCCGTCGGCAAGCTGATGCTCGGCTTGGAGGGCCAGGGTCGTGCCCTGGCGGACTTGACCGGGGAGGACCTAACCACCGCCCACCCAGGCTTTGCCGAGGCGGACCTCGATCTGCTCGACGCTGCCGGCTCGGTGCTTCGTCGGCACAGCCAGGGTGGCGGGAGCCCTGAGTCGGTTCACACCCAAGTGGCGGACCTCCGGCGACGGATCGAGTCGTTCGCTCTCTAGGCCCGTCAGAGCCTGAATCACCCCTATCGTGCGCCGAGTGATCCTCGTGGTGGTCCCCGCCGTCCTGATCGCTGTGCTGAGCCTGGCCTCATTCGCCGGCGCCTGGGTCTGGTGGCTGGATGTCCTGGCAAATTTCCGGGCCCAGTACGTGGTCATTCTCGCTGTGCTTGGTCTGGTCATCGCCGCCGGTCGCTGGCGTCGAACCGGGTTTGCGATCATGGGCGTGGCCCTGCTCAACCTGGCCTTCGTGGCGCCGCTCTTCGTCGGATCACCCGGTGAGCCGGTGGCCGGGGCGCCTGGAATGCGGGTGATGAGCTTCAACCTTCTCTCCACCAACGAGAGTTACAGCGAAGTCATCGAGTACATCGAGGCGACGAGCCCGGACATCGTCCTCCTTCACGAGTCGAGCCGTCCCTGGGAAGTGGCGATGGAGTCTTCGGGTCTCGACTACGAGATAGTCCGGGGTCGGTCCGACAATCTCATCTTCGGGACGCTCGTCCTCGCCCGCGGCGACGTCGAGGCAGTCTCCTACGGTTTCGCCGAAGGTGACGGTCGGGCCATCTCGATGGTGTACCGGCCCGAGGGTTGGCCGGAGTCGGTCCAGATCCTGTCCTCGCATCCCCTCGCCCCGACCTCTGGGGAACGGGCGGCACTGCGCGACGCCCAGCTGTCGTTCGCCGCCGGCTGGGCGGCGGAACAGGACGGTGCGTATCTCGTTGTCGGCGACCTCAACGCCTCGCCCTGGTCCTCGCCATTTCGCGGGCTCGTCTCCGAAGGCGGTCTGCGCAACTCACAGATCGGGTTCGGCCTGCAGCCATCGTTCTCGGCTCTGACCATCATGCCGTTCCGGGTCCCGATCGACCATCTGCTCCATAGCGAGGACCTCCGGGTCAAGGATCGCCGCCTCGGTCCCGCCCTCGGCTCCGATCATTTCCCCCTGGTAGTCGATCTGGAGCACGCTCCGGGCACCTCGTGACGGCGCATCTGAGGTAACTGGCGCCGCACGCGACAGAGATAGAGCAGCGGTACCGTTTGCCCGATGTCAGACGCATTTGTCGAGCGCCGGGCCCGTCTCGCTGAGGAGATCGGCGAAGACGCCATCGCGATCGTCCCGGCCGCTGTGGAGGTGACCAGGAGCAACGACACCGACTTCGAGTTCCATCAGGACCCCGACTTTCATTATCTGACTGGTTTCCCCGAGCCAGAGGCGGTGGCGATCATCGCCCCCGGTCACGGTGACGGCGACTACACCCTGTTCGTGAGGCCTCGAGACCCCGAGATGGAGGCCTGGGACGGCTATCGCGCCGGAGTGGAAGGGGCCAAAGAGCGCTTCGGGGCCGATCAGGCATACGAGATTCGACAGCTGGACGAGATCCTCACCCGGTACATGATCGGGCGCGAGGTCATCTGGTATCGCACCGGAAACGCCCACCACGACGACCGCGTCGCCGGCATCGTCGCCAAGGCTCGTGGCCACCGGGAGCGGTACGGGGGCCCAGTGCCTTCGGCGGTGCGGGACATCTCGGTGCTTCTCGCCGAGATGCGGCTCATCAAATCAGATGAGGAGATCGATGCCCTGCGCCGCGCCTGTGAGCTCTCGGCCCGCGGTCACAACGAAGCCATGCGCTTCGCCGCCCCCGGCCGGTACGAGTACGAGGTCCAGGCGGCGCTCGAGTACTACTGGCGTCTGGCCGGCGCCCGGCACAACGGGTACCCATCGATCGTCGCCTCCGGGCCCAACGCCTGCATCCTCCACTACGTCGAGAACTCCCGCCAGATCGAAGACGGCGACCTGGTCCTCATCGACGCCGCTGCCGAGTTGGAGGGCTATTCCTCGGACATCACCCGGACCTTCCCCGCCAATGGGAAGTTCACCGGCCCACAGCGGGCGATCTATGAGATCGTGTACTCGGCCAACCGCAAAGGGCTCGACTTGTCCGCGCCCGGTTCCAGTCTGCGCGCGATCCATGACGCTGCCACTCGAGTGCTCACCGAGGGGATGGTCGAGATCGGGCTGCTCCCGCGGGCGATCGAGGAATCCCTGGCCATGCATCACTACAACCAGTTCTTCTTCCATGGCACTGGGCATTGGCTCGGACTCGATGTCCATGACCTGGGCACTCATCGGGTCGACGGCGCGCCGCGCAAGCTGGAGCCGGGAATGTCATTCACGGTCGAGCCCGGTCTCTATGTGGCTCCAGACAAGGGGGAGGTGACGCTGACCTTGCTCGAGTACGACCGCGACGAGTGGCTCCAGCGCAGGATCCTCGAGGGCCGGGAGGCGGCGATGACCAAGGAGGCCGAGGCCAAGGACAAGGCGGAGAAGATCACCCATACCGTGCCTCCCGAATTCCTCGGCATCGGGGTGAGGATCGAGGATGACGTGGTGATCACCGAAGACGGCCACGAGAATCTGACCACCGGCGTCCCTACCACCATCGATGAGATCGAGGCGCTCTGCGCCCAGCCCCCAACGCTGCCAAGCCCCTAGACGGTTGCCGGGAGGGCGTAGAGCAGGATGGCGAAGAAGTGGAAGCTGCTCCCGGCGACGACCAGGACGTGGAACAACTCGTGATGTGAGAAGGCCCTGGGAAACAGCCGGGGCCGTCCAGTGGCGTAGATCACGGTGCCGACCACGTAGCAGGCGCCCCCAAGAACGATGAGGGCGAAGGCTCCCGGGCCGAGCTCACGCCAGATCCAGGGCGCCCAGATCAGAGCCGACCACCCCATCACCATCTGCAGGGTCACCGAGAGCCTGGTTCGGATGTCGGGCATGACCGCTTTGAGGATTATCCCGGTGACGGCGATACCCCAAACGACGCCGAGCGCCACGGCGAGGGCGACGCCCTCGAGGGCGGCTAGGGCGATCGGGGTGAATGTGCCAGCGACCACCAGGAAGATCATCGAATGATCGATCCGCTGCAGCCGCGCCCTCCATGCGTCCTGCCAAGGCACCGAGTGATACAGCGAGGAGACAGTGAACATCAGGAGCAGGGCACCTCCGAAGAGAACCGATCCAACCACGGCTTCCGTGCGTCCCCAGGCTCGATCGATGAGGAAGGCCAGACCGACTGCGGTCGCGATGGCCGCCGATCCATGGAGGAACCCTCGAATCGGGTTCTGCATCTTTCCTAGCGTGAGCCTCTCCATGTCCACAGAAAGAATATCGGTTTGCAGCGGCCTAGCCGGAAAGAGGTCGGATGACCCAGGCCGATTCGGCCCTGCGACCGGGAGCCCCGGTACCATGTGGCCATCACCATGGCTCTTGGTGTCCTCTACCGCCTATACGAGCGCAACCTCGTCAACGGTCTCGATCGGGAACGGCTGCCACGTCATATCGGCATCGTCCTCGACGGGCATCGCCGTCATGCCCGCGAGGAGCGTCTTCCCACCTACACGGAGAGCTACCGGGTCGGCATGCGCCGCTTCGAGGAGTTCCTGGGATGGGCGGAGGAGTTGGAGATCCCTGCGGTCACCGCCTGGGTGTTGTCACGGGAGAACCTCTCGCGACCCGCGGAGGAGCTCGACCCTTATTTCGAGGTCCTCACCGAGCTGTTCAGCCGGCTCCCCGCGCTCTGTGAGCGTTACAACGTCGGAATCAGGTTCATCGGCAGTCTCGACCTGCTCCCCGACGAGCTGGTCACGGCGGCAAAGATGGCCGAGGAGGTCCAGCCGTCGGGCACCCGCCGTCTCAACATCGCCATGGGCTATGGCGGGCGCCAGGAGATCGTCGACGCAGCCAAGGACCTCGTGGCCAAGCTGGTGGCCGACGGAGTGCCACCGGACGAGATCGGTGCCCACATCGACGCGGATGCCCTCGCCTCGCACATGTACTCCGCGGACCTCCCCGACCCGGACCTCCTGATCAGGACGTCGGGTGAGTCCCGTCTCTCCGGGTTTCTTCTCTGGCAGTCGGCCTATGCGGAGTTCGTCTTCGTCGACGTCAACTGGCCCGCCTTTCGCCGGGTCGACTTTCTACGCGCCCTTCGCGACTTCACCAGCCGCGACCGGAGGTTCGGCAAGTAGACGAGCAAAGAGCGGAACGAGGACTGAGGGTGGGCGAGGGCAAAGTCGGCCGGCAATTAGGCGGTGACCATCTCCTCGTCGAGATGACTGACGTCACCGAGTTGGCGCAGTGAGAATCCCCATCCGGTGCTGATCCGATCCATGGTCACCCGGGAAACGCCGGTGTGGGGCTGACGGAATCGGTCCCACTCCCAGGGAACCGGCTCGAGCCCGAGCAGACGGCCCAGGACCACGGCATTCGTGCCGGCATGGGCGACGATGACTACTCGCATCCCGGGGTCGTCGACCTCCCAGAGGTGACGATGCTCCTCATACATCGGTCTGATGCCATGGGCGGCCAGGGTCTCTTCGAGCCCGGTGACGACCCTGCGGTGAAATGCGCGAAACGACTCGCCACCGGGTAGCCCGTCCCACATCTCTTCCATCGTGCGGAAGTTGGCCTCCCGCAGCGCCTTCTCGATCTCCTCGGCAGGGGAGCCCTCCCAGTGGGCGGGATTCTGGATCTCTCGCAGCCACGGGTACAGCTCGGCCTCGATGCCGACCTCAGAGGAGACCGGCTCCGCCGTTTGCCGGGCGCGGATCATCGGCGAGACCCATACCTCGTCGAAAGCCTCCACCCCGCCAAGACGATGAGCCACTCGCTTGGCCTGCTCGTGGCCCAAACGGGTCAGCTCGGGGTCGTTTCGTGCGATGTCATTGGGCGTCCAGTCCGGCTGGCCGTGACGCACCAGGATCAGATCCATGCCTCAACCGTAACCCTCTCGGCTCCGATGGCTCATACCGGTCAGCCCGGCAATACGATTGGGGCGTGTCCCGTCAAGCCCTGATCGATCACCTGCGCACCCACGCCTTGTTCAAGGACGGCCCGTACACCCTCAGGTCGGGTCTCAAATCCGACTGGTACCTCGATGCCCGACAGACCACCTTTGCCGGTCGCGGGGCGCCCATAGTCGGCGCCGCAGTGCTCGACGTCCTCGACCCTGAGGTCAGGGCAGTGGGGGGGATGACGATGGGAGCGGACCCGATCGCCCTCGCCGTTGCCATGGTCTCCAATCTCCGCGGACGGGAGATCAATGCTTTCTCGATCCGGAAGACGACAAAGCAGTACGGAATCACCGGTCGTGTCGTCGGCCCGGTGGCGGCCGGGATGCCGGTCGCCATCCTCGAGGACACCACGACCACGGGCGGGGCTGCTCTTGACGCCGCCGAGGCGGCCACTGCGGCTGGTTTGCGGGTGGTGCAGGCTATTGCCCTCGTTGATCGTTCCGATGGTCGTGCCGCGGAGGCTTTCGAGGAAGAATCGATCCCCTATGTCGCCCTGGTGGTCCCCAAGGACCTGGGTGTGAAGAGGTGACAGTCGTCGTCCAGCGCTCGGCCATCCGGATGTGGCTGCTGGCGATGGGCGGCATCCCCCTCCTGGTGATCGCAGTGGACGTGCTGACCAGCCGCAGGATCACCAATTGGCTCAGGGAGCTGATCTTCACCCCTGAAGACACCCAGATCTACGAGCCGCGCGACGTGATCTGGGCCTGGGCACTCCTCCTCTTCTCCGCCTTTCTCGTGCTGTGGGGGCTCAAGGAGCTGTTCATGCCGACCAAGGTGATCGAGGCCCGCAACGATGGCCTCGCCGTCAAGCTCCGTGGCCCGTTTCGGAAGCCGGATCTGATTCCCTGGGGCAACATCGTCGACATCGAGCCGGGAGAGATCGTCGACGAGGGTGACGTCCTGCTGCTTCTCCGCATCGAGCTCGTCGACCGAGGGGACCTGCCCGAGCACCCGTGGGGGGCGCGCTGGGTGGAGACTCGGGCCCTCGGTCTTCTCGCCGAGGACTGGTCCAGGTCTCCAGCAAGGGTGGCGGAACAACTCGCCGAGTACGCGGTCGATGCCGCCCGTCGGGAGACCGGGGCGCACACCGCTCCCATCCAGGAATCGTCGTGACCCTGGTTGGCGCCCATGTGCCATCGGTCGATCCAGTGACCGAGGCGCAGGAGCGTAAGGCTGATCTCGTTCAGATGTTCCTGTCCAACCCTCAGTCATGGAAGAAGCCGCCGCCCCGTCACGACGCCGAGGCGCTACGTCGTTCACCGATCCCGATCTACGTCCACGCCCCCTATCTGATCAACGTCTGCGCCGACAACAATCGGGTCCGGATCCCGTCGCGCAAGATCCTCCAAGACACCTGTGATGCGGCCGCCGAGGTGGGCGCGCTCGCCGTGATCGTGCATGGCGGGCATGTGACCGGCGACGGTCCACAGGAAGAGGGGATCGACCGCTGGCGGAAGGCTCTGGACTCGGTCGACACCGAAGTCCCGATCCTCATCGAGAACACTGCGGGTGGCGACAAGGCAGTGGCGCGGCGGGTGGAGTGGATCGCCCGGCTCTTCGAGGAGATTGGGGGCTATGGCGTCGGTTTTGTGCTGGACACCTGCCATCTCTGGGCGGGAGGAGAGCCCATGGATGAAGTGGTGCCCCGGATCATGGAGGCGACGGGAAGGATCGACCTGGTCCAGGTCAACGATTCGAAAGATGCCTTCGACTCACGTCGTGATCGTCACGAGAACCTGGGGAAAGGCCTGATCCCACCCGAGGCCATGGCCCTGATGATCGTGGAGTCTGCCGCGCCGGTGGTGGTGGAGACCCCGGGCGGAGTCGAGGAGCAAGCGGCCGACATCGAGTGGATCCGGAGCGTTCTACGTTCCACGTAATACGTATTACGTAGAACGTAAAACGTATTACTCAAAGATCCTCTTCGGCCCCGTCTTCTGCTTCTGATGTTGCTTGCGCTCGCTCGGGGCGGGCTCGGTTATGGGGCGGGGGTAGCGGTCCTCGAGCAGGATGGCGATGGGGCTGGCAGTGAACACCGAGGAGTAGGTGCCGACCAGGATCCCGATCAGCAGGGCGAGGGCGAAGTCGGAGAGGGTGTCACCACCGAGGATGTACAGCGAGGCCAAGATGAGGATGGCGCCCAGGCCGGTGTTGATCGTTCTCGGAACCGTCTGGAGGCACGCCTCGTTGGCGATCGGCCCTAGCGGCTCTCCGGGCCGCTCCGCCTGCCTCTCCCTGATCCGGTCGAAGATGACCACCGAGTCGGCGATCGAGTATCCGATGATCGTGAGCAGAGCGGCGAGGAACACGCCGTCGATCGTCTTGGCCAGCCAGGCGAACAGGCCGATCACGATGATCACGTCGTGGAACATCGAGATCACTGCCGCGGCCCCGATGGTCCAGCGGAACCTGATCGCGAGATAGATCAGCTGCATCAGCAGTGCCAGACCGAGGGCGATCAGGGCGCGGTTTCTGATCTCCACTCCCAATGTGGGCCCTACGAACTGGTCGCGCACAACGGTCACATCCCCACCCACACCAGCCACGGTGTCCTCCAGGACCTGCTCGCGAGCGGGGTCGAGCTCCTCGGTGCGGATCACCACCGTTCCCTGGCCCGTCTCCTGGATGAGTGCCCGGGGCAGTCCCTGATCCGCGAGCTCCTGTCGCAACTGGTCCAGATCGACGTCCTCGGTGGTGGAGAACTCGACAAGGCGCCCACCGGAGAACTCGATCCCGAAGTTGAGGCCCCGGACAACGATGCCGGCGACGGCGAGGACGATCAAGACGCCGGAGACGATCAACCAACGTTGCGGCTTGGCGAACAGGTTGGGACCCGACGTCTTCAGCCATTCCTGGAACCTCCGGCCAACCGTCAAGCCCATCGCTCCTGGGCGTTCCTGCAATGCCGGCACACGGGACAGGATCTCGAGCAACAGCCTGGTGACCACCAGGGCTGAGAACATCGAGACCAGGACGCCGATGGTCAGGGTGACGCCGAAACCGCGCACCGCGCCGGCGGCGAAGAAGAAGAGGAGGACGGCGGCCAGGAGGGTGGTGACATTGGCGTCGAGAATGGCGCTCCAGGCCCTCTGGAAACCGGTCTCGAGTGCCCTCCCCAGGGCAGGGTCGACCGCGTATTCCTCCTTGGCCCGTTCGTAGACGAGCACATTGGCGTCCACCGCCATTCCGATTGCCAGCACGAAACCGGCAATGCCGGGCAAGGTCAGGGTCGCGCCGAGCCACACCAGCACCGCATAGGAGAGCAAGCCATAGACGACCAAGGAGATGGCCGCCGCCACTCCCATCAACCGGTAGAAGGCGATCATGTAGAGGATGGTGAGACCGGCGCCAATCAGAGCGGCCTGGAGACTGGCCTGGATCGCCGAATCACCAAGCGATGGGCCGACCGTCCCCTGCTCGATCACCTCGACCGGCACGGGCAGCGCACCAGCCCGGATCAAGAGGGCGAGCTCGCCGGCACTCTCCTCGTCGAAGTTCCCTGTGATGAGTGTCTCCCCGCCGGTGATCCCGACATCACATTGAACGGAAGGCGAGACGCTCGGGCTGGAGAGAACAGTCTCGTCGAGCACAATGGCGATTCGACGGGCCGGGCTGCCAGTCGGAGCGCAAGCGGCCTCGCCGGTCAACTCCGCCCACTGGTCCTCCCCCTCGGGGAGAAAGTTGATCGAAACCGCCCAGAGCCCAGAGCCCTGGCTGTCGAAGATGGCGGCGGCGCTCTCCACCTGCTCACCGCTGACTGCGGTCGGTCCGAGGACGAGGTCTTCGCCGGGCTCCCCCGGAATGACCAGCTCCTCTTCTTCAGGCGCCGTCCCGGTGGCGACTGCATCGATCACAGGGTGGAACGTCAGCTGGGCGGTGCGTCCGATCACCTCGAGGGCCTCGTCGGGGTCTTCCACTCCTGGCATCTCGATGATGATCCGACGATCCCCCGAGACCTGGAGGGTGGGCTCGGCTACGCCGAAGGCGTCGACGCGGCGACGCAGCACCTCGAGGGTGCGGGCGGTCACGTCCGCATCGACGGTCACGTCCTCTGTGTCCTGGGCCTCCAGGACGATCTGGGTGCCTCCGCGGAGGTCGAGGCCCAGGTTGACCGGGTTGTTGAGGACTACATAGACGGCGGCACCAATCGAGACCACGGTCCAGAAAAGGCGCCACCGAGACACCTTGAGCATGCAGTGTCCTTACGGTGTTCGGTTGGACCGATGCATGCTATCGGTGGTCCGCCGGCATGCCAGATCGGGAATCGGATATCCCGCCGCCCGGTATCCTTTCTCTGATGCGCGAGAAAGTCACCGTTCCTTCGATCCGGGCGAGGAAGGGCGGCCCCCGGATCTCGATGGTCACCGCCTACGACTATCCGGGTGCGGTCATCGCGGACCGGGCCGGTGTTGACATCGTCCTCGTCGGCGATTCAGCGGCGAATGTCGTCCACGGTATGACGACCACACTCGAATTCGGCATGGAGGAGACGATCATGCACGCCCGGGCGGTCAAGCGAGCCGACCCCAAGGCCCTCTTCGTCGTTGACATGCCCTGGCTCAGTTTCCATGTCTCGACCGAGGACACGGTGCGCAATGCGGGTCGTATCGTCCAGGATGGTGGCGCCGAGGCGGTCAAGCTGGAGGGTGGCCGAAAGCGGCTGCCGATGATCCACGCCATCCTCGATGCCGAGATCCCGGTGATGGGCCATGTCGGGCTCACCCCCCAGTCGGTGCATGCGATGGGAGGTTTCAAGGTGCAAGGCAAGATGGTGGACGCGGCGCAGCAGCTCATAGAGGACGCGGTCGCCATTGCCGATGCCGGATGCTTCTCGATCGTGCTGGAAGGCGTCCCTGACATCCTGGGCGAGCTGATCACGAAGGAAGTCGACGTGCCCACGATCGGCATCGGCGCCGGACCGTCGACTGACGGCCAGGTGTTGGTGTTCCACGATGTCTTGGGGCTGGGCTCGGGCAACTACCCCAAATTCGTTCGCAATTACGCCAACCTCGCCGACGAGGCGGTGGAGGCGCTGCAGCGGTTCGTCGCCGATGTGGGCTCGGGCGAATTCCCGGGTGAGGAGGAGAGCTATCACGTCCCGGACGAGATAGCTGCGGAGATGTTGAAGGGCCGATCTTCCGAATAGCAGCCCTCCTCCTGGTGGCGGCCTGTGCGACCACCAACGCCACCACGTCCACCGGTCCCGCCACGACCACGTCGGTGCCGGCGACCACAACTACGACCATCGCTCCGATGACAACCGCGAGCGCGGCCGCGACGACGAGTGCGACGAGGCCCGCCCTGCTCACCTCCGAGGTGATGGTCGGCGACGACTCCCTCGACGTGTGGGTGGCCGATGATCGGGTGGAGCGTCAGCAGGGTTTGCGTGGGGTGACAGGTCTCCCCGACGGCGTCGACGGGATGCTGTTCGTCTTCCCCCAACCGACGACACCGAATTTCGTGATGTCCGACACGCTGATCCCGCTCGAAGTCTGGTTCTTCGACGAAGAGGGGATTCTGATCGGCTCCCACGAGATGACACCTTGCGCTGCCGAGCCTTGCCCGTTGTACCCGGCGCCCGGCCCGGTCGGATGGGGCTTGGAGACACCGCTGGGAGAGCGTGACTTCCAGGCCGGTGACCTGCTCTCGACTTCCGCATCCGGCTGATCTCGCCCTACAATCCGCTTTCCGCACCGACGTCTCGCGCCGTTCGGTTGCGTGAAGCCCCTGCTCCACCGTGTTGGTGGGGCCTTCCGACACGGATGTCCACAGGAGGTCACATGCGCGACTATGAGGTAATGACGATCCATCGGCCCGATCTGGCCGAGGACGAGGTCGAGGTCAAGATCACCGATCTGGAATCTCACCTGTCCGGCCAGGGCGCCAGTGTCGATGGACGGGATATGTGGGGGAAGCGCCGCTTCGCCTACGAGATCGACCATTTGTCCGAGGGTTACTACTCGGTGGTCACTTTCCAGGCAGAGGCGGCTGCCGTCGACTCGCTCGATCGGATGCTGTCACTGGCCGACGAGGTGGTTCGACACAAGATCGTGCGCAGGGGCGCATGACTGGAATCTGTCCCAGGGCCACGGCATGATCGACCCAGGGACTTGAGAAGAGGAGATTTCACATGTCGAACAACGTCACACTGATCGGAAACCTGGTCGACGACCCAGAGCTGCGCTTCACCCCTTCCGGGGTGGCGATGGCCAAGATCCGGCTCGCGGTGAACCGCCGCTGGCAGAAGGACGGTGAGTGGCAGGAGGACACCAGCTTCTTCACCGGGACCGTTTGGCGGGAGCAGGCCGAGAGTGCGGCCGAATCGCTGCAGAAAGGCGCCCGGGTCATCGTGACCGGTCGTCTCGAGCAGCGCAGCTGGGAGACCCCGGAAGGCGACAAGCGCTCCGTGGTGGAGATCCAGATCGATGAGATCGGCCCCTCGCTGCGCTGGGCGACCGCTTCGGTGAACAAGACCCAGCGCTCCGGCGGTGACTGGGGCGGTGGCGGCGGTGGCGGCGGTGGCGGTCAGGGCGCAGATGTCCCCCCCGCACCGGTGGCCAGAGAGAGTTACGGGCCCGACGAGGCCCCCTTCTGATCCAGGAGTAGTCCAAGATGGCGAGAAAGAGCACCAACAACCCGCGCCCGAAGCGGCGTCGGGGCATGGAGATGAGGCGGGGGCGTCCCAAGCCCTGCGCCTTTTGCAAGCAGCAGGTCGATTTCATCGACTGGAAGGACGTGTCCGTGCTGCGCAAGTACATGTCGGACCGGGGCAAGATCCGGGGACGTCGGGTTAACGGCAACTGCCCGACTCATCAGCGTGAGGTGGCCAACGCCATCAAGAACGCCCGGGAAATGGCTCTCCTTCCCTACCTGAACACGCGATGAGGCTCATCCTCATCTCGGATGTCCAGGAGCTGGGCAAACGCGGCGATGTGGTGGATGTGGCCGAGGGCTACGCCCGCAACTATCTGCTGCCCCGGAAGAAGGCGGTCAAGGCCAACGAAGGCGCCTTGGCCCAGGCCGAGTCGATTCGGGATGCCCGGATCGAGGCCGAGCGCAAGGCCAAGGACGAAGCCGAGCGCCTCGCAACCCAGTTGGTGGGGAGCCGGGTGGTCATCGCGGCCCAGGCGGGCGATGAGGGTCAGCTGTACGGCTCGATATCACCGGCCGATGTCGTCGAGGGCGTGCGTCGGTTCACCGGGATCGAGCTGGACAAGACGACTCTGGAGATTCCTCAGCCGATCAAGGCGATCGGCCTCCACGAGATCAACATCAAACTCCACCCCGAGGTCGAGTTCCCGCTCACGCTGGACGTGATCCCCGCCACCTGAGCTGCCCTACCACTATGACCTGCCTGTGGGCAGGCCCGAGCTCCAACAACGTCGAGTTTCGCGGGCTTTCTTCCAATCCCTTCCACCGCGAAAACAAAACAGGCCAACGCGAAATTCGATGAGGCCCCTGGCTTGTGACCGCAGCCAGGGGGACCCTATCTTCAGCAACCTTCCCCGCTGGCAGATATGGCTTCCCCGCCCTCCGGCGGGGTCTTGCTTGTCAGGACCCCACCAGGTCCGCGAAATCTGTCACTCGCGCGTTGTTGGATGAGGACAGATATGAGCGGCATCACCGATGGGCAGATGAGACCCGGCTTCCGGAGCCCTCCCCATTCCAGGGAAGCAGAGGAATCGGTGATCGGGGCGGTTCTCCTGTCGGAAGAGGCCGTCAACGAGGTGATGGACCGTCTCCATCCCCCAGATTTCTACGTCCCGGCCCATCAGGCGATCTTCGAGGGGATGCGGGAGCTGTTCGACACCAACCAGGCCATCGACGCGGTCACGGTGTCCGAGGCGTTGCGACGGAGGGGGGAGTTGGAGAAGGTGGGGGGAGTCGCCTACCTGGCCCGTCTGGTCGACATCGTCCCTTCCACCTCCAACATCCTCTACTACGCCGGCATCGTCGAGGAGCACGCCAAGCGGCGGGAGCTGATCCGGGCAGGCGCCACGGTGACCGACGTCGCATTCGACATCGACGAGGAGATTGCCCACGTCCTCGATCGCGCCGAGCAGGCGGTCCTCTCGGTCGCCGAACGCCGGAGTGCGCAGACCCTGCTCGAGGTCGGGCCTCTGTTCAGTGATGTGCTGGAGCACATCGAGCTCCTCGAGCAGCGCGGCTCCGAGCTGACCGGGCTCGCCACCGGTTATGTCGATCTCGACAAGAAGCTGGCCGGCCTACAGGCGTCCAACCTGGTGGTGATCGCGGCAAGGCCGGCCATGGGAAAAAGCTCCCTTGCACTGGGCATCGCGGTCAATGCCGCCACCTTGAACGAGCCGGTGGCGATCTTCTCTCTGGAGATGTCGAAGGAGGAGATCGTCCAGCGCATCTTGTCGTCGGTGGGCCGGGTCGACTCGATGAAGCTCCGCTCCGGACAGCTGGGCCCGCTCTGGCAGCGGGTGGTGGACGCCGCCGGGAAGATGTACCAGGCCCCGATCTACATAGACGATTCTCCAGTCGTGACCGTGACCGACATTCGAGCCAAGTGCCGGCGGCTGAAGCGGAAGAAGGGGCTGTCCCTGGTCGTGATCGACTATCTGCAACTGATGGAGGCGTCGAACCGTGAGAACCGCCAGCAGGAGATCTCGGAGATCACTCGGAACCTGAAAAACCTGGCCCGTGAGCTGGAGGTCCCGGTGATCGCCGTCTCCCAGCTGAACCGGTCGTTGGAGGCCAGAGAGGACAAGCGGCCCAGGTTGTCCGACCTACGCGAAAGCGGCAGCATCGAGCAGGACGCCGACGTGGTCATGTTCATCTACCGCCACGAGTACTACCACCCCGAGGACCAGGAGAAAAAGGGCATCGCCGAGGTGATCGTGGCCAAGCATCGAGCCGGGTCCACCGGCCCGGTCGAGGTCACCTTCCAGCCAGAGTTCACCCGGTTCGCCAACCTGGGCAGGGACGTCACCTAGCCCGGCCGGCCTCCAGGGCCCGCTCGATCGTCTCGTAGGCCTCGGCCGCAGGGCGCCATCCCAGCGTGGCGGTCTTCTTGTCCTCGAGCTCCTTGTACACGGCGAAGAAGTGCTCCAGCTCCCGCAGGAGATGCTCGGGAACATCGTCAAGATCTTTGGCATCCCGCCACAACGGGTCCCCGTCCGGCACGGCCAGCACCTTGTGGTCGGCGTGCCCTTGATCCTCCATCAAGAACAGCCCGATCGGCCGGACCCTGATCCGGCATCCAGGGAACGTCGGCTCGGACACGAGAGCGAGGATGTCGAGCGGGTCGCCGTCATCGGCGTGTGTGTCCGGGATGAAGCCGTAGTCCGCTGGGTAGCGAGTGGCGGTGAACAGCATCCGATCGAGGAAGATCTCGCCGGACTCGTGATCAGTTTCGTACTTGTTTCGGCTCCCCTTGGGGATCTCGACGATCATCGTGAGCAGCACATCGAGAACTGTACAGACGGCTACTCTCGCCCGGTTGTGCCTCACATGGGTGGCGACGCCACAGCCCGGCCCGGTTCATCGATGACCGTTAGACCAGCCCGCGCGTCGGGATAGACACCTCGATGGCAGCCCCCAAGAAGCGCGGCAAGCGCTATCTCCTCATGATGTCGGTAGGCGCCCTCGGCATCGTCTATGGCGACATCGGCACCAGCGTCCTGTACGCGTTTCGGGAGTCATTTCATGTCGCCGAAGGGATGCCTGTCGATCGGCCCAGTGTGCTCGGGGTCCTCTCCCTCATGTTCTGGGCATTGGTCCTGGTCGTCTCGGTCAAGTACCTGATCTTCGTGATGAGGGCCGACAACCACGGTGAGGGCGGCATACTCGCCCTGACCGCTCTCATAGTCCCCCGTCGCAAGACGCCGACCGTGGGTCTGCGCTGGGGGCTGATCCTTCTCGGGCTCTTCGGGACGGCCCTCCTCTACGGCGACGGGATCATCACCCCGGCGATCTCGGTGCTCTCCGCGGTCGAAGGATTGGAGATCGCGGCTCCGCAGCTGGAGGCGTACGTCGTCCCAATCGCCGTGCTCATCCTCGTGGGACTTTTCAGCATCCAGCGAGCCGGGACGGCGGTCGTGGGAGCGATTTTCGGCCCGGTCATGATCGTCTGGTTCAGCGTCCTCGCCGTTCTCGGCGGATATCACGTGATCCAGGACCCGGCAGTCCTGGCCGCGGTCAATCCGTCCTATGGAGTGAGTCTGATCGCGACCAGCCCTCGTCTCGCCTTTCTCGCCCTCGGTGCGATCTTCCTCGTCGTGACCGGTAGCGAGGCGCTCTATGCCGACATGGGGCACTTCGGGAAGAGACCGATCCGTCTTGGTTGGTACATCGTTGTTTTTCCGGCCCTTCTCCTCAACTACTTCGGCCAGGGGGCAATGCTCATCGCCGACCCCACCGCTATCGACAACCCCTTCTTCCGCATGCCGCCGGAGTGGGCGGTCCTTCCTCTCGTGTTCCTCGCCACGATGGCCACCGTCATCGCATCCCAGGCCCTGATCTCGGGGGCCTATTCGCTCACCATGCAGGCAGTGCAGCTCGGGTATTTGCCCCGTTTCGACATCGACCACACCTCGCCACGGGAGGTCGGTCAGATCTACATCGCCACGATCAACTGGGGTCTCATGGTCGCCTGCGTCGGCCTCGTCCTCGCCTTCCGGAGCTCGACCAACCTCGCGGCCGCGTACGGCGTCGCTGTCACCACGACGATGATGATCACCACGATCCTCCTGTACTTCGTGATGCGGGAGCGATGGCGGTGGTCAGCTCCGGTAGCGGGGGCGCTTACCGCGCTATTCCTCGTCGTCGATGTCTCGTTCTTCGCAGCGAACATCGTGAAAGTCCCGGCGGGCGGTTGGTTCCCCCTGGTCGTGGGCGCGGTGATATTCACGATCATGACCACCTGGAAGACGGGCCGCCGTCGCCTTACCGCCGCCCTGAAGAGGGGCGAGCTCCCCATCGAACGGTTCATCGGGTCGATCACCCTTCATCCCCAGCTCCGGGTTCCGGGGACGGCCGTCTATCTGTTCCCGGACCCCGGCATCACTCCTCCCGCGCTACTGGCCAATCTCCGGCACAACGAGGTGCTTCATGAGACGGTGGTCCTCGTTGCGGTGCAGACCTCCTCGGTCCCACGTGTTCCCCAGGTGCGCCGGGCAACTGTGCACGATCTCGGTGAGGGCTTCGTCCAGGTGGTGCTCCACTTCGGGTTCATGGACGAGCCGGATGTACCCAAGGCCCTCGCCAACATCGTCGATCCCGAGTTCGGGTTCGACCCGGATGACTCCACTTTCTTCGTGGGACGGGAGACGATCCTCAATACTCGACGAGGTGTGATCGACCGAACCAGGGCCGGCCTATACGCGCTCATGCACCGAAACGCGTCCAGCCCGGTCCAGTTCTTCAGTCTCCCTCCGGGTCAGGTCATCGAGATCGGAAAGCAAGTCGCGTTCTAGACGCCGTGGGCGGGGATACGCTCCCTGGGGTGATCCAGGCCAACTACACCTGAGGGGACGCCCATGCAGGCCCTGAGAACATCGATGGTTGTCGCGCTGGTCGCGCTACTCGCGGCGTGCGGCGGAGGTGGCGATGCCGCCGAGACCACCACCACGGCGGCCGAAACGGGGAGTGCCGGGACGGTCGACATGGATGACATGCCCCAAGAGTGCATCGATGCCCTGGTTGGCTACCTGCGAGCCATCGAGCCCACCGTCGAGCAGATCGATTTCGAAACCACTACTGCCGATGACCTGGAAGCACTGGGCACCGAGCTCGACACGGTGGGCGAGGAGTACTCGACGGTCATCGAGGAGCTCGATTGCCCTGAGCCGGCCGGTTCCAGTGAGGAGGCATTCGCTGCCATCGTCGAAATCGCCGAGTCGGAGGCACCGGGTACGGTCGGCTACCTCGAGTGGGTGCAGAGCTTTGCCACGGGCGTCCAAGAGTCCGAGGTGTCAGGCGACTGCGAGACCGACATGGCCGCCCTGCAGGAGATAGTCGACGAAGGGGGCACGATGGGAGAGCTCAGCATGGTCCAGGTCGTCGAAGTGGGCAGTTTGGTGGCTTCGGTTTCCACCACGTGTCCGCCGGAGCAGGCCGAAGAATTCTTCGCCCAAGAGGACGTGGCGGCTTTCCTCGAAGAGGAATAGGGCGAGCGGCAACCCGGAGGTTGCCGCTTGGAGGGGTTCCCACATTGCCCCGTGAAGCCGGGGAAGCTTCTAGAGGGGGGACTCAATTAGGGCTTTGAGGGACCTTGAATCCAATTCTGTACTCCCGAGCCCCCTTTTGGACGGGCAGAACCGGACTCAATTCGAACTATACGCACTCGCGCTAGTTCGCGAATTATCTGGTCTCGAAATCCCGATGGGAGCGACTGGCGGTGGGGCCGGTTTGACCCTGGTACTTGGAGCCGAGCTCGGGCGAGCCGTAGGGAAGATCCGCCTCGGTGGTCATCTGATAGAAGCTGACCTGGCCGATTTTCATACCCGGGTAGATGGCGATGGGGAGCGTGGCGACGTTGGACAGCTCCAGGGTGATGTGCCCCTCGAACCCGGGATCGATGAACCCGGCCGTCGAGTGGATGAGAAGCCCGAGCCGGCCCAGGGACGACTTGCCTTCGAGACGGGCTACCACGTCGTTGCCCAGCTTGACCCGCTCCAGGGTGGATCCGAGGACGAACTCCCCGGGATGGAGCATGAACGGCTCTTCGTCACCCACTTCGACCAGCCTGGTCAGGTCGGACTGTGGGTCGCGGGGATCGATGAGGCTGTATCGGTGGTTAACGAACACCCTGAACCCGTCACCGACCCGCAGGTCGACCGAGGAGGGCTGGACGTAGGTGGGCTCATACGGGTCGATCTGGATCAGACCCGATTCGACGGCCTCCCGTATGGAGCGGTCAGAGAAGATCACCGGTGGGGATGGTAGAGCCACCAGGTAACCGGCGAGGGCGGGGTTCCTCTGAGTGGATCGGGTGAAGGGAATCGAACCCTCGCCCCGAGCTTTGATCACGAGCCTCTGAGTGGAGCGGGTGAAGGGAATCGAACCCTCGCCCTGAGCAGTTGGGCACAGCCTCGTGTTCGATCACGAGCTTCGAAGTGGAGCGGGTGAAGGGAATCGAACCCTCGCCCCGAGCTTGGGAAGCTCGTGTTCTACCATTGAACTACACCCGCGAGGCACCCAAGAATACAACCGCGTCACGACTGGGTGGCCGCCATCACCTCACTGAGCTGCCTCAGTGCCCCGCGCCCGGTCAGGGCCATGAGGGCTGGGAACGTGGTCGGCTCTCCATATGTCCGGTTCCAGGTAGATCCGTCCCGCCAGCGGGACCGCGCTCCGGATCGAGGCCTCGGTGGTGTCGATAGCCGAGGCGATCTCGGCAGCGTTGAGGGAGCGGGTGAACTCCAGTTTTCCGGCTATCAAGAGCTCCTCGGGCCCGATGTGCTGCGTCTTCAGGTCGATGATCCGGACCACGTCGGGATTGGCCTCGACTGCGCGTCTGATCGCATCGATATCGGTGTCGAGGGCTGCTTCGCCCATCAACAACGATTTCATCTCGACTGTGAGGAAACCGGCGATGACCAGTAGAAGCGTCCCGATGCAGAGGGTCCCGACTGCGTCCCAGACTTCGTTCCCGGTGATCGCGGCCAGCCCTACCCCGACCATCGCCAAGAAGAGCCCGATGAGGGCGCCGGCGTCCTCGAGGAGGACAACCGGCAGCTCCGGGGCACGGGAGGTGCGGAGGTAATCCCACCAGCCACGTTGGCCCTTGACCTTCTTCGACTCGACGATGGCGGTGCGGAAACTCCACGACTCCAGTCCTATCGCCACGATGAGCACGCCGATCGCCCAGCCGATCGAAGTCAACTCGTGGGGATCGAGCAGCTTGCTAACCCCCTCGTAGATGGAAAAGAGGCCACCAAGGGTGAACAGGACCATCGCCACGACGAAGGACCAGAAGTAGCGTTCCCGCCCATATCCGAACTGGTAGCGGTTGTCGGCCACCCGTCGCGCTCTCTTGCCGCCTAGCAAGAGCAGACCCTGGTTGGCGGTGTCGGCCACGGAGTGGATCGACTCGGCCAGCATCGACGCCGATCCGGTCACCACGTAGGCGACGAACTTCGCCACTGCGATGCCGGCATTGGCCAGCATCGCGGCGATGATTGCCCTTGTCCCTCCGCCGGTAGCCATGAATCCGGGATGCTAGGTGAGCAACGAGACGGTGCCCCAGACCGTCATGAGGGCTCCGACGACCATCAGGAAGGCCACCCGTCCCGCTCGATACTGAGGGTTCTCCACCTCGGCCGGGGCCCTGCCCTGCCGATGCCTCCACCAGGCAAGCCCGTTCCCGACGAGCAGGGCGAGACCGAGGCCAACGATCAACTCGGGCAACAGGTTCTCGAAGTCGAATATGTCGCCCACTGCTGGCACGCTAACCCTGAATAGGCTGCGAGGGTGAGCCAGGACCTCCACTCAGCCACGGCTTCGGCGCCGGCGACCTCGGCCAATCTGGGCCCCGGCTTCGATTGCATGGCCCTGGCCCTGGAGATCCGCTGCGCGGTCAAGGCGAGTCGAGCCGACACCTGGAATATCGAGCACGTTGGTCGTTATCAACCCGGTCCTGAGGAGGGCGATTTGGTGGTCAGCGCGGCCCGTCGGGTCGTCGGCGACTCTTTTCCCCTCTCGATCCAGGTCGACGCGGACATCCCGATCGGGAAGGGCCTCGGCTCCTCGGCGGCCGCAGCAGTAGCCGGGATTGCGGCTGCTCTCCGCCTCACGGGCGAGTCGGTCAGTCCCAATCATGTCTATCACCTGGCGGTCGAGCTGGAGGGTCATGCGGACAACGTCGCGGCGGCGGTGTACGGGGGCCTCGCTCTCGTACCAGCGGAGGGGATGCCGCTGCGGCTACCGATCCATCCCGGGCTCCAGGTGGTGCTGGCGGTGCCGGAACGCCACCTGCCCACGGAGCAGGCGCGTCGGGTGATCGATGACTCCCACCCCCAGGACCGGGTGCTGCGCAGTCTTTCACGGGTTTCGGCCCTCACCGCTGGGCTCATCACGGGCGACCCGGAACTGCTCCGTGCTGCCCATGGCGACGAGATCCACGAGCTGCCCCGTGACGAGATCTCGCCCGAGGTCACAAGCCTGATCGACGTGGGGAAGCGAGCCGGCGCCCTCCATGCGGCGCGGTCGGGGGCGGGGCCCTCGGTCATCGCCTTCTGCACCAGCGACACACGGGAGAAAGTGGCCGAAGCCTTCATCGAGGAAGGGGTAGAGGCCCTCACCCCGCAGCTGGCCACCACCGGTTTGGTCTAGTCGGCGAGGAAGGCGGCCAGCTGCACGGCCTCCTCCTCCAGCTCACGTCTGTGAGCTCTGTGAAGGGGTGCAAACGGCTCGAGTCTGAGCTTGGCCCCTTCCTGACGCCAGGTTCCGGCGACGGCCCCATCGACGAGAAAGGTGGAGAAAGAGTGTGGGCTCTTGGTGTTGAAGATCACACTCCGGAACTCCTCGGGCAGGATCTGGGTGCGGCGGGCGTGGGCGAGGAGCGTGGCGTCCCAGGTGGGGAGGAAGCGGACCGGGGCGGGGGTGTCGGGGTGGGGCAACAGCTGGCGGGGGAGGTCGATCAGCTCCGTGTCTGCTTGGTCACGAAACGATCGGAGTTTCATGGTTTCGAGCACGAGCCGCAGCGTCGAGATGGACACCCCACTCCAGCTGGCCAGATCGCCGATCGCTGCCGGGCCGAAGCCTCCGAGATATCGCCTGACCAGGTGCTCGAGTGCCCGGTTCTCTGCGACGGACGGCATCTCCACCCAATGACTGGCCAGGCCGTAGAGGTCGGCCCGGCGTCGCTCCCAGGTCCCTGAAGGCGGGACCCGGACCATGTCAACCCAGTGCCCGACCCCTTCCCAGACGTACTTGGCGAACCCGTTCTCGGTCAACGTCTGGATCAGCTCGGCCCTCGGACGTGGCCCGTCTGCCAGCGCCTCCGTGATCGAAGTGGCCGCACGACCCCACGCGGCGTCGTCGAGATCGCGGCTCCCCGCCAATCGTCGCCACCAATCCCGGCGCGAGCGGCGCACCGCCTCGGTGAGGATCGGGTAGTCGGCGGCGGAGACGATGTGGATTGTCATCCGCATCAACGTCGCTTGAATCACCTGACGTCGCTCCAGGGCTCGGGTGAGGTGTGGGCGCCGGAATCCCTCGAGCCGGGACCAGAGCCCGATGTAGGCGGAGGGGGCGTACTGCGCCTGAATCCCTCCGATGCGCTCCACAGCGCTTGTGATCAGGATGCGATTGGACCGCTCCAGGAGCAGCTGCCGGGCGAGGAGGGCGCGGTTGAGGGTCCGGGTGTCGAGGACGGACTGGGCCATGGGACGTTCAGGGTAAGGCCCGAAAACAGGCGAACCAGGTGCGGGGTGGTGGCTCCGCACCTGGTTCTCAGGGAGGCATCGATCGGGGGGAGGCCGATCGGCTTTTGGCACTTGGCGTTGCTGGGCAGAGATGTCGTCGGAAACGCGAAAAACCTGCATAGGTCCGCTGGCCCATGCTGACGATGACAGAATCCGGCACATGCCGGACACAGGTTGTGGGTGAGCTCCGAAGGTGAGCGGCGTGACCGCTTCGAGGCAGTCGTCGCCGAGGTGCACGACCCGTTGCAGCGCTATCTGCGTCGGCGCGCCTCGGCCGCCGAGACGGGTGACGTCATGGCTGACGTCTTGCTCACCTTGTGGCGTCGGCTCGACGACATCCCCGAAGGCGCGGCTCTGCCCTGGTCATACGGCGTGGCCCGTCGCACCCTTGCCAATCATCGCCGCGCCTCGACCCGCCACTTGAGACTGGTCGAGCGTCTCGAGGCGGAACGGCCAGCCGCTGCGGGACGATTACCCCGACTCTTTTCACGACTCCGAACTGGCGGATGCTCTTGCCGGTCTCCCGGCGGCCGATCAGGAAGTCATTCGCCTTTGGGCCTGGGAGCAGCTCGAACCGAGAGAGATCGCTGAGGTGCTTGGGAGCACTGCGAACGCAGTCAGTCTCCGGCTGAGCAGAGCCCGAAAGAAGCTGGCCGATTCGATGTCACGACAGGATCTCACCGATTCCGGACACATAGGGGACGAAACCGCCGAGGAGAATCGACGATGACAGACCAGCTACGTGAGCGGCTTGCCCGTCTCGACCCGATGCACCCCGGCGTGAGCATCGATCCAGTGTCCAGAGACCTCTTGGAGGAAATCATGAGTACGCCTGTCACCGAACAACCCGAGACCGGGCCGGAACAGAAGTCGAACCGCTGGCTCATCGGCATCGCGGCCGCGGCCGCGCTGGTCCTGGCCGTCGGGGGCGTGATCGCCCTCACCGGGGACGACGCCGATCCGATCGCCGCCGGGCCCCCCCTGGAATTGAACGCAGCCGGCGAGGACCCGATGGCGATGTGCATCGTCTTCAGCGTCGAGGAACTGGCCAAGGCCCCGCTCGCATTCGAGGGAACCGCGACCTCGGTCGAAGGAGACACCGTGACCTTGACCGTGGATCAGTGGTTCAAGGGTGGCGACGCCGGCCAGGTCATCCTCAACGCCCCCCAGGGCATGGAAGCCTTGATCGCCGGGATCCCTTTCGAGGTCGGTGGCCAGTATCTGATCACCGCCTATGACGGCAACGTCAACTACTGCGGGTTCAGCGGTCCCTCGACCCCCGAGTTGAGAGCCGCCTACGAGCAGGCCTTCGGAGCCTGAACACCTGCTCCACGGCGAAGGGGAGAGGCCGGTGAGGGCCTCTCCCCTTCTCTGGTTGCTCCGGCGGGCCGGGCTCAGCTGTTGGCCAAGTGCCAGACGGCCCAATCGTCCAGGTTGTCCAGTATCAGGTTGGCGCACTCGGGCGTGAGCGTGGTGGCACATTCGGCCGCCGCATAGTCGGCGCTCAGCTCACCTCCCTTGGCAAAGGCTTGGAAAGCTTCACGGAGCTCACTCGGGCTCGATCTGGATTGAATCGATGACCTGCTGAAGCTCAGCACGGTTCTCAGGGGATATCTCGGGGAAATAGCTGGCCTCGATCAGCAGCCGTTCCCCTTCGACGTCGACGATCCATGACTCTTGGATCTGGCCCGGTCCTTGGTACGAGCGATCACCACCGCCGGTGTCCCTCCAGGCCATGTAGTGCTCGCTGACGCAATCGGCAAAGTCGACGTCGGCCGGCACGGTGAGGACCATTTGCTTGCCGACGAACCCGTCCAGTGTCACCTCAGTCGGGGCGGTGGCTCCCGCTCCCCAAGCGTCTGCAAATGCCGTGGCCAAGTCGTCAACCGTCGGCCCTAACGGTGGGTCGAGCAGAGTGCTGTTGCAGGGCTCGGAGTAGATGTTGGCCACCACCGAGGAGCCCACCCGGATGAAACTGCGCCGACCAGCCGTGTCTGGCGGGTCGGAGGGCTCTACGTCAGCATCAGCCTTCACTACCCAGCCGTCGTTTGTCTCCCAGTCATCCGGCAGCATCACAGTGAGGTGGGCTCGGGGACCTGCCCCGCCCCAAGGAATGATCACGGTTGGCTCCGGTACTGTTGTCGGCGTCGGGACGGTGACTTGGCCGACCACGTCGTCCGCATCTCCGCTGAATGCGAAATACAACCCGCCCATCGTCAGGATGGCCACAAAGGCCACCAGCCCCCACGCCAGCCCCCGCCGCGGCCCTGAGCCCTTCGTCGACGCTGGTTGGTCTGTCGTTGTCATCAGAATTCCCTCTCGTTGCTTGCTCACAACGACCAGGGGATCGCCGGCCAGCTCGGCCGCGACACGCTCGATCAACTCCTCCGCGCCGACAGGGGTACCTCTCTCGCTGAGCTGTTGCAGCTTGCTCGCGAAGTCAGCCATGGAGCATCTCCAATGCGAGCCGGGCCTTCTCCCTGGCTCTGCTCGCCATCGCTCTCGCCGCCACGGTGGTCATCCCCAACTGATCTGCCGCCTCCGCATAGGGCACACCCTCCACCTCGACGAGGTAGAGGATGGCCCTGTGTCTTGGAGGAAGATCGAGAATCGCCTCGATATCGGCCGGATAGCTGGGCACCCAGCTCTCCTCGACAGAAAGCCGAGCTACGGCACTCCGCCGACGACCGAGGCTGCGTCGTTGGTTCGAGGCCAGGTTCACGATCGTCTTCCGAATGTAAGCCAGTGGATTTTCGAGGTCGGAGATCGACCCTTTCCTCAAGATCCTCACCAGCGCCTCCTGAACCAGATCGTCCGGCTCGATGTCAACGGAGCCCGCCACCGCGGCGATTCTTCTCAGGGCCGGGTATAGAGCCGTTATCAGCTCCCTTTCCCGTTCCTCTAGGGAAGATCGCTTTGGCAATCGAAGGTTCTCCCTGTCGTCACCTAGAGAGACACCGCTCAATGGCGGTTCGTGACAGGACAGTCCGCCCAATACTGTCACGCCGCATCGATGTCACGACTCCAGTGCGGCTGTGATCAGCGCCGTGTGTCGTAGTCGGGCCTCGTCGACACTGATTTCATAACCCATCGCTTGCCAGGAAGGAACCCAGATCGCGATATCCGGCATGGGACGGCTCAGCGCCAGTAGCTCCCAGTACCTGAGGTTGGACAGGTCCCGCCCGGACAATTCCCGGTAGACCTCGACGAAGTGATCTGCTGCCTCATCCAACCCGAGCAGCCGGATGTCGAGGGCGCAATAGGCGACATCGATGGCCGGGTCGGCGATCGTGCCTCCCTCCCAGTCGAGGACGGCCACCAGGGATTCATCGATCCAGAGCGTGTTCCCGGACCAGAAGTCATGGTGGACATAGACCGGGTCCACGGGTTTCAGCGAATCGACAGCCTCGACCCGTCTCGCCCCCAATTCCTTGCCCAGGGGGTGCTGTTCCAGGGCTTCTGGTCCCGGATAGTGGCTGTCGTCGTCGCCCAATTCCGGAAAGAGCGCCTGGTCGGCCGGAGTCGTCCGGATGCCATGAATCGAGTTGAGGGCGCCCGCCAGCTGCGCGGCCCAGTCGATCGGGTCGGCGGGGTCGAGTACGACCCGGCCCTCGACGAACGAAATCGCGATTGCTCTCTGCGGGAACAGCCCGATGTGGTCGATCCAGATCGGGGACGGGGCCGGGACCCCGTGCTTCGCAGCCAGGGCCAGGGCGCGGAACTCGCTCTCAGCCGGGCTCACCTCGTTGGGCTCCGGGAGCCAATAGCGCTTGAGGACGAGCCGCTGGCCCGGATCGGAGCCTTTCGACAACACATCGACGGTTCCCCCCAGACCACCGATCACGCGATGGTCGAACCGCACCGGGAAACCGAGCTCATCGCCGAGGCGCTGAAGCTGGTCAGCGCTCGGCAGCGGGGCATAGTCGTCCACCGGGCGAGGGTATCCCCGCGTCAGAGCGTCTTGACTATGCCGGAGGCCCTTCCCATACTGAAGATCAGTATGAGAGGAATGAGCGAGCCGAACACGCCCATCATCATTCCCTAGGGGCCCGCGCCTCCCCTGAGGCGCCGCCCCTGCACCGGACCTCCGCAGACGCGGGGGTCCTTTCTATTGCCAGGGACGACCATGACCAAGACCGCCGAGATCTACGACACCACCCTTCGGGATGGGACCCAGGCCGAGGGCCTGTCCCCGACCGTGGGGGAGAAGCTGCGCGTGGTGCGGCTGCTCGATGAGCTGGGGGTTCATTTCATCGAAGGGGGATGGCCCGGCGCCAACCCCAAGGACGATGAGTTCTTCGCCCGGGCGAAACGTGAGCTCGATCTGGAGCGGTCGGAACTGGTTGCCTTCGGCTCCACCCGACGTCCCCGGGGAGTGGTCGACCGTGATGCCCAGCTCCAGTCCCTCCTCGCCGCGGACACCGATTTCATCTGCATCGTCGGGAAATCTTGGGATCGTCACGTCACCGACGCCCTCAACACCTCGTTGGAGGAGGGGGTGGCCATGGTCGGTGAATCCATCGAGTTCCTCCGGGAGCGGGGAAAGCGCGTCTTCTTCGATGCCGAGCATTTCTTCGACGGATTCCGACACAACCCCGAGTACGCCCTCTCCATCGTGGAAACCGCGGCTGCAGCAGGTGCGGAGCGTGTAGTGCTGTGCGACACGAACGGCGGAGCCCTCCCTTCCGACATAGCCCCGGCGGTCGAGTCGGTCTCCGGGGTCATCGACACCGCCCTGGGCGTTCATTTCCACAACGATTCGGACTGCGCCGTGGCCAATTCGCTCACGGCCTTGTCCCTCGGCGTTCATCAGGTGCAGGGCTGCATCAACGGCTACGGAGAGCGGACCGGTAACGCCGATCTCTGTTCGGTGATCCCCAATCTGAGCCTGAAGTCGGGTGTGGAGACGATTCCGTCGGAATCGCTGGCCCGGCTCTATCCGATCGCCCAGCAGATCGCCGACATCCTGGGTTCTCCCATCGACTCCAAGCGTCCATACGTCGGGACCTCGGCCTTCGCTCACAAAGGAGGGCTGCACACCTCGGGTTTGGCCCGTCTCGAGGGCGCCTACGAGCATGTCAATCCGAGCGCCGTGGGCAACTCGGCGCGAATGCTGTTCAGCGAGCTCATGGGGCGGACGACGGTTCTCACCGTCGCCGAGGAGAAGGGCTGGGATCTCGACCCGGACCGGGCCCAGATGCTGGTCGAAGAGGTCAAAAGGCTCGAGCACGCGGGTTATCAATTCGAGGCTGCGGACGGGTCTTTCGAGATGCTGGTGCGCCGGGCCAGAGAAGGCCACGAGGACCTGTTCCGGCTCGAATCGCTCACCGTCAACATCCAGGCGAACGGCGAGGTGACCGCCCGGGCCGACCTCACCCTCACGGTCGGAGACCAGACGGTCGAGGTCTTTGCCGAGGGCGACGGGCCGGTGAACGCCATCGACCAGGCGTTGCGCAGCGCATTGGGCGACACCTACCCGGAGGTGAAGCGGCTTCGACTCACCGACTACAAGGTTCGCGACCTCGACTCTTCGGATGGCACCGCGGCGCGGGTGCGGGTCCTGATCGAGACCACCAATGGCGAATCGAGCTGGGGCACCGTCGGCGTCCACCAGAACATCATCGAGGCCTCATGGCAGGCGCTGAGTGAGGGGATCATGGTGGGACTGCTTAGGGCCGGCGCCTGACAGGGATGTCCCTCAACCAGGCTCCAAGCGAAATCCGGGAGCCGGTCAGCTGTCGCTCAAGAGAAACTCGACCAGCGCATCGAGCTCAGCGGTATTGACGGGAAGCACGGGCATCTGCCCGCCATATCCGTCGACGATGTAGGCCTGGGGATCGAGTACCGACTGTCTCACGTATTCCTCGGCCGAGAGCCCTTCCACCCGATCCCCGGCACGGTCGGCGAGAGCGGTGAGATCGGGTCCGACGAAACCCTCGGAAAGACCCGCACGGCTGTGACAACCGGTGCAGCCTTTGGTGAGGAAGACTGTTTGGCCTTCGACTGAGCCCGACGCCGACTCTATCCGCTGCGGACGTCTGTTGCGTTCCCGGATCGATTGCGTAGACCGCCACCGTGGCCCCGGCCAGCAGGACCACGATGACGGCAGTTACGACGATGCCGAGACGCTCAGACCGCATCGGCCGCGGAGGACGGTTGCCTTTCCCTCCGAGCGCGGGGGCGGATCTGATCTACCAGCAAGACCAGGGCCAGCAGGGTGGCGATGGGCAACCCAATCCGGAGCCAATTCATGGGCCCGGTTGGGGTGGCGGCTGGAGCGGGGATCACCGGCAGCGTGCCCAGCGGCTGCACGATCTGATCCCCTGAGACCACTTCCCATCGCCACTCTCCGGCCGCGGGGAGGGATACCTCGGCCGTCCACTGGCCCGACCCAGAGGAGGTTGCCGGGAACGACAGGGTCTCCCCACCGGGGCCATGAAAGCGAAGCGAGGTCTCGCTGAAGGGCATCGGCTCCTTGCCGTGGGCGAGGATCGAATAGTCGAGTGTGTATGGCGTCCCGGCTTCGAAGTCGGACGGGATCTCGGCAAATGTCACCACCGCGACCGAGCCGGCGAGAGCGGCTGGGGCCAGCAAAAGAACGAACAGGGCGGTGGGAGCGAGTATCCGGATCGAGCGCTTCACGAGACCTCCTCAGGTCGATGTCACCCTCCATACACCGCACCCCAGCGTGAGGTTCCATGAGACTCGGGGAACCGAACCGTCCCGGCCGGTGTAAGAAGGGCACAAGACGTCGGTGGAGGGCCGCCCACTGAACGAGCAAGATCTGATCCTGAGAGCAAAGAGTGGCGATGTCACCGCGTTCGAGTCGTTGGTGGAGACGCACCAGCAGATCGCACTGCGGGTGGCGTTCCTCGTGGTCGGAGACAGGACCGTGGCCGAGGACGTGACCCAGGAGGCCTTCGTCAAGGCCTATCACGCCATGTCCCGGTTCCGGGAGGATGGCGTCTTCCGGCCGTGGCTGCTCCGCATCGTCCGCAATGAGGCCCTCAACCAACGTCGCCGCCATGGCCGCCAGGACCGGCTCAGCCTGCGCCTGGCCAACGACCCCGTCTCGGGAGGTGCGGCCCCATCTCCCGAGACGACGGTCATCACCGCGGTCGAGCGGCAGGCGGTGATCGACGCCGTGAACACGCTTTCCGACCGACACCGGGATGTCGTCACCCATCGTTATCTGCTCGGCCTCACGGAGGCGGAGACTGCGGCGACACTGGGCATCCCGATCGGGACGGTGAAATCGCGGACCGCGCGGGCACTGAGCCGACTCCAGGGCTCGCTCGGAGATCTCAGAGAGGAGCCCGGCGATGAATAGCAGTGTCGAGTCGTTGCTCACCGAGCTTGCCGGGCACATCGACTGGCCCGAGCACGCCGACCAAGTTCCGGCCATCCGTCACCGTCTGGCCTCCGCGTCGACGCGGAGATCGAGACGTCGCTGGATCCCGGTGACCGCGGTGGTAGTGGTGCTCGTGGCCGCTTTGCTCCTGTTGTCACCGAGCGCGCGTGAGGCCGTGGCGGACTTGCTCGGAGTGGCGGGGATCGAGGTCCAATTCGACCCCGAACCGCCGCCAGCAGCCGGGTCCGAGCTCGACCTGGGCGAACCGGTGACTCTCGATGAGGCGCATGAGGCCGTCGACTTCGAGCTGCTGGTCCCGGAGAATCTCGGCCCACCGGACGGGGTCTTCCTCTCCGATCGACCGTCGTCGGGTCGGGTATCGATGGTGTGGGAGAGCGAGGAGAGCCTCCCCGCCGCCGGCGACTCAGGGATCGGTCTGATCTACAGCCAATTCGCCCTGGAGCTCCCCGAAGGTTCGAACTTCGTCAAGAGCGTCAGACCTGACACCTCGGTGCGTGCAGTCGAGGTGAACGGCAGCCTGGGGTTGTGGATCGAGGGTGCGCCGCATCTGATCACGTATGAGGATGCCGCGGGCAATCGAACCGAAGAGGAGATGAGGCTGGCGGGGAATGTGCTCATGTGGGAGAGCGACGGCGTCACCCACCGGATCGAGACGACAGTGGGCTTGCAGGCCACGTTGTCCCTGGCCGGCTCCTTGGAGCGGCTGGATGACGGCCGAGATCGCGTCAGGCCTCCTGGACCCTCTCCCAGGCAGTCTGGTTTGAATAGCGGTCAGATCAGTGCGACCATGTGGGTGTTCTCCCCACCCGGAACCGAGGTTTTTGCATGGGATCGTTGGTCAAGAAGCGGCGCAAGAAGATGTCGAAGCACAAATACCGCAAGCGTCTCAAGGCGAATCGCCACAAGCGGAAGTGACTTCGTGAAAGGACCGGCCGATGCCGGTCCTTTCTCGTCTCCCCCTCGAAAGGATTCCCCCTCCGGCCCTTCGGGCCACCTCCCCCAACGTCGCTTCGCTCCTGGGGGAGGAGACGCTATTGGCCCCGCAGGTATTTCTCGATCTCTTCGACCAGACGGTCGCCGCGGTCGTCGTCGGCTTCCTGCTCGAGCCGTTCCACGTATTCCTCGAGCTCGGCGTTGCCTTCGATGGCGGCGTCGACGGTCGATAGGAACTGGCGGGACGCTGAGGCCAGGTCCCCGATGTCGAGTGTGATCCCGCAGAGCTCCGAGGCCTTGATCGCCAGGGCCTCAGTAGCCGGCGGGTATTCCTGGTTGGAGAGATAGTGCGGGACTGCCGCCCAAACCGAGATCACATCTATCCCTGCATTGCCCAGCGAATGGTTGAGCACCCCGAGGATTCCCGTTGGTCCCTCGTAACCAGATGGGAGCAGGCCGTGGATGGTGAGATCGTCGGGTCGGTTGGCTGAGCCGACCAGAGGGACGGGCAGGGTGTGCGCCACCTGGCCGATGAACGCCCCCATCGTCACTGCCCGGGTCACCCCCATCACCTTCATCACCTCGACCACGTCGTTGGTGAACGACTTCCACCGGTAATGGGGCTCCTCGCCGAGGAGGATCACCATCTCCCGTTCCATTCCTCGGGCGACATACAGCTCGTTTCGGGGCCATGAGATCGAGCGAATCCCGGTGGCGTCGAGCTCGACGATGGGCCGCCGCACCTGGAAATCGAAGTGATCATCGGGATCGATGATGGCGAACAGCTCCGCGTCGAGCTTGTCCAGGAACTCGGACACCGCCTGGCTCGCCGACTCGCCTGCGTCTCCCCAACCCTCGAAGGCGACAAGGGCGACGGGATCCTGGAGGACCGGGCGATCGAGCCATTGCAGGGAGCCCATCGCTCCAACCTACTCCCCGCGCCGGGCTAGACGGTCAGACGTGGATCAGGGCGGAAACGCCTGAGTCGAAGTGCGTTGAGGACCACCGAAACAGAGGACAGCGCCATCGCAGCTGCGGCGATCATGGGGTCGAGGAGCCCAAGCGCGGCAAGCGGGATGGCGGCCGTGTTGTACCCGAATGCCCACACCAGGTTCTGTTTGATGGTGCGCAAGGTTGTTCCGGCAAGTGAGATCGCCACGGGGACCAGACGCGCATCTGGCTTGAGCAGGACCACATCTCCGGCCTCCACCGCGACGGCAGTGCCGGAGCCCATTGCCATTCCGAGGTCGGCCTGGGTGAGGGCTGGTGCATCGTTCACCCCATCACCTACGAACACAACGGTCTGGCCCCCGGCCTGAAGCCTGGCCACTTGCTCCGCCTTCTCTCCCGGCACCACTTCGGCATGCACAGATCCGATCCCGATGTGGGCACCGATCCTGGCCGCGGTGCGATGGTTGTCCCCCGTGATCATCACCGTCTCGATCCCTCGCTCGGTGAGAACCTCGATTGCTGATGCCGAGCCCTCCCGGATCGTGTCGGTGACGGCGATGACCCCCTTCGCCTCGCCCTCCCATCCCGCCAGGAAGGCGGTCTTCCCCTCGTCCTCAAAGCGCGCCATCGCCTTCATCCACTTGTCGGCGATGGCAAGACCCCTGTCGGCGACCATCTTTGCCTTGCCCACCAGGATGGCCCGTCCCTCGATGACTCCGACCACGCCGAACCCGGCCAGGGTCTCGATCCGCTCCGGCGTAACCAGGTCGATTCCGGCGTCATCGGCGCCGAGCGCAACGGCCATCCCGATGGGATGACCCGACGCCGCCTCCACTGAGGCGACGAAACGGAGGAATTCGTGCTCGGGCTCTTGGGTCTCGAGGTCGGTCAGCACCATGATCCCGGTGGTGAGTGTCCCGGTCTTGTCGAACACGGCGGTGTCCACTCCGCCCGCCCTCTCGAACACTTCCGCTCGTTTGAACAAGATGCCCAGCTCGGCTCCCCGACCACTCCCAACCATGATCGCCGTAGGCGTTGCCAGGCCAAGGGCGCACGGGCAGGCGATGATCAGGACGGCTACCCCGGCCTGAACCGCAGCAGCCACGTCGTCTCCGACTGCAAGCCACACGAGGATCGTGGCCACGGCAATGACGATCACGGCTGGGACGAATATGGCCGACACCCGGTCTGCCGTCCGCTGGATCGGCGCCTTGGAGCCCTGTGCCTGCTCGACCATCCGCACGATCCCGGACAGCACGGTTTCGGCACCCACCGCCGTGGCCCGCGCTTCGATTCGCCCCCGCTGGTTGACCGTCGCCCCGAACAGGGTGTCCCCGGGCCCCTTGTCGATCGGCAGCGCTTCTCCGGTGAGCATCGACTCGTCTACCGAGGACCTCCCGGACTCGACGACCGCATCGGTCGGGACCTTCTCTCCGGGGAGCACGATCATCATGTCACCTGGGATGATGTCGTCGATCGGAAGGAGTCTCTCTTCCCCGTCGACGATGACCCGGGCGTCCTTGGCTCCGAGCTCGAGCAGGCGGTGCACCGACTCCGAGGCACGACCTTTCGCTCTGGCCTCGAGGGCGCGGCCCAACGTGATGAGGGTGATGATGACGCCGGCAGTCTCGAAGAAGACGTGCTCCCCACTGAACAGCGCCCAGATCGAATAGAAGTAGGCGGCCAGCGATCCCATCGAGATCAGCGTGTCCATGTTCGCGCTGAGGTGACGGGCCTGACGGAACGCCACCCGATGGAACTGCCAGCCGTACCACAGCACGACCGGTGTGATCAGCGCTCCCTGGACGAGGCGGTTCCACGCTTCGTCCGGGCCGAACATCGCGAGCAACATGGCCGGCAGGGTGAGGGCAGCGGCACCCCAGAACCGACGCCACTGAGCCCTCTCGTCGTCGTGATAGTGCTCGACCATGTCCCGGGGGCGGTCACCACCGGTGTGCGCCACGATGGCGTAGCCGATCTTGGCCACCGCCGCTTGCAGCTCCTCGACGTCGATGTTGTTGCTGACCCGCACGAGGGCGGAGGCTCCGGCCAGATTGACACTGGCCGCCTCGACCCCTTCTTGGCGCCCGAGGACGCGTTCGATGCGCACCGCGCATGTGGCACAGGTCATGCCCTCGACGTCGAACAGGATGGTGTCTGTGACCCGAGAGCGCCCGGTGTCAGCCGAATACGGCGTAGCCCTGCTCCTCGATGGTCTTCTTGATCGAGTCGATCTCGACTCGAGCGTCGTCATAGTCGACCCGAACCGTGGCGTCGGCGATGGCCACTTCTACCGATTGCACACCATCGAGGGCAGCAACGGCGCCCTCGATGCTCGATTTGCAGTGGTCGCAGTGGATCTCAGGAGCCTGAAGGAGAACCTCGCTCATGGTCGTCGAGGGTACCCAAGTACTTACCACTTAGGAACCGAAAAACGAGAGCCCCGGTCTTGCGACCGGGGCTCTTGATCTGACCCGAGACGGGGAGGGGAGAGGACCTGTCCCGGCCAGAGTCCTCAGGCGTCCTGACCGTCCATGATCTTGCCGCGGACACGGGGGAACCGGACCGGGGCATGAGCATGGCAATACTCCGCCTTGTTGTACTGAGAAAGTTTGGTGGTGCACCCGTTCTTGGCGCAGACTCGGCCCTCGTTGAATCTCTTCGAAGGTCGGGTCATGCCTTTGATGGCTGCCCCTCTGACGATGTCTGTCATTTCAATGGCCCTCCTGGGCCGGTGATGTGTTTCAAGTCCGTTGTTATCTCGTGTGACTGCTCGTTCACTCGGATCCTCTGATCCTCGTGTGCACCGCCACTGTGCGAGTCAGCCCTTAAAACGGCAATAAACAACCGCTCAGGAGATTTAGACGTCGGGAAGCCCATGTCGGTTCCCTCGATGCCCCAGTCTACCCGCCGCTGCCCCCCGGTCGCCAGACCTACGTCCAGCGTCGCACCGGTGTTTATCGGCATCCGCTGGTGAGGACCTGAGGTTCACTCGATTCCGAGCTTCCTCAGGAAAGCTGTGTTGTCGGGCTCACGCCCGAGGAACGCAGCGAGCATTTCGTCCGCGTCCACCGATCCGCCCCGCTCCAACACCTCATGGCGGTAGGCCATTCCCACTTCGGGATTGGTCACGCCTTCCTCCTCGAATCGCGAGAACATGTCGTCGCCGAACACCTCCGACCACATGTACCCGTAATAGGCCGCGTCGTAACCGCCCATCAGATGGCCGAACGATGCCAAGGCGAAAGTGCCCTCATGGAACGGCATGAGACCCAACTTCGCCCCCTCCCTGAGGACCAAGTCGAAGTCGATCTCGGTGTCCGAGCCGTGCATGGTTTGGTCCCACCACCCGTACTGGAGCTGGCGGAGCTGATGGACGGCGACATTGAGCTGGCGGGCCGCAACGAGTTGGTCGACAAGTCGGTCGGGTATGGGTTCCCCGGTCTCGTGGTGGCGGGCAAAGCGTCGCAGGACGTCGGCTCGCCACACCCAGTGCTGCATGATCTGGCTAGGCGCCTCCACAAAGTCGCGCTCCACGCTGGTGCCGGCAAATCGGGCCAACTCGGTGCGGCCCAGGTTCTGATGCAGAACGTGCCCGAACTCGTGGAAGAGGGTCTCCACCTCGCCGTGCTGGAGGAGGGACGGCGCCGAGGCAGTTGGCTTGGTGAAGTTGGCCACCATGGCGCAGACCGGGTTCTGGTATGACCCATCCTCCAGACGCCGGCTGAGGACCATGGGAAACTCGGCGGCATGCCCGTACTTGCCCTCGCGAGGGAAGAGATCGAGGTAGAAACACGAGAGCTCTTCCCCACTTGAAGCGTCGTGAATGGTGAAGAGGCGGACGTCCGGATGCCAGACGTCGGCATCGGGCACCTCGCGGAAGTCGAGGCCGAAAGTCTCTTGGACGAGATCGAACATCCCGCCAAGGACGGAGTCGAGCGGGAAATACTCGGCCACCTCGAACGGATCGACGCCATAGTCGGTGCGGCGCTGTTGGGTGTCGTAGAAGCGCCAGTCCCAGGTCTGGATCTGGCTTTCGCCGCTGTCCTTTTCGAGCAGCGCGCCCATGACGGCGAGATCGGCCTCGCCTTGCTTGGTCAGCGGCGGTCGCAGATCTTCGTAGAAGGCGGCGACCCGCTCTGGATCCTTGGCCATCCTCTCCTCGAGACGATGATGCGCCCAGCTGGGGACCCCGAACTCGTCGGCGATCTGGTGTCTCAGGTCGCGCGCCTCCTCCAGGATCTTGCGGTTGGCTTCCACCGCCTGGGTGTTGAACTTGAAGGAAAGCTCTTCTCTCAGGTCTCTACGTTTGGCGTTCTCGACGAATGGGATCAGGTGGGGGTAGGCGAGGGTCACCTTGAGCTTGCCTGTCGCCTCGTCGGTCTCGAGCGATTCGGCGAAGCTCGGTGGCAGCCCGTCCAGCTCCTCGGGGTCGACGAGGATGTGATCCTCCCATTCGTCGATGTTCTCCTGAAAGCGAACCCCCAGCTCGACCAAGCGCTGGGTGCGCTCTTTGACCCGGGCCCTGGCCTCAGGCGACAGCTCGTGCCCGGCATGCCGCAGGTCACGAAGGGTGAATTCGACGAAGCGGGCTCGCTCACCTTCCAGTGATGCGGCCTCATCGGTGTCGGAGTATTCCCTGACCGCGGCATTGAGATCGTCTCTGAACACCATCTCGACACCGAAGGTCTCCATCTTCTCCTCGGCGGCTTTCGCCGCGGAGCGCACCTCTTTCTCTGGGTGGACGTAGCCCATGAAGGCATAGCGGGCATTGGCCTGGGAGAGGATGTCGGCGATGCGATCGAGTGGAAGCATCGTGTTGTCGAACGTCCGGTCCTCGGTCGGCGCCACCAGGTCTTCGAGGACTTGCAGCGCTTGCTCCAGTGCGGCATCCATCCCATCGGTGATCCCGTCGGATGTCACCTCCGAGAAGCCAAAGTCCAATTTCGTCATAAGGGGCACGCTAGCGAGGGGTCTCCGTCATCCAATCCGGCAACTGCGAACCTGAGGTTCTACGTTTCACATATGCAACAAACAGCCTCAGGTTCGACCGGGAATCCTTTTTGGGCCCTCGAGCCTGGGCGCCACCATCTCAATCACGGTTCGTTCGGGGCGGTGCCCAATGAGATCCTGGACCTGCAGATGGCCTGGAAGCGGAGGTTCGAAGCGGATCCGACCCGCTTCGTCTTCCGAGAGCTGCAGCCAGCCGTAGACCGTGCCCGTGATGTGGTGGCCGAATTCGTTGGTGCCGACCCGATCGGGATCGTCCCGGTGCGCAACGCCACGAGTGCGGTCGCCTCGGTGCTCCGCTCGATCGAGCCGATGCTCCGCCCGGGCGATCAATTGGTGACGACGGCACACGACTACAACGCCGTGCGCCAGATCCTCCGCTACACGGCGGAGCGAACCGGCGCCGAAGTGGTGGTGGCGCGAGTGCCGTTCCCGATCGACGGGCCGGCCCAAGTCACCGAATCGGTCATGGCGGCGATCACCCCGACGACGCGGCTGGTCGTCATCGATCACGTCACCTCGCCGACGGCCCTGGTGTTCCCGATCGACGACATCGTCTCCTCGCTCGAGCCAGAGATCCCCGTCCTGGTCGACGGTGCCCATGGCCCGGGTCAGGTCTCCTTGGCGGTCGATGAACTGGGCGCCTCCTGGTACACGGGAAATCTGCACAAGTGGGTCTGCGCCCCAAAGGGAGCGGCATTTCTCCATACGAGAGCAGACCGGATCGGGATGACGGTCCCGGCCGTGATCTCTCATGGGTACAACGCCGAAGTCGACAGCCCAGGGCCCCGTTATCACGCCCTATTCGACTGGCTGGGCACCGATGACTTCAGCTCCTGGGCGGTAGTGCCTGACGTGCTCGAACTGGTTGGTGGACTGGAATCCGGTGGTTGGGACGGGGTGATGAAGCGCAACCACGATCTGGCCCTCGAGGGGCGTCGACTCGTATCCGAATCGGTTGGGATCGGTTTGCCCGCGCCAGACCAGATGATTGGCGCGATGGCCTCGGTGGTCCTCCCCGACGCGCTCGGCCCCGACCCGGGGGGCGATCTCTCGCCGCTCATGGACCGGTTGTTCGACGACGGATTCTCCTCGTTGGTGATGAACTGGCCGGTGTGGCCCCGGCAGCTTCTACGCCTCTCCGCTCATCTTCACAACACCACAGAGGATTACCGCTCCCTGTCCGAGCGATTGCGAAGCTGAGGCGTCCGGCGTCAGAACCGCGGTGGCGGGGCGAACAGGGCCTCGGCCTGGTCGGGGGAGAGGCGTTCGGCGGGGTTGAACCCAGGCCGATCGATCGCGGCGGCGATGCCGATGGCCGGGTCTGGCAGCTCGACCGGGGAGTCGCTGCCGCCGATCACCGTCACCCCGGCATCGAGGAGCGAGCGGAATGGGTAGACCCGGCTCATTCGCTCGTCCCCGAGGCGCCTGGCGAGCCACCCGGATTCGGAGGCGAGGAAGGCCGGTTGGACAGAGGCGGTGACTCCGAGTCGGGCGATGCGCTCGATGGCGGCATCGGTCAGGAGCGAGGCGTGCTCGACGCGAAGACGCTCGGGGTCGGCGCCCATCTCGATCAACTCCTCGAATATCTCCAGCACCGAGTCATTGGCCCGATCGCCGATGGCGTGGATCGCGACGGACCCACCGAGCATCATCGAGGCGCGGGCCATGGTCCTGGCCTGCTCCGGGTCGAGTCGGTCCGTTCCCCTGGTATCGGGGCGATCACTGAATGGCTCGTGCATCGCGGCGGTATGGCCGCCGAAACTCCCATCAGCGAAGTACTTCCAGCCGAGAAAGCGGATCCGGCCCTCGGACTGGCGGATCTTCTCGGCCGCTTCCGCCAGCTGCTGGGCGTCGGGTGCGATCACCAGCACATCGACGTCGATCGGCAAAGCCGGCGCCAAGCGGCACAGGGCATCGAGCTCGTCTCGGACCCCACACCAGATCGGCTCGCCCACTGAGACGATCCCGGTCACCGAGCCGATTCCCATCTTGGGAAGCTCGCCCAATGCCCGGAGGATTGCGGAGTCGGGTGGGCCCTCCACCAAAGGGGCGAGCGCCGCAGTGACTTCCTGGATCGCCGTCTCCCGGAGGATCCCGTTGGGACTGCCCGACGGGTCGCGGTCGAACGACCCCCCACCAGGGTCGGAGGTCTCGGCGTCGATTCCGGCCAGGGCGAGTGCGGCGCTGTTCGCCACCGCGATGTGACCGCAATATCGGTACAGCACGACCGGCCGGTCACCGGTGACGTCGTCGAGATCGATCCGGGTGGGCAGCCGCCCCTCGGCCAGTCCTTCGTCATTGAGACGCTGCCCGATTATCGGGCCCTCGACCCGGTCGGCGAACTCGGATACCCGTGTCATCACCTCCCCGAGGTTGGCGGCGTCCATCAGCTCGAGACCGGTGACCATGGCCGCGTAACCGAGCGGGTGGAAATGGTGGTCGTGGTACATCAGAGCAATGACGGTAACGATTGCGTCATCTCAGATGACCGTGATGAGGGCGTCATCTCAGATGACCGTGATGAGGGCGTCATCTCAGATGACGCGGCATCGAATCGTCGATGATCTGGCGCAGCTCCTCGTGGATCTTGCCATTGGTGACCACGAAGGCGGAAGGCGCCAGCTCGTTGACCGATCCCCGGCTGTCGGTGGCGGTGCCACCGGCCTCCGTGACCAGGAGCACCGCAGCAGCCGCGTCCCATGGCTTCACACCGGCCGGACCACCGTGCTCCCAGTACCCGTCGAAGCGGCCGCACGCCACCCAGGCCATGTCGAGGGCGGCGGCCCCCATGCGTCTGGTCCCCCGAGACCTGATCATCACCTGTTCCATCACATCGAGATATGCCCTGGCGTGCTCCTGTCGGTCATAGGGGAAGCCGGTGACGATCAGTGAGTCCTGCAGGGTCGCCGTCTCGGAGACATGGATGGGCCGGCCATTGGATCGGGCACCCTCACCGTTACTGGCGACGAACTCCTCGTTTCGGGCGACGTCGATGACCACTCCAACAAGGGGCTTTCCCTCGTCCCAGAGGGCGACGGAAACCGCAATCTGCGGAATCCGGTTGACGAAATTGACCGTGCCGTCGAGCGGGTCGATGATCCAAACCCGGGGCCCCCGCCAGTCTGCCCCACCACCCTCTTCGGCGAGGATGCCGTCCTCAGGGAAATGGGAGGCGATGACCGACGTGATGGCGTCTTCGGCTTCCCGGTCCACGTCGGTGACCGGGTCGACGACGCCCTTCATCTCGGTGACGAACTCCTCATCGAAGCCACGGCGGACGATCGCCGCGCCCGCTCGCGCCGCCCGCACCGCAACCCAAACGTCACCTTCCCACATCGGGCCAGGATACGGGCCGCGACCCGCGTTCCCAATGCGGGGCTGAAAGTGGCATGCCCTCCACAAAGAAACCGGCCGGGCATACCCTGCCGCCGGTGATCGGTGGTCTTCTCGCCCTCGCCGGAGCCGTCATCTCGGCCCTCGCCTTCCCCCGGATCGGACCGGGGTGGCTGATCCTCATCGGGATCACCCTCTTCTTGGCCGGTCTGCGGATGGCCAGAAGCCGCGCGCAGGGACTGCTCTACGGCGCCATCTACGGGCTCACCTTCTTCGGTGGTCTGATCTGGTGGCTGTCCGAATTGGGGCTGATCGCGGTGATCCCCTTGGTGATCGAGCAGACCGCCTTCCTCGCCGCCTACGGGTGGTGGCTCGCCCGGTATAACGACCGATCTCCGCTCACCTGGTTCCTCCTCGCCGTCGGGGGATGGGCCGTGATGGAGCTGATCAGATACCGCTTCCCGGTGGGAGGGTTCGAGTGGGGGGCGGCCGGCTATGCCCTCTCCGATCAGAGCTGGGCCCGCGCCCTTGCTCCCAGCTACGGGACCACTGGCGTAACGATGATGACGGTCATGGCCGCGGCCGGAGTGGTAAGCCTGCTGCGGAGACCACGCAACTGGTGGGTCTTGGTCCCAGTGCCCCTTCTCGTCGTTGCGTCTTTGTTGCTCGACTGGTTCGAGCCCGTGAACTACGTCCTCGAAGGCCAGAGGGTGGCGATCGTCCAGGGATCAACCCCATGTCCCTTCGAGCACTGCCCCCCCGACGAGCGGCTCCGCACCTTCGAGCAGCATCTGGAGCTGACCAAGCAGATCGAACCAGGGTCGGTGTTCCTCGTGGTCTGGTCGGAGGGATCGACCGGCTCGTTCAATGCCGACCCAGTACAGAACCCCGAGATCGGAGCGGCAATCGCCGCGGAAGCGCGCCGGATCGGCGCTTGGTTTCTGGTTGGCTCCGATCGTCCGATCAGCGATACGCACTGGATCAACGCCAACGTCGTGTTCAACCCGGAGGGGGAGATTGTCGGCGAGTACCAGAAGCAGCACGCGGTCCCCTTCGGGGAGTACATCCCCTGGCGCCCGGTGTTCGAATGGATCCCAGATCTCGACCAAGTGCCCCGGGACATGATCCCGGGTGACGGTCCGGTTGTGTTCGATCTCGGTGAGGGCATCAGCCTCGGCTCGGTGATCTCCTTCGAAGGTGGCTTCGCCAGATATCCCCGCCAACATGTCGTGGCGGGGGCCAATCTGATCGTGGTGGCGACCAACGAAGGGTCCTACGGCATCACACCGGGTTCGGACCAGTTCATCGGGATGACTCGGATGCGTGCCGCCGAATTGGAGCTGGACGTGATCCATGCCGCGGTAACCGGGAAATCGACGGTGATCTCGGCCGATGGATCCCTCCAGGACGTATCCGGGTTGGGTACCGAGGAGATCATCTACGGGGTGGTTGCGGGCCGCCCGGACGCCTCGTTGTACGCCCGGACTGGCGACGTCATGATGATCGCCGCCGCCCTCATCGGGCTCCTCACCTGGTGGCGCGCCCGGCGACCGCTGGTAGTTTCCGCCACCGAAATCGACGAGGAGGAGTGAGCTCGATGTCCCAGGCGCTGGAAAATCTGCTCTCGGAAGACCGGAAGTTCGAGCCCGCTCCCGAGTTCGCCGCTCAGGCCAACGCCAGGCCCGGCATCCACGAGGAGGCCTCCGCCGATTATCTCGCCTTCTGGCATGAGCAGGCGTTGAGCCGGATCACCTGGCACAAAGAGCCCACCGAGACCCTCGACGATTCCAACCCGCCGTTCTTCAAGTGGTTCGCCGACGGCGAGCTAAACATCTCGTTCAACTGCCTCGATCGCCACCTCGAAGAGCACGGCGATCAGGTGGCCTATCACTGGGTCGGTGAGCCTGGCGACACCCGGAAGCTGACCTATCGGGACCTCCACGCCGAGGTGTGCCGGTTCGCCAACGGCCTGCTCAGCCTCGGTGTTGCCAAAGGCGACCGCGTGGCCATCTACATGGGCATGGTGCCCGAGCTCCCCGTTGCGATGCTGGCCTGCGCCCGTCTCGGCCTGGTCCACTCGGTGGTGTTCGGCGGGTTCTCGTCCGATGCCCTCTCCAGCCGCATCCTCGACGCCGACGCCAGGGTGGTCATCACCCAGGACGGCGCATGGCGGGCGGGCAACGTCGTCCAGTTGAAGGCCAATGCAGATGTGGCGCTGGCCAACACGCCCGACGTCGAGCACGTTGTCGTCCTGAAGAGAACGGACCACGGCGTGGAAATGACCGAGGGACGGGACATCTGGTGGGACGACCTTGTGGAAGGCCAGTCGGATCAGTGCGAGGCGGTGGTGCTTGGTGCCGAGGACCCGCTCTACATCCTCTACACCTCGGGCACTACCGGGCGCCCCAAGGGGATCGTTCACACCCAGGGCGGCTATCTGACCGGGATCGTGACCACTCACCACGCCGTGTTCGACCTCAAACCAGACACCGACGTTTACTGGTGCGGCGCCGACATCGGCTGGGTCACCGGCCATTGCTACATCGTCTACGGCCCGCTATCCAACCGGACGACCAGCGTCATGTACGAGGGAGCGCCCAACTTCCCCGATCTCGATCGGTTGTGGGAGATCATCGAGGAATACGGGGTCACCATCTTCTACACCGCCCCTACTGCGATCCGGACCTTCATGAAATGGGGTGACCAGCACGTCGCCAAGCACGACTTGAGCTCCCTGCGCCTCATCGGCACCGTGGGTGAGCCGATCAACCCCGAGGCGTGGATCTGGTACCAGCAGACCATCGGCGGCGGGCGTTGCCCGGTGGTCGACACCTGGTGGCAGACCGAGACCGGGGCGATCATGATCAGCCCCCTCCCCGGCGTGGTGGCGACCAAGCCGGGTTCCGCCACGATCCCTTTCCCCGGGATCTTCGCCGACGTGGTCGACGAGGCAGGAGAATCGGTCCCACTCGGCGGCGGGGGTTATCTCGTCATCACCCGGCCCTGGCCGGCCATGGCCCGCACCATCTACGGGGACGATCAGCGGTACGAAGACACCTATTGGTCGAGATTCCCCGGCCGCTACTTCCCCGGGGACGGGGCGAAGCGGGACGAGGACGGTTACTTCTGGCTGCTGGGTCGGGTCGACGACATCATGCTGGTGTCGGGTCACAACATCTCGACCACTGAGGTCGAGTCGGCCCTCGTCTCCCACGTATCAGTGGCAGAGGCGGCTGTGGTGGGTCGAAAGGACGAGATCACGGGTCAGGCCATCGCCGCCTTTGTGACGCTCCGGGCCGGGGTCGAGGGAAACGAGGAGCTGTTGCAGGAGTTGAGGGACCACGTCGCCCACACCCTGGGCCCGATCGCCAAGCCCAAATCCATCGTCTTCACCGATGATCTCCCCAAGACACGGTCAGGGAAGATCATGCGACGCCTGCTCCAAGACATCTCCGAGCAACGTCAGCTCGGGGATGTGACCACCCTGGCCAACGAGGCCGTCGTCGATGAGATCGCGGCCAAGGCGGCGGCCTCCGCCGAGGACTAGCTGCCGCTCAGGCCAACAGCACCACCCCGAACCAGAGGGCGGCGATGAGCAAGCCGGTGGCGAGCTCGATTCCGATCGACGTGGCGATAGCGCCGAGGCTGCTCTTGGTGGCGGGCCAGGCCTGATCCGCCCCCACCCTGATCCGCTCGCTGATGTAGATGGTGAGGATGAAGCCGATCGGGGCTCCCACCACGGGGATGACAAAGAGGCCGACGATGGCCACGGCGGTGGCGAGGAGAAGGGTCCGATTGGGTATGCCGACCTCGTTGAGCTGTCGCTTCGGGATGGAGTATTTGATGAATGTCCCGATCCCGGCGAGGACCAGGGCAGTTATGGCCACCCCCCAGGCGACGGGGCTCCCCACCACCAGAGCCCATACGAAGATGGCCAGAACCTCCATCAACAGACCGGGGAGGATCGGGACGATGATCCCGAATAGCGAGGCGATGATGATCAGGCCAAGGGCCAGCTCGCCCAGCTCATCCATGTGCGGATCGTAGGCGGGGCCATTGCCACCCCGCCGTGCTCATCCAGTGGCGAGGGCAGCGACCGCGGCAGAGGCTCCTTCCAGAAGTGGCTCTCCGTGGCCGAAAAGAGCGATTTCGTAGGTGAAGCCGCCGAGCTTGCTCACCGACTCGAGCGCGGAAGTCATGTCCTCGCTGAACGCCGGATCCGGGGGGCTGACTCCACCATCCCCTCCGCTCAGCGCGTCACCCGTCACCAGGATCCCAGCCGTGGCATCGAGCACGCAGATGTGCCCGGCGGTGTGGCCCGGGCTGTCGATGATCTCGAGCCCAAACACACTGTCACCGTCTCCGACCGGCTGGGGAGGCGTGGCCGCGGTTATCTGGGGTATGTCCGCCGCCCCGGCGTAAACCGCTGCCCTAGGCGCCAGCTCCATGACCTCGTTGATGCTGCCGGCATGGTCGGGGTGCTTGTGGGTGAGGATGACATGGCCGACCGAGTCCCAGCCCAGACCGACCTCCGAGAGAGCGGCCTCGATGGGAGCGGCGCTGCCTTCCACGCCGGTGTCGACCAGGGCAGCCTCGCCGGCCCGGTACAGGATGTAGGCAGAGACAAAGTCGAGGTTGACCCGCTGGAAGGTGGTGGCGACCGGGGTCGTGGTGGCCGCGGGCGTGGTGGTGGTGCTTGCGGGCTGCACCCCGGTGGAATCGGTGGTGGCTGGTCCGGTGCTGGTGGTTGGGGCTGTCGCCGTGGTGGTGGCATCGGCGCCACCTTCGGAACAGGCAGCAGTCCCGAAAACGACGATGGCCAGTCCGGTCTTGCCCATCTCGGCGATCGCCATACGACGATTGATCAGGCGGTGAGTGGTCATGTGCCCTTCCCGATCGGGGGAGATGGGCCAAACTACCCGGGTTGGGGAGATGTGTAGCTTCCCGCCATGGTTACCAAGATCACCCTGGCGGAGACCGACCTCCCCACGCACTGGTACAACATCGTCCCCGACCTTCCGGTGCCCCCGCCACCGGTGCTCCATCCCGGCACCCATCAACCGGTGGGCCCCGACGACCTTGCGCCACTGTTCCCCATGGACCTGATCCTCCAGGAGGTGAGCACCGATCGTTTCATCGAGATCCCCGAGGAGATTCGAGAGGTCTACCGGCTGTGGCGGCCCACGCCGATGTACCGAGCCCACAATCTCGAAAAGCTGATCGGGGGCCCGGCCCGGATCTATTACAAGTACGAGGGGGTAAGCCCGGCAGGCTCCCACAAGCCGAACACCGCGGTCGCCCAGGCCTATTACAACGCCAAGGCTGGGGTGAAAAAGCTGTCTACCGAGACCGGGGCAGGTCAGTGGGGCTCGGCCCTCTCCTTCGCCTGCGCCCTGTTCGGGCTCGAGTGCGAGGTGTTCATGGTCCGCTCCTCGTACGACCAGAAGCCCTATCGGAAGGCGATGATCGAGACCTGGGGCGCCACCGTTCATTCATCTCCATCGGAGTTGACTCAGGCCGGCCGGTCGATCCTCGAAGCCGATCCCGACACCCCGGGCAGTCTTGGGATCGCCATCTCCGAGGCGGTCGAGGTGGCTGCTACCGATGACGACACCAAGTACTCGCTCGGTTCAGTGCTCAACCACGTGCTCATGCACCAGACCGTGATCGGGGAGGAGGCCCTCAAACAGCTGGCCTTGGTCGAGGAGACACCCGATGTGATCATCGGGTGCGCCGGAGGAGGGTCCAATTTCGCCGGCTTCAGCTTCCCGTTCGTCAGGGAGAAGCTCGCGGGGAAGATGGACCCCGTCATCCGGGCCGTCGAGCCGGCGGCCGCCCCGTCGCTGACCCGCGGGAGCTACCAGTTCGATTTCGGCGACACGGTGGGGATGACCCCTCTGGTCAAGATGCACACCCTGGGCCACGATTTCGTGCCGGACCCGATCCACGCCGGAGGGCTCCGCTACCACGGGATGGCGCCGCTCGTCTCCCTGCTCAAGGACCAGGGGATCATCGAGGCAGAGTCGATGCATCAGACCGAGACGTTTGGCCGGGCAATCCAGTTCGCTCGCGCCGAGGGGATCATCCCTGGGCCGGAGCCGACCCACGCGGTCGCCTCGGCGATGATCGAGGCCGAGCAGGCCAAGGAGGCGGGTGAGGAGAGGGTGATCGTGTTCAATCTCTCCGGTCACGGCCACTTCGACATGGCCGCCTATCAGGAGTATCTCGACGGCACCCTCACCGACTACGAATACCCGGCAGAGCGCATCGCGGCGGCCATGGAGCGCGTCCCGGTCGTCGCCGGCTGAAGCCGCGTATCTATGACAAGGAGAAAGATGACCCGATTGTCTGACATGTCCGGAGAACAGCTACAACAGGTGCTCGATGTCCTCTCCGGGGCCGATAGCGTCGAATTGAAGCTCACCTTGGTCGAGACGAAGAGAGCCGTGGTGGCAAAAGCGCTCGGGATCGACCCTCTCGACGCCCGGCTCCGACAGGTGTTCTTCCTGGACACCAAGGACCTTGCCCTCAACGAGGCGGGTGTGGTGGTTCGTGCCCGGCGCCGTCAGGGCGAGAAGGGTGACACCGTGGTCAAGATCCGGCCGGTCGACCCCGCCGAGCTCTCCGACAAGCTTCGGGCCGACAAGAGGTTCGGTGTGGAGGTCGACGCCATGCCCGGCGGCTATGTCTGCTCGGCGTCATACAAAGGCTCGGCCGACAACGAGGAGATCAAACAGGTTGCCGCGGGTGAACGCTCGGCACGCAAGCTGTTCTCCAAGCGTCAGCGAGCGTTCTTCGCGGAGCACGCGCCGAATGGCCCTGCACTCGAGGATCTCGAGGTGCTGGGACCGATCCCCACTTTGAGGGTCAAGTTCCAGTCGAAAGGGTTCAAGCACCCGATAGTGGGCGAGCTGTGGCTCTACCCCGACGGGTCGCAGGTTGTCGAGTTGTCCACCAAGACCTCACCGACCGAGGCGTTCCAGACTGCGGTGGAATGGCGGGCTTTCCTGGAGGGCAAAGGCGTCGATGTGTCCGGAGAGCAGCAGACCAAGACCAAGACGGCGTTGGAGTTCTTCACCCAGTAGGTCACCCGCCGGCGCGGGTGAAGTGCTGATAGTCCTTGGGAAACGACCACGTCCCACCCCACACCCATCCCTGGTGGGCGAAGGCCTCGACGACAATATCTCCCTCGTGGATCATCCCCGGAGCGTCTTGCTCGCGGTCGACATAGGGGGCACCCTCCGGCGGCAAGACCGTCTCGCGTCTCACGTACGGGTTCACGAGCGGGTTCACGTCGATGGCCGTGCCATATGAATGGTCGGACCAGGATGAGCCACCGGTCACCGGCCTGCAGTTGAAGGCGCTGGTGTTGTTGGCCGACATGCTGGCGTTGTCGTCCCCGTCGAACACGTCCACTGGCTCCATCCTCTCGATGGGAAACCCCGCCTCGAAGAGATCGGACATGATGGCGACGACTTCCTCGGCCACGTCTGCCGCCACGATCAGTCGTCCGATATGTGTTTCCCCGTCATAACCCCAGTGACTGACATCCAAAGCACGAAGGGACTCCACCGGCAGCGGACACCCCGGTCGCCACGAGGCGTGAAGCTCCTCGGCGGAGACCTCGGCGATGGAGGATGCGAACACCGGTGCCTCCAGCTGACTCGTGGTGGTCGCCGGTGAAGACGTGGTCACAGGGATGGTGGTGGTCGACGTGGTGGTCGGTTGAGTCGTCGGCACACTTTCTGGTGCCGTCGACGTCGACCCAGTCGTAATAGTGGGGGCGGAGGCCTCGCCATTCCCCGGCGGCGGATCCGGCCGCAGGGTCACGAGCAACAGCACTCCCAAGGCAGTGATACCTACCAGCAGGAGCAGCCAACGGCGGTTCAGCGGTCTTCGCTCTCCCAGCTGCTCAGACCCTCGTCGACGAGGTCGAGGGCCCAGTCGAGCTCTTCTCGTGTCGTGATCAAGGGCGGGATGAACCGGATCACGTTGGCATCGGGGCCACAGTTGATGACGATCAGCTCACGATCGAACGCGTGCTTCTCCACATGGGTGAAGGCCTCGGCATCAGGTGTTCGGCTCTCGCGATCGGTCACCAACTCGACGCCGATCATCAGGCCCAGGCCGCGCACGTCTCCGATAGTGGGGTGGCGCTCCGCCATCTCGTTGAATCGCTCGAATGCGCGCTTCGAAAGCTCACGGGCGTGTGGGAGCAGGCCCTCCATCGTGTCGATAACCGCCACCGAGGCTGCGGTGGACACCGGGTTGCCGCCGTAAGTGGTTCCATGTGCGCCCCTCGGCCATTTGTCGATGGTCTCCCGCGACGCACCGAAGGCGGAGAGTGGGAGGCCGTTGGCGATTCCCTTGCCGATCGCCATGATGTCTGGCTTGGCGTCGTAGTGGTCGGAGGCGAACCATTCGGCGGTGCGCCCGAAGCCCGATTGCACCTCGTCGTACAACAGCTTGATCCCGTGCTCATCCGACATCTCACGCAACGCGTCGAGGAAGGGGGGTGGAGCCGGGTAATAGCCCCCCTCGCCCTGGACGGGCTCGATCAGGAAGCAGGCGATGTTCTGGGGCGTGACCACGTGCTTGAACATCATCCGCAGCTCGCTCAGGGACATGGCGGTGGCCTCGTCCTCGGTCATGCCCCATCGGTAGGGATGGGGGTAGGGCGTCACGAACACCGAGCCGAGGACCGGGTGGTAACCGTCGCGGTATCGAGCGTTCGAGGTGGTGTAGGTCACCGACCCCATCGTGCGGCCGTGAAACGCTCCCCGGAACACGATCACACCCTGTCGGCCGGTGGTGTGTTTGGCGAGTTTGACCGCCGCTTCGACGGCTTCCGCCCCCGAATTGGCGAAGCTGAACTTCTCGATGCCGGGAGGGGTGATCGCACGCAGCCGTTCTGCGGCTTCGACGATCGAGTCGTAGCGGACGATGCAGCCAGAGTGGACCAGGTTGTCGAGTTGGCGGTGTGCCGCTTCGAGCACTGCCGGGTGGTTGTGGCCGAGGTTGGTGACGGCCGTTCCGCAGGCGAAGTCAGCCCAGCGCCTGCCCTCCACGTCGGTGATCCAGATGCCCTCGGCCCGAGCCGCCCGTATCTCCGTGTCGAAATGGAGCACCGGAGCGAGGACGTCGTTGTGTCTGGTGAGGAAATCAGGCATCCCGGGATGCTACCGGCTCCCCATCGGCCATAGAAGTGGCCAAACCGAGTATCTAGTCAGCGGTATTTGATGGCCAGGTAGATGCCCATCACGCCGTCGATCAGCAGGAGGACGGCGAAGAAGGTGATCAGGAGCTCGGTGGAGAATTGGGCGTTGAGGAGGATCAGGACGCCGATCAGGATGCTCACCGCTCCGAAGACGAAGGCGCCGACACCACCACCCCGGAAGGACCCGAAGATCGCGGTCACCCCGACCAGGAGCCCGATGATGCCGAGGATGACCCCGATCACCCCTTGAAAGACGTCCGCGGCCTCGCCCGGGTTGGTCAGCACCAGGAAGCCGGCGACGACACCGAGGACGCCGATGGCCAGTTTCCACCCGACATCGGTGCGGTCCACGAAGACCGAAAACAGCAGGAAGGCGCCTTGGATCAGCCACCACAGCCCCAGGACCACCATGAGCAGGGCCAGGGCCTCCTCCTGACGGACGAGAAGGATGATCCCGAAGATGAGGGCCGCAACGCCTCCGAGCAGAAAGGCGTAGTTGATGGTCCGGTCGGTTGGGCCTGTCACCGTCTCCATTGGTGCTCCTGTTGCTGGGCGACATGCCACACGCTACTCAGCCCGAGTCCGGCCGGGATGGCAAGGGAAAATGCGAGAGCAACCGGTAGGTTCCCGCTCCATGTCAGTCATCGGCAGCACCCGGGTCGTGCTCGGCGACGAGGTGAGGCCCGCTTCGGTTCGCATCGAGGCGGGTCAGATCGTCGACATCGGCGAGGGGGTGCCCGATGTCGACTTCGGCGACCTCGTGGTCATGCCGGGACTGGTCGATTCCCACGTTCACGTCAACGAGCCGGGGCGGACCGAATGGGAGGGATTCCGCACCGCGACCAGGGCTGCAGCGGCCGGAGGGGCCACCACCATCGTCGACATGCCGCTCAATTCCATCCCTCCGACGGTGTCCGTCGAGGCCCTGACCGCGAAGCGGGCCGCCGCCGAGTCGAAGCTGACGGTCGACGTCGGCTTCTGGGGTGGCCTGATCCCCGGTTCCGAGGATCAGCTCGCTCCCCTCGTGACTGAGGGCGTTTGTGGTTTCAAGTCCTTTCTCGTCGACTCAGGTGTGGAGGAGTTCCCTCCGGTGAGTCTCGATCAGCTCGGCGCTGCTTTGCCGACGATGCGAGAGCTGGGTGTCCCTGCCCTGCTCCACGCGGAGGACCCGGCCCACATAGTTGGAATCTCGGGTGATCCGACCGACTACGAGTCCTATCTCCGCACCCGCCCGGCCAACGGCGAGGCGGCCGCGGTGGGCGAGGTTGCTCGTCTCGCCACCGGGACCGGCGCCAGGATCCACGTCCTCCATATCTCCTCGGCCGATGCAGTCGCGGCCCTCGCGAGGGGGCCTTCGACGCTGAGCGGGGAGACCTGCCCCCACTATCTGATCTTCTGCGCCGAGGAGATCGAGCCCGGCGCGACCCCCTTCAAGTGTGCCCCTCCCATCAGGTCCGCCGAGCATCGCGACGCATTGTGGGCCGGTCTGATCGATGGAGACCTGAGCATGGTCGTCTCCGACCACTCGCCCGCCCCAGCCGCCGTGAAATGGCTGAAGGATGGCGACTTCGGTCAGGCCTGGGGCGGGATCGGTTCCCTTCAGCTTCGGCTTCCGGCCACCTGGACCGGGGCGGCAGAACGCGGGGTCGATTTCCCACTTCTCTCCGCCTGGCTGGCGACAGAGCCGGCCCGCCTCGCCGGGCTCGACCACCGCAAGGGGTCGATCGCGGTCGGGATGGACGCCGATCTCGTCGTCTGGGACCCGGATGGCGTCACCCAGGTCAGAGGCAGTGCGCTGGAGCATCGTCACCCGATCACTCCCTACGAGGGCATGACACTGCGCGGTGCGGTGGCGGCGACGATCCTGCGTGGCGTGAGCGTGTTCGACGGGACGACGATTGGTCCCTCCGGTGGCAGGATGTTGAGGCGAGATGACCGATCTGATCTCTGAGGCGGTTGGCGGGCGAATCGTCGGGTGCAACGACGAGTTCTTCGCCGCGGCAGAGAACCTCTTGCAGACCATCGAGCCGGTGTGGAGGGAAGGGGTGTACACCGATAGCGGCAAGTGGATGGATGGATGGGAGACCCGACGGCGGAGGGAGCAAGGACACGATTGGTGCGTCATCGCACTGGGCGTCCCCGGCCGGGTTCGCACCGTCACGGTCGACACGTCCTACTTCACGGGCAACTACCCCGAGTCGTTCTCGTTGGAGGCCTGCGGGGTCGATGCCGACGACCGGCTGGAGGGAGTGGATTGGACCGAGATCATCCCCGTGACCAGCCTGTCGGGCGACTCGGTGGCGGATTTCGAGGTCGAGGACCTGCACCGGGTGACCCATGTCAGACTCAACATCTTCCCCGATGGGGGAGTTGCCCGTTTGCGGGTGGACGGCAACCCAATACCCGCGATGACTGAGGTTTGCCCCGACGAAGGTGGTACCGACTTGGCCTCGTCTCTGGTCGGTGGCGAGGCCCTCGAGGCCTCCGACACGCACTACTCGCTGCCCTCGAATCTCCTCCGGCCGACTGACCCGGCCGGGATGTGGGATGGATGGGAAACCAAGCGAAGGAGGGGCCCGGGCAACGACTGGGCGGTCTTCCGACTCGGACTCCCTGGCTCGGTGGAGGCACTCGAAGTCGATACCAGGTACTTCAGGGGCAATGCCCCCGGCTGGGTCTCGGTTCAGGTCTCCGCTGACGGCCAGACCTGGGACGAGGTGGTCGACCGGGCCGAGGTGAAGCCCGACGCCATCAATCTGGTCACCCTCGAGCGCCCGCACCAGGCCGGCCTGGTTCGTCTCGACATCCATCCTGACGGCGGGGTGGCACGTCTGCGTGTCCGCGGCCGCCCCGATGTCGAGGGCGCGTCACGGTTGCGATTGCTCTATCTGAATTCGCTGTTCGACGAGGAGGCCACACGGTTCTTTCACACCGCCTGCGCCTCGGCTACCTGGGTCGAGCGAATGGTCGCGGGCCGGGTCTATGCCGATGTCGACGCCCTGTTGTCAGCGGCTACGAGAGCATTCGACGACCTGGGCGAAACGGAATGGCTCGAGGCGTTCGCCGGGCATCCTCGTATCGGCGAGCACGGGGACCGACTCACTGACCGCGAGCAGAGAGGCGCGGCCGACGCCGATGCTTCGACCCTCGCCGCGTTGGCTGAGGCCAACCGGGCGTACGAGGAGAGACACGGCTTCACCTACATCGTCTATGCATCGGGAAAGACGGCAATGGAGATGCTCGAAATCGCCAGGGCTCGTCTCGGAAACAGCCGGGAGGAGGAGATCGCCAACGCTGCCCGGGAGCAGAGAGCCATCACGGAGACCAGACTGCGCCACATGCTCTGTCTCGGGGACCAGCAGTGACCGGTCTCAGCACACACGTCCTCGACACCTCCTCGGGCCGACCTGCCGCCGGTGTGACGGTGACCCTCGAGCGCTCCTCTGACGGTGGGTGGCAGCACGTCAATGAGGGCACGACCGACGCCGATGGCCGGGTTGCCGCCCTCGGGGTGGCCCTTGGCTCGGGGATCTACCGGCTCGTGTTCGCCACCGGAGACGCCGGGAACCCTTTCTTCCCGGAGGTACACGTCGTCGTCGACATCGACGAGTCGCAGGAGCACTACCACGTGCCGCTTCTGCTCAGCGACTACGGGTACACCACGTACCGGGGGAGCTGACGTGGCTCGGCTCGGCGAGAACCGGTGGGGCAAGACGGATGTCAGGGTCTCGAAGATCCATCGCTCGGAATCAGGAGACGACTTCTCGGACCTGAGCGTCCAGGTGCTGCTCCGAGGTGATGTGGCAGCAGGGCATACCGAGGGTGACAACACGGCAGTGCTCCCCACCGACACCATGAAGAACACTGTCTACGCCCTGGCCCAGGAACATCTCACCCGCGATCTCGAGGCCTTCGCCGGCGTTCTCTGCGATCACTTCCTCGAACGTGAAGAGGTGACCGGCGCCACCGTCTCGATCGCACAGCGCCTCTGGGCCCGAGTGGGCCCAACCGGCTTCACCGGCGGCGGGTCCGAGCGGCGCATAGCCCGGGTGACCCGCGGAAAGGCCCCCGATGAAAGGACGACCTGGGCTGGGATCGAGGGCTTGGTGGTCTTGAAGACCACCGGGTCGGCCTTCACCGGCTTCCCCCGCGATCAGTTCACCGTTCTCCCCGAAGCCGAGGACCGGATCCTCGCCACGTCGGTCACCGCCACCTGGCGCTATTCGGCCCCGCCCTCCGACACGACCGTGGCCTGGGAGCGGGCACGGGAGGTCTTGGTGGAGAGGTTCTTCGGCGACTGGTCGGCATCGGTCCAGCACCAGGGGTGGCTGATGGCGCAGGCGGTCCTCGAGGCCATCCCCGAGATCGACGAGGTCGAATTCCACCTCCCCAACCAGCACCATCTCGCCTTCGACCTCACCCGTTTCGGGATGGAATACGAGGGGACGGTCTTCCAACCGGTTTCCGAGCCCTACGGTGACATCGGGTTCACCGTCACCCGCTGATCACTGCGCCAAAACCAAGGTCAGACGGCTCCAGTCCGCCCCTCCAGGATGGCCAGGAACGACCGGGTCTGGATCTCCTCGAGGGTGAGACCGGTGCGTGATGTGGCCTCTACCTCGTCGATGGCGCCACAGTTGATCGCTCTCAGGAAGAAGTTGAGCAGTCCCTGGCCGGTGGCCGCGTCGTCGAACACCTCCCCGACGAGTGTGGCCTGGGCCGCCGAGTCGACGAAGTTGGAGAGGCGTTCCCCGGCCGGATCGAGGCCTTCGAGGAAGAAGGCATAGACGGCGGCATATCGGGTGGGGAACTGGGCCGGGTGGAGGTCCCAACCCTGGTAGTAGGCGTGGGTCAGCGAATGCCTGATGTGGTCGTAGTGCAACCTCATCGCGTCGTGGACGGTCTGACGGTTCTCCTCGATCTGGTTGGCGCTGAGGTCCTCACCGCGATTCGGCGGCACCGGCATCACGTTGGTCGCCCCGTCCGAGATCCACACTCCGGTCCCGGCGAGGCTCGTCTGGAGGGCGTGCCGGGCGAAATCGCAGGCGGGATGGGTCATCGACTGATAGGCAGCGGTGATCGTCAACGAAGCGGTGTAGTCGTAGGTGCCGAAATGAGCTCCCCGCACCCGCCCCTGTCCGGCATCGACGAACTTGCGCACGCCCGCGCTCCCGTCCCGATCGATCACGGTCTGCGGGGTCTCGACCATCAACTCGATCGGGATCGGGGCGATACCAAGCTCCTGCTCCAGCTCACCAAGGGCTTCTCCCAGCACCAGCACCTGATCCGGGTCCTGGATCTTGGGAAGGGTCACGGTGAACCCGGAGGGGAGGTGCCCGCCCGCTTCGACCGCGGTGGTCACGAAGAGGTCGAGGGTGCGCAATGACCGGCGATGGAGCTCGCCGGAGAGGGATTTGACCCTGATCCCCGAGAACGGCGGGACGCTTCCAGCTCCCATTCCCTCGGCGAGCTGCGCGGCGGCCGATCTGGCGTGGCCATCCTCCTCGTCATCAGGCCGATGTCCGTAGCCATCCTCGAAGTCGATGCGGAAGTCCTCGACAGGCTCACGTCTCAGCTTTTCCGCAACCAGTCGATGAACCGGCCCAGCCAGGTCGGCCGGGAGACCGAGGATCGAGCCCAGGTCGTCGGGGCTGGGGGCCCAGCGCTCGAGAGCGGCGATAGACAGCTCGCCCAGACGCTCAGCGGTGCCTGCGGTGAAGAGATGGGCTCCTCCGTAGACAGTGTGGACTGGTTGACGATCCGCCGTCTCGCCCGGGAAGTCGGTGCTCAGTCTGGCGGCCACCGCGCCCAGTCGCGCCCCCCATTGCGTCATCGATTCCTCGCGCAAAGTCATCGCGGCCGACTCTAAGTCAGGCGTTAGCTTTGGTGCCGATGGGAACTCTCCTCGTTCGTCATGCCGATGTGCTCGTCACGATGGACGGCGAGGAGATCCGGGACGGGGCTCTCCTCGCCCGAGATGGCTGGGTCGAGCGGGTGGCGCCGACGTCCGATCTGCCCGCGGAGGCGGACGAGGTGGTCGACCTCAGCGGCCATGTCGTTCTACCCGGTCTCGTCAACACTCACCACCATCTCTACCAGACGCTGACCCGGGTGATCCCGGAGGCGCAGGATGCAGGTCTCTTCGACTGGCTACGAGCCCTCTATCCGATCTGGGCTCGGATGACCCCGGATCACGTCAGGGTCTCGACGCGTGTCGGTCTGGCTGAGCTGGCCCTGAGTGGGTGCACCACCGCCTTCGACCATCAATATCTCTGGCCAAACGGCTCGCGGGTCGACGATCAGGTCGAAGGAGCGGAACCAATCGGCATTCGCTTTCACGTGTCGCGGGGCTCGATGAGTCTGGGCGAGTCCGATGGTGGGCTACCCCCCGACTCGGTGGTCGAATCGTTGGACGACATCCTCGAAGACTCCCGGCGTGTCGTCGACCTGTACGACGACCCGGATCCGGGATCGACGACCAGGGTCGTGCTCGCTCCGTGCTCGCCGTTCTCGGTCACTGCCGAGCTGATGACAGCCACCTCCGAATTGGCCCGGGAAGCGCGGGTGGGGATGCATACGCATCTGGCTGAGACCGCCGATGAGGAGGCATTCTGCCTGGCCAGCTTCGGGAGACGCCCGGTTGAGCACATGGAGGAACTGGGCTGGGCCGGCCCCGATGTCTGGTACGCACACGCCGTTCATGTCGCTGACGACGAGGTCGCCCGGATGGGCGCTTCTGGCACCGGTGTAGCGCATTGCCCGACTTCGAACATGCGCCTCGCTTCAGGGCTGGCGCCCGTTTCACGCTATCTGGACGCGGGAGTCCGGGTGGGCCTGGGGGTGGACGGGTCGGCGTCGAACGACTCGTCGCACATGATGGCCGAGACCCGCCAAGCGCTGCTGCTGAATCGGCTCGGGGTGTCTCCCGGCATCGGGACCGGCTCGCAGATGACCGCTCGCCAGGCGCTCCGACTCGCCACGGTCGGTGGGGCCGAAGTCCTCGGGCGTGACGATTTGGGGAGCCTGGTCCCGGGCAAATGTGCCGATCTCATCGCCTACGACCTGAATCGGGTCGAGTTCGCTGGTGCCCTCCATGACCCGCTCGCTGCCGTGGTGATGTGTGCCCCGGTCAGTGTCGATCAGTCGTGGGTTGGGGGCCGGCGGGTGGTCCAGGATGGTCAGCTGATGGGCGTCGACCTTCCCGGGCTGGTCCAGGAGCACAACCGGCTGGCCGCAACGCTGCACTCAGCTTTGCCCGCCAGTGGAGATCGTGCACCCGAACTCGATCGATGAGGCGCTCGCCGGGCTGAGCGAGGGCGCGATCCCGCTGGCAGGTGGCACCGATCTCATGGTCGAGGTCAACTTTGGCCACATTCGGCCGGAGCGAGTCGTGGGTCTGCGTCGGCTGGCCGAGCTCGGGGAATGGGAGGGCAACCGCATCGGGGCCGGCGTCACATGGCGCCGGATCGAACGCGATGGGCCGAAGGCGCTGGCGGAGGCAGCCCGCACGGTGGGCTCACCCCAGATCCGCAACGCCGGGACGATCGGAGGGAATCTGGGGACCGCCAGCCCCGCCGGTGACGGGCACCCGTTCCTGGCTGCGGTGGACGCATCGATCGAGCTGGCCTCGACCGGGTCGAGCCGGGTCTTGCCCTGGGCCGAGTTCTTCACTGGCGTGAAGAAGACGGCCCGCAAGCAGAACGAGCTGATCACTGCGGTCCATCTGCCGGCCGATCTTCCCGAGCGCCAGTGCTTCGGCAAGATCGGCGTGCGCAACGCCATGGTCATCGCCACCGTCTGTGCCGTCGTCACCCGATCTCAAGACGGGAGGACGACGGTGGCTCTCGGTTCAGTGGCCCCTACCCCCATCCGGGCAGTCAAGGCAGAGGCCATGATCTCATCGATCACCGAGCCCACCGCGAGCGACCTCCACGAGTTCGGGCGCCTCGTCTCCGAGGAGGTTCGCCCGATCACCGATCACCGGTCGACCGAGGAGTACCGGCGGCACGGGGCCGGAGTCCTCGCCCGGCGGCTGTTGGAGAGGTGTCTTCGTTGATCGTCGAGCTCGTGGTCAATGGAAAGCCTGTCACCGCGCGAGTGACCCATCCGGGCAGCCTCCTCGACCTCCTCCGTGACGAGCTGAGCCTGCCGGGGTCGAAGAGTGCTTGTGAGCAGGGGGAATGCGGCTCGTGCTCGGTGATCCTGGATGACGAACTGGTCTGCTCGTGTTTGGTCATGGCAGCCGACGCACAGGGCTCGTCGGTGACCACGGTCGAAGGGATCGGATCCGAAGACCGTCTCCACCCGGTTCAAACGGCGATGCATGGAAACGGTGCTGTGCAGTGCGGCTTCTGCACGCCGGGCATCGTCGTCGCCGCGGCCGACCTCTTCTCACGAAACCCAACGCCGGCGCGGGCGGAGATCAAAGAGGCACTGGCCGGGAACATCTGCCGGTGCACCGGATACGGCGCCATCCTGCGGGCTCTCGAAGAAGTGGCCGACGGAGCGGGCGGGTGAGCACCAGGACCGGTCGCCGGATCGGCGTGCCCAGTGGCGTGATCCGTGATTCGCCACTGCGGCCGGATGGGATTCCCAAACTGCGGGGAGAGTTCGAGTACGCCCAGGACCTGAAGGCAGAGGGGATGCTTTGGGCGGCGACGGTGCGAAGCCCGCATGCCCGCGCCCGCATCGTCTCGGTCGACGTGGCGCCGGCCTTGGCCGTCGGGGGGGTCCATGCCTGTCTGACCTCCGCCGACGTCCCGGGGAGGGCCATGTTCGGCCTCGAGCATCCCGACCAACCGGTTCTCGCCGGGGAAGAGGTGAGGTTCTGGGGCGAGCCGGTCGCTGTCGTCGCCGCCGAGGATGCGGACACCGCCCGGATTGCGGCGGCGGCCGTCGAAATCGGATACGAGCCTCTCGAGGCCCTCACCGATCCCGAGGAGGCGCATCGTCGGGATGAGATCTTCCGGCGTCTTCGCATCCGTCGGGGCGATCAGGAGGCTCGGGGGAGCGTGGTGGTCGAAGGCCAATACGAGGTTGGGATGCAGGACCAGGCGCCCCTCGGGACGGAGGCCGGCATCGCCATCCCGGATGGTCAGGGGGGAGTCGACCTGTATGCCACCAGCCAGTACGTCCACGTGGACCATGAGCAGGTGGTGGCCAGTCTCGGGCTGCGACCGGACCAGGTCAGGGCGCATCCGACCGGGATCGGTGGCGCGTTCGGGGCGAGGGAGGACGTCAACCTCCACATTCACCTTTGCATGCTCGCCCTCTATACGGGTCGGCCGGTGAAGATGGTCTACCGGCGCGGCGAGTCGTTCACCGGCCATGTCCACCGCCATCCGGCCTGGCTCAGCTATCGGCACGAGGCCGACGGAAAGGGTCGTCTCGTCCGTGTGGAGGCCCGGGTCCTGATCGATGGGGGGGCATACGCGTCGACCACGGCGGCAGTCGTTGCCAATGCCTGCTATTTCGCAGTTGGGCCCTATCAGTGCGACTCAGTCGCGATCGATGGGATCGGGGTGCGGACCAACAACCCACCCTGCGGGGCGATGAGAGGATTCGGCGCAGTACAGGTGTGTTTCGCCCATGAGGCGCAGATGGACCGCCTCGCCGATGCCATCGGCATGGACCCACTGGCCGTACGGGAGATCAATGCCCTGGGCAGTGGCGACCCCATGCCGACCACGGGACAGTTGATCAACACCCCGCTCCCAACTCGCGAAGTGATCGACAGCCTGCGTGCGATGCCATTGCCCGATCCGCCGGCCGAGCCCGGGCACGGCGATCTGCCCGGCGGCTCCGGGCTGACCACAGAGGCCGATCAGGTCCGGCGTGGAGTGGGATATGCCCTCGGCATGAAAAACCTCGGGTTCTCGGAAGGATCGGACGACTTTGCTCAAGCCCGGGTCAGGCTCACCCAGGAAGGCGCCGTGGTGGAGACTGCCGCAATCGAGGTGGGCCAGGGGCTGGTGACCGTCCTGGCCCAGATCGCCCGGAGCGCCCTGGGCATCTCCAGCGTGGAGGTGGTGCATGTCGACACCTCGAAGATCGACTCGGCGGGTTCGACGTCGGCGTCGCGGCAGACCCAGCTCTCCGGTGGGGCCACACTCGAGGCGGCTACCCGTTTGCGGGAGCGGGCCCTTGCTCAGTTCGAGGGTGACGATCTCGATGATGACGGGATCTGGCGGGGGGACGAGCTGGTGACTGCATGGGAAGAACTCGTCAAGGGTGATTGGGAGGAGACGGTGACCTTTCGCCACCCGCCGACGACCGGTCCGGATGAGGACGGGCAAGGTGTCATCCACGCCGATTTCGCGGTAGCGGGGCATCGGGCCGTGGTCGATGTCGACGTCGAGCTCGGACTCGTCAAGGTGGTGCGAGTGGACACTGCTCAGGACGTGGGCCTTGCCATCAACCCGCAGTCGGTGCGAGGGCAGATCGAGGGGGGGATCCTCCAAGGGGTTGGTCTGGCGGTGATGGAGGAGTTGGTGATCGAGGATGGTGTCATCCTCAACCCGACTTTCACCGACTATCTCCTCCCGACGATCCTCGATGCTCCGGAGGTGGAAGCCCTGCTCATCGAGCGGGAGGGATCGTGGGGCCCCTACGGAGCAAAGGGGGTGGGGGAATCTCCGACTATCTCGTCGACGGCGGCCGTTGCCGCCGCAATCCGCGCCGCCTCGGGCAAGGACATCACCCGGGTCCCGGTCCGTCCCCAGGACATCGCGTTGACATGAGGGGCAACCGGTGAGTGACCTCATCACCCTCCTGCCCAAGGCGGAGTTGCACGTCCATATCGAGGGGACCCTGGAGCCGGAGATGATGTTCCATCTCGCCACCCGCAACGGGTTGTTGCTCCCATTCGAGGACATCGATCAGGTCCATGCCGCCTATCAATTCACCGATCTCCAGTCGTTTCTCGACATCTACTACCAGGGCGCCGAGGTGCTGCGAACACCCGACGACTTCTATGACTTGATGAGCGCCTACCTCGATCGTGCCGTAGCTGATGGCGTGCGGCACGCCGAGATCTTCTTCGACCCACAGAGCCACACCGGCCGGGGGATCGGCTTCGAGGTGTTCATGAGGGGACTTCGGGACGCCATCTCCGATGGACGTCGACGGTTGGGGATCAGCGTCGATCTGATCATGTGCTTCCTCCGCCATCTGTCCGGGGAGGAAGCACTCGCCACCATCGAGGAGGCGGAGCCTTTCCTCGACGGGGTGATCGGGGTCGGGATCGACTCGTCGGAGCGGGGCCGTCCCCCCGAGCTGTTCGAGGCGGCCTACGCCCGGGCCCGAGAGCTCGGCCTGCGCGCGGTCGCCCATGCCGGGGAGGAGGGCCCGCCCGAGTACGTGAGCGCCGCCCTGGATGTGCTCGGGGCGGAGCGAATCGACCATGGGGTCCGGAGCATGGAGGACCCCTATCTGGTGGCACGACTCAGTCGCGAGCAGGTCCCGCTCACCGTCTGTCCCATGTCCAACGTCGCACTGAAGGTCGTCGACCAGATGTCACAGCATCCGCTTCGGGCGATGATCGACGCGGGGCTCCTCGTCTCGGTGAACTCGGACGACCCTGCCTATTTCGGCGGCTATGTCGGCGACAACTATCGAGGCGTCCGGGACCATCTCGGGCTGGACGACGCCACGGTCATAGCCCTCGCCCGCAACTCGATCATCTCCTCGTTCCTCGATGAAACGCGAAAGAGTGCCCTCATCTCCGACCTCGAAGCGGTGTCAGCGGGGGACGAGGGCTAGCTGACGGGAGAGGGCGACCAGGTTGCCCGCCTCGTCCCAGATCTCGCCATCCTCTTCGAGAATCCCCCCGGTCACGAATCGTGTCGAGAACTGGCAGCGGAGCCATTCACCTTCGGGCACTGCACGAATCTGGGTGGTCATCTCCAGGGTGGGGGTCCAGGCGAGGGGCAGGTTGGCGTTGAACACCGCCGGCGGGAACGAGTCGGCGATCAGCAGCAATGCGAAGGCATCGAGGGGCTCGTCGTCGTGGAGACGTAACCAGCCACGCATGAGGGCTTTGCCGCTCGGCCCCCGCTCCAGCACGAAGGCATCGTCGGGATGGAGCCGCTCCTCGAACTGAGCCATGAGTGGCGGTGGCAACGGGCCATCCACGGCGGGCACGTTGAGGATGCACTCCTCGGGCGGCGGGATATCAGGTGGGGTGGCGGCGATGTAGAGCTCATCGTGACTGAGCGACCCGGGTCCGGCGAAGCTGCCGAGCAGCGTGACGGACTCGGATGCAGCAGTCAGACGCGCCGCCATGGTGGAGAAGGTCCGCCCCTCCTTGATCGTCACGACCGTCACCTCGACCGGGCCCGCCGACACCGGGCGCAAGAAATGGCCGGTGATGGTGACCGGTATACGGCCTTCGGCCTGCTCCGCCATCGCCCTCGCCGCGATCGCCATCAGGTAGCCGCCGTCGGCGATGCCAAAGATGTCCCAGCCCGGTTGCACCTCGGCTTTCCAGGTGCCCGGACCGGACGGCGAGACCGCCGAGGCCTCGCTGAATCTCATCCGAGGCTCACTCCCTCGCCGCGGACCACCACACCGATCGGCCGAGCGGAGTGCTCGGAGGTGACTGTCACCGCCGATGCCGCCAAACCTGGATCGGCCACCAGGCAGAACCCGATGCCCATGTTGAAGGTCGACCACATCTCGGACGATTCGACACCGCGCTCGGCGACGATCTGGAAGACCGCCGGTGTATCCCATGCTTCACGATCGATCTCTGCTCCTAGCCCGTCGGGGAGGGCCCGGCCCAGGTTCCCGGCCAGACCCCCGCCGGTGATGTGAGCTGCGGCGTGGATCCCACCCGCATCGACCGCGGCCAGGACGGCCGGGGAGTAGATCACCGAGGGCTCGAGGAAATCCTCCAGATGCGAGTCGATGTCTTCGCCGAACACCGATCTGACCAGGGAGAAACCGTTGGATCGCAGATTGGGGGAGAGGAGGCCGACGATGACGTCCCCCTCCTCGACTCGTTCCGGCCCGAGCTCGTCGCCCCGCTCCACCACGCCCATCACCGCCCCGGCGAGGTCGACGGCATCGATCGGCATCACCCCTGGGTGCTCGGCGGTCTCGCCACCCAACAGCGGGCAGCCGGCGACGGCACATGCCGACGCCACGGACTCGACGATGGCCCGATCCCGTTCCGGATCGAGCGCGCCCACGGCCAGGTAGTCGACGAAGCCGAGCGGTCTCGCACCGACCGCGGCCAGGTCGTCGACGCACATCGCCACCAGATCGTGGCCCACCCCGTCCCAACGACCGGCCCGTCGGGCGAGGTCGAGCTTGGTCCCGACCCCGTCGGTGGACATCATCAACACCGGCTCGTTGAAGCCCGGGGGAATGGTCACCCCGGCGGCAAACCCACCGAAGCTCCCGACCACGTCCGCAGTCCAGGTCGCGGTCACCGGTTTGGCGATTGCCCCCACATGCAACTCGGCGCCTTCCAGGTCGACCCCGGCCTCCCCGTAGCTGGTCATGTCAGTGACGCTCGAGTTCGAACTTGTCCGTCGCTTCGGGGATGTCGGTGGGGTACTGGCCGGAGAGACAGGCGGTGCAGAAGCCGGCGTCGGCGACCCCGGTCGCCTCCAGGAGGCCCTCGAGGGACAGATACCCCAGCGAATCGGCGCCGATGTGCTCTCTTATCTCCTCGACTTCGAGCGAGGCTGCGATGAGGGTGCTGCGGTCGGAGGTGTCCATCCCGTAGAAGCACGGCCAGCGATAGGGAGGGGAAGACACCCGCAGATGAACTTCGACGGCGCCGGCGTCTCGCAGCATCTGGACCAACTTCCGGGTCGTCGAGCCGCGCACGATGGAGTCATCGACCATCACCACCCGCTTCGCCTGCAGGTTGTCCGGGATCGGGTTCAACTTCAGGCGAATCCCCCGGTCGCGCAATGCCTGACTGGGCTCGATGAAGGTTCGCCCGATGTAGCGGTTCTTGACCAGGCCATCCGCATAAGGGATTCCGCTGGCGGCTGCGAATCCCTGCGCGGCCGGGAGGCCCGACTCAGGCACCGGCACCACCACATCGGCCTCGGCAGGGTGCTCCCGGGCCAGGGTCTCGCCCATCTGCCGTCTCGCCGCGTGGATGCCCCGCCCGTACATCTGGCTGTCAGGCCGGGCGAAATAGACGAACTCGAAGAGACAGAGCTTGGGATCGGTGGCTGCGAAGGGAGAGAAGCTGTGCACGCCCCCGGCGTCGATCACGACCATCTCCCCGGCTGCGACCTCGCGCACGAACCTGGCGCCGACGAGATCGAGGGCCGCCGTTTCCGAGGCAAGCACCCAGCCACCATCGGGCAAGGACCCGAGACAGAGGGGGCGAAACCCGTTGGGGTCGCGCAACCCGATGACGCGTCCCTGGTCCATGATCACCAAGGAGAAGGCGCCCTCCCATGTCGTGGCGACCTCCATGACCGCCACCTCGAGACCGCGCTGATCGGAGCGCTCGTCGTCGAGGGCCCGGGCGATCCCCTCAGCCATCAGGTCGGAATCTGTGGTCGCGCCCCGGATGCCGAGACGCGCGGCGAGCTGACGCGTGTTGGTGAGGTTGCCGTTGTGGCCGAGGGCGATGCTGGTCGAGCCGACTTGACGGTGTGCCGGTTGGGCGTTGGCCCAGTTGTTCGAGCCCGTGGTCGAGTAGCGGGTGTGGCCGATCCCGAGGTGACCGTCGAGACCGGCGAGGGCAGGCTCGTCGAAGACCTGGGCGACGAGGCCGAGGTCCTTGAACACCGTCACCGTCTCACCATTCGACGTGGCAATGCCCGCAGACTCCTGACCGCGATGCTGGAGACCGTAGAGCCCGAAGTAGATCAGGCTGGAGACACGCTGGCGGGGGGTATAGGCGGCAAAGACCCCGCACGCCTCGCGGGGCCCACCGGTGAGCAGGACGGCTACCTCCTCGGCCACAGTCTCATCGTAGGGCGCGCCTGGCGCCTGACCTATTCAGGCTCCGATGGTGCTCCAAAGACCTGTCGGTAGTGCTCCCTCAGCTCCTGGTAGTGGTCGACACCGTCGTCGGCCCGCGTGACCTCGTCTTCGGTCAGCTCCCGCACTGGTTTGGCCGGGGTGCCCAGACCGAGGGTCCAGGGCGGGATCTCCTTGCCTTCAGCCAGGACCGATCCCGAGCCGAGCCACGCGCCTTCGCCCAACCGGGAGCGGTTGAGCAGCTTGGCTCCGATCCCCACCAGGCATCGGTCACCGACCAGGGCTCCGTGAACCACTGCCGAATGGCCCACCGTCACCCGCTCTCCGATGACGCACGGGACGTCCTCGTCGCAATGGACGACGGAGTTGTCCTGGATGTTGGTCCCGGCCCCGATCTCGACCCGATCGAGCTCGGCCCTGATCACCACCCCGAACAGCACGAACACGCCCGCCCTGATGGTCACATCCCCATAGATGTGGGCACCGGGGGCAACGAACGCCCCCGGATCGATCCTGGGCTGGGGAAGCAGGAGCGGCACGGGCGCCGAGAATAGGGATTGGGCGTCAACGCTGTTTCGGGTCGACCAGAGGGCCGTCTGTTCGACATCACCGGGTGACGATGGAGACGAGACTTGGAGCTGATGAGCGCGGGAGACCCCAAGGAGATCATCGAGTCGGTGTTCAGGGAGTCCTACGGCGTCGTCCTCTCGGGGCTGGCGACCCGGTTCCGGGACATCGACTCTCGCCGAGGAGGCGGTTCAGGACGCGCTCGTCGAAGCGCTGCGCACCTGGCCGGACAAGGGCATCCCGGACAACCCGCCGGGGTGGATCACCGCGGTCGCCATGCGCCGCGGCATCGATCGGATCAGACGACAGGCCACTCTGGTGCGGAAGACCGCCATCCTGGCCGGGTACGAGAAGACACACCATGACCAACCGGTCGAGGAGATGAGCATCGAAACGCTCGGGGATGACCGGCTGGAGATGCTCTTCGCCTGCTGTCACCCGTCGCTGGCGGTGGACAAGCAAGTCGCACTTACTTTGAGGACTGTCGGCGGGCTGACCACCTTCGAGATCGCCCATGCCTTCCTCGTCCCGGAGGCAACGATGGCCCAGCGCCTGGTCCGGGCCAAGGCAAAGATCCGGGACGCCGGGATCCCGTTTCGGGTGCCTTCCGGAACAGACCGTGAGGACCGCCTCCCGGCAGTGCTCGCAGTCATCTATCTCATCTTCAACGAGGGATATTTCGCAACGACCGGCGCCGATCTGGTGCGTTTCGATCTCGTCGAGTCCGCGATCGCGCTCGGAACGGTGATGGCGGATCTGATGCCCGATGAGCCGGAGGTCTTCGGTTTGCTCGCGCTCATGCACCTTCAGCACAGCCGCAGGCATGCCCGGGTCGATGATCTGGGTCGGGTGGTTCTTCTCGCCAACCAGGACCGCTCACTTTGGGACTCCGCGGCAATCTCCGAGGGGGCGAATTTCCTGGAGCGGGCTCGTCGTCTTCAACGCGATGGCCGGTATGTGCTCCAGGCCGAGATCGCAGCCCAACACACCCTGGCCGGCTCGATCGAGTCGACGGATTGGGGACAGATCATCGGGCTTTACGACCGTCTTCTCCAGATCTATCCCGCTCCCGTGGTGCGTCTCAATCGGGCCGTGGCTGTGTTCGAAGCCTCGGGGCCCGACGCCGGCCTCGCCGCCTTGGCCGATCTAGAGACCGACCTGTCCGGATACCACGCCTTTCATCTCGCCAGAGGTGAGATGCTGCGTGAATTGGGTGCAGAGGCCGAATCACGGTCTGCCCTCGATCGAGCCCTCTCACTCACCAGCAACGAGGCTGAACGCCGATATCTGGAAGGGCGCGCTCGATGACGACTCAACCGTATCGGCGCATGCCGGCCGCTAGGGCCTCGGGGGTGTCTGCCGAGTACCAGCTTCGCCCGTCCTCACCCCATTCCTCCCAACGGTCAGGGGTGATTGGCAGGAACGAGACGCGATCCAGCAAGGTCTGGATGGACCCACCGGACTCGACTTCCTCGCGGGCCTGAGCGGCGATCCCCTTTGGGTAGATGGCGCAGGTCACCTGGCGAACCCCGTCGCGATCCACCGGGACGACGGGCAGTGTGGACTCGACTGTCACCAGGTGAGAAAGGGTCTCGGCCTGCACGAAGGCATTGTCGACTGCGACGACGAGTGCCCGGTCCTCGCCCATCCGATCGAGGGCGGTGACCACACCGGCGAGCGGCCCCGATCCGGGGAGGTCATCGGGCCAGCTCTCGTAGCCTTCCCGCTCACTGCCGAGCACGACGACGCGGTCGGTAACCGAGGCCACGGCCGAAGCCACCCGATCGAGCATGGTCGCCCCTGAAATCTCGACGGTGGCCTTGTCGGCGCCCATCCGCCGACTGGCCCCTCCGGCCAATACGGCACCCAAGATCATCATGAGCGAAGGCTAGGGCGAGCCCGGCCGACACCGGAAAATCCCGCTTGGGGGAGAAAGCTCAGGCAGATTCCTTGCGAAACACCCAGCCTCCATAGAAGACGCCGGCGACGAGCAGTCCCAGAGTCAGGGCAGTTCCGAGCCAGGCCTCACTGGAGCCCATCTCGCCCCGGTAGACGGCCCGGACCCCGTCGACGATGTGGGTGAGGGGGTTCAGGTCAGCCACGGTCTGCAGCCAGTCGGGAGCCAGAGTCATCGGAAGAAGGATGCCCGACAACAGCAGCACCGGCAGGATGAGGCCGTTGATCAGGGGTGCGAACGAGTCTTCGCTCTTCAGCTTGAGGGCCGCCCCATAGGAGAGGGCGCTGAACGCCCCACCGAGAAGCCCGACCACTGCCACGCCGACGACAAGGGCCTCGATTGGCGCCTCCAGCCCGAAGAAGGTCACCGCGACAACACTGAGGAGGGCGCCTTGGACGAGGATCACGACCACGTCGCGAACGACCCGCCCCACCAGCAAAGCCCCACGGTTCGCGGGTGTCACCCGCATCCTCTCGACCACGCCGGCGCGCCATTCGGCGATGAGCCCGAAGCCGGCGAAGGCCGCGCCAAAGACGCCGAGCTGGACCAGAAGACCGGGGACGAACACCTGCCAGGCGCTGCCCGGCGGGAATCCGGGGGCGGTTGCCACCGGCTCCAGCAGGGGACCGAACAGAATCAGATAGAGGATGGGCTGCATCAATCCGAGGATCACCCAGACCGGGTTGCGTAGGGAGAGACGCATCGCCCGGCTGAACACCAGCCACGTATCGGTCAAGAATCTCATGATCATCGGTCCTTTCAGGCCGCGGCCTGGTCGACGGTCTTCGTCACGTCGTCGCGCAACGAGCGGCCGGTCATGGTGAGGAACACGTCGTCGAGCGTCGGCCGGTGCACCTCGACGCCGCTCGCGTCGATGTCGCGCTCGACCATTGCCCGTAGCAGCACCGGCAGGGCGCTTGCCCCGTCTGGTACCTGAAATCGAACGCGGGTGCCTTCGATGGCCGGGTCGGTTGCCCCTTCGAGGTGTGAGACGAGCTCGGCCACCACGACGGTGCTTCGCTGGTGCTCGAAGCTGAGGACGACCGAGTCACCGGCCACTCTCCGCTTCAAATCCTCGGGGGAGCCCTGGGCGACGACCTCGCCACCATCGATCACGAGGATGCGGTCGCAGAGCACGTCCGCCTCGTCCATGTAGTGGGTGGTGATGAAGACGGTCGTGTCCAGCTCGGTTCGCAACCGGCTCACGTGTTCCCAGAGGTTGGCCCGCGACTGAGGGTCGAGCCCCGTCGACGGCTCGTCGAGGAAGACGAGACCGGGCTGGTGGACCAGGCCCATGGCGATATCGAGCCGGCGCCGCTGTCCGCCGGACAGTGTCTTGCACTGGCGATCCCACAACCCCTCGAGGTCGAGCTGATCGAACAACGCCTCACCTCGGGCCGTGGCCAGCCGGGCGTCGATGCCATACATCCTGGCGTGATCGACGATCTCCTCGCCGGCCCTGGCCTCCGGATCAGTGGAGCCACCTTGGGCGACATACCCGATGCGGCGCCGGACGCCGACCGGGTCGGTCCTCAGGTCGCAGCCCGCCACGGTGGCCTCACCGCCGCTGGGCTCGAGCAATGTCGTGAGCATGCGGAGGGTGGTGGTCTTCCCGGCGCCGTTGGGCCCGAGAAAGCCCACGATTTCGCCGGTGTGGACGGTGAAGTCGACTCCACGCACGGCTTCGACCTCTTGCTTGCGGGTCTTGTAGACCCGTCGGAGCCCTCGGGCCTCGATCATGGTTTCTGGCATGGCTCACTCCTCGAGCTATACTTCAAGTGATAAGTATCTTATGAGTCAAGATATTCACTTGTCAAGAGAACAGCGCGACGCGGCGGTCAGCCGCCTCGTCGAGGCGCTAAGGGGTCTGCAGCTGGCCAGCGACCTGATGGACCAGGCCTTCGCCGACTTCGTCGGCATCAATCGGACGGATCTGCGCTGCATGGACATCGTCGATCAGAACGGGCGCATGACGGCGGGTGAGCTGGCTCGCGAAGCCGGTCTGACCACCGGAGCTGTCACCGCTCTGGTGGATCGGATGGAGGTCGCCGGGTTGCTGGTCAGGAGCTATGACCCCAAAGATCGGCGCAAGGTCTGGGTGGAGCTCACCGCAGATGCTCAGAAGCTCGGTGAGGAGGTTTACGGCCCATTGGGGCGAACCGGCCAGATGCATCTCGATTCGCTCAGCGACGAGCAAGTCTTCACGATCATCGGCTTTCTCGAAGTGAGCCGCCGCATCACCATGGAGAACGTCGACGCGATCAGGGGCCGCACGGCAACCAAGGCAGTCCCCCTGCGCTACCGCCTGGAGCAGGCGAGAATGCTCAAGAACGACGCCAAGACACTGCTCAAGACGATCAAGAACGAGGTCAAGGGCCTTACCGTGATCGTGATCGACCTCCATGGGTCGAAATGGGAACAGGACGAGCGCGGTCGGTGGGTGGAGCGCTCCGACTGAGCTCAGCCGGCCATCCGGCGGGGGATGGCCAGACGGTGGGTCTCGACGACGACCTCTAGATCGATTGGCTGGGCAAGCCCCAAGGTGAGGGTGTCGCCGCCGATGCTGCCCACCTGTCGGGCCAGCTCGGTTGGCAGCTCGATTTGGCCTTGCTCGAAAACGGCTATGAACCGGTGCGGATCCTCTGAGAACAACCGTCCCGTGTCCTCCTCGGTGATGGTTGCGCCAACTCCCGAGGCGATGCACACCTCGGCCACCGCCACCGCCAAGCCCCCATCAGAGATGTCGTGGAGCACTGGCACCCGATGGGCCAGTTCGGCGGCCAACGCGACAATTCGGAGGGCGGTTTCGCTATCGGGCGATGTCGGACGGCCGGTCAGCTCGCCATGGACGAGGCGCTGCGCCGCAGAGCCGGCCAGATTGCCACTTGGCGGGGGGCCCACCTCCCAGATCTCCATCCCCGCCACAGCCCTGGAGAGACGGGGCGGCGTTTCGGGGATCGGGTCGGCCAGGCCCAGCATCCCGATCACGGGCGTGGGATGGATGTCGACGCCCTCGGTCTCGTTGTAGAACGAGACGTTCCCTCCGATCACCGGCACCCCCAGCGCCTCGCAAGCCTCGGAGATTCCTTCGACACTCTCCCGGAACTGCCACATCACTTCTGGCTTCTCCGGGTTCCCGAAGTTCAGGTTGTCGACCACGGCCAGTGGTCTGGCGCCTGTAACCGCGACATTGAGAGCGGATTCGAAGACGAGCCGTGCGCCGCCTCCCCTCGGGTCGAGCTGACAGAGTCTGCCGTTGCCGTCGGTCGAGACGGCCAGCCCCTTCTTCGTCCCTCTGATCCTGATCAGGGAGCCATCCGCCCCGGGGCCGACGACCGTGTTGAGGAAGAGCATGTGGTCGTATTGCTCGTGCACCCAGGCGGTTGATCCAAGGGCGGGGTCATCGAGGAGGCGGAGCAGGACTTCGGCGGGGTCGGCTGCAAGTCGCCGCGCCGGAGCGGCCCAGAGCCGATCGATCCACTCCGGCCGCCGAATCGGTCGGTCGTACACCGGGGCATCGTCGGCGAGTGAGGCTGCCGGGACCTCGGCGACCAACTCGCCGTCGTGACGGACGGTGAGAGTGCCGCCCGGTCGGACGATGCCGACCACCGCGGAGTCGATCTCCCATCTTGCCGCGATGGCGAGGACCTCCTCGACGAGATCGGGTGGGACGAACGCCATCATCCGCTCCTGGGACTCGGACATCAGAAGCTCGGGGGCGGTCATCCCGCTCTCCCGGACGTGGACCGCGTCGAGATCGACGTCGAGCCCGACGCCGGCTCTGCCGGCCGGCTCCGATGTGGCGCAGGAGAGCCCGGCCGCCCCGAGGTCCTGGACGCCGACCACGAGCCCCTTGTCATACAGCTCCAAACAGGCCTCGATCAGCTTCTTCTCCTCGAATGGGTCCCCGACCTGGACGCTCGGTCGCTTCTCCTGGGACTCATCGTCGAACGAGGCGGACGCGAGGACCGAGGCACCGCCGATCCCGTCCCGGCCGGTGGCCCGGCCCAGCAGCACGGCGACGGTGCCCGGTGGGCCAGCGGTTCCCAGGACCAGCTGTTCCCGGCGCAGGATGCCGAGACACATCACATTGACCAGCGGGTTTCCCGAGTAGCAAGGATCGAACTCGATCTCACCGCCGACCGTGGGCACGCCGACCGCATTGCCGTACCCGGCGATCCCGGAGACGACCCCGTTGAACAGGTATCGGTTCCTCGGGTCGTCGAGTGGGCCAAATCGGATCTGATCCCAGAGGGCGATGGGGCGGGCTCCCATCGTGAACACGTCGCGCAGGATCCCTCCCACACCTGTGGCCGCGCCCTGATATGGCTCCACGAACGAAGGGTGGTTGTGGCTCTCGATGCGGAGCGCGGCCAGCCATCCGTCGCCGAGATCGACCACACCGGCGTTCTCACCGGGACCCACCACGACCCAGGGTGCCTCGGTGGGGAAGCGGCGAAGATGGGTGCGGGACGACTTGTAAGAACAGTGCTCGGACCACATCACCGAGTACATGGCCAGCTCGGCGGGCCGCGGGTCGCGGCCGAGAAGGCCCAGCACCGACTCATGCTCTTCGTCGGTCATGCCCAGCCGCCGGTGCAGCGGCTCGGTGGCGGTTGTCACGCCGGGACCAGTGAGTGGAGAAACCCCTCGAGGAGGACTTTCCCGTCTCCCGATCCGAGCAACTCGTCGACTCCGCGCTCGGGGTGGGGCATCACCCCGACCACGTTGCCCTTGTCGTTGGCTACCGCCGCTGCTGATCGTTGCGATCCGTTGGGGTCGTCGACGTACTCGAGGGCGATCCGCCCGGTGTTGCTGGGATCGACCCAATTGCCTTCGTACGAGTTGAGCGGGATCCGAATCCGCTGTCCCACTTCGGCCGACGTGGTGAGGATTGTCCCGGTGTCGATGACCTCGAGGTCGACGAATCGGCAGATGAAGGCCAGGTCCCGGTTGGCGATGAGGGCGCCGGGAAGCAGTCCGGCCTCACAGAGGACCTGGAACCCGTTGCAAATGCCGAGGACCGGCAACCCCTGGCCGGCCATGCGCTCGACGTCGGCCATGACCGGGGAGAAGCGGGCGATGGCCCCGGTGCGCAGGTAGTCCCCGTGGGCGAATCCCCCAGGCAGGATCACACCGTCGAAATCGGAGAGGTCTTTCTCTCGGTGCCAGACCATCTCGGCTTCACCCCCGAGGGCGTTCAAGGCGAAGACGACGTCTTGCTCGCAGTTGGTGCCGGGGAAGACAACGACCGCCGTCCTCATCCGGACACCTCGATGCTGAAGTCTTCGAGCACGGGGTTGGCCAGGACCTGACGGCACATCTCCTCGACCTCAGCCTGCACTCGATCGGGGTCATCCCCTTCGACATCGAGATGGATGACCCGGTCGACTCGCACCGACATCACCTCATTGTGGCCCAGGTCCTGGAGCGCCCGTTGGATCGTCGTGCCTTGGGGGTCGGCGATTTCGGGGCGCCGCGTGATCTCGACGGTGACTTTCATCAGCTCCCGGCCGTGTATTCGGCGAAGCTCCCGCCCGTGATCCGCTCGTAGGCCTCGATATACCGGGTTCGGGTTCCCTCCACCACCTCATCCGGCAGGTCGGGCGGTGGAGGGGTGTGATCCCAGTCGGTGGTGTCGAGCCACTCCCTGACGTACTGCTTGTCGAAGGAGGGTACGTCCTGGCCAGGCACCCACTGGTCGGCGGGCCAATAGCGGGAGGAGTCGGGGGTCAGGACCTCGTCGATGAGTAGCAGCTCATCCCCATCGAACCCGAACTCGAACTTGGTGTCGGCCAGGATGACGCCTTTCTCGGCGGCATGCTCCGAGGCCCGGAGATAGATGTCCACGGAGCGCTTGCGCAGCTCCTCGTAGAGATCGTCACCGAGGAGGGTGCGGGTCTCGGACTCGGTGATGTTCTCGTCATGCCCGGTGGTCGCTTTGGTCGCCGGTGTGAAGATCGGCTCGGGAAGACGGTCAGCCAGCACCAGCCCGGTGGGGAGGTGCTCGGTGGTTGGACCGCCCCCGTCTCGATACTCACGCCACGACGACCCGTAGAGGTATCCCCGGACCACACACTCGACCGGGATCACCTCGGCCCGTCGCACCACCATCGACCGGCCTTGCAACTCCTCCAGCTCACCGCCTAGCCCGGGCACGCCGGAAAGGTCGGTCGTCACGAGATGGTTGGGGGTGTCGAGGTAATCGAAGAAGTAGAGGCTCAGCCCGGCCAGCACCTTGCCCTTTTCCGGGATGGTCTGGTTGAGGATGACGTCGTATGCCGAGATGCGATCGGTAGCGACGAAGAGGAGGTGCCTGCCATCCACCTCATAGATCTCCCTGACCTTTCCCGACGCGATGTGTGGTAGATCCGGCACGTGGCGGGAGGGTAGTTGGAGGTGGTAGGTCTTAGGTAATAGGTCATAGGCTCTCATGACGATGGCCGGGTTCAAACAATCACAGATCGAGGAGATGCTCGGGAACGACGCCTATGCCCGGGATCTCGGAGTCGAGTTGTCATCGGTGACTGACCATGAGATCGTCGTCCAACTCGAGGTGCGTCCGGAGCATCTCAACTTCCTCGGGGTAGGGCACGGGGGCATGGTGTTCTCATTGGCCGATTGCGCCTTCTCACTCGCTTCGAACAGTGCCGGCGACCGAGCGGTGGCAATCGATACCCATCTGGTGCTGACCGCCGGTTCCCAACCTGGCGACCGGCTTCGAGCCGTCGCAACGGAGGTGTCGCGGGGCCGAACCCTGGGCACCTACCGGGTCGATGTCGCCCGTGAGGATGGGCGAAAGGTCGCCATGTTCACCGGGACCGTCCTCATCACCCCGTCGGGAGAGGCGGGCTAGAGCTTCAGGTCGGCGAGTCGATCGAAGACGACCTGCGCCGACTCGCCGACCCGCTCGAGCGAAAAGCAGGCGGCGAGCTCATCTTCGGTGAGGCCCACCTCCGGGTCGTTGTCGAGAAGCGAGCGCAGTGACTGCCCGCCGTCCCAGGCGCTCATGGCATGACGCTGGACGATCCGATACGCCTGGTCGCGACTCATCCCGCCGTCGACCAGGGCGAGAAGCACCGCCTGGCTGAACACGAGCCCCTGGGTCGACTCGAGGTTGGCCGCCATCCGGTCGGCGTCGACCACCAGGTCACGGACCAACCCGGTGAATTTGGCCAGCATGTAATGAAGGGCGATCGAGGCGTCGGGCAGGACCACTCGCTCCGCTGACGAGTGGGAGATGTCCCGCTCGTGCCACAGGGCGACGTTCTCCAATCCGACCTGGGCGTAGCCCCGGAGGACACGGGCGATACCCGTCATGCGCTCCGACAGGATCGGGTTCCGCTTGTGGGGCATCGCCGACGAGCCCTTCTGGCCCTTGCCGAAGGCTTCTCTCACCTCCGAGACCTCGGACCGCTGCAGGTGGCGGATCTCGGTGGCCATGCGCTCGATCGAGGCGCCGATCAGGGCGATCGTCTGCAGGTACTGAGCATGCCGATCGCGGGCGGTCACCTGGGTCGAGGCAGGCTCCGGCTCGAGTGCCAGGGCTGCGCAGACGTGACGCTCCACCTCGGGGGGGACATGGGCGTAGGTCCCCACCGCACCTGAGATCTTCCCAATCGCGACCGCCTCGCGGGCGCTTTGCAGCCGAGAGTGATCACGGGCCAACTCGAATGCCCACCCGGCCAGTTTCAGCCCGAACGTGGTGGGCTCGGCCCATATGCCATGAGTCCTCCCCACCATGTAGGTGTGCTGGTGCTCCTCGGCCCGCTCCTTGACCGTGTCGAACAGACCTTCCAAGGCAGCAAGCAGCACATCGGCCGCCTCGGCGAGCACTACCCCAGTGGCGGTGTCTAGGACGTCGGAGGAGGTCAGCCCGTAGTGGACCCACCCGGCGGCCTCGGGACCGGCGGCCTCCCCGAGCAGGTCGACAAACGCAGCCAGGTCGTGGTTGGTGACCTTCTCCCTCTCTGCAACGTCATCTGGAGTCGGGCACACCGCCTCCCGCGTAGCGGCGACCGCGCCCTCGGGCACACGGCCCAATTTGGCCCACGCCTCCAGCGCGAGCGTCTCCACTTCCTTCCACACCTCGAGCTTGCGCGGCTCGGACCAGATCTGGCCCATCTCGGGGAGGGTGTAACGCTCGATCACCGGGGCATGTTCGCAGATCTGATTGCCGGCCACTCCCTGGTGAAGCTCGCCACGCGGCGGTAGCCCTGGCCGACCGGCGTCTGTTTGCCCGAGACTGTGCACTCCGACTGAGAGTGAACTCGTGAAGTCCTGAGGGTTGGTCTCGGGCAAAGTCGGCCAGCAAGTCAACGCGGACCCGGGTTGTCCGCATTCACCATTAGGTTGCTCGCCGATGCGCACGCTCACCATCGACCAGGCACGTCGCTACGCCCTAGGGGCACAGGGGTTCGCCGATCCTCGCCCGGCCGGGCGGATCGACGTCCGTCATTTCCGCCGGGTCATGGACAGGGTGGGACTGGTCCAGCTCGACTCGGTGAATGTGTTCAGTCGCACCCATTACATGCCCTTCTTCTCCCGTCTCGGTCGATACGACCGCGCCGCTCTCGACGCCTGGCTCTGGGAGTCGGGTGAGGTCTTCGAGTACTGGGGCCACGAGGCCTCGCTGATCCCGGTTCGTGATCATCGCCTTTGGAGATGGCGGATGAATGGGGACTTCAAGTGGGGCAGCCTGGAGCGACTCCAGAACGAGCATCCCGAGTATCTCGACGAGGTGCTCGCCCAGGTGCGTGAGCGGGGCCCGTTGCGGACCGCCGACCTGCACGACCCTGGGCAGCGTGATGGGTCCTCGATGTGGGATTGGCCCAAGGGGAAGATCGCCCTGGAAGCGCTTTTCTTGGGGGGCAAGGTGACGACGGCGCATCGCCCCAATTTCACCCGCATGTACGACCTGAGCGAGCGGGTGATCCCCGAGGAGCACTTCGGGGCCAAGGTGCCGGAGCGGGAGGAAGCTCAATCGAACTTGCTCCTGCAGGCGGCCCGCTCGATGGGTGTGGCCACGGCGGCCGACATCGCCGATTACCCGAGGATCAAGATGCCCGAGGCCAGACCGGTGATCGAACGGTTGGTGGCCGAGGAAAAGCTGGTCGAGGTCGGGGTTGAGGGGTGGAGCCGGGGCGCCTATCTCCATCCTGAGGCCCGGCTGCCGCGTCGGGTCGAGGGCCGGGCGTTGCTGTCCCCATTCGACAACCTGATCTGGTTCCGGGACCGGGTGGAACGGCTGTGGGACTTCTTCTACCGGATCGAGATCTACGTTCCAGAGCCGAAGCGGGTCCACGGCTACTACGTGCTCCCGTTCCTCCTCGACGGCGATCTGGTGGCGCGGGTCGATCTCAAGGCCGACCGCAAAGCCGGGGCGCTGCTGGTCAAGGGCGCCTTCGCCGAGCCCGAGGTCGACCGGATGAGGGTGGGCCGGGAGCTGCGAGAGGAGCTGGAGACCGTTGCATCCTGGCTCGGCCTGGGGGAGGTTCGGATCGGCCGCAACGGGGACCTGGCCCGGGCACTCAGCTCTGCTTGATCCTGTCGAGGACCTCAGCAGATTCCTCGACCACGGTGCCCAGAACGCCGCCCGGACGGTGGTTGTCGAACCCAACGAAGAACAGGCCGCGGTGGGGCCCATCACCTGACACGATGCGAGGGAGCCCCTTCTCATTGAGCCGGTCCAGCCCGTCGGGGAGCAAGTCTTCGAGCATCGGGCGGTAGCCGGTGGCGAGGATCACGGTGTCGTAGCGGCCCTCGGTGCCGTCGGTGAACCCAACTCGGTCCTCCTCGAAGTGGTCGATGGCGGGCCGCACCGCGATGCGACCCCCCTTGATGGCCTCGACGGTCCCGACATCGATCACAGGCGTCTTGCCCTTCTCTCGAAGCTGGGCCAGCGGGGCGATCTCGGGGGTGGCGATGCCGTAGCCGGTGAGGTCGCCGACGGTCATCCGGCGCAGCAGGGACCCAAGCCAATCAGCGAGACCGGTGGGGAGACGGGCCAACATCCCGGCTGTCAATTGAGTGGGTCGGCCCAGCACGTCGCGGGGAACGATGTTGACCGGGCCCCGGACCGAGAGGGTCGGTGTCGACTCCCGCCTCACTGAGGTCGAGCGCTATCTCAGCTCCAGTGTTCCCCATCCCCACCACCAGCACCTCCTCACCGGAGAACGGATCGGGGTTGCGATACTCCTTGGAGTGGACGAGCCGCCCCATGAATGCCTCCATCCCGGGGTATGTGGGCTGGTGGGGCACCTGATTGAGCCCGGTGGCGATCACCACGTTGTCGGACAGGATCTCGAGACCGGTCGAGGTCGTCGTCAGCCACCTGCCATCTGACCTGCTCAGCGTCGCTGCCTCCTCGCCGAATAGAGGCTCGATCGAAAAGCTTCGGGCGTAGTCGGCGTAATAGTCGGCGAGCTCTCGCTTGGGGACATACCGGGGGTAGTCCTCGGGGAATTCGAGCCCGGGCAGGTGGGACAGTTGTTTCACCGTGTGAAGGTGGAGGCGGTCGTAGTGACGGTGCCAGGCGTCCCCTACCCGTTGTGATTTCTCGATGACGATGAACTCGAGGCCGGCCTGGCGCAGTCGGCCGGCCACGGCCAGGCCGGCAGGTCCTGCTCCAATGATCAGGGTCGGGGTCTCGACCAATCGCCGGTGCTCAGGTGAAGGCGTTGAGGCCGGTGATCGCCTGGCCCATCACCAGGGAGTGGATCTCGTTGGTTCCCTCGTAGGTGAAGACGGTCTCCAGGTTGGCCATGTGCCGGATGACCGGGTATTCCAAGGTGATCCCGTTGGCGCCGAGGATGGACCGCGCCGTCCGGGCCACGTCGAGGGCGTTGCGAACGTTGTCGAACTTGCCAAAGCTGACCTGCTCGGGGGTGAGCGTTCCCTCGTCCTTACGCCGACCGAGATGGAGGGCCACCAGGGTCCCACGCTGGACGGCCACCATCATCTCGACGAGCTTCTTCTGGGTGAGCTGGAAAGAGGCGATCGGCCGTTCGAATTGGTGTCGTCTCGATCGAGTAGTCGAGGGCCGACTCGTAACAGGCCCGGGCTGCCCCCATCGCCCCGAACGCGATGCCGAATCGGGCCTCGTTGAGACAGGAGAGCGGGCCTCGCATGGAGGACACGCCAGGGAGGACGAAGTCGTCGGGCACCCGGACGTCGTCGAGGATCAACTCCGAGGTGACCGAGGCCCGTAGCGAGGCCTTCTTCTTGATCTCGGGAGCCGAGAACCCCGGCGTGTCGGTGGGGACCAGGAAGCCGCGCACGCCCTCTTCGGTGCGGGCCCAGACCACGGCGAGGTCGGCGATGGAGCCGTTGGTGATCCACATCTTGGTGCCGTTTATCACCCAATCGCTCCCGTCCCGTCGGGCGTTGGTCCTCATCGATGCGGGATCAGAGCCCGAGTCGGCCTCGGTGAGACCGAAGCACCCGATCACCTCGCCGCTCGCCATGCGGGGAAGCCAGGTCTGCTTCTGCTCCTCGGAGCCGAAACGCCAGATCGGGAACATGACCAGTGACCCCTGCACCGAGACGAACGAGCGGATGCCCGAGTCGCCCGCCTCCAACTCGAGACAGGCGAGACCGTAGGCGGTGGCCGACGTGCCGGCGCAGCCGTAGCCCTCGAGATGCATCCCGAGCAGGCCGATGTCGCCGAACGCCTTGGCCAGCGCCTCTTGGGGGAGGACGCCCTCGTCCCACCAGTCCCCGACATTGGGGACGATCTCCTTCTGCACATAGGTCCGGACCGTGTCCCGCAACATGATCTCCTCCTCGGAGAGGAGGGAGTCGATGTCGAGGAAGTCCCTCGGGTCGGGACGCTCGAAGGAGATGTCACTCATGACCGGCCTGATGGTATCGGAGAGACGCTGATTCCGAGATCGGGTCAGCCGGCCAGCGTCTTCTCGGCGAGCTCGGCTCTGTAATCGGCGAGCTTCCCTCTCAGCTCCTCGTCCCCGACCGCGAGGATGGCCACGGCGAGGAGTGCCGCATTGGTGGCCCCGTCCACCGCCACGGTGGCCACCGGGATGCCGGTGGGCATCTGCACCGTGGCGAGGAGGGCGTCCATTCCGTCGAGCGAGGCGTTGATCGGCACCCCGATCACCGGGAGCAGCGACTTGGCGGCCATGACTCCGGCGAGATGGGCCGCTTTGCCGGCGCCGGCGATGATCACCGAGAAACCCTGGTCGGCGGCGGTGGCGGCGAACTCGAGGGCCTGATCCGGGGTCTTGTGGGCGGACAGCACCCTGACCTCGCTGGCGATCCCGAACGAATCGAGGGTCGAGGCGGCCTTCTCCATCACCGGGCGGTCGGTCCCCGACCCCATGACGATTGCAACTTTGTGACTCATAGTGGGTCGACGGTAGCGAGAGGGGCCGACACCGTGAACCTGAGGTTCGCCGCCCCGGACATGGGCCAAATCGCCTCAGGTTCGCCCTTCACACTTTTCCACAACTCCGACTAACATCGAACACATGTTCGCCATAGAACCCCTCCAACCATCCCTTTTCGGAGAGAGTGAGCCGGTCCCGGACCGGGATTTCGTCAGCCTGGAACGATTCGATCTCGATCCGGAGTCATGGCTCGACTATGCACCCGGCTTCATGGTCGGCGATGCACGGCTCTACGACGCCCTCACCGAGACCGTCAGCTGGCGTCAGCCCGAGGTGCGGATGTACGACAAGCTCGTCATGACGCCCCGGCTTGTCGGTTCGGTCGACTCCGAGGCACATCCGGTCATTCCGGAGCTGATCGACCTCCTCTCGGACCGCTATCGGATCGCCATGGACCAGGTGAGCGCCGGGTGGTATCGCACTGGTGTCGACTCGGTTGCATGGCACGGCGATCGCATCGCCCGTGACCTTCCCCACTCGATCGTGGCCACCATCTCACTCGGTGGTCCGAGGCGGTTCCTCATCCGGCCGAAAGGCGGCGGCGAGTCGAGAGGGTTCGATCTGGGCCGGGGCGACCTGGTGGTTATGGGAGGAGCCTGTCAGCGGCTCTGGGAGCACACCGTGCCCAAGTCGGCATCGGCCCCGCCCCGCATCGCCCTCATGTTTCGCCACCGCTACGACTGAGCGGCAATATCGGCTCGGTACTGCATCCCGGGCCATCTCACGGCCTCCGCGGCCTGATACGCCCGCTCCCTGGCCTCACTCAGGGAGGCTCCGGTCCCGACCAGGTCGAGCACCCGGCCCCCGTCGACCAGCAGCTTCTTGCCGTCACTCTTCGTCCCGGCGTGGAACACCAGGACGTCACCCGGGACCGAACCGAGGCCCTCGATCACTGCCCCGGGCACGGGCGAGTCGGGGTAGCCCTCAGCGGCCAGGACCAGGTTGACAGTGGCTGTGTTCGACCATTCGGGAGCCGCCCCTTCCATCAGGTCGACGAGGTCGGTCCTCATCCGGGGGAGGATTGCCTGGGTCTCCGGGTCGCCTAGACGCACATTGAATTCGAGGACTTTCGGCCCACCTTCGGTGAGCACCAGCCCGGCATAGAGGAATCCACGAAACGGGCTCCCTTCCTCGGCCAACTGGGCCAGGGTCGGCTCGATGACGGTGCGCAGTGTGTCCTCGACCAGCGACGAGGGCAGATCGTCGACCGGCGAGTAGGAGCCCATCCCTCCCGTGTTAGGGCCTTCGTCGCCATCGAGCAATCGCTTGTAGTCACGGGCCGGCTCCAGGGCAACGGCGCCCTGGTCGGTGCACACGGCGAACACGCTCACCTCCGGTCCTTCCAGGAAGTCCTCGACGACGACGGAGCCCCCGACCAGCCATTGCTCCGCCCACGACCCTGCTTCCGCTCGGTCGTCGGTGACCAGAACTCCCTTGCCTGCGGCCAGACCATCGGCCTTGACCACAAAAGGACCCTCGCGCCGGGCGAGATGCTCCAGCGCTCGAGCCGGCTCGGTGAACGACTCAGAGGCCGCGGTGGCCACTCCAGCCCGGACCATCACCTCCTTGGCGAATGTCTTCGAGGACTCCAACCGGGCCGCGGCCCGGGTCGGCCCAAAGACGGGGATGCCCAATGCGCTCACTGCGTCTACGACCCCTGCGGCCAGAGGGCCCTCTGGCCCCACCACCACCAGGTCGACCCCATGGACTCTCGCCATCGCGGCAATTGCCCCCACGTCGGTCGCCGAAATGCCCTCCACGACGGCGCCGAGATTGGCCAGTCCAGGATTGCCTGGGAGTGAGATCAGCTCGGTCACCCTCGGTGATGAGGCCAGCTTCCATCCCAAAGCGTGCTCTCGGCCTCCGTTCCCGACGAGAAGGACCTTCATGAGATCTCGATCAGCTGAGACCGCTCCGGTCCGACCGACACCCATCCAACCGGCACCGAGGCCGCCCGCTGGATGTACTCGATGTAGGCCCGGGCCTCCTTGGGCAGGTCGCCATAGGAGCGCACGCCGGTGATGTCCTCCCGCCAGCCGGGGAGCACGTCGTAATCCGGCTCACAGTGATAGAGGACGCTCTGCTGGGCGGGGAAATGCTCGTGACGTTCCCCCTGGCTGGTGTAGGCGGTCGCCACCTTGATCTCGTCGAAGGCGGACAGGATGTCCATCTTGGTGAGGAAGAGGCTGGTGAAAGTGTTGACCCGGCACGCATACCGCAAGGCGACCAGGTCCAGCCAGCCGCATCTCCGCCGGCGACCGGTGACCGTCCCGTACTCGCCACCGAGCTCGATCATCGCTTCACCGATCTCGTCGTGGAGCTCGGTCGGGAATGGCCCCGTCCCCACCCGGGAGATGTATGCCTTGGCCACGCCGACGATCTGATCGATTGCCTTGGGCCCGATGCCAGACCCGACCGACGCCCCGCCGGCGGTCGGGTTCGACGAGGTGACGAACGGATAGGTGCCGTGATCGATGTCCAGCAGCGTCCCCTGCGCGCCTTCCAGCAATACCTGTTTCCCGGCCTGGAGTCCCTCCCAGAGCAGCAGCGAGGTGTCGGCCACATGGGGGCGAAGACGTTCGGCGTACCCGGCGTACTCCTCGATTATCTCGCCCGCCTCCATCGGAAGCGTGTTGTAGACCCGGGGGAGGATCTTGTTCTTCTCGACCAGCGCTGCCTCCACCTTCTCTCGGAAGATCTTGGTGTCGAACAGGTCCTGGACCCGGATCCCGAAACGGGCGTACTTGTCCGTGTAGGCGGGGCCGATCCCCTTCTTGGTCGTCCCGATCTGGTTCTTGCCGAGATAGCGCTCGATGGCGGCATCGAGCTTGCGGTGATAGGGCATGATCAGATGGGCGTTCGACGACACCTTCACTCGCGACGGGTCCAGGTTCTTCTCGGCGGCCATGTCCATCTCGGCGATCAGCACCCTGGGGTCGATCACCGTGCCCGAGGCGATGACCGGGATGCAATTCGGATAGAGGATCCCGGAGGGGATCATCGAGAGTGCAAGACGCTGGTCCCCGACCACGATGGTGTGGCCCGCGTTGTTCCCACCCTGGTAGCGGACCACGAAATCGGCTGACTCGGCGAAGAAGTCGACGACCCGGCCCTTCCCCTCGTCACCCCATTGCGCGCCCAAGACGACGGTCGCTGGCATGACGTGGAGCGACGGTAGTCAGCCGACGACGGGCGCCGGTCGTAGTCTGTCGCCGAATTGGCATGAGCGAGATATCAACCAGGGCCTATCAGAACACTGCCCTCCGGGCCGAGTCCTTCCCGGTGGCCGAAGTGTCCGACTTCCTCGAGGACAGGGACACGATCGTATGGGTGGATCTCGTCTCGCCTTCAGCCGAGGAGCTGAGTGAGCTCGCCGATGAGCTGGGTTTGCACGAGCTTGCGGTCGAGGATGCGATGGGACCGAAACAGCGTCCCAAATTGGATCGGTACGCCACCCACCTCTTCCTGACTACCTACCACGTCACCCTCAACACCGATGCCGCTCGGCTCCACGAGACCGAGGTGAATGCCTTCTTCAACGATCGTTGGCTGATCACGGTGCGGAAGAACGATGGTCTCCGGATCGACGAGGTCACGGCGCGCTGGGACCGGTCGCCGACCCTGATGACGTACGGTGTCGGCTTTCTCCTCTATGGGCTGCTGGACGTGATCGTTGATGGCTACTTCGACGTGCTCAGCGATTTCGACGAGTTCTACGAGAAGGTGAGCGACGACATCTTCGCCGAGCGGCCGGTCGAGCCGAGCCGACAGCGGCACTGGTTCGAGATGCGCCGGGAGACCGTTCGCTTCCATCGGCTGGTGGTCCCGATGCGGGAGACGGTGAGTGCCCTGATGCGGCACGAGCAGGACGTCGTCCCTGAGGGTCTTTATCCCTACTTCCAGGACGTGTACGACCACATCCTCCGGATCAGCGAGTCATCCGACAGTCTGCGCGACCTCGTCACCGCCATCGTGGAGACCAACTTCAGCCTCCGTGACTACCGCCAGAACCTGATCGTGAAGAAGGTCTCCGGCTGGGCCGCGATCGTGGCGGTGCCGGCTCTGATCACCGGGTACTACGGGATGAATGTCCCCTATCCCGGCTCGGGCCAGGTCTCCGGGGTGATCTGGTCGACCTTGCTGATCCTCGGCGTCTCTGGCGGGCTCTTCTGGATCTTCCGCCGCAATGACTGGCTCTGATTGCCGGCCGACTGCTTGATGCCAGTGGCGACGCGGCGGAAGCCCCGGCCGACCGGCGTCTGTTTGCCCGAGACAGTGACGGCGCGATGTGGGTTCTCAACTGAGCAGCTGAGGGTGGGGCTCGGGCAAAGTCGGCCGGCAATCGAGGAGGACCTGAAACACAGCGTTCACGATGCAGCAACCGCATCGAAACGGGGATCGGGCTAAAAACTCCACGTTCACTATTGGCACCCCAACCGAAAGGAGCACCGTGAGCAAGACGGCTGCCGACGTCTTGTCCCTTGTCGCCGACGAGGGCTACGAGTTCGTCGATCTTCGCTTCTGCGACCTGCCCGGTCAGGTCCAGCACTTCACTGTCCCGGTCAAGCAGTTGACCGAGGACTCCTTCGAGGCCGGTTTTGGCTTCGACGGCTCGTCGATCAGGGGCTTTCAGCAGATCCAGGAATCCGACATGATCCTGCTCCCGGATCCGACCACTGCGATCGATGATCCGTTTCGGGCCCGGAAGACGCTCATCATCTACTGCTTCGTCAACGATCCGATCACCGGTAGTCCGTACGACCGGGACCCGAGGTACGTGGCCAAGAAGGCCGAGGAGTACCTGATCAGCACCGGGCTCGCCGATACGTCGTACTGGGGCCCGGAGGCCGAGTTCTACATCTTCGACGACGTCCGCTTCGGGCAGAACCAGTTCTCCGGCTACTACTTCCTCGATTCGGTCGAGGGGGCCTGGAACTCCGGTGAGTTCGAAGAGGGAGGAAACCTGGGATACAAGCCCCGATACAAGGAGGGCTACTTCCCGGTCCCGCCAACCGACCACTTCCAGGATCTTCGCTCGGAGATGACCGCGAACCTCGAGGCGGCCGGCATCGAGATCGAGGTGCAGCACCATGAGGTCGGCACCGCCGGTCAGGCGGAGATCGACATGCGCTACGACACGCTGTTGCGCACAGCCGACAACGTCACGCTCTACAAGTACATCGTCAAGAACACGGCCTGGGAGTACGGCAAGTCCGTCACCTTCATGCCCAAGCCGATCTTCGAGGACAACGGATCCGGCATGCACACCCACCAGTCGTTGTGGAAGGACGGTGAGCCGCTCTTCTTCGACGAGGCGGGGTATGCCGGTCTCTCCGACATGGCGCGCTGGTACATCGGCGGGCTGCTCAAGCACGCCGCAGCGATCCTCGCCTTCGCGGCGCCGACCACCAACTCATACCACCGGCTTGTCCCCGGTTACGAGGCACCCGTGAACCTGGTGTATTCCAGCCGGAACCGATCGGCGGCAATCCGGATCCCGCAGTACTCGCAGGCGCCGGCGGCGAAGCGGCTCGAGTTCCGTTGCCCCGACCCGTCGTGCAACCCGTATCTGGCCTTCTCCGCCATGCTCATGGCGGGCCTCGACGGCGTGCAGAACCGGATCGAGCCCCATGACCCCGTGGACAAGGACATCTACGACCTGCCGCCGGGCGAGCTGGCCGGTCTGCCCTCGGTACCGGGCAGCCTCAGCGAGGCCCTCGATGCGCTGAAGGCCGACCACGAGTTCCTGCTCCAGGGCGGGGTGTTCTCCCAGGAGCTGATCGAAGCCTGGATCGACTACAAGGTCGAGCACGAGATCGATCCGGTCCGACTCCGGCCGCATCCCTACGAGTTCCACCTCTACTACGACATCTGAGCTGAGGCCCAAAGGGCCTCATCTCATTGTCTTACGTCCTACGTTCCACGTAGTGCGTAGGCCGAGGGTCCGTCGGCAGACGGGCCCTCGTGTTGCCGTCAGAAGATCTCGGGGCACCAGGGTTGGGGGTCCCAGATGAACGCTCGGTCGAGCGCGGCCAGAGCGCCGGCATCGCCGGTGACCCGGCCGGATCGGGCCATCTGACGGAACCGGGGCCGTCCCATGTACCCAGCGCTCAGGTCTTCGAGATCCAGCATCACCGATGGCTCGTCGCTCGTGGCGGTGCACTCGGTCGTCTCGGCGTCGGCGCGGAGCCGGTACGAGCCGGACGTGTCGCCGATCGGGTCGATCACCCCGATGACGACATCGACCGGCGCCGAATAGGCGCGTGCCATGAGGGCAGTCGGTACGTCCATCAAGCGGACCCATAGCGCGTCGTAGCGGGAGCCCCACGCTCGCCTCGTTCCGGCCAACAGGTCATAGATCGGGTCCCAGGGTGGGCGGAGACTCGCTTCCACTTTGGACACGAGATCTTGGTTGACGATCAGCGACCAGAGACCGGACCACGCTCCGGGCGTGGTGGCGAACAAATCCTTGACCACCACCTTGCCGACTCCGTGACCCCCATCCCAGCGCGACCTGGTGCGGAAGGTCGCCAGACCCGTGATCTCCCCGTCGTCATCGACGACGGCGTACCGAAGTGAGGTGCTGCCCTCGCGGGCTGATTCGGTGTCACGGAAGGAGCGGTCCTCCCACCATGCCGTGGTCCGTTCAAAGAATCCGGGCACTTCGGCACGGATCCGGTCGTACAGGGGTGGGGCCAAAGTCAAGGCCTCGGCACGCTCCACCAGACGCACTCGGTCCGGCTCGGGAGCGAGACGACTCCACTCCCCATGCTCGACGTCGATCTCCATGTCGTAGCAAACCGAGGCGCAGCCGTACCCGAACCGGCCGTATATGGCGCTGTCCGAGGCCCACAAACCCGCGATCGGCTCGCCGCGCTCCTTCACGTCGTCGAGATGGGATCGCATCATCGCGCGGAGAATGCCCTGGCGCCGATGGGTGGGGGCAACGGCGACGATCGTGGTCCCGCCGCATGGGACCTCACCACCGGGGACGGTCATGTTCAGCGAGAACGCACCCGCTGTCCCGACCAGCTGGCCATCGTCGAAGGCGCACCGGGTCCGATCGAGGGGGAGCAGCTCGAGAAAGCGTCGGTCGCCGTCTGGTGGGTCGAAGCCGAAGACGACGCCCATCGTCTGGCGCATCGTCTCGAACTCGTCGGGCCTGATGGCCCGGATCTGGACAGCCATCAGGCGTCCGGTGTTGCCCCCGCGGCGGTCCTCGCGTTCTGGACCTCGACGTCGAAATCGGTGACGGCGCCGGTGTATGCGGTCACGGCGGCGCGCCGCAAGTCTCCGGGATCGGCCGACTGGAGCCCGGACAGGGCCTCGCCGGCGGCCCGGGCCGCCAAGCTGGCCGCCGCTGCCAGTGCCTCCTGGTTCGGCTCCAGACCTGCCGGGGGGACCAGCGCCGCGACCTGGTCGGAAAGGGCCTGTGACGAGGTGGCAACGGCCTCGATCCTGGGTTCCGCATCCGGAAACTCGATCTCTCTCGGCTCGGCATCGAAACCCGTGTTGACGGCGACCAGCTCGTTGTTGAGCGCCTGGAACTCGCCGTTGATTCGGTCGAGCTCACCGATATAGGCCGCGGCCGCGTCGGGCACGGTTCCGGTCTCGCCCGGGACACTCGTCGTGCCGGCACCGTTCTCACCGACTGTGGTCGGGGTCGTGTCCCCTGCGGCCAGGGTGGTGCTGGGAGACGCTTCAGGTAGCGAGCGGACGAAGAAATAGGTGAACGCGATCATTCCCAAAATGACCAGGGGGAGGATCCAGCGGCCCGGTTTCGGGTCGGAGTTGACTGCCATGACCGGCGAAACGATAGCTGGGACCTGGTGGTTCCCTGCGCCTCGTCCCACCGCCCGGACAGACCCCTTGTGCCCGCCTCGGCCAACCCATACGTTCGCCATATGGAACCGGAGAGGAACGAGGTGTACGAGCGCATCCCGTGGGAGACGCTCGAGGAGAAGAAGCCCGACCGCCAGTGGATGATGATGGCGGTGGCCGGCGCCGTCGTCCTCGGTGCCCTCGCCTACTCGTTCATGAGCAACCGAACCGCCCCGCTCCCGGTCACCTCCACGGTCCCGGTCGCTAGCGCGACCACGCTTGCCCCGGTCGACCCGGCGGTGGATCCGGCCCCGGCTGCGCCTCCTCCTGTAGCGGGGACCACGCCCGTGGTGACCGCGGAAGCGGACCTCTACGCAGTTCATCCCGAGAGGGTGATCGATCGCGCCGTTGCCCATGCCGAGTGGTTCGTGGCCGAGTATCTGACGGTCGACGGAACAGAGGAAGGACGGGCAACTCTGACATCGCTGTTGCCGGCGGGTGTGCCACTCCCTTCGGCGGCGGAAGGAACACGGGTTTTCGTGGAATGGGTGCGGGCGACGGGGGTCGAGGAGACCGGTCAGCTGACGTATCGGGTGACCGTGCTCGCCCGCTCGCTGGCTGCTGCCGGCGCCACCGAATACGTGCGTCAGCCGCCGTTGCAGGTCGAGGTGGATGTCTCCGTCGCCGGTGACATCCCGCAGGTGGTCATGGCGCCCCGTGTCGCCCCGGCGCAGCCGGGCAATCCATTCCAGCTGGCTCTGACCCCGGTGCCGGATGAGATCGGTGCATCGGCGCTCGAGCAGGCCGGGGGGTCGGAGGTGGTGGGGGGAACGCAGAGCGCCGACGGGACCTGGCAGGTAGTGGTGCTCGCGGCGACGCCAGACGGGGTGAGCCGGCCGGTATCGGTGTCGATCCCGGCTTCCTGATCAACCGAACTCCCCTTCCAGGATCGCGGTAGCGTCGGGAACGATGGAGTCCCAGGTCACGTCCGGAGTCTTGGTGACGGTCACGAAGTCTGCGGTCAGGAAGATGCTGGTCACCCCGTTGATCGCCAGCAGGTCCCGGGCGAACCCATCTTCCGGGGGGGCCCCGGCCACGAGGGTCGTCGGTCCGCCCACGGGCGCCCCCACGGTGAACTTCATCGCGTTGGGGTTCGGCGAGGGGGCGACGACGACTGCCATTGCCTGGCGAGGCTAATCGGGTGCCCGGTCTGCTCGCATGGTCGTAGGAGGCACATGGCGCGCCTCGTGAGCGCGGCTCGGCGGTTCGCTTCGGGAGCCCTCGCGGCCGTCGCCGACCCGTCCAAGGCCGAGGGCATGCAGGCCTACATGAAGACCGACATGCCGTTCTACGGGGTCCAGAAACCGGCCCGCGTCGGCATCCTCCGCGACCTCGTCAGCGGCTTCACACCGGCCGACCGCACTGAGTACGAACAGCTCGTGGATGGTCTTTGGGAACTGCCCCACAGGGAGGAGAAATACCTGGCGCTTGGCGTGGCGCGTCATTTCAGGAAGTACGTGACGCCGGAGTCACTGCCGCTGTATCGGCGTCTGATCGTCGACGGCGCCTGGTGGGACCTGGTCGACGAGGTGGCCACCCAACTGATCGGCGACCTGGTCGTCGGGTGCCCGGAGGAAGTCTGGCCAGTGGTCGATCGCTGGATCGAGGACGAGAACATGTGGCTGAGACGGACCGCGATCATCTGCCAAGTCGGTTCGAAAGAGCGCACCGATGCCGATCGCCTGTTTCGGTTCTGCGCCCAGCGCGCATTCGAAAAGGAGTTCTTCATTCGAAAGGCGATCGGCTGGGCCCTCCGACAATATGCCAGGGAGGAACCCGAGTTGGTGGCGCGTTTCGTCATCGACCAGCGAGACCATCTGTCGGGTTTGTCCTACCGGGAGGCCACCAAGCACATCGCCAATCTCATCACCTGACCGGCGGGGTGGGACAACCGTGAACAACGCCACAACTACCCTCCGCATGTGAGCCTCATCGGGGATCTGCGCGGCGTTTTGGATGACGATCGGGTGCTGGAAGAACCGGTCGAGCTCTATCTGTACTCGCGCGACGCCTCCCTCATGCAGGGCCGGGCGACCTGTGTGGTTTTCCCCCACACCACCGAAGAGGTGGCCGAAGTGGTCAGGGTGGCCGAGAGACACGGTGTCCCGATCGTCGCTCGGGGCGCCGGCACCGGTTTGACGGCGGGGGCAATCCCTATCGACGGCGGCATCGTCCTGTCCACCACTTCGATGAACCAGATCGAGATCGACGTGGAGAACCGCACGGCCTGGGTGGGGGCAGGGGTGATAAACCTCGATCTGAGCACGGCGGCCGAGCCGTTCGGGCTCTCCTTCGCTCCGGACCCCTCGTCGCAGTCTGCCTGCACCATCGGCGGCAACGTGGCCAACAACTCGGGTGGGGCGCACTGCCTGGCCGAGGGGGCGACTACCAGCCATGTCCTCGGCCTCGAAGTCGTGCTGGCCGGCGGGGAGATCCTGTCTCTGGGCGGACAGGCCCCGGACATGCCCGGCCTCGATCTCAAAGGACTGATCGTCGGATCCGAGGGCACGCTCGGTGTGGTGACGAAGGCCCTGGTCCGCCTTCTTCCGATCGAGTCCGACGTGAGGACCCTGCTCCTCGATTTCGAGCAGCTCTCCGGGGCGACGAGAACGGTCTCGGAGGTGATCGCCTCGGGCCTGGTGCCGGCGGCGCTCGAGATCATGGACCAGAGGATGACCACCGCCGTCGAGAACTGGCTCAAGGCGGGTCTTCCCTGTGACTGCGCCGCGATCCTCCTTGCTGAAGTCGTGGGCGAGCCGGAGGCAGTGGAGGCGGAAGCCGCTCTGATCTCGCGTATCGGCCTGGAGAACGGAGCGCGTACCGTCCAGGTGGCCAAGGACGAGGCAGAGCGGGCCATCCTCTGGAAGGGACGGAAATCCGCCTTCGGGGCGGTGGCTCAGGTCTCACCGAATTACTACCTCCACGACACCGTGGTGCCCAGGTCCAAGCTGGCGGAGACGATGGAGGAGATAGAGGCGATCGCCGACCGCTACGGGCTCGCGGTCTACAACGTCCTCCATGCCGGCGACGGGAACCTCCATCCGCTGATGGCGTTCGACGCGTCCGACCCGGTCATGATGGACAAGGTTCACCGGGCGGGGGAGGAGATGGTGGCGGCTTGCCTCCGCCGTGGGGGCGCCCTGTCCGGGGAGCACGGGATCGGGTTGGAGAAGCGCGACATGATGCGGGCGGATTTCAGCGAGCTCGATCTCGACGCCCAAGCGAGGCTCAAAGAGGCATTCGACCCCGCCGGCATCTTCAACCCGGCGAAGGTGCTCCCGGAAGGCTCACGCTGCTTCGACTTCGGCGGAGCGAGACGGGAGATCCCGGACGGGGCCTGGGTATGACCGGGGCCGCCGGGGGCGGTCCCGAGCGTGTCGCTCCCTCCACCGTCGAGGATCTCTCCTCGATCCTCCGTGGGGCAACCGAGGGCAAGCGGGTGGTCCAGGTCGTGGGCGGCGGCACCAAACAGGGCTATGGGACGCCGCAACGACCTGATCTCATTGTCGATATGGGCGGACTTTCCGGGATCGAGGAATGGGATCCAGATGACCTCACCGTCACGGTCGGGGCAGGGACTCCGGTGGGCGAGTTGGAGGCGACCCTGGCCGAGCGCTCGCAGACCGCAGTCCTCCCAGAGGTGCCCGGGGAATCCACGGTCGGAGGTGTGATCTCGGCGGGGGTCTCCTCGCTGCGCCGGGCCCGCCTCCTCGGCACGAGGGAACGGATGCTCGAGGTCCGGCTGGTAACCGGCGATGGCCGGGTGGTGCGTGGAGGGGGGCGCGTGGTCAAGAACGTCTCCGGATACGACCTGCCCCGGCTGGTGGTCGGGGCGTTTGGCTCGCTCGGGGTCCTCACCTCGGTCTGTCTCAAGCTGTGGCCGCGACCCCGTGGCTCTGCAACCGTCGTCATCGACGACATCGAAGCCGCCGGCCGGGTAGTCCGTCCCCTAGCCGTCCTCGAGCACGACGGCGTGATCGAGGTGTTCCTCTGGGGCACTCCTGAAGAGGTGGCCGCCTCGTCGGCGAGGCTCGGGGGTGAGCCGTCATCGGGTCATCGGTGGCCCGCCGACCCTGAAGGTCCGTACCGATGGTCGCTGCGAGTCCCTCCCGCGCAGACTGCTTCGGCATTGGAGAGGCTCCCAAACGGCTGGCACTACGTCGCGGTCCATCGCGCAGGCGACATCCGGGCCGCATCGCCAGACGCCGGCGGAGCCGCCGAGTTGCGCGAGTGGGTGGAAGGCGTGGGCGGTGCCCTTGTTGTCGTCGAGGCGCCCGCCGACGGCCTCAATGGTCTCGATCCCTGGGGGTCGCCCCCACCCGGGCTCGAGGTCCAGCGACGGCTCATCGCTCAGTTCGACCCGGGCCGGATCCTCAACCCCGGTCGGCTTCCGGCAGGTTTGTGATGGGCTGGGTCACCGCGGATCACCCGACCACAGATGAGCTCAATGCCTGTGTCCAATGCGGGCTGTGTCTTCCGGTCTGTCCGACGTTCCGGCTGACCGGACGCGAGACCGCCTCTCCCCGCGGTCGGATCCAGGCGATGAAAGCTGTCCATCTGGGCATTCTCGAGGTCGATGCACCGTTCCAGGGTGTGATCGACTTCTGTCTGGGTTGTCGGGCCTGCGAGCCGATATGTCCAGGCCTGGTCCCGTATGGACGGGCCTTGGAGGGCACCCGCGCCGAGCTCGTTGCGCAACGGCCGAGCATCGGCCATCGGATCCGCGCCTTCCTTCTCGGGCCGGTGATTGGCTCGAGGAGATCGCTGCGCATGGGGAGCGGTGCTCTTCGCGTCGCGCAGGCCACCAGGGCGACCTCCCTTGTCCCGGGGCGCTTCCGCCGGTTGTCGGCAGGTGTGCGCCGTCTCGACGGCCGCCCCAAGCCGACGTTGGGTCACGTCGGGGGGTCCGGCACGTCAGGGACCGTGGCCGTCCTGGCTGGATGCATTCAGGACGAGTGGTTCCGCCCGGTCAATCATGCCGCCATCGAGCTTCTCGAGATGGCGGGTTTTAGCGTCGAGGTGCCGGAAGGTCAGACTTGCTGCGGTGCCCTCGCCGCTCACGATGGCAAAGCCGATGCAGCCCGATTGCTGGCGGGGAGGAACGTTCCGATTTTCGATGGTTACGACCAGGTGGTTGTCACCTCCGCAGGGTGCTCGGCGCATGTGCGCGAGTACGGCCATTGGGCCCCTGATGGCGGAGAGGTCGGTGCTCGGACTGTTGATGTGACCGTGGCGGTGGCCCGGGCGATCGAGGCGGGCCTGCTTCCGGTGCTGGAGCCCGGAGCAGGCGAGATCGCGATCCAGGATCCGTGTCATCTGCGTCATGCCCAGCGGGTGACTGCTGAGCCGCGGCTGATCATCGAGGCAGGCGGTTACGAAGTGGTTGAGATCGATCCGGCAGGGATGTGCTGCGGCGCCGCCGGTCTGTACACGGTGCTCCAGCCCGAGGCCTCGCGGGAGCTGGGAAACCGAAAAGCGGATCAGATACGTTCAACTGGGGTGAGCAGGGTCGCTTCCGCCAACCCGGGGTGTGAGATGCAGCTCAGGTCCGCGCTGGGCCGCGACCACCAGATCGCTCACCCGATCGAGTGGTATCTGCGAGCCGTCCGGGAAGCGGGCACCGCCGGTAGGGTCGCCGCGGTGAAGGCCTCGAGATGACCGAAGACATCGCCCGTGCCGATAGCCGGGCCACGGCCAGGCGATATGCGATCCTGGCCTACGGCTCGTTCGGGACCATGCTCGATGTGGGTCTGATGGTGGTGGGGAGCCTCCTCGTCGGGCTGGCCGTCTCGGTCGTCCTCGCCGGTTTCCAGCTCGTCGACGTGATCCAGGATCTGTCCACCGGGGCCATGCTCGCTTCTTCGCTCGTCCTTGCCGTCATCGGGCTGTTCTGCCTAGGTGTCGCTGCCGAGGGCCCGCTGGGTCGTGGCCGGCGCCTGGTCGGGTTCAAGCTGTGGGAGATCGGCTTGGGCCGCATCATCGCGGTCTTCGTGGTCGGACTGATCATGCTCCTCGTTCACGGGCTGATCGATGGCGTCACCGAGGGCCTCCCGCTGCCGGTGACGACAGGGGTCGAAGGGATCAGAGCGGTCGGGGTGGCCGGGATGACCGTTATGCCATTGATCGGCGTGCCGATCGCCCTCGCCGCTCGGTGGTACCCCGACGGGCCGGAATGGCTTCGTTCCACCGACTTCCCCATCATGTTCGTGGTCTGGGCCGTGGCCACCATGGCCATGATCTCCTAGGAAGGTCCCGTCACAGTCCCTTCGAGTAGATCTCGACCGGGTGCACCCGGTAACCCTCTCGCAAAAGGGCTTCCACACTCCAGACCGTCACCGGGATCATCGCCTCGACCCGGCCGGCGGAGGCATCTCGGAGGAGATCTCGCAGGCCCTGCAACAGGAGCGGGGCGTCGGGCGGCGAGGTCGCCAGCCACCGCACCGAGATGCCTTCCTCGTCGCCCTCGGCGATCACCCAGCCACCGGCGCTCTGGTAGAAGGTGCGGGTTTCCACCGCACGGTCCAGGTCCTGTCGGGATGCCTTTCGCCATCGCCACCCGAGAGAGATCAGGTCGCGTGCCGCGTAAGCCAATTCACTCTGTGACCAGAACGTCCATGCGGCGTCCGCATCGATGGCGGTGCCGACTCGCAGTCGATCGCCGGAGGCCATTCGGGTTCCCGTCGCCACATCGGCTGTTGCGAAGCTCCATCGCCCGGTGAGCCGGTAGGCGGATCTGAGGACCTGCGATCGCGCCGCCTCGTTGTCCGCCTCGATGGTGAGACGAGCGACGAGCGCACCTCGTGACCTGGCCCACTCCACCGAGTAATCGTTCATCGCCATGCCCATTCCGGCCCTTCGATGATCGGGGTGGACCCGGGCCGCGCTGAGCCAGGCCTCGGTCGGGGAGAGCAACTGCACCCGGGAAAGAGCCACAGGGACGTCATCCTCGAACACACAAACGAACACCAGCGAATCGGGCTCTTCAAGCCAGCCGCTCATCAAATCGGGCACGTAATCGCCCCAAGCGAACGTGTCCCGGGTCCAGGGCGCGATGAGGGGGACGTCTTCGGCCCGGGCGGGGCGGATGACGAACGACACGTCTACATCCGTTCGGGCACTTCGATGCCGAGGAGATCGAGAAGCTGCCCGAGCGCGGCCAGCGTCCAGGCGGCTAGAGAGAGCCAGGAGCCTCGTCGGGCCACGTCCGGCTCGGACAGGATGTGACACGTGTCGTAGAAGCGGTTGAAACGCCCGGCCACCTCGAACGCGAAATCGGCCACGTGATTTGGGGAGCGCAGGGCGATCGCCCGACTCACGACCTCGGGGAGCCGGAGCAATTCGAGCATCAAGTTGCGTTCGTCGTCGACGGTCGGGGCGATCAGGTCACCCGGCTCGAGATCTTCAGCGCCCGCGCGGCGGAGGATCGACTTGATCCTCACGGCCGCGTATTGCAGGTATGGACCGGTCTTCCCCTCGAAAGAGGTGAAACGCTCCGGGTCGAAGACATAGTCGGATACCCGGTTGTTGATCAGATCACCGAACTTGAGAGCGGCAACGCCCACCATTCGGGCGATCTTCGACCGCTCGTCTTGGGGGTAGTCCTCCGCCAGGTGGGCCTCGTCCAATCTGCGACGGGCCGCCTCGGTGAGCAGATCGATCACGTCGGCGAGACGCACTACGCCGCCCTCCCGGGTCCGGAATGGCCTTCCATCAGGTCCGTTCATAGTCCCGAACCAGATGTGCTCGAGTTGGGTGCGCTCCGGGAGAATGCCGGCCTTCGTCGCCGCTCTGAAGATCTGGACGAAATGATCTGCCTGGCGGCGATCCACCACGTAGAGGACCAGGTCGGCTTGCAGCTCTTCGACCCGCATCTGGATCGTGGCCAGGTCGGTCGTGCTGTAGAGGAACCCGCCCGAGGAGGATTCGAGGATCAGGGGGGGAATGTCCCGGTTGTCCTCCTCTTCACCGACCCTGATCACGAGGGCACCCAGTGACTCCTCGGCCACACCTGAATCGCGCAGCGAGGCGACGAGGGGGCCGAGGCGATCGGATACATCCGACTCCCCGTACCAGAGGTCGAAGTTGACTCCGAGCGCGGCGAAATCGTCGCGCTGCGATTCCTCCGAGACCCTTTTCATGTGCTGCCAGAGCGACAGATAGCCGGGGTCTCCTTGCTGAAGTCGGACCGTCGCTCGGCGGGCCGAGTCGGCGAAGTCGTCGTCGAGACGGGCCCGCTCCGCCGCCTCGGGGTAGATACGTTGCAGATCCTCCAGCGTCACCGGGGATTCCGGCGGGTAAGTGGCGGCCGCCGGGTCGAAGAATGTGAGATCGGGCTGGCGCTCCTCGATGGCGGCGATGAGGAGGCCCATCTGGAACCCCCAGTCCCCGAAATGAGGGTCACGTATGACCTTGTGGCCGGCGAAGGAGAAGAGCCGGGCGAGTGAGTCCCCGATGATCGTCGCCCGCAGATGTCCCACGTGCATGGCCTTGGCCACATTGGGGCCGGCGTAGTCGACGACCACGGTCTTCGGCTCCCGGGTGACCGGGAAGCCGAAAGAAGGGTCCGCGGCGTCCTCGGCGGACATCCGCGCAATGGAGTCATCGGTGAGGCTCAGATTGATGAACCCGGGCCCGGCCACCTCGACCTTGGCGATGTCCGGGTGGCCGATGAGCCGATCGGCCACATCCTGGGCCACTTCTCGGGGGGCTCTTCCTGACACCTTCCCGGCTGCCATCGCGCCATTCACCTGGAATTGGGCCAGCTCCGGTCTCTGTGACGGCACCACCTCACCCAGGTCGGAGGGCAACCCGAGGGCGACGAATGCCTCACCGGCAATCGACGACAGGTGGGACAGCAGCGACATGGCCTGTCGACAGTACCTAGGACCTATGACCTACGACCTAGGACCTAATACTTCGCCAATTCCTGGGCTTTGCGGACGATTCCCTCGGGGGTCGGGTACAGCTCGTTCTCGAGGGATCCTGCGTAGGGCATGATCGGCACGTCGGGCAAGGCGTAACGGCGAACCGGGGCGTCGAGCCACTCGAAGGTCTTGTCGGCGATTTGGGCCGCAATTTCGGCCCCATATCCGACGAACTCGTTGTCTTCATAGACGATCAGGGCACGGGACGTCTTCTTCACCGACTCCTCGATCGTGGGCCAATCGAGCGGCTTGAGACTGCGGAGGTCGATCACCTCAGGGCTGATGTCGAGCTCCTCGAGGAGGGGGACCGCCTCCACCGCAAAGTGGGCCATGGCCCCGTAAGCGATGATGGTGAGGTCCGTGCCCTGATGGCGGATGGCGGCGCGGCCCAGGGGCACCCGATGGTCCCCTGCCGGGTAGGCGCCCTTGGCCAGGCGATAGAGCTTCTTTGGCTCGAGGAACATCACCGGATCGGGGTCTTCGACCGCGGTGAAGAGGAGGCCCTTGACGTCGGCTGGCGTCGAGGGGACCACGACCTTGAGGCCGGGGACGTGGGCGTAGAAAGACTCGATCGACTGCGAGTGATAGAGCGCCCCGTGGATCCCGGCCCCATAAGGGGTGCGCACGACCATCGGGACGTTCCAGTGCCCGTCGGACCGAAACGAGATCCGGGCCGCCTCGGAGACGAGCTGGTCGAAGGCGGGGTGGATGTAGTCGGCGAATTGGATCTCCGGGATCACCTTGAACCCGGCGGCGGACATGCCGATGGCGACTCCGATGATCGACGATTCCGCGATCGGTGTGTTGAAGCAACGTTCGGCCCCGTATCGGTCCGTCAAGTCCTGTGTCGCCTTGAACACGCCGCCCTTGCGCCTCGCTACGTCCTCGCCGAAGACGATGGCGTCCTCATGGGCCTCCAGCACTTCGTGGAGAGCCATGTTGATCGCGGTGATCAGATTCACCGTCTCCCCGCTCGGGTGGGCTTCCACCTCGGTCACCGCCGGCCCGGGCTCGACAGACACGGGCATAGACCCGACTGGTCGGCTCGTCGGGGTTGGGAGCGACCTCTGCGGTCTCGACCGCCCTGGCCAGGGCCTCGATGACTTCTTCGTCGATGCGCTCCTCGTCGGCCTCGGTGAGCAGCCTGTTCTCGATGAGGTACTGGCGGACCCTGGCCACCGGATCGCGCTTGCGCCAGGTCTCGACCTCCTCGCGGCTGCGGTACAAGGCGTCGTTGTCGTCGGAGGTGTGGGCGTAGTAGCGATAGGTCTCTGCCTCGATCAGAGTCGGCCCTTCCCCGGCGCGGGCCCGCCGGACCGCCTCCTGCATCACCTTGTAGACCCGAAGGGTCCGGTTTCCATCTACTTCGATCCCAGGGAATCCGTAGCTCTCCGCCCGGGCTGCGAGACTGCCGGCGATCTGCTCCTCCTGGGGGACCGAGATCGCATACCGGTTGTTCTCGATGACGAAGACGAGGGGGAGCTTGTGGATGCCGGCCCAATTCATCGCCTCGTGCCAGTCGCCCTCAGACGTCGAGCCCTCGCCGCCATAGACGGCTACCACCGCGTCTGCACCGCGGTGGGCCATGGCCTGGGCTATGCCCACCGCATGCGGGTACTGCGTGCCGATCACCGAGGACTGGGTGAGAACCCGTCGCTCCCGGCTCGACCAATGCCCGGGGAGCTGGCGCCCGCCTGACATCGGGTCGGTCTTCTTGGCGAATGCGCCGAGGAAGATCTCCTCCGGCTCGAACCCCCAGGCGAGAGCCACCCCCATGTCCCGGTAGTAGGGCAGGACCCAGTCCTTATCCCGATCGAGGGCCAGCGCCGAGGCCACCTGCACCGCCTCATGGCCCGAAGATCCGACCACGAATGGCGCCCGACCCTGACGCTGCAGGGCGAAGAGCCGATCGTCGATGCGTCGCGTCGTCAGCATCAGGCGATACATCTGGATTACCTGCTCGTCGGTCAATCCCAACTCGCCGTGATGGAGGTTCCGGTCGAAATCCATCCCGTAGGTGCGGTGGCTGGTCAACGCAGGTCGCCTCCGCTGCGATGGAATCGCCGCAGGTCTCCTACGTCGCGAATCCGCTCCTCGGCGAGCATCACCGCCGCCCGATTCGGGTTGACCTGTGCCTCTTTCGAGGTCTGCAGGATTGCCCGTGTTGCCTGGAATATGGAATCCACCCGATGCATCGCCCTCATCTTCGAGTAGCCGTGCAACTCGTCGTAGACATTGATCAGACCACCTGCGTTCACCACGAAATCAGGCGCGTAGACGATGCCGCGCTCGGCGATTCGATCGGCGTCCTCATCGCTCGCGAGCTGGTTGTTGGCGCTGCCGACGATCGCCTGGCAGTTGAGCTCGGGGATCGTGGTCTTGTTGAGCCCGCCGCCGAGGGCGCATGGTGAGTAGAAGTCGCAATCGATGGTGTGGATCTCCTCCACATCGACGCCCTTCACCCCGTAGTTGTCCACCGCCTCCTCGAGGGCTCCCTCGAAGGCGTCGGCGACAATGACTTCGGCTCGGGCTTCGACCAGCAACTGGACGAAGGCCGACCCGACCTTGCCCACCCCTTGGACTGCGAAGCGGCGACCGGCGAGATCGGGGTCGCCCCAGAGGAACTCGGAGACTGCTCTTGCCGCGGCGAACAACCCTCGCGAGGTGATTGGAGACGGATCACCGGCTCCGCCTTCGGCGATCGAATAGCCCAGCGCCCAGTGTGTTTCGCGGCGAATGATGTCGATGTCCGTCGTGGTGGTGCCCACGTCTTCGGCGGTGATGTAACGGCCACCCAGCGAGTCGACGATCCGGCCGTATGCCCGGAAGAGTCGCTCGCTCTTGTCGGTGGCGGGGTCACCGATGATCACAGCTTTTCCTCCACCGAGATCGAGCCCGGCCGCCGCCGCCTTGTAGGTCATGCCCTTGGATAGGCGCAAGACATCGACCAGGGCGTCTTCCTCGGAGTTGTATGGAAAAAAGCGGGTCCCGCCGAGGGCGGGACCCAATGCTGTGGAGTGGATGGCGATTATGGCCCGGAGGCCGGATACATCGTCGTAGGCGTAGATGACCTGCTCGTGACCTCCGCCGGCAACCTCATCGAATACGACCAAGTCCGGTTCTCCATTCTCGGGGGGCGGTTCTCACTCTTGGGCGATGTTACCTGTGCGGCCCTCGCATGGCCCGGGTGACCTCGGGGCAATCCTCTGCCAGGATGGTGCCATGACCAAGACGGCCCACCTTCGGGTCTACACCCCCCAGGGCGCCGAGAGCGGTGACCCGGTGCCCGGATTCGTCCGTGGATACGGTCTTCTCTCCGAGTCGGACGGAGACGCCGACTGGGTGGCCGACTGGAACGGGGTTCGGATGGTTTGCCCGCGGCATCTCCGCCTCCGGGTTCTCGAGTCGACCGTCGCGTTCGCCAATGCCTTTCGGGGCTTGGGAGCCGGGCTCATCCCCGAGGAGGCGGCGCAGACCGCCGACAACGAGCTACGGCGGTACCACCGAGAACATCCCGGTCATCGCTCCCACGTCCTCACCTCGGCGTGGCATGTCCCTGTTCGATGGTTCACCGCCTTCCAGCCCGAGGACAAAGAGGTCTACGAGGTCGATGGGGCACCGAGGGTGCGGCTCCGGGTCGATCTAGGCGTGGGCCTGAAGCGGGTCGACCACGCCCTGGGTGTCCTGCGTGGGCTCCAGGTCTTCCAAGGCCCCGCCGAGGAGCTGGCTCAGCTCTCGGACTGGCTCGACAGCTTTCCCTCCGACTCGATGCTCGAGCTGGACTATTCGACGGTTTCAGACCTCTTCGACCCTCAGGAGCTGGTGTTCGATGACTCGGTGGAACTGGTGCGCCGCTCCCTCGAGGCTCTTGCCGACGGCGACATGATGTCTGCCGGCGAGAACTACGGTCGCGTGGTCTCGCGCTGGGCACCTGCCTTCTCGGTCACCTTCAGCAGCTGACCGGGGAATAGACGGGGCGCGAGCGGGGTTCCGACTTGTGAACAGAATCACAAGGTTCCTTCCTTCCACAATTGCGAAGGCCAGTGGAGCAAGTTTCCGCTTCTTCCAGCGGACTCCTTCTCCTCCTCAAAGAGCTCCACTGGCCTCGCAAGATCTCACTCCTCCAAGCGGTCCGTCTTGACCCGACCGGCGGAACGCCTACCATCGGCCCCGACATGACATGCCCTCCCACCAGCTCGGCCTGCTGCTGCCTCTGTCGCTGTGCGGCCGTGCCGTGTGGGTAGCCATGTCCTGAGTCACCAAGAGACAGAGACGCAAAGCCCGCACCGGCACCGGATGCGGGTCTTTTGTTGTCATGGGCCCGATCCGGAAGAACCAAGGAGAAGGAACATGACCACACAGCCCGTAGACGTCACCCGACCTCGAGCCGATGTACAGCTCGACTGCTCGGGTGTGCTCTGCCCGCTCCCCGTCTACCGGGCGTCGCTGGCCCTGGGCCAGCTCTCCCCCGGACAGGTGCTGGAGTTGATCACCACCGATCCCGGGGCACTCGAGGACATCCCGGCGCTGGCCCGGCAGACCGGGAACATCCTGCTCGGGGTCGAGCGCGAAGAGACCCGTCAGCTCTTTTGGATCGAGAAGGCGGTGCGGTCGTGACCAGCACGCTCACCCACCAGGCCACCGATGGTCAGTCGGAGCAGCGGAAGCGGCGGATCGCTCTGGTCGCATCCAAGGGGACACTCGACCAGGCCTACCCGCCGTTGATCCTGGCCACGACCGCAGCCAGCCTTGGTTGGGAGGCGGGGGTGTATTTCACCTTCTATGGCCTCGACATCATCCACAACGACCGGCTCGAGAAACTGAAGGTGGCCTCCTTGGCCAATCCCGCCGGCCCGATCCAGCTGCCCAACTTGCTCGGCGCGCTTCCCGGCGCCACGGCAGCGGCCACCAAGATCATGAAGAAATGGATGAGCGATGCTCGCATGCCGACCGTCCCCGAATTCATCGAGATGGCTCAGGGCCTCGACGTCCGATTCTTCGCCTGCTCTACGACCATGGGTGTCATGGGAGTGGAGGAAGGGGATCTGATCAAGGGGTGTGAGATCGCCGGTGCGGCGGCATTCCTCGATTTCGCCGCCGACGCCGACGTCCAATTGTTCGTCTGAGCGGTCAGCCGACCATCGAGGCGGCGGTACCGGGGGCGATTGGGAGGGTGAGCTCGAAGCGAGTCCACCCTCCACGCCGCCGGTAGACCAGGTCTCCATCCATCATCCGGGCGAGTTGTCTGGCCACTGCCAACCCGAGACCAACCGAATCCGGCTTGGCGTCTGATGATGCCTGTGCCCGGAAGTAGGGATCGAAGATGTGCTCGGCGTCGATGCCCTTGACCCCGGGACCGTCGTCACTCACCACCAGTGAGGCCGTGTTTGCCTTGCTCGACACCTCGACCCGCACGTGCCGGCCCCCGTATCGATGGGCGTTGGTGAGGAGATTCCGCACGATCTGCCTGGTGCGGAGGGTGTCGGCCCACGCCGTCGATGGGTCCCCGACCACGGTCACCTCCAAGTCGACGCCGAGGGATTCGACGATCGATCGGCACTCGTCGAGCAGGTCTATCGCCCGAGGACTGACGGTGAGATTCCCCGAGGCGGCTCGCTCCGCGGTCAACAGGTCGTCGACCAACTGGGCCACCTCCTGGCTCTGGCTCGAGATCAACCCGACCATCTCCTCGATCTCCTCAGCTGAGTAATTGCCCAGGCCCTGCGCCAGCTCACCGGAGAACCCGACCACCGCGGCGAGAGGCGTGCGCAATTCGTGGCTCACCGTGGCGATGAATCGGTCCTTGGCCGCGGCCAGCTCTTCGAGGCCCTCACGAGCCGACTCCCTCTCCCAATAGGCGCCCACCATGTCCGCTGCCCGCATCAGCCCTTCCACCTCGACGTCGGTCCACACGTCGTCCCGCCAGAAGTCGGAGTAGCCGAGCGTTCCCACCCACTGGTCCCTGATCATGATCGGGGCCATCAACTCCGAGCGAATCCCCTCAGCCTCGTAGCGGGCGCGCACCGGCATCGGGAGGTCACTGACCCGGATCCGTGCCGGCTGCCCGTCTGCCAGAAGCTCGATGATCTGAGGGAACTGGCTGTAGTCCCCTTCGTCGAATGAATCGGGCCCGGGCGGCACGTCGTTGCCGATTGCCTCGGCCACGATCTCCCAAGTGACCTGCCCTTCCTTGTCGACCCGGTTGATGTCGATGTAGGCGTAATCGGCTTCGGTGGCATCGAGGAGGGCGGCGAGCGCCGCGGTCAATGGCTCGTCGTCGCGCCCGGTGAGCAGTGCCTGCGAGCAGGTGGCCAGCGCTTTCTGGATCCTCGCCGTCTTGGCCTGGTGCTCGGAGGCTTCTGCCAGTGACTGGAGGAGCTGCCAGGTGATCCACACCACCAACGCCTGGCCGGGGATCCCGATCATCAGACGGGCGAAAGCCTCGGTGGGAGGAGCCTGGTCGAGAATGATCGAAGCCACTGTGTAGGTGGCGGTGAGGCTGGCGACGAGGATGAGCGGCACCACCGATTTGCTCTCCCGGGTGGCCACGTACACGACGGAGATGAGGATCAGGCAGGCGAGGGTGTAGCCGCTGCCGAACCCCGTGGTGCGCGCGGCCTCGGTGAGGCTCAGGGCGCAGAAGGTGAGAGCGGCCATGGCCGCCACTGCTTCGATCCGGCGATGGCGGGCGAGCTGATAGGCAGCGGTCACTCCGATGACGGCATAGGTGGCCAACCGGTAGACGGCGCCTGATCCATTGGCGGACCACGCCCCGTATTCGGCGACCATCCCCAGGGAGGTGGCGACGACGGTGGCCATCAACACCGCTGCACGAAAGCGCGGCGTCATAACCGGCCGGTTGGTCGGTGCCATGGCTATCTATCGACCGGGAATCGCTCGGGGTTGAAGGGCGGAGGGGGGTCAGTCGCCCCGATATGCGACACAGTCGATCTCCACGGCGCCGCCGAGGGCGAGATCCACGCCGCCAACGGTGATCCGTGCCGGTGGCGAGTCCCCGATCGCGGCCATGTACGCCTCGTTCATCTCCTGGAAGTCCGCCATATCCGACAGGTACACATTCATCTTGACCACATCGCCGAGGCCCAGGCCAGTCTCCTCCAGAATCCGCTCGATGTTGCGGATGGTTTGGGTGGTCTGTGGGCCCACACCCCCGTCGACCAGGTCGGTGCTGTCGCCGATGGTCCCCAGGCTCCCGGCGACATGAACGAAGTCTCCGGCGATGACGGCATGGCTGAACGATGGGACACGGGCCAATCCGTCGACAACGACCCTCTCCATGGGTGGCCTCCTGACAAATAGAGTCGCTCTGTTCTTGCGAGGAGGAAGGTAGTGGCCGACGATCTGCCGACCGGATGGGGTGGGGACCCGGTCGAGCCGCCCGACATCGAAGAGGTGAAAAAGGCTGCGCGCCGGATAGCGGGTGTCGCCGTGCGAACGCCGCTGATGCCGTTGCATGGGTACGACGCCACCGCCGACATCTATCTCAAACCCGAAGTTCTCCAACCGGTGGGCTCGTTCAAGATCAGGGGTGTCGGCAACTGGGCGCTCAGCCTGACCGAGGATCAGACTCGACCCGGCATCGCCACCACCAGCGCCGGGAACACCGCGATGGCACTCGGGTACATGGGCCGACTTCTCGGCGTCCAGACGAGGTCACACGTGCCCGATTCCCTCCATGCTTCCAAACGCGCCGCCATCGCCGCCTACGGGGTGGATCTGATCGAGGTCTCGATGACCGATCTGATGCGGTTCATGTTCGAGGAGGCATGGCGGGAGGAGCCTTTCACTTATCTGAACCCATGGGGCGAGCCTCTGATGGTCGCCGGGCATGGGACCATCGGCATCGAGATCTTCGAGGACCTCCCGCAGTTGGACTCGGTGTTCGTCCCGGTTGGAGGCGGTGCGCTCATCGGAGGTGTCGCCTCGGTACTCAAGATCCTCAAACCATCGATCAGAGTGTTCGCCGTGCAGGCACATGTGAACTCGGCCCTGGCTGCAGCCTTCGACGCCGGGGGGCCGAAGTGGATCGACTGGCACGACACCATCGTCGAAGGAGCGTCGACGCCGGTGATCACAGACGAGATGTACCCCTTGCTCCGCCGGCTCGTGGATGAGGTCGTGTTGGTCACCGAAGAGGAGGTGATGGCGGCGATTCGCCAGCTCGCCCTCGGGGACAAGCTGGTGACCGAGGGAGCGGGGGCAGCCGCTCTGGCCGCCGCCCTGAAGACACCGATAGAGGACCGTGGGCTCAGTGTCTGCCTGGTCAGCGGGGGCAGTGTCGATCACGATCTGCTCGCAAAGGCGCTGGGCAATGGGATCGAGACCCATCGGTAGCCTTTGACTTCGATGCATCTCCGCCCGCTCGCCATTGCTTGTGCCCTCGTGTTGGCCGCCACCGCATGCACCTCCGATTCCGGCTCGACGTCCTCAGCAGTCGACCAGACGACGGCTCCGACGACGACGCCTATGGTCACCGATGTGGCGGACCTGCCGGGCCGCCTCGTAGTGGTGGATGAGACCGGCAACATCGTCACTACCGATCCCGATGGGTCGGACCCGGTGGAGATCACCGACGATGGCGGTGAGGCGGCGGGGTATCGGCAGCCGTCCTTCTCACCGGTAGCCGACACAGTGGCCTGGTCGGAGATCGACGCAGAGGGCTCGGGGCTCGGGTCCAGCGACGGTCAGGGCGGGAATCGCGGATCGGTCCCCATGACCGCCCCTCCCTTTTACCTCTACTGGTCCCCCGACGGCAGCGGTATCGGCGTCCTCCACAACAGCATCGGTGGGACGATCGACTTCGAGCTGGTCGATGTCGAAGCCGCTACCTCCGAGATCGTGGCCTCCGGCTCGCCTTTCTACTTCTCATGGAGCCCCGACAGCAGCCAGGTCGCCGCCCACGTCCAGTCGGAGTTCTTCGCCACCATCGGCCTCGATGGCGAGGGAGCGGATCTGGGTGCCACCGCGGCTGGGTATCAGGCCCCTCACTGGGTCCCGGCCGGGATCCTCCATCTCTCCGCTGATGGTCTCGAGCTGCGTCAGGTCGAAGGGGAGACACGCTTGCTGGCAACCGTTCCCGGGCCAATCGCTTTCGTCGCCAACCGCCAGGGGACGCGAGTAGCCGTGCAGTCATTCGTCGAGGAGGAGACGCCTCCAGGCGTGAACGCTGCCATCACCGAGACGCCGGCGATCCCATCGAACACGGTCGTCGTGATCGACATCGAGAGTGGCGAGATGTCCGAGGTCGTGGCTTCCACGTCGATAGGTCTCTTCTGGAGCCCTGATGGGCGGTCCCTTCTCGTCCTGAATCCCGATGCAGGTGGGGCGGCTGAGCTGGAAACCCTGGTGTGGCGAGCCGGGGAGACGACCGAGCTCTCGTCGTTCTCCCCCGATCAGGCGTTCGTCACCGACGTGCTCCGCTTCTTCGACCAGTACGGCCAGTCACTCCAGCTGTGGTCACCCGATTCGGCGGCGTTCGCCCTGCCCGGGGCGATCGGCGACGACCCGGGCATATGGGTTTACCTCGTCGCCGGTGGAGACCCGGTCCACGTCCACGACGGATCGTGGGTGTCCTGGTCGAATGGCTGACAGGGCAAGGGCTAGGTTCCCGTCATGAGCGTCTTCACCGGTCTAACCGACTTCGACCCTGTCCCATCCCTGCAGAGATCGGCTGCGGTCACCGTCTCCACCAAAGTCCAGGAGGCTCCCGTCCTCGGCCACCTGGTCGCCACGGATGGCGAGCTCCCGAACGGCCTCGGTCTCGATAGGGCCTCATTGGAGGCTGCCGGGTTCGAGGGAAAGACCGGTCAGACCATCGTCCTTCCCGGCGCCGCCGGCCCGATGACTGTCTTAGTTGGTGTCGGTGACCTGTCAGATCTCGACGCCGACAAGTTACGAGATGTCGGAGCCGCCTTCGCCCGAGCGACACAGAAGCACGGCAATCTGGCCTTGACGCTGGGCGAGACCGGCTCGGTCGCCCCGGATGTCGCCGGTCAGGTGGTGGTCGAGGGGGCGTTGCTGGCCCGGTACCGATACGACGTCCTCAAGGACAAGCCAACGGTGGAGCCGATCACCGAGCTTGCCCTGGTGGTCGACGGGAGACGTTCCGCTGCGGTGCGGCGAGGCGCCGCCAGAGGAGTGATCACCGCCGAGGCGACCAATATCGCCCGTGACCTGGCCAACACCCCACCAGCGTTGCTCGACGCCATCGACCTAGCCGAGGTGGCCACCCGGCTCGGGAAGAAACGAGGGCTGAAGGTCGAGATCTTCGACAAGCAGGCACTGATCGACCTGGGGTGCGGCGGTCTGCTCGGGGTCAATGCGGGAAGCGCCGAAGAGCCCCGAATGATCAAGCTGAGCTATCAGCCTTCCCGCGCCAGAGGTCATCTCACCCTGGTGGGGAAGGGGATCATGTACGACGCCGGAGGCATGGCCCTCAAACCGGCGGACGACGTCCACGCCACGATGAAGAACGACATGTCTGGCGCTGGGGCCATCCTGGCCGCTATGGCCCAACTCGAGGCTTTGGGATGCAAGACGGCCGTCACCGGTTACCTGATGTGCACCGACAACCGGCCTTCGGAGACCTCGATCGCGATGGGTGACGTGCTGACCGTCCATGGGGGCAAGACCGTGGAGGTGATGAACACTGATGCAGAAGGGCGGCTGGTGATGGCCGACGCCCTCGTGCTCGCCACCGAAGACGACACCGATGCGATCGTCGACATCGCGACCTTGACCGGGGCTTCGATGCGGGCCCTCGGCACACAGGTTGCCGGTCTGATCGGGAACAATGCGGGCTTGGTCGCCCAGGTCGAGGCGGCCGCCGCTGTTACGGGGGAGTCTGTGTGGGAGCTGCCGCTGGAGCGGAGATACCGAGGCCAGCTCGATTCCGACATCGCCGACATCAAGAACTTGGGTGGCGCCAATGCAGGCGCCATCACCGCGGCGCTGTTCCTCGAGGAATTCGTCGACGGGAAGCCCTGGGCTCACATCGACATCGCCGGCACCGCCCAGAACGATCGCGACACATCGTGGCGCCCGCCGGGGTGCACCGGATTCGGTGCTCGTCTCCTCATCGACCTCGCCTCGAGCTTCAAACGACCGGCCGCCTGAAAGGAGCCCACCGCCGAAATGGAAGCCGCCACGATCGAGCCGACCGAGAAGAAGCCGTTCTCCCAACGAATGTTGGACGGCGTGGAGCGGGTGGGGAACAAGGTGCCCCACCCTGTCTTGATGTTCCTCTACCTCATCCTCTTCATAATCGTCCTCAGCCACATCCTCTATCTGTTCGACGTCAGTGCCACCGAAGAGATCGCGGTCGCGGTGCCCACCGAGGAGCTGGTCGACGAGCACGGCGGTCTCGGCGGATCCGACGTGCCGTACCCCGAGACGCCGGATCTGGGCAACTACGACCCCGAGTACGAGATCGAGACCGAGACGATTTCGGTGGTGAGCCTTCTCACGGTCGACGGGATCCGGTTCATCTTCACCTCGTTCGTCGACAACTTCGCCGGCTTCGCGGTCGTGGCCGTGGTCTTCGTGGCCATGATGGGAGTCGGAGTCGCCGAGCACGCCGGGATGATGGGGGCGCTGATCCGCAAGCTGGTCGCGGTGGCGCCTCGACGGCTCATCGCCTTCATCCTCATCTTCGTCGGGGTCCTCTCCAGCATCGCCTCCGATGCCGGGTACCTCATCTTGATCCCGCTGTCTGCGGCAG
>CAWKEI010000007.1:0-34486 GCA_963848695.1 uncultured Acidobacteriota bacterium
CGGTGCTCTATCCCCTGAGCTACGAGGGCATGGACCTTGTAAACGTCCTGGTCAGGGTGGCTCTAGCCGGATCAGCTCGGGAGTTTATGACGTCCCAGGTCCGTTCTCGGGATGCACTCGGCGCCGGAGGCTTGACGGGGCTCGCCTACGCTTGACCCTCATGGAAGAAGAGCGCATCGCCCTGTTCGTCGACTTCGAGAACCTGGCAATCGGAGCCAGAGAAGCACTGGGCGGGATGGAGTTCGACTTCAAGCCCATCGCCAACGCCCTGGCCGAGCGGGGGAGGGTGGTGAGCCGGAAGGCGTATGCCGACTGGGGGATGTTCGCTGACGCCCGGCAAAAGCTCACCCGAAGCCACATCGAGCTGATCGAGATCCCGCAACGGATGGGGGCGAGCCGAAAGAACGCCGCCGACATCAAGATGGCTGTCGATGCCATCGAGGTCGCCTTCGAGCGCGACTACATCACCACCTTCGTCATCTGCACCGGAGACTCGGATTTCACTCCTCTGGTCCACAAGCTGCGCGAGCTCAACAAACAGGTGATCGGGGTGGGGGTCAAGGCTCCACCTCAGCGCTGCTTCCCCCGGCCTGTGACGAGTTTCTCTTCTACGAGAACCTCGACGGGGTGGAGCCGACTCGCGCCAGTGAGCCACCGGAAGAGCAAGAGCAGGTCGACGACACCACTACCCCGGAGCTGGCGGCCCTGATCACCACCACTCTCTCCGGCCTGCTCAGGAGCAGCGGTGGCGAGGTTCTGGCGTCCTCTCTCAAGCGGGCCTTGCTCCGCAAAGATTCGACCTTCAGCGAGGCGGATTACGGGTTCCGTGCCTTCGGCGAGCTGCTCAACCACCTCGAGTCCCAAGGGGTGATCGAGACTTCAGAGGGCCCGGGAAGGGGTGACCCCGTCGTCCAGTTCCCTTCGGCCGGGTCTGGCGAGGGGGCAGCGTTCGATCTGCTCGTCGAAGTGGTGAACGACCTCTCCAAGAAGGGCTCGCCAGTGCTCCTGTCGGGTCTGAAGAACCAACTCCGCAAGAAGGACCAGTCGTTCTCGGAGAAGAAGTTCGGCTACTCCGGGTTTCTCCAGTTCTGCAAGGCGGCCGCGACGAAAGGCCAGATCGAGCTGACCTGGGATGAGGAGGCGGGCGACTACCGGGTCGCTGCTGGATGAACCGCACCGCCGACGTGGTCGTGGTGGGAGCGGGGATCATCGGAGCCTCGATCGCTTATCAGCTCGCCCGGCATGGGGTGGCCGAGGTCATCGCCCTCGACAAGGGGCTAGGTCCGGCCGAGGGGTCGACCGGGGCGTCATCGTCGATCTGTCGTTGTCGATACACCCATCCCGAAGTGGTGCGGCTCGCCTTTCACGGGCAGGAGGCCTACGCCAACTGGGCCGAGTTCACCGGGTTGGACGCGCCACGTTCCGGCCTACAACGTGTCGGCGTTCTCTGGATGATGGGAGAGACCCGAGAGAAGGTCGAAACCGATGCCGGCAAGCTGATGGGAGAGGGAGTCAAGGCCGAGGCTCTCGGGCCGGATGATGTCACCGAGCTCTTCCCCTCTCTGTCCACGTGCGGCGTCCCCTTCGATCTGACCGGGGAGATCGAGCACGTTTGCTCTCCCGGCGAAGCCTTCCTCTACGAGAGCCTTGGGGGTTATGCGGAGCCGGTCGGGGCCAATCAGGATCTCATCGAGGCGACCCGTCGGCGGGGTGGGATTGTCGAGTTCAACTCGATGGTCGTGGGCGTCTCTAGGGATAACGGCCGGGTCACCGGAGTCCAACTCTCCGATGGTTCCGAGATCTCGGCGGATCTCGTGATCAACGCCGCCGGTCCCTGGTGCAATCAGCTGAACGCCATGGCCGGGGCCGATCTGCGCTGGACGCTCACCCCGACCCGGATTCAGACGGTCTACCGATCCTGGCCCTCCGACCTCGGTCCGATTCCGGTTGGAGCCGATGCGTCGACCGGGATCTACTTCCGTCCCGAGAGCGGCGGCCAGCAGGTGCTTGTCGGGTCGGTCCTGGCCGCGGACGAGGAGGAAATCGTGGACGACCCCGACGACTACAAGCGGGTCCCCGACGCCGAATTCACCGAGATCAAGCTGGCCGCATTTCATCATCGGGTTCCGGGTTTGGAGGCGAGGGGCGGCGTATCCGGCATCGCCGGGCTCTACACCATTAATCGTGAGGATGTCCATCCCGTGGTTGGGCCGTCTGGAGTCGACGGGCTCTGGGTCGCCAACGGGTTCTCCGGCCATGGCTTCAAGCTCGCCCCGTCGATCGGATCGATGGTGGCCCAGGCCTTCACCGGGTCCGCGATCGAGTTTGATACCGACGTGCCAATGAGCTTTCTCTCTGTCAATCGAGAGCCAATCGACGTGGCAGTCAAGAACGTCCTGGCCTGATGCGATACCTCAATTCGGCGGAGACCCGGGAGGCCCTGCCCATGGCGGACGCGATTCGGGCCATGGAGCATGCCTTCTCTGCAGAGGCCGAGACCCCACTCCGCACCACAGTCGGGAGTTCGCTGGTCATGCCGGGGAGACTCGACGACGTCATCGCGGTCAAGGTGGTGTCGACTGCTCCGGGTCATCCGGCAGGGATCGTGGTGGTCTTTGGCCCCGATGGAACTCCGCTCGGACTGGTGCACGGGCCGACCCTCACCGCGATCCGGACCGGCGCGGTGTGTGGGCTGGCCACAGCGCTGCTTGCGCCCGAGGAGGCGCGCACGATGGCCATGCTCGGCGCCGGGGCTATGGCCTATGACCAGATTCAGGCGGTACGGGCGGTGCGGCCGATCGATCGCGTCATCATCTGGTCTCGGAACCCGGTGAATGCCCGCATGCTCGCCGAGATGGTCGGCGGCGAACATGTCGAGGACGCCGATGAAGCCGCAGCCCAGGCCGACGTGATCTCCTGCGCAACGCCGGCGACCTCGCCCATCTTCTCCGAGTCGTCCGCCCGCGAGGGCTCGCACGTCAACGCCATCGGGGCTTTCACTCCGGAGATGGTCGAGCTCGCCCCCGACCTCCTGGAGCGTGCATATGTCGTAGTCGACGACCTGGAGGCAGCCTCGAGCGAAGCCGGGGACCTGATCCAGGCAGGGCGGCTACCCAACACCACCCTGAGGGAGTTGCTCGCCGGGACCAGCCCGGAGATCGGAGAGGACGTCACGGTGTTCAAGAGCGTCGGTGTCGCCGCCCAAGATGTCGCCGCAGCCCACCTCGCCCTGGTCAACGCCGACCAACTCGGCGTCGGCACCCTCCTGATGAGCTAGCTACTCGACGTTTCGGCTGAGGCGGGCGAGACGCTGGTCCCAGGTATCACCCACGGCCCCGACCCATCGCACCAGGTCACCAAGCGGCTCGGGATCGAACGTGTAACGCACTTCTCGCCCAGAGGCGTGACGCTCGACCAGGCCGGCGGAGTCGAGCGCGGCCAGGTGCTTGCTGACCGCCTGTCGCGAGATCGGCATGTCAGAGGAGAGCTCGGTTGCGGTAGCCGGGCCGCTGCGGGCGAGACGGCTCAGCACCTCGAGCCTGGTCGGATCGGCCAGGGCGGCGAAGACCTCATGCGGGATCATCAGGCTGCGGCGGAGAGAAACGCGCTCGGGTAGTTGGGACCGAACCACTGCGGTGGGAGACCGGTGATCCTCCACGGCAGCAACGTCTCCTTGACGGTGATCACCGTCCCGTCCTCGATCGGCTCGAGATCGATCTCGACCATGGTCGGAAGCCCGTCGTCGGTTCGCCAGCTCCACTGCAGGCGACGACCGGGGACGACCTCCTCGACCGTGCCCCACACCGTCGGCCCGCCCTCGGGCGTCATGGTGATGGTGCCGCCGGGTCGGGGGTCGATTTGGATATCGCCCTCGATCCATTCTCCGACGAGATCCCCGTCGGTCAGGTGCTCCCAAACCGCATCGGCCGTGGTGGGCAGGGTGATCGATCGTTCGGCTGAGATCTCTCCGGCCAGTTCCTCGAAGCGCTCTTCCTGCATTCCTGCAACTTACCAGTTGCGCGTCGTCTATGCTGATGCGCAACCGCAGGGTTGCACAAAGGAGGAGACATGCTGATACCGACCGTGGTCGAGCAAACGAGCCGGGGAGAACGCGCCTACGACATCTATTCGCGGCTGTTGAGTCATCGCGTCGTGTTCCTGGGCCGCCCCGTCGACGCCGATACCGCCAACCTGATCGTTGCCCAGTTGATCCATCTCGAGAGCGACGACCCGGAGAAGGACATCTCTCTCTACATCAACTCACCGGGTGGAGAGATGTCATCGATGATGGCGATCTACGACACGATGCAGCACATCAGGCCAGAAGTGATGACCGCCTGCATCGGGATGGCCGCGTCCGCCGCCGCCTTGCTCCTCGCTGCCGGGGCGCCGGGCAAGCGATACGTACTACCCCATGCCCGGGTCCTGATTCATCAGCCCCACCTGATGGGTGGCGGGCTGGAAGGACAGGCCTCGGACATCGAGATTCACGCTCGAGAGATCGTGCGTCAGAAGGAGGAGATGAACGCCATCCTCGCCCGTCACACCGGACAGACGGTGGAGACAGTCACCCGGGACACCGACCGCGATCGCTGGCTCACCGCTGAACAAGCCGTCGAATACGGCCTCGTCGACTCGGTGATGGCGCCGAGCCGGGTGCCCGCCGGCCTTGATCTTGCTGGGGAGCGGTAGCCCTGGCCGACCGGCGTCTGTTCGCCCGAGGCTCACAGAAGACCGTAGGTCGAAGCTGTTTCGGAGTTGAGGGTGGCCGAGGGCGAAGTCGGCCGGCAATTCAAGAGGCTTTGGCTCCCCGTATCTCGAGCCCGTCGAGAAGACGCATCGAGGCCTCGCTGATCTCGTGGACCGCCTGGTGGAAGACGTCTTCGTTGTGTGTGGCGGGGCGACTGAACCCGGAGATCTTGCGGACGAACTGAAGTGCCGCCGCCTCGATCTCCTCGGTCGGGGCCGGAGTGGCTCCTTCCCGGAGAACTTTGATGGATCTGCACATGTCGTCCACGCTACCCCGAGATCGGTCTTGCCCGTTGCAGACGCTCGACCTCAGTCGAGGCCAGCGAGACGGCGATGACCAGAGCCATGGGCAGAACCGCAAGGGCATCGGAGCCCGATACCACCGCACCGATGAAAACCAGGATCCCGGAGATGGCTCGGCCCGCCTGGAGGCGGTCACGTCCGAGGAACTTCTTGGTCCGACTGTCGACGAAGGAGACAGGATCGAGTGGCTCTCTCAAGACGGCAATCAGGGCAAGCACGCCAAGCGACGCAGCCAGCACGGGACGGATCTCGGGCACACCCGCGGAGAAGGCGTCACTGATGCTGGCCACCACTGAGGACCCGACCGCCGCAGCCAGAGCGGCGAGCATCGCTGCGCGCCTTGGCTCTTCCGCCATCCGATCGTCGACGTAGATCGCCACCGCGAGCCCGAAACCCATCACAAAGCCGAGCGAAGTGAACGAGACCACGGTCGCCAGGAGAGCTAGTCCTGCCAGGTCGGTGTTGAGCGGCCGCCGACCGGTTGTCTCGACCACCAGTCTCGCTGCCATCAGCAATGCGACGAAGGGGAGCACGGCCGAATCGAATCCGAACAAGGGCCAGGCTCCTCCGAAGACGGCGAGGACGATTGCCGGCGCCTGCCGGTCAGGGTCGAGCTCACGAGCCAGCGCCCATGACAGGAAGGCTGAGCCGGCGGCCTCGATGGCGAGTAGTGGCTCGCCATCCTGGGCAAGGGTGAGATAGGCACCCACAATTCCGGCCACTGCCGACACGGCCAGGATCGCCCGGTTCCATGGGCTGGCCGGGTCGAGGGCTCGTGTGACGTGGGAGCGGAACCGCACCGGACCATTTTGCGCCGTGAGTCGGTGAAACGCCGGGATGGGAATACCCTGACCGCTCGTGACCAAGCCGTTGGAGAGCATCCGCCGTCTCCCCGCCGTCGGCGTCCTTGCCGAGAGGCAGATGGGCGGGTTCCTCGCCATTTCCGCGTTGGTCGGAGTCGGTGTGGGTCTGGGAGCGGCGGCTCTGATCTATCTCGTGGAGTGGCTCGAGGAGTTCTTCATCCCATTTGCCATCGAGGACGGTCACGCCTGGATCTTCCTCACGGTCCCGACCGGGTTCCTCTTCGCCTGGTTCCTGGCCAAGCGATTCGCCCCCGAAGTCGCCGGTGACGGCGTCCCCGAGGCAGTGGCCGCGCTGGAGGTGCACAGCGGGCGGATGCGAGGCCGGGTCATCCCGCTCAAGATCCTCGCCACCACCGCCACCATCGGCGTCGGTGGCTCTGCCGGCCGGGAGGGACCGATCGTTCAGATCGGGGCCGCCGTGGGCTCGGTGATCTCCCGCCGCTTCAACCTCGGTGAGGATCAGGTGAGGTCGCTCGTAGCCGCCGGAGCCGGCGCCGGAATTGGAGCGGCATTCAACGCCCCGATCGCCGGAATGCTCTTCGCCCTCGAGGTCATCTTGTCTTCGTTCGCCGCACGCCACATGTCAGCCATCGTCATCGCCTCGATCACGGCTGCAGTCACTACCCGCACCATCGTGGGCGAGGAGTTGGCGCTGCAGACCGGCGAGTACCGGCTCCAGGAATTCAGTGAGCTGATCCTCTATGCCGGTTTGGCTCTGGCCGTCGTCCTGGTCGGAGTCCTATTTCTCAACGGATTGGGCCGCCTCGACAGCTTCCTACGTCCCCGGGCCCGAGGTCTGGGTTTTATCCGCCCCCTGGTTGCCGGGCTCCTCGTAGCCGGGCTGATCTTCTTGGAGCCTCGGCTGTTCGGGACCGGTCAATCCGTCATCAATGCCCTTCTCGTCGGTGCGGTTGGCGATTCGGTGTGGTGGACCCTCATTCTCCTCGCCATCGGCAAGGCGGTCGCCACGAGTCTCACCACCACGTCGGGTGCATCCGGCGGCGCGTTCATGCCGTCGCTGTTCATGGGTGCGGCCGTTGGAACGGGATTCGCCCTGCTCGCCGGGGAGGTGTGGCCCTCTCCGATCGAGACGGGCGCATTCGCCGTTGTCGGGATGGCTGCCATGTTCGCCGTGGTTGGGAGGGCGCCGTTGACGGCGATTCTCATGGTGTTCGAGGTGACCGGGGCCAGGGATTACCAACTCATCCTGCCCCTGATGTTGACGGCGACTCTCGGCACCTTTCTCGCCGAGAGGTTCCATCCCGATTCGATCTACACCATGGTTCTCGACCACATGGGCATCAGGGTGCGGAAGACAGGCGAGGTCGATCTCCTCGACACCATCGATGTCGGCTCGGTGATGGCGTCGATGCCGCTGGTGTGTCTCACCGGCGACTCGCTGTCAGATGTGGAGGAGAGACTCCACCTGACGCGATCACACGGCCTTCCTGTGCTCGAGTCGGGCCGCCTCGTCGGGATCGTCACGCTGTCTGACATCGCCCGCGCCGGTTCGAATCGGGGCACAGTCGCCGATGTCATGACCGCGCGGCCGGCCACTGTCGTGGCGAGCACGCCCGTCTCGACCGCACTGGAGCGGATGGCTGTCCTCGGTGTCGGCCGGTTACCCGTCGTCTCGGAGGACGACCCAGAGCGTCTGGTGGGGGTATTCCGGAGGGAGGACGCCGTCCGGGCCTATCACGAGGCGCTGACGACCAACACCGATGTCGAGCTGCAACGGGCCCGTCTGGCGCAACGCACCGACCCGGGCGCCGGGTACTACGAGTTCCGCATCCCCCCCGGATCGATGGCCGATGGCAGGGCCATACGTGAAGTGGCTTGGCCCGAGGGATCGACACTGGTCTCGATCAGGAGAGAGCGCCAGGTCCAGGTGCCCAGCGGCGACACGGTGCTATTGAATGGCGATGTGGTGACGGCTTTCGGCACCATGACCTCGAAGGACCGGATGATCGAGCGTCTCAATGCCGGGGCGGACGAGCCGACCGCCGAGATCTGGCTCGACGATTTGGACGCCCCCTTCTCGGCTTCACCGGACTCCACGCAAACTCGAGACGACCCCTCTTCCGGGAACGAGACGAGCCCGTAGAATCAGGCCGGTCGCAAGAGAGAGGCTGGATCGATGGAGGGCGTCGCCGTAACAATCATTGCCCTGGTGGTGCTGGCGGTGATCGCCGTCAGCCTGCGCCGGCAACGAAAGCGTGCAGCGGCCATGGACCTCGACGACAAGTCGTGGCTGCGCGCCACGCCGGTCGAGGTGGAGCCCACTATCCGGACCGCCCCCGTCCGCGACTTCCATGTGCATGGGAAAGAGGCACGGGTCTCCTTCGACGTCCCCCTGCCCGATATCGAGGATCCGGTGCTCAACGATCTGCTCGTCGACGAGGCGGTCGAAGTGGTGAGGGAGAAGCGCCACACTCTCCCGATCTCCGATGTCACCGAGATCGTCGTGTTTGCGGGTCGGGAGGAAATTCAAGAAGTGGGACGCACCAGGCTTCTCTCACCGGGGGAGCTACCGCCGCCGATGGAGACCGATGTCTTCAACTTGACCCACATCGCCAGAGACCCATTCGCCTCGCAGTTCGAGACCGACCACACGCTCAGATACGACACCGCTGTCCACGTCCCTGCTGACGAGCTGGGCCCGATGCAAGACGAGCTCAAAGTCCCGGTAGGGCTCGATCGGGGATTGCGGGCACGCGGCGTCGACCCTGGCCTGATCAGTGGCCCGGAGTTCATCCTGGCCCTCCTCGAGTTGTTCGGTTACAAGGTGGTGGCTCAAGGTGAGCCGGACGTGTATATGGCCAGCAAGGACAACATCAACACCTTCATCCGCACGGTGATCCACGGACCCGGCGACCACCCCGAGTTGAGCGAGCAGGTCGTCCGCAAATTCGTCGCCGAGTTCACGACCTCGGGGGCGGAGAGGGGGATGCTCATCAGCGACAAGTACGGCCCGTTCATGACCCACGACATCGAGGCGACAGATCGACGAATCCGCTTTGTCACCAGGGAGAGAAATCAAGCGTTTATCGACTCGATGGCCCTCGGCTGACGAACCGGCCTGTCTGGAACGCCGCCCGGGTTAAGATGCGAGGAAAGGAGGGCTAGATTTGTTCAGCGGATTGAGAGCCCAAGAACTTCTTATCGTCCTGCTAATCGTTCTCCTGATCTTCGGAGCGCGGAAGCTGCCCGACCTCGCCCGGTCCCTCGGGGCTTCGGCCAAGGAGTTTCGCAAGGGAGTGTCGGAGGGGTCAGAGGAAGCAGAAGCTCAGGTTTCTGAAGCCAGTGCCCCCGACCAGCCTGCCCCGGAGACACCCGCTCCGGACGTGCAAAAACCGGACTAGAACCCTGGAACCCAAAGACGCCACCCCGGCGTTGTTGAGCTAGGGCATCCATGACGGAGTCCGTCCCACTCACCTGGGAAGAGGTTGCACGTGTTTACGGACGGAAGATCTACAACTTCGCCTACCGGCTCACCGGTAACAGCGACGACGCCGCCGACCTGGTTCAGGAAGTCCTCCTCCGCGTCCGAAAGGGCCTGGACTCCTATCAGCCGGGCAGCTTCGAGGGTTGGTTATGGCGGATCACGCGGAACGCATTTCTCGACGAGGTTCGTCGTCGCAATCGGCGGCCGACTGCTCCCTTGCCCGACGAAGTCGATCGGTGGGACCTCGCCAGCAGCCCATCAGCCGATGTCGAGTACTCCCGGATCTCCATCGGCGACGATGTCCAAAAGGCTCTGCTCGAGCTCCCCTATGAGTTCAGAGAGGCGGTCGTCCTCTGTGATGTCGTCGGGCTCTCCTATGAGGAGATCGCTAGAGCTGTCGCCGTCCCTGTTGGCACGGTGCGGAGCAGGATTCATCGAGGCCGCAAGCTCATGAGGGAGTCGCTGACGTGACCCATTCCGGTGAGCTCATAGGCGCATACTTGGACGGGGAGCTGTCCCGGCCCGAGATCGACCAATTGCTGGCCCATCTGGCGTCGTGTGGGAGATGCGCCTCGGAGTTGCAGGAGATTCAGGCAGTCAGGTCGGCCGTTCGCTCCTTGCCACTGCTCGAGTTGCCGGCTGGGCTGATCCCCGAGGCAGACGCGGAGTTGATCCCTCTCCGCCGCAACCGCGGCTTCTGGGTGGGCGCGGCGGCCGCAGCGGTCGCCCTGGTGATCGCCATCGCGGCGATCGTCACGCCTTCGACGCCATCGATCGCACTCGAAGAGCTGAACAGCCGATATGGCGCCCGCGCATCGCTCGATCCCGCCTTCGGGCCGGCCAAGGTCTTCGTTCCCGACCTCGGAGTCGAGCTGGAATGAGGCGGATCATTGCCCTCATCGCCGTTGTTGTCCTGGTCCCGGCCTCGGCCGCTCTCGGCGCCGACCTCGACGAGCTGCTCGACGAGAGCCAGGAGGCCTCATTCAGTGCCGAGCAGGTGATCACATGCTCGACCCCCGATGGCGTGAGAAACGCGGTTATCGAGTTGAGCCAGGTCAGCGGTGAGCTCCACGTCGGGGATCCGGTGAGTCCCGACGTCGAGGTGGCCTCCGGATTTGGTGGATGGTCCCTGCGCGGGATGGCGACGTCGTGAGCAGCGCCAACGTCGAGGGGACCGGTGAGGCACCTGAGCCGAAATACGAGGTAGACGAGGGAACCTCGACCGAGTACTTGGGTCGCGAGGCGACTCTGTACCGGATGATGACGACCGACGGGGTGGTGCGTGCAGAGCTCGTCTTCGACTTGGAGGCAGGTGCTCTTCTTCGAGTGGTGACTTTCAACGGCGATGGAAGCGTGTTCTGTGAGCGACGTTTTGTCACTTACGACCCGGGCACACCTCCAGCCACAGAATTGGCATCCGCCTCCGACGTGGCGAAGCCGGCAGAGGCAGGAGTCGAGTCGAATCTTCCTGAGACCCTCGACGGGTTCGAGCGTCTCGACGTCTACCGGGACGACGAGGGGTTCGTATTCGCCTACTACTCAGACGGGTTCTTCTCGTTCGCTGTCTTCCTCACCCCGGCCATCGTGGCCGCCGGAGACGGTTCCGTCGTGACCTTCGGTGATCGGAGTTACGTCCGCTCGTTCGGCGCCGGCCAGGTCACCTACGCGTGGGAGACGCGATCGGGTGGGATGGCGCTGGTCGGTGATTTGCCTCCCGACATGCACGAATCGGTCTTGTCGGGTCTGCCCGCTCCCCAGGACCCCGGTCTGCTCCGGCGCGTGTGGCGCAACCTCTTCGGCCAGTCCGGTTCGGCGCGGCCCTTCTAATAGGCGGGATGCCAGGGCATGCCTGGTGGCTCACTCGTCTGGCGTGTTCTCGATCACCCAGGTTTCGGCCTGGTTATATGCGGTGAGACTCGACTCGCCCAGGTTCGGCGTGGCTTCCACCATCTCCACCGGACCGGTGGCTTCGACGTGCCCGGCGCGCGTGAACTGCTCGATGAGCTCCGGGTCGACACCACTCAGGTAGAGCTTTCCTTGCACCGCCCGCAACGTTTGGGAGTAATCCGAGAAGACCTTGAAAGCCGTGGCACCCAGCATCGTGCGCCCGCGGAGACGGAGAACGACTGCTGGCTGAACGGCCGTTCCGACCTCCGGTAGACGGGCTTGCAGAGTCCGAGCACCCGCATAGAACAGGCTCCCGTAGACATCGAGAAGCGTCACCGAGTGGCTGGAGAGCCGATCGGGGGCAGGTCGCTCCTCGAACGATCCGTCGGGCCGTGGTACCAGCTCGACGACTCGCAGGTCGAGCGCCTCCTGATTCAGCTGGAGGAGCAGAGAAATGATGACGCCGACCCCTACCGCCTGCGGGATCGACAACAAGAGGGTGGCGACGAAGGTGCCGATCATGGCGATCCTCGAGGTCGCCCCGGTGCGAAGGATCGACTGGATCTGACTCGTGCGAATCGAGCCGATGGCGGCCACGATCAGGATTGCCGCGAGTGTGGGCATCGCCACGAACCCGACGATGCCGGAAAACACGGCCAGGATCACAAGCAGCCAGATGCCTGAGAAGATCGATGCCCACCGACCCCGTGCGCCGGCGCTGATGTTCAGGGCGGTCTGGCCCACCGAACCTCCGACCGGCATCCCTTTGAAGAAGCCGGAGGCGATGTTGCCGGCCCCTTGGGCGATGAAGTCGCGGTTCGGGTCGGACATCGAGCCGTCACGGTTAGGGGCCGATTCTGCGACTCCCGATCCCTGGACGAGGACGATGGCTGCGATAGCGAAGGCCACGAGGATCAGGTCGCCGTTTATCAGGCTGAGGTCGGGGAGTGCCGGCAGCGGGATCCCACTGGGGATCTCACCGATGTCCGCGACTTTGGCCACGCTGTCGACACCGAGGACGAGGACCGTGGGTATGACGAGGCCGATGATCGAGGCATAGGGGGCCAGCTTCGTCTTCCCGAGGATGATGATGATGAGCATGCAGCCCAGACCCACGACAAGCGAAGGAATGTCGATGCTGCCGGGGTGCAGAATCACATCGAGGCCCTTTGTCAGTGAGCTCGATCCCTCAGCATCCACTCCGGTCAGGTCGGGCAGCTGGCCGAAGACGATGTTGGCCGCAACCCCGGTGAGGAAGCCAATCATGACCGAATGAGACACGAAACGGGTGAACCGGCCCAGTCTGAGCACCCCGGCGAGCACCATCAGGGCTCCGGCGAGTATCACCAGCAAGAACAGCGAGGCCGCCCGTTCCTGGGAAGGGACGGTCGCGAGGAAGGATCCAGCGGCCAGTGCCGACGCGGTCGTGGTGGTGATCACCATTAGCCGTGTGCTCGAAGAGAGCCCACCGGCCACGGGCCCGACGAAGCTCGCGTACAGCCCGAACACCGGGCTCACCCCGGCGAGCACGGCCGAGGCCATCCCGTCGGGCACGCTGCCGATTGCACCAGGTAGACCGGCCACGGCTTCCCGTTGCAGCTCGCCCGGGCCAGGACGTACCGAGTGCCACCATGCCTTGAACGGCGCTGATAGCCGGGTCGTCATAGCGCTTCCGGCACCGCCTTCTTCCAGAGAAAGCTCGCCACCGTCTTGTAGGTAGCCACGACCGGCACGGCGATTATCGCCCCGAGGACGCCTCCCACTTGCAGCCCGGCGGTGATCGCGATCAGGACGATGATTGGAGGCAGGACCACGGCGTTACCCATCACCTTGGGGGCCAGGATGGAGCTCTCCAGCTGCTGGATGAGGACATAGGCCACGATGACGATCACCGTGAACAGGGCGTTGCTCATCGTCACGAATCGGTCCGAGCCTTGGATCATCGCCACGATCACGGCCGGGATGGTGGCGATGATCGGGCCGAATGTCGGGATGCACTCGAGGGCTCCCGCAATCACCCCCAGGGCGAACGATCCGGGGACACCGAGGAGCCAGGTGACGATCCAGGTCGTGGTGCCGATGATCACTCCCATCACCACCTGCCCGCGGACGTAGTCATTCCACACCGTGTTGACACGAGCACCCAAAGCCTTGGCCTCGGGACGTGCCCGCGGAGGGAAGAGGTTGAGGGATGACGCAAGGAATCTGCGTGCACCACCGCTGAGGTAGACCGCGATCAACAGGGTGAACACCATGAATCCGAGTACTGAGATGGCAACGCCGAAGACTCCGGCCGTCGCGCTTATGGTCCCCACAATGACGTCCAGCAGTTGTCCGCTGGGCTCCTGATCCGTCGTCGCCGTGTTGATGGCGTCGACTATCGGGCTCAGGTCGACTGTCGTACCGAAGATGGTCACGGTGGATAGGTCTTCCCCGATGTCCGCCAGCCACTGGTCCAGACTCGCCGAGATCTCGGCGAGATCGATCTGGGTCAGCGAATTGACGAGCATGACGGGCAGCACCAGAACGGCGAAGAACGCCACGGCCGCGATGAGCAGATAGACGACGAGGATTCCCAGCCAGCGAGGGAACTCGAGACGTCTCTGCAGCCACCCGATCAGGGGGTCGAAGAGGAAAGCGAGGAGGGCGGCGAGCACCAACTGGGCGAGGAGACCACTGAGGGTGAATGCGAGGAGCAGGAAGGTGACCCCAACGAGCACAATGACCGCCAGGCGTCGCGTGGCCGGTGACCACTCAGGCCCAAGGGGGGTCGGTGGGGCGCCGGTCATATTCGTATCCTCGCGAAACGAAGCCCATCGTGCCCGTGATGACGGGGCGCCCTCGACCGGGCCAGTTACAGGTGTCTAGCTGATCGATTCCAGGGCAGGGAGATAGCCCGCGAACGGACGGGCCTCGCCAAGGACTTCGGAAGCGATCACGTCTCTGATCACACCGTCTGCGTCGAGTATGTAGGTGGTCCGCTTGGCGTAGCCATAGGTCTCGTCGAAGGTGTCGAAAGCCCGGGACACCTCGCCATGGGGCCAGTAATCGGACAGGATCGGGAAGCTGAAGTCGTTGTCCTGCGCCCAGTCACGGTTGGTCGCCCCGGCGTGGGTGGTGATCATGACCACGTTGGCGTCGATGTTCTGGAAGGAATCCCAGTTGTCCCGGATCTCGCACGCCTCGCCCTCACACACCCGGGTGTGGGGGTAGGGCATGAAGACGATCATCGTCCGCTTTCCCTTCAAGCTCTCCAATGAGATCTTCTCCCGATCGTGGCTGACCAGGGTGAAGGCAGGTGCGGCGGTGCCGACGGGGAGCGGCATTCGTCAGGTCCAACCATCCAACAGGACTCGGGCAGCCCAGGCGGTGGGGTCGCGGAGCTCGGCTGCAGTGGGCATGCGGGTCGGGTCGGACCAGAGCGTCTCCAGGGCATCCTCGCCATAGCGACGCTCGACTTCCTGATTGAAGACGTCGCCGAGCCTGGTCGCCTCGGGAGGAACCGGGCCGACACCCAGAGTTGGGGCGGCTTCGCTCTCATCTCGTGCTTCGTCCCTGAGGTCGGCGATGACGTCGAATTCGGGGGAGAGCTCGCCGATGGCGCGACGGGCGAGCAGACGCCCACACCCGGTTATTGCCCCGAGGAACGCCTCCAGTTCGAGACGAGGCGCCTCCGCTTCCTCACCTCCGATGAGACCCTCGAGGCCTCCGGCATCCTGGATCGCCCGTTCTATTGCCTCAGGGTCGGTGCCACTCCCCATCAAGCCGCTCAGCATCGTGGGGTCGATCTTGACCGCATCGGCGAAGGCCGTGGCCAGCTGGTGAACGTGGTCGTGGATCCATGGAAGTTGTGACACCGCCCGAAACGCGACCTCATTGGCGACTATCCAGAGTCTGATCTCCTTCGCGTCGATCGAATCCGATCGGCTCAGGGATTCGATGTTGGGGACCACGATGCTGATCGGCCCGGGATGCTCCTGGGGGAGCCCCGCGTCGAACGAGGCAACTGCCCAGGTCGAGAGGGAGCCAACCAGTGAGCCCACCTGGAGCCCGATGATGGCCGGAGCCAGCTGCGCCATGAGAGGGGCCGCTGGTCCCTCAGACGTGACCGAGGCGGCGAAGGGCTCGACCAGTGAGCCATATGACTCGAGATTTCGCTCGGCCCAGCCGCGACCGTCAAGGGGAAGGACGTCGGGAGCGGGGACCACCCGGAAGGGGGCGATCTGCTCGACCCGGTACTCGGCGAGTCGGGCCAGCTCGCGGAACTCCTCCGCCGCCCAGGGCTCGACCGGCCGGTTCTCGCCCGCCAAATGTCGAGCGACTTCGGCCGCCAGCTTCCAGTTGATCGGCCCGGGCTGGTCGAAAAGCTCGAACAGCTTGGAGAAGAGGTCGTCGCTCATGGGCGCCCATCCAAGACAATGGTGAGGTCGGTGTCCGCCTCCCCTCGCGTCACTGCCATTTCCACCGTCTCCCCGGCCCTTCTCGTTCGTAGCTCAGTGAGGAGTGTCTCCATCGTCGTCACCGCGACACCATCGAGTGCGGTGATCACATCGTTGTCCTGTCCGCCAGCAGCCTGGTATGCGGAACCTGACGTGACGTTTGTGACGAGCACACCAACCGGGTATTCGGCCCCATCGGCCTCGGCGAAGGCCGTCTCGCCTTCGATCCCCAATTGGGCGTGTTGCACCACGCCGTCCGCGATGAGGTCGTTGGCGACCCCCAGCGCAGTGTCGATGGGGATGGCGAACCCGAGGCCCTCGGCGCCCACATCAGAGACGGCGATCGCGGTGGTGATTCCCACCAACCGGGCAGCACCGTCGAGAAGTGCTCCGCCGGATGAGCCACGGGTGATCGGAGCGTCGGTCTGGATCAGGCCGTACAAAGTCTCCCCGGACTCGACTTGCAACGACCGGTTGAGGGCGCTCACGATGCCATACGTGACCGACGGCCCCCCTTCCAAGGCGAGGGGATTCCCAACAGCCACTGCTCTCTCCCCGATGGTGAGCCCGCCCGACGAGCCAACCTCGATGGGTGTCAGATCGGGGCGAGTCACCCTGAGGATGGCGAGATCGGTCAGCGAATCAGAGCCGATCAGCTCAGGGACCCACCGTCCCCCGTCAGAGAACACGACGTTCAACTCGGTCGCCTCGTTGACGACATGGTGATTGGTGATGACGTAACCGTCAGCCGAGTACACCACGCCGCTCCCTCCGCCTTCGCCTAGTGGGCTCGTCGTCTCTACCGCGATGATGCTGGGAATGGCGCGCATCGCCACCTCAGTGGCACTCCCCGGGTCGGCCAGCACGGCCGGGGCGCTGGTCGGTGGGGGCACGGTCAGACTCGGGGGTGGGGGGTTGGTCGGGGCCGGCGGGTCTTCGAACACTCCAGTGAATCCGAGAATGGCGAGCGTGACCCCCGTGCCGAGTAGGGCGCCTCCCACGACACCCAGGACGACGGTCCAGGTGTCGGGCCTGGTCCGGGCGGGCAGTTGCTCCGGCGCCGGAATGTCCTCATAGCCGCGAGAAACCTCCTCGGGCTCGTCTCGCACCTGCGGCCCGGGTGGGCCGATGTCTGACATAGGCTTCGGATTCTATGGACGCTTCCCGTCAAGCAATCCGGGTCTCGGTCGGGGCCGACCCCATCGACGCCAGGACGCTCATCGACGAGGTGGGCCGGTCTGACTCCGGGGCCACGGTGCTCTTTCTCGGGACCGTCCGTGACCATTCCGAGGCCCGGGCCGGGGTGACCCATCTCGAGTACGAGGTCTACGCCGAACTGGTGGAGCCCAAGATCCGTGAGATCGTCGATCAGGCTGCGGACCGCTGGCCCATACTGAGCGCGTCGGTGGAGCACCGCTCGGGGACGGTGGACCTTGGCGAGGCATCGGTGGCAGTGGCCGTGTCGACCGCCCATCGCGACGATGCCTTCTCCGCCGCACGCTTCATCATCGACGAGTTGAAGACCCGGGCGCCGATCTGGAAGAAGGAGCATTGGCCCGGCGGCTCGGAATGGAGTGAAGGATCTTGATGACGCGGCGGCAGCCCCGGCCGACCGGCGTCTGTTTGCCCGAGACTGTGAAGGTGAGAGGCTTCATCGCCGACTGAAATGAGGGTGAGTCGAGGGCAAAGTCGGCCGGCAATCAAAATTTGATCGCAGAGGCAAAGTTGAACCGCACCCGATATTGTCCGGTCGTCTTTCGAGGAGGATCGGATGACGAGCGTCTTGGAAAAGGCCGGAGCGCCGTCGGCTGAAGTCGGATTCAAGACGCCGCCCGCCTACGTCAGGGACTGGGCACAGGAGCATCCCGACCTGATTGCGATGCGGGAGAAGGACTTCGGGATCTGGCAGGAGATCACCTGGTCCGAGTATTGGCAACTAGTTCTCGAAGCCGCTCACGGGCTCCTTGCCCTAGGGGTCTACGAGGGCGACCGGGTCTCGATCCACTCCGAGGACCGGCCGGAGTGGGTGATCCTCGACATGGCCACGGTGGCGATCCGTGCCATCACCGTGGGTCTCTACCCGACCAATCCCGCCGCCGAGGTCGAGTATCTCCTGGCCGATTCGGGATCCGTGGTCCATCTCGCCGAGGACCAGGAACAGGCCGACAAAGTGATGGAGGTCATCCACTCGTTACCCAACCTGCGGAAGATCATCCACCTCGAGCCGCGTGGGTTCAGGAAGTGGCGCGACGACGAGCGGTTCATCTCCTGGGAGGATCTCCTCGAGCTCGGCAGGACCCATCGGGAGGCCAATCCGGGCATGGTCGAGCAGATCATGGCCCAGGCGACCGGCGACGATGTGATCACCCTCGTCTACACGTCAGGCACAACCGGCCCCCCCAAGGGAGCCATGCTCACCAACTCCAACTTCGCCTTCGCCGTCGAGACCCTGATCACGACCCCGGGGCGGACCCCAGACAACGAGACGATCGGCCCGAACGACTTCATCCTCACGTATCTCCCGCTGTGCCACGTAGCCGAACGGATCTTCTCCACCTGGTCCTCGGTGGCCCGAGCTCCCACCCTCAACTTCGCCGAATCCATCGAGACCGTGCAGCAGAACCTGCGGGAGGTGCAGCCGACGATCTTCTTCGCAGTACCCCGCATCTGGGAGCGGATCCACGCCTCGATCGCGATCAAGGGGCGGGATGGCACCTGGTTCAAGCGAGTCTGGTTCGGGGTCGGGATGAAATTGGCGCGCAACATCGGGGCTCGAAGAGTGGGCAACAACGGAGAGCACACCGCCGTCAGCCGGATGCTCTACGCGATCGGCTACCCGATCGTCTTCCGGGCCGTCAAGGAGCGGATCGGCTTGCGTCGGGTGCGCTACGCCACCAGCGGCGCCGCCCCCATCGCCCCCGAAGTCATCCGTGACTTTCTCGGGCTGGGCATACCCCTGTTCGAGTTGTACGGGATGACCGAGAACGCGGCCGTGGCGACCTGCAACTTCCCCGGCGCCAACAAGGTAGGGACGGTCGGTGTCCCCTACATCGACGGCACGGTGCGCATCGACGAGGCGACCGGAGAGATCCAGACCAAGCATCCCGGAGTCTTCAAGGGCTATTGGAACAAGCCGGAGAAGACGGCGGAGGCTTTCACCGAGGACGGCTGGCTCAAGACCGGCGATGTTGGGGAATGGGTCGACGGCACGCATGTCAAGATCGTCGACCGGATCAAGGACATCATCATCACCTCCGGGGGGAAGAACATCTCGCCGTCCGAGATCGAGAACACGCTCAAGACCTCCCCGTTCATCAAAGAGGCCATGGTGATCGGGGACGGGCGCAAGTACCTGTCCGCCTTGATCGCGATCGAGTCCGACGTCGTCGGGGACTGGGCAACGAGGAAACAGATTCCCTACACCACCTATCGAGACCTCACCAGAAAGCCCGAGGTCGTCGAGCTGATCCAGGGCGTCGTCAACGACGCCAATGAGAAGACCTCCCATGTGGAGAGCATCCAGAAGTTTCGACTGATACCCAAAGAGCTCGATCACGAAGATGGCGAGCTCACCGCGACCCAAAAGCTGAAGCGAAGCTCGATGGCGTCTATGTTCGGCGAGCTGATCGAGGACATGTATCGGTCGTGACCACCGGTCTGGTTGTTCTGGCACAGGAAACGGCTGCTGGCAACGAATTTGCCCAAATGCTGGTGGATGGGATCAGCTTCGGGGCCATATACGCCCTGCTGGCCATGGGCTTCGTCATCATCTTCAAGGCGACTTCAGTGATCAACTTCGCCCATGGCGCCCTCACCGGGCTCGGGGCATTCCTCGTCGTCGCCTTCGCCACGGTGCTCGACTTCCCCGGTCGTTATCTCACCTTCCTCCCCGAGTGGGCGCAATGGACTGCCAATGTCCTGACCGCCTTTGTCGTCGCTGCCCTGTTCGGCATCCTCATCGAGCGCGTCTTCCTCAGACCCATGGTGGGGGAGGCGCTGTTCGCCGTCGCCATCGTGACCCTCGGGGTCGACATCGTGGTGAGGACCATCACCAATGACTGGATCGGGACTCAGCCCCGGCCTATCGGCGCCCCATGGGGACTCAACGTCGTCGACCTGGGCTGGGTCATCATCGCCTGGTCGGAGGTGATCCAGATCATCGTGACGATTGTCCTGCTGGTTTCAATCGCGTTGTTTCTCCGGACCCGGACCGGGGTGGCGATGCGGGCCACTGCGTTCGATCAGGAGACGGCGCGGGCCCAAGGGGTGAACGTGGGGCGGGTGTTCTCGGTGGCCTGGGCGATCGGGGCATTTCTCGCCGCCGTCGCCGGCCTCTTCTACTCGGTCTTCCCCCGCCGTGCCACCGGCGTCGACCAGGCGACCGCGTTCATTGCTTTTCGCGCTTTTCCGGCGGTGATCATCGGAGGTCTCGACTCGATACCGGGAGCGGTGGTGGGTGGCTTTGCCGTTGGGATCGCCGAGTCCGCGGCCAATACCTACATGGGTTTCGAGTTCCTGGGCAACGGGTTTCCCGGGATCGTCGGCTACCTGCTGATGATGGTCGTCCTCCTCATCCGCCCCTACGGTCTATTCGGGACACCGGAGATCAGGCGAGTATGAGAGGCCGGCCCCTTCTCTACACCTCGTACGAGGCCGATCAGGCCCTGCTCAACACCACCACCAAGAGGGTGATGCTGGGTCTGTTCATCGCGGTTCTGGTGTCGATCCCCTTCCAGGTCATCCCGGTGCTCAAGTTCCTAGGTCAGGACGACTGGCTCCGACTGCTGGCCACTACCGCCATATTCGTGATCGGGGCGCTGGGGCTGAACATCCTCACCGGTCTCGCCGGGCAGGTGTCGTTGGGGCATGCCTTCTTCATGGGGGTCGGGGCCTACACCGCGGTGTGGCTCGGTGGCCCGGCCGACGGCCCCCTCCTCGGTCTCGGGCTTCCGATCTGGGTGTGGCTCCCCGCAGCCGGGATCGTGGCCGCGCTGATCGGGGTGGCAGTTGGGCCAACCGCAGTTCGGGTGCGCGGTCTCTATCTGGCCATCGTCACCCTGGGACTCGTCTTCATCGGGGATTACGTGTTCCGCAACTGGGCTTCGCTCACCGGGGGGGCACAGGTGGGGCGGGATTTTCCACCGCTCGAGTTTCGATGGTGGAAAGAGGATCCGCCCGTGATCGATTTCACCACTCCCAGCACCTGGTTCGGAGTCGAGGTGTCGGGCATCGCCAAGACCTTTTTCCTGCTCGCGGTGTTGGCCGGTGTCTTCACGCTGCTGGCCAAAAACCTTCAACGGACGCGGGTGGGCCGGGCGTTCATGTCGATCCGGGACCGCGATATCGCCGCCGAGATCATGGGCGTGAACGAGTTTGCCTACAAGCTCCTCGCCTTCGGGATCTCCTCGTTCTACGCCGGGATCGCCGGCGCCTTGCTCGCCTCGTTCCTCACCCGGGTGATTCCCGAGCAGTGGAACTTGTTCCTCTCGGTGCAGTTCATCGCCATCATCCTGATCGGAGGTGCCGGCACGGTCAGCGGCGCCCTGCTCGGCTCGGCATTCGTCGTCCTCTTGCCCAGGATCGTGCAGAACTTCACCCTGTGGCTGCAATCAGTCGCGCTAGAAGGCGAGGGAATCCTCGGCGCAATCGCCAACGTGTTCATCGCCACCACGCAGACGGACTTCGGGCTCATCAACACATTTGCCGGTGTCGGCCCCGGGCTCTCGGTCGCTCAACTGAACCTCGTCCTATACGGTCTACTGATCATCGGGTTTCTCATCTTCGAGCCACTCGGCTTGTTCGGGATCTGGCTCCGTATCCGCAACTACTGGAAGGGTTGGCCGTTCACCTATTGAGCGGTCACGCGAGGGCCCATGCCCTCACAAGTAACAGAGGAGGAAGGAACGAATGAGAAGAAAGCCCCAGTGGCTGGCTCTGCTCTTGGTTCTCGGTCTGATACTCGCCGCCTGTGGTGACGGCGGGGGTGGCGACACCACCACGACCGCGGCCGAGGAAGAAGAGGCCACGACTACGGCGGCCCCGGCAGAGGAGACCACGACCAGCGCAGCCGAGGAAGCTGCGGGAGACGTGGCCACCGACGTCGGTGTCGACCTCGAGGCCGGCACGATCACCGTCGGGCTCCTGTCCGACCTGAGCGGCCCATTCGCCCCGCTGGTCCAGGTCATCGTCTCGGGTCAGGAGATGTATTGGGCCGACGTGAACGCAAACGGCGGGATCGGAGGTCTGGAGGTGGTGCTCGCAGACCCGCGACACCGGCATACGACCCGGCCACACATGTCCAGCTCTACGAAGAGCTCAAGACGCAAGTGGTGGCATTCGGTCACTCCACCGGTTCGCCACAGACGATGGCGATCAACCCGCAGCTCCAGACCGACGGGATCCTGGCCATCCCGCTCACCTGGTATTCGGGCTGGTCGGACCCGGCGATCAACTCCAACCTCGTGCCTCACGGCGTGCCGTACTGCATCGAGGCCATGAACATGATCGAGTACCTGACACTCCAGGATCCCGAGGCCACGACGATCGCCATCGCCTCGATCCCGGCGACTACGGCGAGGACTCGAACGCAGGCGCCCGTTTGGCGGCAGAGGCGCTCGGGCTGGAGATCGTTTACGACGGCACCGGGTTGATCAACCAGGCGGACGACGCCACCCTGGCCGAGGTCGCGGGCGGGATCGCCTCGTCGGGGGCGGAGTTGGTGTGGGTGACAACATCGCCCACTCCGTTCGGTTCCATCTACGGTCAGGCCCTGGCCGCCGGATTCTCCGGAGCGCTGTGGTCCGGTGCCGGGCCCACCTGGAACCCGGCCCTGGTCGGCCCGGACTCCCCGATATCCGAGCCACTCTCCAACGACTTCTACATCTCGGCGTACTACGCGCCGTGGGCGGCGGAGTCGGAGGGGAATGCCGCGGTGCGTGACCTGGCGACGGCGGCCGGGGCGCCGCCACTCGACTACTACGCCGAGGGTGTCATCGAGGCCACGATCCTGCATCAGGCGTTGCAGGCCGCCTATGACGCTGGGGACATGACCCAGGCCGGTGTGCTGGCCGCGGCCAAGAGCCTCGAGTCCGTCAGCTTCGGCGGGCTTGCCCCCGACGAGACTTATGTCGGGGAGCCCAACGAACGGGTGCAGCGAGCGCAGTTCATCTCGCGTCCCGATCCGGCGGGTCTGGCCGACGGGACGTCGACCGGGTCGGCGCTGGTGGAGTCGAACTACACCTCGCCCATTGCCGAGGCGTTCCAATTCGACGCAGCCTGCTTCAGCCTCGCCGGCTAGCAGGTGTTGATGGTGGCCCCGTCCTCGGGGCCACCATCACCCTCCGCAGACAGATGTCACCGAAATGCTCTCCGTAGAGAACCTCGAGGTCGTCTACAACGACGTTGTGCTGGTTCTGCGCGGGATCTCCCTGCAGGTCCCTGATGGGAAGATCGTCGCTCTGCTCGGCACCAACGGCGCCGGCAAGACGACCACGCTTCGCGCCATCACCGGTCTGCTCGGCATCCACGAGGGCGAGGTGACCAAGGGAGAAGTCAGCTTCGACGGCGAGGACATAACCGAGGAGGACCCGGCGGCCCGGGTGCGACGGGGGATCAGTCAGGTGATGGAGGGGCGGCGGGTGTTCGCCGAGATGACCGTGGAGGACAATCTCCGCGCCGGCGCCTATTCCAATCGGGATGCCAGCCGGGTGAAGGAGGCACGGGAGCGGGTGATGACCCTCTTTCCCAAACTCGCTAACCGGCGCAATGCGACTGCCGGCTATCTGTCCGGGGGCGAGCAGCAGATGCTGGCCATCGGCCGCGCCCTGATGCAGGACCCGAAGCTGCTCATACTCGACGAGCCTTCGCTGGGGCTGGCGCCGCTCCTGGTCCAGGAGGTCCGGGACATCATCGTCGAGATCAACTCACAGGGGACCTCGGTCTTGCTCATCGAGCAGAACGCCAACATGGCACTGTCCATCGCCAACTATGGCTACATCATGGAGACCGGGAAGATGGTCATGGACGGCGACCCGGTCAAGCTGCTCAAGGATGAGGACGTCAAGGAGTTCTATCTGGGTCTGCAGACCAGCGGAGAGCACAAGTCGTTCCGCGACGTGAAGCACTACAAACGCCGTAAGCGATGGCTCAGTTAAGTGGCCTTGCCGTGGAGCGGCAGCCCCGGCCGACCGGCGTCTGTTTGGCCGGCGAAAAGGGCGTTCTTGGTGCACATCCTCGTGGTCCCCTGCTCCGCAGGACCGGTGCGTGTCGGAGCCAATCGGCCAAAGTCGGCCGGCAATCAAACTTATGAGCGGGAAACTGTTGCAACGGCGGGCGGAGCGGGCGGGGCCGAAGGGCTACGACCATCTCCTCGACGTGATCGACGTCCGTCTCTACTTCAAAGGGGTCAAGGCGATCGACGGTGTTTCGTTCCATGTCGACGACGGGGAGCTGTTCGCGATCATCGGCCCCAACGGAGCGGGCAAGACCTCGCTCTTCAACGTGATCAACCAGGTGTACGAGCCGCAGGAGGGGGAGGTCCTGTGGAAGGGCGAGAGCCTGATGGGGCTCAAGCCGAACCAGACCGCCGAGCGAGGGATCGCCCGGACCTTCCAGAACATCGCCCTCTTCCCTCACATGACCGTCATCGAGAATCTGCTCACGGGGCGCCACGTCCGGATGCGCACCTCGTGGCTGGCAGGAAGCATCTGGCTTGGCAAGGCGAAACGTGAGGAGATCGAGAACCGTGAGATCGTCGAGGACATCATCGATTTCCTCGAGATCGAGCAATGGCGCAAGTACCCGGTCGGCCTGCTGCCCTACGGGATCCAGAAGCGCGTCGAGCTGGGCCGGGCGTTGGCCATGGATCCCGAGCTGCTCATGCTGGATGAGCCGGTTGCCGGGATGAACCTGGAGGAGACCGAAGACATGGCCCGGTTCGTCCTCGACGTCCAAGACGAGCTCGGCATCGCCATCATCCTGGTCGAGCACGACATGGGCCTGGTCATGGACATTGCCGACCGAGTCCTGGTCGTCGACTTCGGCAAACCCATCGCCGAAGGAACCCCAGCCACCGTCCAAAAGAACCCCAACGTGGTCAAGGCGTACCTGGGGGAAGAGGTGGAGACGGCTACCTGAGCGGCTACGGCCTCGGGTACTCGCCGACCAGTCTCCAGGCGCCGGGGAGGAGGAGGCCCGCCGCCGAGGCCTTGATGATGTCGCCGAGGATGAAGGGGACGACGCCTGCGAGGACCGCCTCCGTGAAAGTCATGTCGAGCAGGATCATCAGACCGGCAACGCCGAACGCGTAGATGATGAAAGAACCGGCGATGAAGGCGGTGAACATGGTGGGGAAGGTCCGATCCTGGCGATGTTCCGCCATGAAGCCAATGAGGCCGGCAGCGAAGATGAATCCGATCAAGTAGCCGGCGCTGCCTCGCGCGCTGGCCGTGTCCCAGCCGCTCGTCCCTCCCGAATAGACAGGCATCCCCAACGCTCCAGCCACCACGTAGACCACCTGGCCGGCGGCTCCGAGCGTCATGCCCAGGGCGGCTCCGGTCAGCAGCACGGCAAAGGTCTGGCCGGTGATGGGGACCGGGGTGAAGGGAAGATGGATCTCCCATTGGGCGGCGAGGGCGGTGAGGGCGGCCGCGCCAATCACCAGGAGGACCGAATTGACGCGGGATCGGGGGATCACGCGATGAGCGATGGCTGCCGATGTCATCTCTTTATCTCCTAGAAACCCAGCCTCTGTCACCTTAAGACTCCAGATAGCCGTTCGCGGCCCACCGGTAATCTTTGATCGTGGAAGACAAGAAAGAACGCGGATCTCTATGGCCCCTCTACCTCGTCGGGGGGCTGTTCCTCGTGGGCGCACTGGTGCTGGGCGTATGGAACCTGAAGCTGCCCTTCCTCGCCTTCTCCTCAGGGCCGGTGTCCGACGCCGCCGATGCGATCACTGCCAGTGAGGTGGACACTTTCCCGCCTGAGGGCGAATTGTTGATGCTCACCGTGGTCAGCCAGGAGGTCAATATCTTCGAGGCCGTCATCGCCGGGGTGGATCCCGCCATCGACCTGGTGGCGAGGGAGGCGTTTCGCCGACCCGACGAGAGCGATGAGGACTACCGCAAGCGAGTGCTCCAGCAGATGGACGACTCCCAGACCCGGGCGATCACCGTGGCCCTGGAGCATCTCGGCTACGAGATGGTGCCGACCGATGTCCTCATAACCGACCTGGTCCCCGACATCCCGGCGGCCGAAGTGCTCGAGGTCGGCGACTCGGTCGACTCGTTCAACGGCGTCGAAATCGTGCGGAGCACCGACCTGACCGATGCGCTGGCAGACCTCGAGCCCGGGGACGTAGTCGACGTCGGCGTCATCCGTGATGGGACCGCGCAAACCCTTCACGTGGAGCTCGCCGAACGAGAGCAGCCGGAGGGCGGGGCCATGATCGGGATCACCGTCGGCGAGTTGAGCGAACCGCCATTCCCTGTGACGATCGAGGCCGGTGACGTGGGTGGGCCCTCCGCCGGGATGATGCACGCCTTGGCCATCATCGACACACTGACCCCCGGTGAGATGACCAAGGGCCACATCGTTGCCGGGACCGGGACCATTGCCTATGACGCCACTGTTGGGCCGATCGGGGGGATACGCCAGAAGGTGATCGGGGCCGAAGCTGCCGGGGCCGAGTACATCCTGGTGCCCGCGGGGAACTACGAGGACGCGCTCACTGCGCCACGGGACTTGATCGAGATCGTCCCCATCGCGACGTTGCAAGATGCCATCACGTTCCTCGATGGACTGGAACAGGCCTGACCTGAATCTCCCCAAACCCGGGAAGATCCCCGCTCGATCGGTATCTTCTAGGGTTCGATGCCTCCTGAAGTCACCCCCGATGAAATCCGGCGGGCGGAGTTCCGAACAACCCGACGGGGAATCGACGCGGGCGAGGTCTCGAGCTTCCTCGAGCGTATCGCGTCGGAGATGCAGGAGCTCGAGGCCGACCGCGACCGGCTGGCCGCCAAGGTCGGCGAGTACGCCGATCGAGATCTGGAAACCGAGTTCGAGAGCCTCGGCCGGGAAGTGGCAGCGGTCCTTCAAGCTGCCAAAGAGGCCGCCGACTCGATGAGGGAGAGGGCAACCTCGGATGCGGCTCGCTGGCGCTCTGAGGCAATGGCCGAAGTCGAGGCGACGCGCAAAGCGGCGAGAAGCGATGCAGAAGCCCTGCGCGGTGACGCCTGGGCAACCGGCACTGAGCTCCTCAACCAGTCCTCCGCGGAGGCCCGCCGGATTCGTGGCGAGGCGGAACAGGACGTGCTCTCAGTGATGGGGGAGGCGGAGCGCGAGGCCCATCGACTCACCTCCTCGGCGCGTCGGGAGGCAGAGGACGTGCTCAGGTCCGCCATGATGGATTCCGAGAAGATGGCCTCGGAGGCGAAGAAGCGCCACGACGACCTGATCGAACAGGCTTATCGCCAGGCGGAGAGCGCCCAGGAGAGGACCCGCGCCCTCGAGGAGCGGCGCGAGGAGCTGATGGAGGAGTTGGAGACCGTTCGATCGACTCTGAGCCGCCTGGAGGGAACTCTCGAGGAGCGGCGCGAAGACCTCGATCTGTCCTCAGAATCGACCAGCGTCAAAGTCGTGCCCGCCCGAACCGAGCCAGGCGAGCCGAACTGGGCGCTCGGGGAGACGGTGCGGATCATCCCGCCGACCGACGGCCCAGAGATCAGACGTCCCAGCGGGGCGTCAGATCGCATGGCCGACGAGCTGTTCGGCGAAGAGGAGGAGGAGGCGGAGGAACCACCCCGGGAACCTGCCAACCGGCGCCGACCGGCCGAGGTGGCGTCTGTCGCCGCACCGGAGGTCGAGGAAACACCCGAACCCGAAGACGACACGCCCGCTGAGTCTCGGGTCGTGGAAGTCGAAACCGAGCCCGAGCCGAGATCCGATGAGGTCGAGGCTCTGTTTGCCTCCCTCCGAGGGGCGCCCATTGCGACGATCACGAGTCACGATGCGGCCCAGCAGACTCGCGACGAGGTCGTGCCCGAAGACAAGTCTCCGGTCGCGACGATGCCCGCCGCCCGTAGCGAGGTGATCGAGCAGAGAGACGCCCGGCTCCTTCCCATCACCAACCGAGCGCTGCGGGGTGTGAAGAAAGCGGTCACCGACGCCCAAAACCTCGCTCTCGACAGTCTTCGCACCGATGATTCGTGGCACCCCGACAGCCGGCTGTTGGCCGAGATGATGCAGGCCGACCTCAAGGGTCTCTGGGCGGAGAGCTACTCGGCCGGCCATGCCGCGGCCGAGGAAATGGTCGGCTCGAAGTTGAAGCGCAGGGACACGCCTTCGTCCCAAGCGGCGGAGGGCTTCGGCGAGGACCTGTCCGGGGCAGTGGCGAACGCGCTGATCGATGCCGGCGACGGGCTACGCGAGAAACAATCCGCCACCTCCCGGGTGTTCCGTGGCTGGCGCACCGACGAGGCGGAGCGGAGGGTGCGACAGCTCGCGTTGGTGGGATATCACCGGGGCCTGGTCGACTCGGTCGGCGAGGTCGATGAGATCGAATGGGTGCCGAGCGGCACCCCATGCAGTGCCTGTCAGGAGGCGGCCACTGAGCCGGGATCACACCTGCCCCCGGTGCACGCCGGGTGTGAGTGCACCCTGAATTTGGTCAACGCATAAGCGGAAACCCCCCACAAACAAGGACCGCGGAACCAGTACCCTCACCGACGATGTTCACGAGGGTCCCCACTGACTATCGGTCCGACCGACGACGACCGATCACTCTCATTCTGATCGCGATCGCGGCGATCTACCTCCTATTGACCGCCCTCGGGACTCTGTGGACCGATTACTTGTGGGTTGGCTCGATCGGCTTCGAGGAGGTTTGGCAGCGTCGTTGGGGGCTCTCGATTCTCCTCGGTGCTCTCGGGATCGCAGTTTCGTTCGTCGTCCTGTGGGTGAGTCTTCGGCTGGTTGACCGCATGTCACCAAGGTGGGCCCCCTTCGATCTGACTGAGGAAGAGGAGCTGATCGAGCGGTTCCGGGAATGGGTCGAGCCTCGCATCCGCCAGATCCGCTTTTGGCTCACCGGCGGGCTGGCGGTTCTGTTCGGACTGACGGTCTCGTCGTGGCGCGACGACGTATTCATGTTCATGAACGCTCAGGACTTCGGCACGCTCGATCCGATCTTCGGGCTCGACGTCGGCTTTTATGTTTTCCGTCTTCCCCTGCTGGAGACGGTCACCGACTGGGTGTTCAACCTTCTCGTATTGACCACCGTCGTGATCGTGATCGCGCACTATTTCAACGGGGGCTTGCGGCTGAGTGGCCGCCGGGTGACGGCCACCCGCCGGGCCAAGACGCATATCTCCATCATGCTCGCTCTGATCGCTCTGGTCCGAGCGGTCGTCTATCGCATCGACATGTACGAGTTGCTGTTGTCGGACCGGGTGTCGGACCAGTTCTTCGGCCCCGGATTCACCGATATCACGGCCCGTCTCCCCGCTTACCGGCTGCTCATCCTGGTTGCGGTCATGGCGGCGGTCTTGTTCATCGTCAACATCTTCCGCCCCGGCTGGAGCCTCGCTCTGGTCGCGGTCGGCTCCTGGCTGGTGGTAGCCATTGCCGCGGCCGCCATCTACCCGGCCATCATCCAGCGTATCCAGGTGAATCCCCAGCCTCAGGCCAGGGAAGGCCCATATATCGAGAACAGCATCAAGTTCACCCGGGCGGCCTGGGGTCTCGACAAGGTGGAGGTTCGGGGATTCCCTGCCGCCGATGACCTCGAGGTTGCCGACATCGAGGCGAACCGGCTCACCATCGACAACCTCCGCATCTGGGATCCTTCGGTGCTGCCCCGCACCTATCAGAGCTTCCAGGAGCTCCGCAACTACTACACGCTTTCGGTAGTGGACACCGATCGGTATCTGAATCAGGGCATACCGACGCAGGTCATGCTGGCGGTGCGGGAGTTGGAAGAGGTGAATCTGCCCAGGGAGGACTGGCTGAATCAGCGTCTCCTCTACACCCACGGTTTCGGCGCGGTCGTCAACGTGGCCAATGTCGTCGCCGATGACGGGCAGCCGCAGTTTCTCCTCAAGGACGTGCCCCCGGAGGCGGCGGTGCCCGGACTGGAGCTCGACGAGCCCAGGGTCTATTTCGGCGAGACCTACCAGGAGGGGCGACCGGTGATCGTCAAGACCGGGAATGAGCCTCAAGAGGTCGACTATCCGCTCGCTGACGAGGGGACGGCCTACAACGAGTATGCCGGGGATGCTGGGGTGCCGTTGGACAGCATCTGGAAGCGGATCGCATTTGCATTTCGCTATCGAGACCTCAACCTCCTCATCTCGGGTGAGGTCCGCCCCGACAGCCGGGTGCTGGTCGAGCGCAACGTGAGCCACATCGTCGACAGCGTGGCCCCGTTCCTCCAGCTCGACAACGACCCCTATCCCGTGATCGAGAACGGTGAGATCCTGTGGGTGATCGATCTCTACACCACGTCGTCGTGGTATCCCTACTCCCAGCCGCTCGAGCCCGCCGCTATCGGGCGCCTGGCCCGTTCCTCCGACCTGCGCCCCGGTATCAACTACATGCGCAATTCGGTGAAGGCGGTGGTCGACGCGCACGACGGCCATGTCACCCTCTATCTCGTCGATCCTGAAGATCCGATCGCCCGGGCATGGTCGGAGACCTACCCCGATCTATTCACTCCCATGAGCGAGATGCCGGACAGCCTGGTCGAGCATCTCCGCTACCCCCAGGACCTCTTCCGAGTGCAAGGCCAGCTCTATCTGGAGTATCACGTCACCGATCCCAACGAGTTGTTCAGCGGCAACGACGCATGGTCTCTACCAAAGGACCCCGCCACCATCAACCGGGACCCGGCAGCACTGGGCTCACAGCTCCTCTTCGGCGATGTCCGTGACCCGAACACGGGCCAGCTCAGCTATCGGGCTGAGATCCTCCCTTACTACCTGCTCACCAAGCTCCCCGGGGAAGACGACCTCTCTTACTTGCTCCTCCAGCCATTCACTCCCGGAGACCGTCGCAACATGTCCGCCTTCCTCGTCGCCGACTCGACGCCAGGTCGATATGGGCGCTTGGTCGACTTCAGAATGCCTCAGGGGCAAACCGTCGACGGGACCGAACAGGTGGGTCAGCGCATCGATCAGGATGCCGAGATCTCCTCGCAATTCACCCTTTGGGACAACCAGGGCTCGGTGGTGATCAAGGGCGACATGCTTGTCGTCCCGATCGAGGACTCGATCGTCTACATCCAGCCCATCTTTCTCGAGGCCGAGGGAGGCGGGATCCCCGAGTTCCGCCGGGTGATCGTGGTGTACCGGGATCAGGTGGAGTGGGCCGAGACCCTGGACGGGGCGCTCGAGCTCGTCTTCGGGGACGGCGTGGGCGAGGAGCCGACCGAACCGGGCGAGCCGACCCAGCCCACCCCCGACGGGGGAACGGTTGGCGAGTTGCTGGAGCAGGCCGCTGCGGCCTTTGCAGCCGCCGACGAGGCTCTCACCCAGGGAGATCTGGCCGAGTACCAGCGTCTCATCAACGAGGCGGAGCGGCTGGTGGACGAGGCGCAGGCCATCCTGGCCGAATCGGTCGAGGCCGGGCGAAGAACCCCGGCTTCCTGACCCTTACACCTTCTCCGACTTCGACCGAATCGCGGAGGTGTCGAGTCTGCGTCTCGTCGCCGTATGAGGCATTGCCGACAGGGACCAGGCCCCTCCTACACTGGCCACCCCCTTCAGGAAGCAAATGGCGAAAGACGAAGACGAATACATACGGATGCGCGGCACCGTCCTCAAGATGCTCCCCGACTCGACGTTCGAGGTGAAACTGGAGAGCGGGTTCGAGTTGCTCGCCAAGCCCTCAGGCCGGATGCGGCGCGGGCGTGGCATCCGTGTCCTCCCCGGCGACACCGTCGACGTCGAGGTCTCGACTTACGACCCCACCCGGGGTCGGATCGTCTGGCGCTACCGCTGACAAGGGCTTCGATGGGCCGCCCGCCTTATGGAATCTGTCAGGGTGCCCGGGCATCATGCGCCCATGGAGCTGGTGATGAATCTGGCGGCGGGGGCTGCAGCGTTGTTGATGATCCTGGTCGGCGCGTTCGCCATAGTTGCGATCTGGTGGGACGACCTGACCTAGGACTCACCGCGCAGGGGTAGGTTCCCCGGCGTGATGCGGCTACGGAACGTGATCCTTCGAGTCTCGGACATCGATAGGTCGGTTGCCTTCTGGCGCGATCTGGTCGGTCTCGAGATGAGCTGGTCGAGCGACGAGTTCGCCTTCTTTGCGATTGGTGAGAATCAACTGATCCTCAATCGACCTCTTACATTCGAAGAGCAGAAGTCAGAAACCGAGCTGGTGTTCGAGGTCGACGACGTCCATGCCGAGGTCGCTGAGATGCGAGAGAGAGGCGTCCCCTTCGAAGTCGAGCCGAGAGCAGTGACCTCCGATGGAGAACGTACGTTGTTTGCCGCCCATTTTCGTGATCCGGACGCCCATGTGGCCAGCGTCACAGGGTGGGTAGACGGGGTCGAGTAGTACCAGACGCGCCGGAGGGCGCCACCGGGATGGCGCCCTCCAACAGCCACCGGCGGCGTCAGCCGGCAGCAGTGGTGGTCTCGGCGGGCACCGTAGTGGTGGCGCCGTCGGCCGGATCGGTCGGGTCGGTGTCATCGGCATCACAGGCGACAAGCGCCAATGCCACGGCGAGAGCCGCTGCAATCATCTTCGTCTTCCGCATCAGTCCTCCATTCGGGGGGCACGTGTCGCCCGGCCCGCCGGACGCCCACGCGACAAGCACGCGGTTTACCCCGTGCTGTCACGGCCTAAACCGGTTTTTTCTTGGCAATCTCGCCCGCCTCAGTTGGCGGTATATGCCCCGTCGACCAGGTAGTAGCCACCGGTGCAGAACGATGCCTCATCGGAGCCGAGGAAGGCGACGAGGTCGGCTACTTCCTGAGACTCACCCAAGCGCCCGATCGGGTGCATACCGGCGATCACCTTCAATGTCTCGTCGTCGAGGTTCTCCGCCAGCAGGGGTGTGTTGATAAAACCCGGGCCCACCGAATTGACCCGGATCCCCTGTGCCGAATACTCGATCGCAGCAGTCTTGGTCAACCCAACCACACCATGCTTGGCGGCCACATAGGCCGGTGAGTTGGCGAAGCCGACACTGCCCAGGATCGATGCCATATTCACGATGGCGCCTCCGCCGGATGTCAGCATCGCCGGGATCTCATGCCTCATCCAATAAAAGTTCCCGCTCCGATTGACCTCGATCACCTCTGCCAGCTGTCGATTGGGTATTCGCCGGTGAGCGCCTGAGCGCCTCCAATGCCGGCGTTATTGACTGCGACGTGGAGCCCACCGTAGGTCGGACCGTCTTTGCCACCATGGCCTCGATCTGCTCGGGTTTGGAGACGTCGACCTCGACGAAGGTCGCGTCGAGGCCCTCCGCTCGGATCGTCTCGGTCACCCTGTCCCCGCCGTCTTGGTCGTAGTCGGCAACGACACTGGGCCCCTGACGAGCAAAGGTCAGCGCACAGCCCTCCGATCCCGATCCGCCCCCGGTCACCAGCGTCACTTTGTCCGTGTAGTCATGCTGCCCCATGTCGTTCTCCAATCCTTTGGTGCAATCCGATCATCCCGGGCGGGCCATCCCTTAAGGGCCGATGGTCATTTGCCGGTTCGGTCCCGGACTTACCCTCGATAGGGCGAGCAACCAATCGTCAGGCGGTAGCGTCGAAGAATGACGTCGAGGTGGCCTCCGACCGGGCGCTCTGGGCCGCGCTTCTGCTGGGCGGGGCAGTGGCCATTGCGGTCGGGGTGTATGGATCGGTTCACGACCCCGCCGGACAGAGACGATCTCTCTGTTCTTCTCCAACACCCTCAGCTTCAAGGCGTGGACGACGACACTGATCCTGTTCTTCGCCTTCGGTCAGTTCTATTCGGCGCTACGAATGTGGGGCAAGGTGAGATTCCCAAGGAGATGCCGTCGTGGTGGGGTGACTTCCACCGCTTCTCCGGGGCGATCGCCTTCGCCCTCAGCCTGCCGGTCGCCTTCCATTGTACGTGGGCACTGGGGTTCGAGCCCGACTTCACCGAGTTGCGTCGCTTCGCCCATTCGGTCCTGGGCTGTCTCTTCTACGGCGCCTTCGCCGCCAAAGTGAAGATCGTGCGCTCCCACGAGACACCCTGCTTGGTCGCTGGCCGTTGTCCGGGGAGTGGTGTCGCGACCCTCGTCGCGATATGGCTGACTACGTCGCTCTGGTTCTTCACCACCGTCGCCTTTCCGGGGATCTGATGTTCGAGCGTTTCGTCAACGGTTTTCAGGTACTGGTGGCGATCGCAACGGCGGTCACCGTGGTGCTGCTTTTCACCGTCTCGACGACGGCACCGAAACTGCCGAAAAAGCGGTCACCTCGGGCACCAGACTGTTCGCTTCCAACTGTGCGGGGTGTCACGGACCCGCAGGCGAGGGTGGGGCCGGGCCTGCACTGGCGGGCGGGCTGGCCCGTTTCGACTCGATCGAGGAAGTGGTGGGCTTCGTCTCGACCGGTGTCCCGGGGAGGATGCCCGGATTCGAGACCGGTCCAGCCCGGATGGGATCGATGCCGTTGTCGACTATGTCTGGCCCGACCTGGCCGGCCGATGACTATTGGCACAAACCCGATGCAGTCGTACACTTTGAGTAACACCTCGACGCGGGGTGGAGCAGTCTGGTAGCTCGTCGGGCTCATAACCCGAAGGTCGCGGGTTCAAATCCCGCCCCCGCT
>CAWKEI010000008.1:0-128656 GCA_963848695.1 uncultured Acidobacteriota bacterium
ATCAACTACATGCGCAATTCGGTGAAGGCGGTGGTCGACGGGACGACGGCCATGCCCCCTCTATCTCGTCGATCCTGAAGATCCGATCGCCCGGGCATGGTCGGAGACCTACCCCGATCTATTCACTCCCATGAGCGAGATGCCGGACAGCCTGGTCGAGCATCTCCGCTACCCCCAGGACCTCTTCCGAGTGCAAGGCCAGCTCTATCTGGAGTATCACGTCACCGATCCCAACGAGTTGTTCAGCGGCAACGACGCATGGTCTCTACCAAAGGACCCCGCCACCATCATCCAACCCGGCAGCACTGGGCTCACAGCTCCTCTTCGGCGATGTCCGTGACCCGAACACGGGCCAGCTCAGCTATCGGGCTGAGATCCTCCCCTACTAACTGCTAACCAAGCTCCCCGGGGAAGACGACCTCTCGTACTTGCTCCTCCAGCCATTCACTCCCGGAGACCGTCGCAACATGTCCGCCTTCCTCGTCGCCGACTCGACGCCAGGTCGATATGGGCGCTTGGTCGACTTCAGAATGCCTCAGGGGCAAACCGTCGACGGGACCGAACAGGTGGGTCAGCGCATCGATCAGGATGCCGAGATCTCCTCGCAATTCACCCTTTGGGACAACCAGGGCTCGGTGGTGATCAAGGGCGACATGCTTGTCGTCCCGATCGAGGACTCAATCGTCTACATCCAGCCATCTTTCTCGAGGCCGAGGGAGGCGGGATCCCCGAGTTCCGCCGGGTGATCGTGGTGTACCGGGATCAGGTGGAGTGGGCCGAGACCCTGGACGGGGCGCTCGAGCTCGTCTTCGGGGACGGCGTGGGCGAGGAGCCGACCGAACCGGGCGAGCCGACCCAGCCCACCCCCGACGGGGGAACGGTTGGCGAGTTGCTGGAGCAGGCCGCTGCGGCCTTTGCAGCCGCCGACGAGGCTCTCACCCAGGGAGATCTGGCCGAGTACCAGCGTCTCATCAACGAGGCGGAGCGGCTGGTGGACGAGGCGCAGGCCATCCTGGCCGAATCGGTCGAGGCCGGGCGAAGAACCCCGGCTTCCTGACCCTTACACCTTCTCCGACTTCGACCGAATCGCGGAGGTGTCGAGTCTGCGTCTCGTCGCCGTATGAGGCATTGCCGACAGGGACCAGGCCCCTCCTACACTGGCCACCCCCTTCAGGAAGCAAATGGCGAAAGACGAAGACGAATACATACGGATGCGCGGCACCGTCCTCAAGATGCTCCCCGACTCGACGTTCGAGGTGAAACTGGAGAGCGGGTTCGAGTTGCTCGCCAAGCCCTCAGGCCGGATGCGGCGCGGGCGTGGCATCCGTGTCCTCCCCGGCGACACCGTCGACGTCGAGGTCTCGACTTACGACCCCACCCGGGGTCGGATCGTCTGGCGCTACCGCTGACAAGGGCTTCGATGGGCCGCCCGCCTTATGGAATCTGTCAGGGTGCCCGGGCATCATGCGCCCATGGAGCTGGTGATGAATCTGGCGGCGGGGGCTGCAGCGTTGTTGATGATCCTGGTCGGCGCGTTCGCCATAGTTGCGATCTGGTGGGACGACCTGACCTAGGACTCACCGCGCAGGGGTAGGTTCCCCGGCGTGATGCGGCTACGGAACGTGATCCTTCGAGTCTCGGACATCGATAGGTCGGTTGCCTTCTGGCGCGATCTGGTCGGTCTCGAGATGAGCTGGTCGAGCGACGAGTTCGCCTTCTTTGCGATTGGTGAGAATCAACTGATCCTCAATCGACCTCTTACATTCGAAGAGCAGAAGTCAGAAACCGAGCTGGTGTTCGAGGTCGACGACGTCCATGCCGAGGTCGCTGAGATGCGAGAGAGAGGCGTCCCCTTCGAAGTCGAGCCGAGAGCAGTGACCTCCGATGGAGAACGTACGTTGTTTGCCGCCCATTTTCGTGATCCGGACGCCCATGTGGCCAGCGTCACAGGGTGGGTAGACGGGGTCGAGTAGTACCAGACGCGCCGGAGGGCGCCACCGGGATGGCGCCCTCCAACAGCCACCGGCGGCGTCAGCCGGCAGCAGTGGTGGTCTCGGCGGGCACCGTAGTGGTGGCGCCGTCGGCCGGATCGGTCGGGTCGGTGTCATCGGCATCACAGGCGACAAGCGCCAATGCCACGGCGAGAGCCGCTGCAATCATCTTCGTCTTCCGCATCAGTCCTCCATTCGGGGGGCACGTGTCGCCCGGCCCGCCGGACGCCCCACGACAAGCACGCGGTTTACCCCGTGCTGTCACGGCCTAAACCGGTTTTTTCTTGGCAATCTCGCCCGCCTCAGTTGGCGGTATATGCCCCGTCGACCAGGTAGTAGCCACCGGTGCAGAACGATGCCTCATCGGAGCCGAGGAAGGCGACGAGGTCGGCTACTTCCTGAGACTCACCCAAGCGCCCGATCGGGTGCATACCGGCGATCACCTTCAATGTCTCGTCGTCGAGGTTCTCCGCCAGCAGGGGTGTGTTGATAAAACCCGGGCCCACCGAATTGACCCGGATCCCCTGTGCCGAATACTCGATCGCAGCAGTCTTGGTCAACCCAACCACACCATGCTTGGCGGCCACATAGGCCGGTGAGTTGGCGAAGCCGACACTGCCCAGGATCGATGCCATATTCACGATGGCGCCTCCGCCGGATGTCAGCATCGCCGGGATCTCGTGCCTCATGCAATAGAAGACCCCGCTCAGATTGACCTCGATCACCTGCTGCCAGCTGTCGATTGGGTATTCGCCGGTGAGCGCTTGAGCGCCGCCGATGCCGGCATTGTTCACTGCGACGTGGAGACCACCGTAGGTCTTGACCGTCGCAGCCACCATCGCCTCGATCTGCTCGGGCTTGGAAACATCGACCTCGACGAAGGTCGCCTCCAGGCTCTCGGCTCGGATGGCCTCGGTCACCCGGTCTCCGCCGTCCTTGTCGAAGTCGGCAACGATCACCTTCGCTCCGGACCGGGCAAAGGTCATCGCACAGGCCTCTCCGATCCCGGAGCCGGCCCCGGTCACCAGCGCCACCTTGTCCGTGTAGTCATGCTGCGCCATGTCGTCCTCCAATTCTCTGGCTTGCAATCCATCATCCCGGGTGAGCCCGTCATTGGACAGGGCCGATGGTCCTCTTGCTGGTTTGGTTCCGGGAGACTTACCCCTCGACGTGAGGCGAGCAACCAACCCGAGGCGGTAGCTTCGAAGAATGACCTCGAGGTCGGCTTCCGACCGGGCTCTCTGGGCCGCCCTCTTGTTGGGTGGCGCGGTGGCGATCGCCGTTGGCGTCTACGGCTCGGTCCATGACCCGGCCGGACAGCAGACGATCTCGCTCTTCTTCGCCAACACACTCAGCTTCAAGGCGTGGATGACCACACTGATCCTGTTGCTCGCCTTCGGACAGCTCTACTCGGCATTGCGGATGTGGGGCAAGGTGAGATTCCCCAAGGAATTGCCGCCGTGGTGGGGCGACCTCCATCGGCTCTCCGGAACGCTCGCCTTTGCCCTGAGCCTGCCGGTTGCGTTCCATTGTCTGTGGGCTCTCGGGTTCGAGCCCGATTTCTCCGAGCTGCGCCGATTTGCCCATTCCATCCTCGGGTGTCTCTTCTACGGCGCTTTCGCCGCCAAGGTGACACTGGTGCGGTCCCATGACACTCCTTCCTTTTCCTTGCCCGTCGTTGGGGGAGTGGTGTTCACCACCCTCGTCGCCATCTGGTTGACCACTTCGCTCTGGTTCTTCACCACTGTGGCCTTCCCGGGGATCTGATGTTCGAGCGGTTCGTCAACGGCTTTCAGATCGTGGTGGCGATCGCCACGGTGGTCACGGTGGTGCTGCTGTTCACTGTGTCACCCACGGCTGCCGAGCCCGCTGATTCAGCGGTCATATCGGGCGCCGACCTGTTCGCTTCCAACTGCGCCGGATGCCATGGAGCCGGGGGAGAGGGCGGGGTGGGGCCGGCGTTGGCCGGCGACCTGTCGCGATTTGGCTCGATCGAGGAGGTGGTGGCATTCGTTTCCACCGGTGTCCCCGGCCGCATGCCTGGATTCGAGACCCGGCTCAGCCCTGAAGAGATCCACACGGTGGTCGATTACGTTTGGGTCGACCTGGCCAGCCGCTGACCTATTGGCACAATCTCGATGCGGTCGTACACTTTGGGTAACACCTCGACGCGGGGTGGAGCAGTCTGGTAGCTCGTCGGGCTCATAACCCGAAGGTCGCGGGTTCAAATCCCGCCCCCGCTACTACAGAAAAACCCAGGCTCCGCCTGGGTTTTTCATTAGCCAAGTTTGGCCGGGAGGAGCCCAGCTACGCTCCTCGACTGCTTTTGGTTGAGCGACCTTGGAGGCACCGTGCCACATGCGCTTTGAGGAGTCCATCGACATCGACGCCGAGCAGCAGCGCGTCTGGGAGGTGCTCACCGACATCGAAGCGTGGCCACAACGTATGGAAACGGTCGACGTCGCCGAGCTGGTCACGCCCTCTCCTGTGGCGAAGGGCAGCCGGGTACGCCTCAAGCAACCCAAGCTGCCGGAGGGCACATGGGACATCACCCTCTGGGAGGCGCCGTCCTATTTCGAGATGCACCAGAAGTCCGGTGGCGTCACCACTGTCGCGGGCCATCGCGTCGACGTGTTGGAGGGAGGACATTCGCGTCTGACGCTGAGCCTGGATATGCAGGGATGGCTGGTCCCGGTCATTGGCCGACTGTTCAAGGGTTTGACCACCCGTTACATGACCACCGAGGCCGAGTCCATCAAGCGCTCCGCCGAATCCGCCGAGACGTGAGCCTGCGGCGCACGAGCAACTCTTGGGGCCGGGAACCGATCAGTCTGGGACTCACGACTCACCCACCTCCGCGTAGGGTTTGGCGCGCCTGAAAAGGGGGGCCACGTGATGAGAAGACGGACGACTGTCCTACTGATCGCGACGATCACTCTGCTCGCTGGCACGGTGCCGGCCAATGGTGCTCAGGAAGCATTCACCCCTGGCGCCCCCGGCTTGGGCGACCCCTACTTCCCGCTCGACGGGAACGGAGGGTATGACGTCGGGAAATACCACCTGCGACTCAAATATGATCCGGCATCCGACGTGTTGAGAGGCAGGGCCACCATCACAGCTACTGCCACCCAGGATCTCTCGGCTTTCAACCTCGACTTCGAAGGTCTGGAGATCGTGTCCATCAAAGTCAATGGAGTGGTCGCGGACTGGTCGCGGGACGGAAACGAACTCACTGTCACACCGAAAAGACCCATACGGGAGGGCAGGAGATTCCATACGGATGTCCAATATCGGGGCGTCCCCGTGACTCAGCCCGACGGGAGTGGCTTCATGCAGACCGACGACGGGGCGGTCGTGATCGGACAGCCACATGTCGCCGCCAGCTGGTTCCCGGTCAACGACCATCCTCTCGACCCGGCCAAATATCTCTTCGAGATCTCCGTGCCGGCAGGTCTCGAGGCCGTGTCCAATGGCGTCCTCGAGAAAAAGCGCACCTGGGGCGGGTGGACCAACTGGGTATGGCGAGCCGACGACCCGATGGCGTCGTACCTGGCCATGATGGTGGTGGGCGAGCTCGATATCGATGCCTATCGGATCGGCAGGCTCCGCACCTGGGACGCCATCGACCCCGATCTGTTTGCCAGGCCAGAGCCCGTCACGGGCGACAACTTCGCCTACAGCCAACAGGCTGACTCTGCCTACAAGCGTCTCAGTCGGATCATCGATGTGCCTCCGGGGGGAGCCCAGCTCTCCTTCTGGACGTCGTACAAGGTGGAAGAGGGATGGGACTTCCTGTTCGTCGAGGCCCACCCGGTCGGCACCGACCAATGGACAACGCTGCCCGATCTCAACAATCACACCAGCCAAGATCCGGGTAACCCGTGTCCCGGGTGGCATGAATTGCATCCGTTCCTCCTCCACTATCAAGACGCCAACTGCGCGCCGACCGGGTCGACGGGCCAGTGGTGGGCGGCAACCGGCTCGAGCGAGGGTTACGAGCAGTGGACGGTCGACCTGTCGCCCTACGCCGACACCGTCAATCAGGCGAACGTCCAGGTGGAGGTCTCGATCACGTACGCCAGCGATGAAGTCATCCAAGCCTACGGCGTGGTGGTCGACGACATCGTGGTGTCCACCGGGGAGGGAAGTACCTCCTTCGAGGATGACGGTGACCAAATGGACGGGTGGGCGCCGCTGGGTCCGCCCGAGGGCAGCCCGGGCAACGTCAACGATTGGATCGTGGGCGGTCCCGACATCCTCGCCCCAACCGAGGGGGACATCGCTGCAGGGTCGCTGGCCCGCCAGGACGAGGTCATAGCCTTCCTGGAGGGCATCTTCGGTCGATACCCCTTCCGGGCCGCCGGTGGAGTCGTCCCCGAGGCCCCTGATTTGGGTTTCGCTTTGGAGACGCAGACCCGACCCATCTACAGCCGGTACTTCTTCACGGATTCGATCTCGGGAGACTCGGTGGTCGTCCACGAGATCGCCCATCAGTGGACAGGCGACAAGCTGGCCCTGGCCGCCTGGCAGCACATCTGGCTCAACGAGGGCTTCGCCTCCTACGCGGAATGGCTGTGGAGTGAGGCAGAGGGCCTGGGTACCGCCGACGAGATCTTCCAGTCCCTGTACAGCATCCCGGACGACGATCCGTTCTGGCTGCTGACGATCGGTGATCCAGGGCCGGATTTCATGTTCGACATTGCGGTCTACTTCCGGGGCGCCATGACCTTGCACGCCCTGCGCATGCAGATCGGGGATGACACCTTCTTCGAGTTGTTACGAAGATGGACCAGACGCGGCCCGCGCAATGTCACCACTGATGAGTTCATCGCGTTGGCGGAGCGAATCTCCGGCCAGGACCTGGGGGACTTCTTCGAAGCCTGGCTGTTCACCGGTTCCAAGCCACAGGTCGACGCTGCAGCCACGAGTGCTTTGACGACAGAAGACGCACCCGATGTGCTTCGTAGCCAAGTGGTCCGCGTCGATGGAAAGGACACATTCCTCCGGAAGTAGCGGGACGATTGACAATCCAGGGGTGGCTGAGCACCCTCGATGCCCGATCGCATAGTCTCCGCTCGGAGCGCAATCAAAGGGAGAGGGGTCCGTAGTGAAGCTCGTCGTCAATCGCAAGGCTCTGTCGGTGTCCCTCGTCCTGGCGATGATCTTGGCCGGGTGTGGAGGTGGGGCCGAAGACACCGCCACCACGACCACTGCTGAGGCGGGTAACGCGTCCACATCTGCCGCCGCGGTTGCAGAAAGCACGACCACGCTGCCACCGCCCACGACCACCACGACGGTGGAGGAAACCACTTCTACCGCCGCCGCCTCCGAAGCGAGCATCGAGGACATCCCGCCAGAATGCCTTGCGGTGATGTCGGAGGTACTGCGGGCCTTCGAGCCCGCCGTGAAGGACATCGATTGGGATACCGCGACCATCGACGATCACCTGCAGGTGATGATGGCGTTGGCCGGGACGTCAATCGGCGACACCACGGGTTGCGAAGAAGACACCGGGCTCAGCATGACCGATGAAGAGGGTGCGGCGCTCTTCCTCGAGGTTGCGGAGCAGGAGGCTCCAGGGGCCGTTGGGTACTTCGCGGCGATCTTGGCCATCAACGAGGCGTTGGGTGATAGGCAGTCCACCGGCGAATGTGCGGCGGACATCGCCACCTTCGAGGAGGTCGTCGCTGGGGGAGTGCCCTGGGTCGACCTTCCTCTGCCGGAGCAATACCTCGTGCTGAACCTGATGAGCTCCATCGGCTTTTGCAGTCTGCAGACGCAGGGAGAGCTGAGGTTCCGGCCCGAGGTGGAGGAATTCCTGGCCGGGTCTCCGTTCGCCGGAGGCTGACGCCCACCCCTTCTCGGCAAAATCCGGCCCTTGGGTTTACATTGCGCGTCTATGGCCGTGACCAAAGACACGATCGATTGGCTCCTCGACTCCGACCCGTCGATCCGCTGGCAGGTGATGAGAGACCTCACCGACGCGCCCGCCGACGTCGTCGCCGACGAACGCTCCCGGGTTGCCACCGAGGGGTGGGGTGCCCGGCTCCTCGGCCTCCAAGACGCCAATGGCCAGTGGGCCGGCGGCACCTACTTCCCGCGGTGGACCTCGACTACCAACACCCTGGCGCTGTTGCGAGTGATGGGGTTGGACCCGGCCAGCGAGGAGGCGCACAGCGCGGTCGGTCTAGTCCAGGCCGAAGTCGCCTGGGACGATCATCCCGAAGCCCCGTGGGCGAACAATCCCTACTTCACCGGCGAAGTCGAGCCGTGCATCAACGGCAGGGTCGTGGCGATTGGCTCTTATTTCGGACAGGACGTAGGGGCCCTTGTTAACAGGCTGCTCGGCGAGCAACAGAGCGACGGGGGGTGGAATTGCGAGGCGGAGAACGGATCCACGCGGTCGTCGTTTGACACCACGATCAATGTGCTGGAGGGTCTGCTCGAGCATGAGCGGGCCACGGGTGACGCGTCTGAGGTGACGGAGGCTCGGCTCAGGGGTCAGGAGTACCTCCTCGAGCGCCGCATGTTCCGTCGGCTTTCGACGGGCGAAGTGGTGAATCCAGCCTGGACCTATTTCTTCTTCCCGACACGGTGGCACTACGACGTGCTCCGGGGGCTCGACTACGTGCGGAGCGCCAATGTGGCGCCCGACGAGCGGTGCGCCGAGGCGATCGAACTGGTCGAGAAGAGACGAGGCGACGATGGGCGCTGGCCGATGTCGTACTCGTATGACGGCAAGGTTCATTTCGACATGGACGAGGGAGAGGGCCGGCCCAGTCGCTGGATCACGCTCGGTGCGCTGCGTGTCCTCCGCTGGTTTGGCTGAGAGGGTCAAGCTGCATCTCGCGACTTTCTCCGGTCGCTGCGCCGGAACCAGCCCCAGAGGCCCAAAGACACGAGGGTGAAGCCAGCGAGCAGACCGTAAGTCGTCGCTACCGGCACCACTGCCGTGGACACGAGGTATCCGGATTGCGGGTTCACCAACACGTGGAAGAAGGCGAGAACTGACAGGCCCCAGACGACCACCCAGACCCAGCGGCGCTGCTTGAACAACACCCGGCCGGGCATGCCGTGAATAGGGAGCAAGCCGAAGACCAAGGCCTCGAAAGCCGACACCGTGGTCATTGCCAGCGCCGCCTGAATCAGGTCGGACCACGCCCCGCCGTCGGTGGACCTGACGGCACCCAGCCCGAACCAAGCGCCAAACGCGATCGCCAGGGTGACGATCGAGGTAATGGTCACTTCTTTCGCCGCCACCTCTTCGCCGACTTCGAGGCTGAAGAGCAGCCCGAGCGCGATGCCGTATAGGTAGCCGGGCAGGAACCCGATCAGCCTGGAGATGAGCACGCAAACCAATCCGACCAGGAGGGCGATGGGCAGGACCCTCAGCCGGCCCCGCTCTCCATTCCGGCCCCGTCGCATGATCATCGTCGGCAGAGCGAAGCCCATGGTCGTGATCAGCACGCCGATGAGTAGTCCGGCGAAGGTCGCCACCGAAGCGGTGTTCAGGCCGAATCCAGGATCGAGGAACCCGTAGAGGAGAGCCATTGCCACCAGTCCCAGGGCCAGGACCCACGGCTTCTCCCAGATCCTGTTGCCGGTTTCTTCCTTTCTCCGCCGGAACCAGGACCGAATCTGGTCGTGATGCTCGACGAGGGTGTTGTTGAAGATCTCGGCCGGGAACGGGACGAGGAACAGCATGCCTGCGGTGAGCGCTACGGAGGCGGCGATCACCACCGGGTCGAGGTTGATGGCCGATCGGCGACGGCACCGATTCGACCAGACTCCCAACAGGTCCCGCCCCCGACGACTGGTAGAGGAAACGGCCATCCTCGACCAGGACCAGCACCTCGTCGTCGTTGGTCAGTGCGATCCGGAACGGCGCCTGCAGCTGGGTGTCGAGTGGCGCCGATCCGGTGCCCGGGCTGGTACCACCCCCGAGCACCGTGGTGACCGCTCCGTCATCGACGACGAACACCTTTCCTCCCAGCCGGGGCACGACGTAGAGACGATCGGAGCTGTCGACTGCGATGCCGATCTCGGCTGACCGGTAGTCGACTTCGGCTGCTGGGGTGCCGTCGACCGCGTCCAGGACCGGGATCGTCCCGGCTCCGAAGACCGTCGTGATGATCCCGTCGGGTCCGATGCGCCGGACGTCGCCGAATCCGTCGTCGGCGATGTAGATCGTGCCCTCGGAATCGATGGCCAGGTCGGAGATGCTGCTGAACCGAGCCTGGTCAGCCGGTCCTCCGTCGCCTACTCCGGGTCCGGTCGCAAGTTCCTCAGATCCGGCGATCGGGGTGGTGGTCCCGTCGTCTTCGACCCGACTGAGCAAGGGAAGGCGGCCCGAGCCGACGAACAGTGTGCCATCGGGCGCCACGGCCAGTTTGGGACCGAAGACCTGGAAGGTATCGGTGGTGGTCACCAGGTCACTCAATGTTCCGTTCGGGCCGAGCGACTTGATCGCCAGGCCGGTGGTGAAATAGACCGTGCCGTCCGTTCCGACGGCCACCCCGGAGAAGTCGGCCTCCCCGGCACCGAAGTCACCCCGATAGGCGACTGTGAGGATCCCGTCGCGGATGCGAAGGAGCCGCGAGCTGTTGACGTCGGCTATGTAGATGTCGCCATTGGGCGCCACCGCCAGATCTTCGGCATTGTTGAGCGCGGCCTCCGTTGCCGGCCCGTCCTCACCGATGGTCCCGACCGCAGGAGGGGGAAGACCGGCGACATGGACCACGACTCCACCGGAGGCAGCCGCGATGAGCAGACCGGCGAAGACGAGCGAACGAGAGTGAAAAAGGCCGGTTCTGTGGGTCGGAGGCCTGATCGCGCGAATCCTATTCGGCGCCTCCTGGCAGAGCGGGCCTGGATCAGGTCAGAAAATTGTTGTCATGAGTGAGAAAAAAGGCTTCCTTCTCGTCCGCTGACATTTCGTCCAGACGGTTGAGACCCTCGAAGTACGCCTCCCGAGGTGCCCCCGGTGCGAAGTGGATGAGCATCGAGGCCGTGGCTCCGGATTCATTGCTGAAGCCATGGATCCCGCCAGGTGGGACATGGACGAAATCGCCAACTTCGGCGTCGACCCATTCCCTTCCGTCGTAGACCCGCACCGTCCCGGTGAGGATGTAGAAGGATTCGCCGACGGTGCGGTGGAAATGAGGATCGGCCCCGCCTCGGCTCGGTCCCATCGACCATCGGTAGAGCCCGAACAGACCTCCAGTCGTGTCGCCGGTGGCCAGATAATGCACCTCTGTGCCGCTCGCCCGAATCAGGTCGGGCTCCCGGTCTGATTTCGAGATCGTGGCCGAGATCTCCGGCTCGTGGCTCGCGTACAGAGAAGGTGGATAGCTCATGGGTGGCATTCGCTACGTTACGCGCCCTCATTGCAAGCGAAGGGAGAGTGGATGACGGCGACGCCGACCCCGGCAGCGCCTCCGAGTCTGGCCGATCAGGTCAGCAAGCTCTACGAGTTGATCGCCGGGTATCACGCCACTCACATGATCGAGATAGGGCGCGACTTGGGGGCGTGGACTGCCCTGACCGAGTCACCCGGCCTCACCTCCGAGGCCCTGGCCGACCGTCTCGGCACCGACGCGTTCTACACAGACGTCTTGTGTCGCACCGCCTTTGCCTTCGAGCTGCTGGATCGGGAAGGGGAGGGATGGCGGATGGGGTCTCATTTCGATCAGATCCTGGGAGACCCCGATTCCAGTTTCTATCTCGCCGGTGCAGCAGGGGTGCACATGGAGGTCGGGAAGGATTACCGGGATTACCCGAGCCATTTCCGGGAGGGGACGGTTAGGCCCTATCAAGAGCACGACGAGGCATTCATGCGGGAGGTTGCCGAGGGTCTAAAGACCTTGCCTCGCATCTTCCTCGACTTGGTACTTCCTCAGTTGCCAGGTCTGCAACAGCGTCTCGAACGGGGAGGCCGGGTGCTCGATGTCGGCTGTGGCGGGGGCTGGGCAGTCGTGCAGATCGCTGAGCGTTTCCCGGGCGTCACCTGTCTCGGTATCGATGTCGAGCCGTTCTCGGTCGAGTTGGCCAATCAACTGATCACTGAGCGTGGTCTCGCCGACCGCTGTGAGGCTCGTGCGATCAGCGCCGATCAACTGGCAGAAGAGGATGACTACGACGTGGTGACCAGCTTCCTGGTTGTCCACGAGATTGCTCCTGAGCTGAAGGCGGGGGCGTTCGAGTCCGTGGCCCGGGCGCTCAAACCGGGGGGCTTCTTCCTCATCTTCGACGAGGTGTACCCGGTGACTGACGAAGAGCTTCGGCAGATGCCAACCCGATTCGCCGCTCTGGCCCAGTGGTACGAGCTCACCTGGGGAAATGTGGTCGACACCCAGGCCGGGCTACACGAGCTATGTAGTCAAGCCGGGCTCGCAGTGATCGAGGAGACGGGCTTCTCCCGATTCCACATCCTGGTCGCAGAGAAGCCCGCCTGACACCCGGAGGTTGATTCACATGTCGAGCGCCTCGACGACCTCGATGGTCCCGCCGGACGGCAACTGAGGAGAGCCCTTGGCGAGGACGAGCGCCTCATCGAGGCTCTCTGCGCTGATGATCGAGTAACCGGTCACCGGGTTGGACCCGCCGCCCTGTGTCGTCGACCCGTCGGATCCGACGGTGGCCGATGCACCGGTGGGATGCCCGGCGTCGACGACTGCCGACCCGAGGCCGTCGAACCACTCGGTCCACGCCTGCATCACCGCAGCTCCCTCTTCCTCCGATTCCGGGGCGCTGCCACCGTGGTACACGAATACGAACTTGGCCATTGTGTTTCCTTTCCGCACGGCCACCTGGTGTGGCCTGTCCTCCTAGCGACGAACGGGAGTCGTTCGTTTCGACATCGGGCCTCACAGGGGAGCCAAAATCGACTTTGCGATCCTCGGATCACTAGCGTCGTCCGGCCCATGAAATTCAGGATCGTCCCGACGAGCCGGGAATTCTTCGACGATTTCTCTCTGGCAGCACGGAACCTCTCAGAGTGTGTGGATCGGTTCAAGGACGTTCTGGCGGACACGTCCCAGGCTGCGGAGCGTCATGTCGCGGTGAAGGAGGTCGAGCGAGCGGGAGACGAATACACGTCCCAAATCCTCACCCGCCTCGACTCCACCTTCGTCACCCCATTCGATCCTGAAGACATTCAGAGGCTGGCACAGGGGATCGACGATGTGGTCGACGACATCTATCACGTCTCCGAGATGGTCGTGCTGACCAACATCACAGATCTGATACCTGAGGTCACCGAGCAGGTGGAAGTCCTCAGCAAGATGGCGGCGAAGGTCGTCGAGCTCTTCGATCGCTTCGAGGACATGCGAGGGCTCAAACCGATCATCGCCGAGGTCGAGGAATTGGAGAGCGAGGGAAATCGCATCTACCGGCGAGCTGTGGCCAGGCTCTTCTCCGGTGAGATGGGACCCGTCGACATGATCCGTTGGAAGGACATCATCGAGTCATTGGAGGCGGTGTTCGACCGTGTCGAGGATATGACCAACATCGTCACCACGGTCGTCGTCAAGCAGGCCTGAGGAAGCATCGGACGTGGAGATCGGCGCGATCATCGTGATTCTGGTCGCGCTGGCCTTTGACTTCACCAACGGATTCCACGATGCAGCAAATTCCATCGCCACGGTGGTATCGACGAGGGTGCTCTCGCCCCGCTACGCGGTGATCTGGGCGGCGTTCTTCAACTTCGTAGCCTTTCTGATCTTCAGCACCCATGTGGCCGACACGATCGCCAAGGACGTCGTGGTCCAAAGCGCACTCACCTTGGGGGTGATCTTCGCCGGCCTCCTCGGTGCGATCGCCTGGAACCTGTTGACCTTCTGGCTTGGCCTTCCCACAAGCTCGTCACACGCCCTCGTTGGTGGCATGGCGGGTGCGGCGGTGGTGCGAGGCGGTTTCGACGTCCTCATCTCTGAGGGTCTGGCCACCATCGGCGCGTTCATCGTGCTCTCCCCGTTGATCGGGCTCGCCTTGGGGCTGTTGTTGACCGTGATCATCCAGTGGGTGTTTCACCGCAACAAGGACATCGACAGATTGAACAAGGGTTTCCGCCGTGGCCAGCTCGCCTCCGCGGCCGCCTTCAGCCTGGGGCATGGTGGCAATGACGCTCAGAAGACGATGGGGATCATTCTGGCGGTCCTCATCGCCGTCGGGAGCCTGCCCGCGGACGCCGAGGTGCCGCTGTGGGTCGTCCTGTCGGCACATACCGCGATCGCCCTGGGGACGCTCTTTGGCGGATGGCGGATCGTGAAGACGATGGGGTTCAAGCTCACCAAGCTGCAGCCCTCGGGTGGTGTCGGGGCCGAGACCGCCGCCGCCGTCACACTCTTCTTCGCCTCGGCACAGGGCATCCCGGTCTCGACGACGCACACCATCACCGGGGCGATCGTCGGCGTGGGCGCAGCCCGTCGCATGTCGGCGGTGCGTTGGCGGGTGGCAGGTCGGGTGCTGTGGGCGTGGATCTTCACCATCCCGGGCGCAGCTGTGGTCGCCGGCATATTCTCTCTGATCTTGGAGGCGTTCGCATGAACGATCGGAGGGCTTACTTCTGCCTGGTAGCCGCCCTCGCGGTTCTAGCGGTCCAGGGCCTCGTCCCCCAGTACCGCTGGTTGACTCTTTCCGTGGCCTTCCTCTATCTGGTGTTCGCCCTCGCCTTTGCGACCGCCAACCTCTCGGCCAGGCGCGCCTCGATCAAGAGGCGGGAAAACGGTCACCTCTGAATCCCGACCACAGGTGTGCCGGTCAGGTGGGGGTGGTGGGTGAGCCCTCGAGACTCTGTCGTTTTCCCTTCGCGCTGAGAACCCCCACCCCGAGACCGATCAGGGCAACTGCGAGCAGGACAGCCCCGATCCGGGTGAGGAGAGTCCCGGACGACGATTCCCCGTCGGCGCCGAGCACCATGTGGAGGAAGAAGCCCCCCGACTGGAGGAGGATCCCGGTCAAGAGAGTCAGCCCGAGCAGCCGTTGCCGCCGGTAATCGAAATCGGTCCGGTCCATGAGCAGGAAGTAGACCAGCGCCAGCGTGAGCAACACCCCGGCGTGGGCGTGCCCGGCGCGGAAGAACTGTTCTTCGAACTCGGTGAGCGACCCCTGGCTGGCCAACATGCCCAGGAGTGACCAGCCGCCGAACTCGACCGTCACGATGGCAAAGAGCGTGAAGGCAATCATTCGAGAGTTGGGCCTCATCGGTGTTCCTCCTTATTGCGATAAATGGAGCCGCTGCCGACACTCGATCTGATCGGCGTCAGGCTCCCGACCGTTGCCGTGTCGCGTCGAGACCCTCGAGGATCAGATCGAGCCCGAACTCGAACTCGAACTGGTCGTCGCACCAGCCCAACGTCGAATCGGGGTCGTCGTGGGCGACCTCCATCATCATCCCGGTCAGATGAGGGAACTGATCGGCCATCTCCGCCATCGCTTCTGTCAAGTCCTCCTCACCCTCGTCGGCGTTCTCCGGCTCGAACAGCTCTTGGGTGAAGCCCAAGCCGCGGCTGCCAAGAGCGTGCATGGCGTGATGGGCGAGGTCATATGAGAAGCCACCAGCGTGCAACACCCCGAGCAGCTCGTCGAAGTAGCGCATCGTCGTCGGGCTTATCGCGGTTCGGGTCTCGATCACTCGCGATGCCCAGCGGTGTCGGAGCAGGACCTCTCGGGCAGCGAGGATCCTCATACGCATCAGACGTCTTCCAGTCCTCGGTCGCTGGAGGGCCTTCGACCAACCCGACGGCCTGGTTGATCTCATCCATGATCACCTCCACCACGCCGTCGAGGACCGCCTCTTTGTTGGCCACGTGGTAGTAGAGCGACATCGCCTCGGCGCCCAGCTCGCGGGCCAGGTTGCGCATGGTGAGGGCGTCGATGCCATCCCGATCGGCCAGATCGACGGCAGCGCGCAGCACCCGCTCTCGGGTCAAGGGGTCGCGGGACCTGGGTCTCGGCTCGATCTGGGTCGCCATCGGTCTCCAATCTAATCGTACGAGGTAAGTCTGAAAGGACTTGACAGCCTTACGATGTACGAGTTACCTTACACCATACGACTTACAACGTACGAGGAGCAGAGGAGGACATGATGAAGGCGATCGTGCAGGACGTATACGGCTCGGCCGATGTGCTCGAGCTGAGGGACATCGATCCGCCGGTCATCGGCGACGACGAGGTCCTGCTGCAGGTTCATGCAGCCGGCGTCGAACCAGGGGTGTGGCACATCATGACTGGTCTGCCCTATCTGGTGCGGGTCATGGGCTACGGCCTGACCAAGCCCAAGTACCCGGTGCGCGGTCGTGATGTCGCCGGGCGGGTCGAGGCGGTCGGCGCCAATGTCACCCGGTTCCAACCCGGGGACGAGGTCTATGGAACGTGCGAAGGCTCCTTCGCCGAGTACGCCGCGGCCCGGGAGGACAAGCTGGCACTGAAGCCGCGCAACCTGAGTTTCGAGGAGGCGGCGGTGATCCCGATCTCGGGGATGACTGCACTCCAGGCCGTGCGCGACAAGGGTCAGGTCAAGCCGGGCCAGAAGGTGCTGATCATCGGCGCCGGTGGCGGCGTTGGTACCTTCGCCGTCCAGCTGGCCAAGGCGTTCGGGGCCGAGGTCACCGGGGTGTGCAGCACGTCAAAGGTGGATCTGGTCGAGTCGATCGGCGCCGATCACGTGATCGACTACACCCGCGAGGATTTTGCGGACCGCCCGGCCCGGTATGACCTCATCATCGACAACGCCGGCAATCGGCCACTTTCTCAGCTCCGAGGTGCCCTTGCCCCCGAGGGGACCCTCGTCATCGTCGGAGGCGAGGAAGGGGGAGCTTGGGTCGGTCCCGCCGACCGGATCATCCCTGTGGCTTTGCTCTCTCCGTTCGTAAAGCAGAGGTTGCTGGCGTTGATGGCGACGGAGCGTCAAGACGACCTCGACACCCTCAGCGAGATGGCCGAGGCCGGTAAGTTCACCCCAGCTCTGGACAGGACGTACCCCTTGATCGAAGCACCTGACGCCGTTCGCTATGTGGGCGAAGGACATGCCCGGGGCAAAGTCGTGGTCACCATCTGAGAAATCCGTCCCGATGAAGGCGATAGTCCGCGAGGTGTACGGGTCACCAGACGTCCTGGAACTGAGGGACCTCGAGAAACCAGTGCCCGGCGCGGGCGAGGTCCTGGTGCGGGTCGAGGCCTCGTCGGTGAATACCGCCGATCTGGAGCATCTTCAGGGTGTCCCCAAGGTGGCTCGGGTGGCGACCGGGTTGCGCCGTCCCCGTCGCCAAGGTGTCGGCTTCGACGTCGCCGGTCGGGTTGAGGCCGTTGGCGACGAGGTCCGGTCGCTGCAGCCGGGGGATGCCGTGTGGGCCGATCTGTTCGATTCCGGTGGAGGCTCGTTTGCCGAGTGGGTCCGTGCTCCAGAGGAAGTGTTCTCGCCGATACCGGCCGGTGTGCCCTTCGACCAAGCGGCCACCATCCCTCATTCCGCCGTCCTTGCATTGCAGGGTCTGACCGGGAAGGGCCCGGTCCTGCCCGGGCAACAAGTGCTCATCAACGGTGCCGGAGGCTGTGTCGGCCCTTTCGCGGTGCAACTCGCCAAGTCATTCGGGGCGGTGGTGACCGGTGTCGACCACAGCGACAAGCTCGACCTGATGAGTGCGGCCGGGGCGGATCGCGTCGTCGACTTCACCAAGGGAGACTTTGTTGAGGACGGACAAAGGTACGACCTGATTCTGGACATCGCCTCGCCCCGCTCGGTCCTCCATTACCGGGCCTCACTCACTCCGGCAGGGCGTTATGTCCAGATCGCCCGGTCCCTGGGCGGGTTCTTCGAGGCTGCCGTTGTGGGGGGCGGCGTCTCCATCGCCGGAAGCAAGAGGATGGGCGTGTTCATGTGGAGGCCGAACAACCGGGAAGATCTGAGCGAGCTGGGGCGACTCCTCGCCAACGGACAGATCACACCAATCATCGACCGGAGTTACCCGCTGCCCGAGGCTCCGGCCGCCTTGAGGTATCTCGCCGAGGGCCATGCCCGGGGCAAGGTGGTCATCACCGTCTAGCCGCTCGTGATCGGCTGTCCCAAGGCAATGCTGAGTCCGACGACGAGACCGATCCCGGCGATGACCAGGAGAGAGATTTGGGCCCCGAGGTACTCGAAACGCTCCGCCATCGCGGCAAAGAACAACACCGCAGCGAAGAGAAGCGTGGTCAGGGTGTACACGTCGGAGATGGTGTTGGCGTCCTCGCCCGCGGCGAAGAGTTCGTCCGCCCGAGCTTCGAGACGATCGCCCTCTGCCTCTTGGGACAACTGGTACTCCGGCATGGCGAACGGGCTGGGCGGAGCGTCGGGATTGTTGAGCGGGTCGAGGGCCATCCATGCGTCAAAGCCGACTCTGAACTCGTCCCTGAACCGCTGGAAATAGAAATCTGCGACTTCGGGTCGATCCAACAGGGTGGCGTCGATGTAGTTCTCGAATACGCTCAGGTCGGCGAGACGGAATTGGTTGGCGGCAGTCCGCTGCTGGGCCGCATTGGTGCGTGCGCCGCCCGCCTGGCTGTAATAGCTCGACTGGATGCCGTCCCACAGCGATGCCTGATATCCGCTCCAGGCAGTGGACAGCGCGGCGAACCCCAGGATCACCACCGTGATGATCTCGAGGCGTTTCTCCCGACGGGACACGAACGGACGGATCCCCTCGTCGGGCGTCACGGCGTTTGGGTCAGGTTCGGTCATTTCCCTTCCTTACACGAAACGAGCATTATTCGACCACGGGGCCACCCGCATCAGTTGGATATGCCGATCGAAAGGACGCAAATGAGCGGCAGCGAAGAAATGATGGGACCCATCGACTATCTCATTGTCGAGTGGCCGGCAGGCTCGCCCCCGAACGGCGAGGCATTCCCCCACCTTCTCGATCTGGTCGACCGGGGTCTGATCCGGATCCTGGATTTCTCTTTCGTGGAGAAGGACGACGCGGGGAACGTCGTCGAGATCGACATCGCCGACTTCGACGGAGACGGCAAGAACGACCTGTTGGTATTCGCTGGAGCATCGTCGGGCTTGCTCGACGAGGAGGATTACGCCGAAGCGGGCGCGGCACTCGAAGCGGGAACGGCCGCCGCCATCCTGGTCTATGAGAACACCTGGGCCGCCCCCTTCGCTACGGCCTTGCGGAAAAGTGGCGCCCAGTTGGTCGCGGCCGGACGCATCCCCGTCAACGCACTGATCGCTGCCCTCGACGAGCTCGAAGCCGCCGAGGCCTGACCCCGAAAGGAACGACAACATGGGATTACTTCGAGGTGTAGCCCGCACCGCCGTAGTCGCTGGGACGGCCACCGCGGTGTCCAACAGAGTGTCACGCCGTCAGGGCGAGCGCTGGGCGACGGAGCAAGATGCCGCTGCCTACCAGGAACAACAGGCTTACCAGCAGGCGCCACCGCCACCACCACCGACTCCTGCGGCGGCTTCAGGCACGGAAGACATGCTGGCGCAGCTGAAGCAGTTGGGCGAGCTCTACGATGCCGGCGTGCTCACCGACGAGGAGTTCGCGGCCCAAAAAGCCAAGATCATGGCTCAGTAAGGGCCATCACCCTCGGCGCTGCAAGCGGAGCGCCCACAGCGAGACCAGACGGGCCACGAGAACGATAAGGAACACCTGTCCCAGGAACGCCTCGACAACCGCGAGTCGTTTGGCGAGCTCGGTGGCCGGAGTGATGTCGCCGTAACCGACGGTGGTCAGCGTCACGAACGAGAAATAGACGTAGTCACCGCTGGCCACCACGCCGTCGAGGGCCTCCGTGCCGGTCAGGAACTCGAGGCTGTGGAAGACCGCCGCCATCACGAATGCGATCAAGGCGTATGCCGCCACCCCGCCCATGACGGTCTGGAACGTCACTTGCTCATGGCGGGTGATCCTGTTGAGGATCGCGAGCATGGCACAGAGTTGCGCCACGCCGACGAGCAACAGTCTCCAGCCATCCGCGGTCTCCGAGGCGACCAGTCCGAGCGAAAGAGTGGTCACCAGGACGACCAAGGTCGCGATCAGGCCGACTCTCCGAAGTCTCTTCGGCACACCAGGCGACCAGAGCGCAGTCAGCAGCAAGCCGACCCAGAGGATCGAATCGAGCGAAAGCACGAAGTGGCTCGTGTCGGCGGCGGAGAGGACGTATCCCACCAGGATGAGCAGCAACATGAGGCCGTAGCGCTCCCGGATCGGCACGCCGGCCGACACCTCCTCGACCTCCACGACCAACGATTCCTCAGAGGGTCCTGACTGCTGGCTGCTCATACCTTCGTGATGTGTCTTTCGGTCATCGGGTTGCGGAGCGGTGTCGATCCGCGCTCGGCTCATTCTGCCCGGGGACGGGATGGTCGACCACATAGAGTGCCGTCGTAGTCATCACCCATAACCGAGAGCAATGAGATCCGGCTGTGGCCGAATGGGAACGATCGCATGAGTCTTTTTGAATCCATGCTGCCTTACGCATTGGGCGCGGCGGCCGCCGCGCCGATCGTCCTGGTGGTGAGCGCCGTCATCGTGACCAAGGCGAAGCGGCCTATCGCCGCAGGACTCGCTTTCGTCTTTGGAGCTGTGGCCCTCGACGTGGTCTTTGCGATCATCATCTTGTGGATCGCGGAAGCGACCGGAACCGATTCATCGAGTGGGGAGCTGGGGGCAGTCGTGGACACGATGCTCGGGGCGATCTTCGTGATCCTGGGAATCGTCGCAGTGTTCTCCAAGCCGTCCCCCGAGAAGGAGGAAGCCAACCGCCGCCGAGTGGAGGGATTCGCCTCGTCGGGGTTCGGGTCGCTGCTCAAGCTCGGCGTCGCGGTGCAGGTGATCAACTCCGATGCCCTGGTCGTCTATGCCGCCGGCCTCAAAGAGATCCCCTTGGCCGACCCCGAGCCAGGGGCGGCCACCGTCGTCATCGTCCTCATCGTCTTCCTCTTCATCATGCTCGTCCCGTATCACCTCCCCATCGACCTTCGGATGATCGCCCCCCAGCGATCTCTGTCGATTCTGGGTGGGATGACTGAGTGGCTTCTTGCCCGCACCCGCCTCATCGAGATCGTGGTCGGACTCGGACTGGGCGGCATATTCCTGTACAAGGGGCTCTCCGACCTGCTCTGAGCTGTCGGTTTTCTAGGCGGCGGAGTCTTCGGTGGCGTATCGGGTCAGGAGTTGCTCCTCTTCTTCCTTCCGTGGGAAAAGGAAGAAGACCACGGCGGCCCCGAGCACAACGGCGACGATGCCCGCCATGTATGCCCATTGATCGCCCTGAAGGAACGACTCGCGTGCCGCGGTCGTGATCTCGGTGGCGTATTGGGGGTACTGGGCAGCCACGGCCTCTGCCCCAGCGAAGGACTTGGTGAGCTGGCTCTGAACAGAAGACGTGATCTGTGCCTGATCGGGTGACGAGCCGATCGCCGCCGCAAACGCCGCTGCGTAGCCCGCGGTGAGCAGAGCGCCAAAGATCGACTGCATGATTGCCCCACCAAGATCACGCTGTAGATCCGCAGTCCCCGATGCCATCCCTGCCCGCTTCACTGGCACCGACCCGGTCAGTGAATGAGATGCGGGAGTCCCGGCGAACCCGACTCCGATCCCCATCAACGCATACCCGAGCCCAACCTGCCAGTACGAGCTCCCCTCTCCCCAAAGCACCAACATGGTCAAGAAGCCGAAGAGGCAAAACAGGTATCCGAGCAACAATGTTGCCCTGGCCCCGCTGTGCTCCACCACTTTCGCCGAGCGGGGAGCGACCAGCACCATGAGCAGGGCTGCGGGGAGGATGGCCGCACCCGCCTCGAGCGTCGAGTACTCGAGGACGTTCTGAAGGAATTGCTGACCGATGAACATCGCTCCCATCAACGAACCGAAGACGATGATTCCGGCGACGGCGGCGACCCAGAAGATGCGGCGCTTGGCGATGGCCAGGTCGTAGAGGGGGCTCGCCGCCCGCCGTTGGCGAATGACGAAGGCGGCTCCCGACGCGATGGCGACGATGGCGAGAGAGAGAACCAGTGATGCCTCGCCCTGTACCGGTGCGAAGTTGATGGCGAGGATCAAACTCGACACCAACACGATGGAGAGGATGCCTCCGAGGTTGTCCACGGGTTCCGTGGTCTCGTTGACATGACTCGGCACATACCGATATGCCATGAAGAGCGCAATCGCAGCCAGCGGAAGTGTGATGAGGAACACCGAGCCCCACCAAAAGCTGAGGAGCAGCGCGCCGGCGATGAGCGGACCTAGTGACGCAATGGCACCGCCACTGCCGGACCAGAGGGCGATCGACTTGGTCCGGGCCGGCCCGGACCAGAGCGCAGTGATCAGGGCGAGCGTGGTAGGGAAGGCCATGCCTGCCGAGATGCCCCCGATGAGCCTTGCCGCGAACAGGATCTCGTCGCTAGGGGCATAAGCGGCGAGCAGACTCGCCGGTATCGCCAGCGATACACCCAAGAGCAGCATCATCTTGCGCCCATGTCGATCGCCCACCGCGCCCAGGTAGAGAACTGAGGCTGCGAGCCCTAGCGAGTATCCAACGGCGATCAGGTTGAGCACGGTCTGCGACGATTCGAAGGCAGCACCGATCGAGGGCAGCGCCACATTGGCCACGGACAGGTTCAGGTTGGCGACCGCCGCCACCAGGATCAGCGTGAGCAGGACCTTGCCGCCACCTGGCGGCGCGGTCGATGCGGTGGCGGGCTCGGTGGCTCCGCCCGTGCTGTCGGAGCCGCTCAACCTGCCGAACTTGCTGGCGTTGGAGAGGGCGGCCGCCCGTTGTCATCGGTCAGCAAGCCAAGGTCCCTCAGCTCCTGTTGGGACTTGCCGGCGAGCTTGCGGCCGAGCAGCGGTCGCTTTTCGGGGTGGATGACGACTCCGGCGGGGCCGACCGGCAACGGCTCCTCCCAGTCGCGGTAGAGGGCGAAGACCCGCAAGGTGAATCCGACGACGAACGCGGTCCCCATCGCCCACCAGGTGCTGGCACCGGCCCAATACATGGCGATCCAGACGATGCCAGTGAGCACCGCGGTGCCCACGAACCATTCCCCTCGGATGAACTGCTTTGGAGTCACGCCGCTGGTGACATCGATCAAGTACCGCCCAGCGGTGGGACCCACCACTGCCAGGAACAGACAACCGAGCACCGGCAGGCCGACGTTGACCCCTTTCTGGGCGCCAACGATGGCGTACCAGGGCAAGGAGAACGCGGTCATGAATTGGAAGATCCCCTCACGGAACAGCTGGCCGCCGGCGTATGCGAGCTTGTATCCGATGAAGCCGAAGGTGACAGCGAGCAGGATGTAGGCCGGATTGGTGATCGCCGCCGGCACCTCACCAACCAGCACGTCGCGGGTGATGCCACCGCCGAGCCCCCCGAGGATCGCCATCAGGATGATCCCGACGATCGTGAACTGCTTGTAGTGATCGGGCCGCCGCGCCAGGAGGGCGCCATTCAGTGCATTGGTGCTGGCGGCGATCAGGTCGACGGTGGTGAAGTCGCCCGTCCATTCGAAGCCGCCCACTGTCACAGCGGTGGCGAAGTGGAGTCCGTCGATCACATCTGCTCCTTACGCAGGGGCCATCTTGGGCGGTCAGGCGCGCCGGCGGGCGATCCTACGCACCCGACGGCGGGCTACCCGCACGGGCTCATAACGCCTGTTCAAGCGCTTGTCAGGGGCCGCGTAGGGTTGACCGGCGGCGACCGTGGGTCTGATTCAGACCCGCATGCAGTTCGCGATGTCGAAAGGAAATCAGCGGTGAGCAAGACGTTCCAAGGTGTCATCAACATCGACGATCGGGACTCGGTCCCCGACTGGGAGCCCTACCTCCAACCGGTGGCGCCACCTGGGGCGCCGAGTGTCCTCTACATCGTTCTCGATGACACCGGCTTTTCCGCTATGGAGCCCTGGGGTGGCCTGATCGAGACCCCCAACATCAACCGGTTGGCGCAGAACGGCCTCACCTATACCAACTGGCACACCACCGCTCTGTGCTCGCCCACGCGCTCGTCTCTTCTCACCGGGCGCAACCACACCACCAACGGGATGGCCTGCATCGCCGAGGCGACCACCGGGTTTCCCAACGCAAATGGTCATATCCCCTTCGAGTGCGCCACCATCGCCGAAGTCCTGGGTGATCAGGGTTGGAACACCTACATGCTCGGGAAGTGGCATCTCGTCGCCGCTGACGAGATGAACATGGCGTCGACCAAACGCAACTGGCCGGTAGGTCGTGGATTCGAGCGCTACTACGGGTTCCTGGGAGGGGAGACCAACCAGTGGTACCCGGACCTCATCTACGACAACCACCCGGTTGAGCAACCGTCACTCCCCGAGGACGGCTATCACCTCACAGTCGACCTGACCGATAAGGCGATCGAGTTCATCAAAGACGCCAAGACCATCGCCCCCGACAAGCCATTCTTCATGTACTTCTGCCCCGGCGCCACCCACGCCCCACATCACGCTCCCCAGGAGTGGATCGAGAAGTACAAGGGCAAGTTCGACATGGGGTACGAGGCGTATCGGGAGGTCGTGTTCGAGAACCAGAAGAAGTTGGGGATCATGCCTGGGGATGCGGTGCTATCCCCGCTCAATCCCTACGCCGAGGAGACGAGCGTCGATGGAAAGCCGTGGAATCCGGTCGATGTCGTGCGCCCCTGGGAGTCATTGTCCGAAGAGGAGAGGGCCTTGTTCCGTCGCATGGCCGAGGTCTACGCCGGCTTCCTCAGCCACGCCGACCACGAGATCGGTCGATTGCTCGACTATCTCGAGGAGTCGGATCAGCTGGAGAACACGATCGTCGTGCTGGTCTCCGACAACGGCGCCAGTGGCGAGGGTGGGCCCAACGGATCGGTGAACGAGAACAAGTTCTTCAACGGGATCCCCGACTCGATCGAGGAGAACCTCCAGTACCTCGATCAATTGGGATCGACCGCTACCTACAACCACTACCCGGTGGGCTGGGCCTGGGCCTTCAACACCCCGTTCAAGATGTGGAAGCGGTACAACTTCGAAGGTGGCGTCGCTGACCCGATGGTGATCTCGTGGCCGAAGGGGATCAAGGCCAAGGGTGAGGTTCGGCATCAATTTTGTCACGCCACCGACATCGTTCCCACCATGTACGACTGTCTCGGGATCGAGTTGCCCGAGGAGGTGAAGGGCTTTCAGCAGATCCCCCTCGAAGGAGTGAGCATCCGGCCCACGTTCGAGAGCGCCGACGTGGCGACTCCGAAAGAGACCGGGTTCTTCTCCATGCTCGGATCGCGGGCGATATGGCACAAGGGATGGAAGGCGGTGTCGGTCCACCCGACGATCTCGGGCTGGGGTCATTTCGGTGAGGATCGGTGGGAGTTGTACGACACAGAGAACGACCGCACCGAGATGAACGATCTCGCACCGGACAACCCGGCCAAGGTCCAGGAGATGATCAATCTCTGGTTCCACGCTGCCGGGCTCTACAACGGGCTGCCCCTGTTGGACAAGACCGCGGTGGAGGTCCTTGCCGATCCGAACCGACCCCAGGTGGCGCCCCCGAGGGACAGATACGTGTATTACCCGGGCACCGCCGAAGTTCCGGAGACAGCCGCCGTCAACATCCGCAATCGGAGTTACTCGATCGCAGTCGAGACCACCGTCGACACCGAGGACGCTTCCGGCGTTCTCTTCTCGCATGGGGCCCGCTTCGGTGGGCACTCCCTCTACATCAAGGACCGCAAGCTCAAGTACGTCTACAACTTCGTCGGATCCAAGGAACAGATCGTCGAGTCGACCAAGGAGATCCCAACCGGAAACGTGATCTTCGGCGCCTCGTTCGAGAGGGAAGGCGACAGCATGCCCACGACCGGCACCCTGTCATTGTTCATCGATGACGAGAAGGTCGGCGAAGGCGAGATCATGACCCAGCCGGGGAACTTCTCACTCGTTGGTGAGGGCCTCAATGTGGGCAAGGACGGTGGGGAGCCGGTGACGTCTGATTACTCCGGGACCCATCCGTATGCGTTCACCGGGGGCACCATCAAGGAGGCGATCGTCGACGTCTCCGGTGATCAGTATGTCGACTTGGAGATGGAAGCTCTCGCCATGATGAAGCGGGAGTAGCCGTTGGGCCGATGGGCAACCCAACAATTTGCGTGATTGCTTTCTGGTGTTCGGCGGGGAGAATGTCATCACTTATAGCGAGGAGCTCGGGTGGGTTGCCTGTTTCTGATACTTCTGGGCGTCAGTCCGCGTCTCGCGGTGGTTGCTTTGTGGCTGTTGACCGATTGGGTCGAACGCGCCTTCGGCGATAGCTGGATCCTCCCCCTGGCTGGGTTGATCCTGTTGCCATGGACCACTGCCCTCTACACCGTTGGTTTCGTCATCGGTGATGCCGCCGCACCTTGGGGCATTCTCGGAGCGATCATCGGGCTGTTCCTCGACATCGCAGTCCATGCCGGCTCGGCGACGATGACCAGGAGGCGATCCGCCGCTTAGACCTCGCGCGGTTCCCGCCGCGTGGCGCCGACCTCTTCGAGCACTGCCACCGCCGCCACGAGGATCGATACCAGGGCCAATCCGATCCAGGCCGGGATCGCGCTGCACAGGGGGACAGCCAGCACCAGCGCGATTGAGACCCACCAGCGCGCGGGTGGCACAGTCACGCGCGCCAGTCTCAGCGCCAGCCCCGTGCTGCCCAGGATCAGACCGACGCCGACGCAAAGGGCGAGGGCTCCCGGTGTGGAAAGTGGGTCCTTCGGGTGGGCGATCGACTCCTCCACCGCGACGGCAAAGCCAATGACGCCGAAGATGAGCGGGAAGTGGGCGAACGAGTAGACATCGCGAGCGAATCGACCAATGGAGGCCGGAGGTTGTGATCTCATCGCCATCTCCAGCGCATCCTTGGCCCAACCGAAATAGGTCCACCAGAGAGCGCAGCTTCCCGCCACTGCGGTGATAGACACGACGAGTAAGCCGGCGGAGAGGGGTTGTTCGCCGGCGGTAAGCCCTGCCGCGATCAGCGACTCGCCGAGGACGATGATCACGAAGAGACCGTGCCGTTCCGAGAAGTGTCCCGGGAACAGCCTCCACTCGTTGCGCCCGGCCCGCATGGCGGCGAGCACGTCGAGGGCGGCGGCGACAGCCAGAGCCGGGTATCTCCGCTCCGGGGGAAGGAACGCTGCGGCCACCACGGCAAGGAGGCCGAGCCCGGACATCAAAGTCCACGTTCGCACCGCGCCACGCCAAGCGGTGTCATCGGAGGCCAGCCTCCACTGCAACCCGATGCCGAGCACGCGAAGCACGAGGTAAGCAACGGCGAACAACCAGCCCCATTCGGTGGCGATCAGCGGCACAGTCATCGCCATCAGAAAGGCCAGAGCAGTGGCCACCAAGGTGATGAGCCGGACCGAGACGTGCTCGGTGTCAGCCTCGTTCAGAGACCAGGTGAATTGGGTCCACGCCCACCAGACCAGCCAGAAGACGACGAGGGCGTGACCCACCCCTCTCGCGGTGAGATCGCCGGCCAACACCGCCGTGACCTGGGTCACCGCGAACACGAACACCAGGTCGAAGAAGAGCTCGACGAAGGTCGCGCCCTGCTCCTCGGCTCCTCTGATGCTGGTCATCGCGCCCGATGATGCCACCGGGCGGGCCACGCATTTATGCCGTCTGTATGTCGGTCGAGGTTGAGTGGCAGTGGTGGTCTCCGCCCACATCATCCTTTGCCGTGCCTGCGCGCGTGTTTTCCCTTGCATCGAGGGCTTGTCCTGATGCGGATTCTCGTGGTGGAGGACGAGCAGGACCTTGCCTCGGCGATCGCGGACAGCCTGCGTCGTGATGGTTACGCGATCGACATCGCCCGCACCGCGACAGGGGCGCTGGAGCTTGCTTCGGTCAACTCCTACGACGTTGTGTGTCTCGACTTGAATCTTCCCGACGGTGACGGGCTCGACGTCTGCCGGCAGGTCCTCGATCCCCGTCAATCCTTCGATCTCGCTCCCGCTCCCAAGATCCTCATGCTCACCGCTCGAGGTGGAGTCGATGACCGGATTCGGGGCCTGGATGAGGGCGCCGATGACTACCTGGTCAAACCGTTTTCGCTCGGTGAGCTGAATGCCCGGATTCGCGCCTTGTTGCGGAGGGATACCGCAACCGGCAGCTCGATCGTCGCCTACGCCGGGATAGAGATGGACACCGCCCGACATGAGGTGACATTCGGCGGTCAATCGGTGGGACTCACGGTCAAGGAGTTCGCTCTCCTCCGCTGGTTCCTGCTCCACCCCGAGGAGGTGCACGGCGCCGAGCGTCTTCTCGAGCACGTGTGGGACGAGCATGCGGACCCGTTCACCAACACGGTGAGGATGACTCTCTCCAATCTGCGGCGGAAACTGGCGGCCACAGGATCACCGGCCCCGATCGTCACCCTGCCTGGTCGCGGCTACATGCTCACAGCCCAGTCATGAGCAAATCACGAATTCCTCTGACGCTGACCCTGGTCATCCCCGCCCTCCTCATGGCGCTGGTGGTCATGGGGGTGACCATTGCCATCTTGTTCAGCCAGGAGCCATCGGCCGATACACGGACTGGAGTCGCCCGGGTCGGCGAGGACGTGGCGGTGGTCGTCGTTGTCGATGAGGTGGTCACTGACGGTCTGATCGACTCCGGGTTGGTCGCTCCCGCTCTTGCCCTTATTCCAGCGATCTTCCTTGCCTGGATCGTCGCCGGGCGAGTGAAACGGATCATCGCCCGAGCCCAGGCCGAGGTCGATGCTGCCGACGAAGAGCGACGTAGCCGTCTCCAGGAGATCGTCCACGAGTTGCGCACCCCGCTCGCCGTCATGGGCACCAATCTCGAATTGGCCGCCTCCGAGGCAGCAGACCAACCGGGTGCAGGCGCTTACATCGACGCCGCATATCGGGCGGTTGGTCGGATGGCGAGGACCATCGACGACCTCGCCGGGCATGGCCGGCTCGCGGTGGAACAGCACGATGGCCCGGTAGACCTCGGGCTCATCGCCGAAGCGGTGGCCGCCGAACATGCCGGCCCTGCACGGGCTCGGGGAGTCGAAGTGGTGGTCGACGGCTCGCTGCCAACCACGGTGCCTTCCGTCGATCCTGCGGCGGTGCGAACGGCGATCGGGAACTTCCTCGGCAACGCGGTCCGTCTTGCCCGCGCGGGTCCTCGGTCAGTGTCGAGTGGGGCGAGCTCCAGAAATGGGCGTGGATCGCAGTGACCGACGAAGGCCCCGGTATTGCGCCGCATCTCCATGCCCGAGCCTTCGAACGGGGCTGGCGAGGCCAGCATGATCGAGATCGCGAGAGGGCCAACGGGGAAGCCGGATTGGGCCTCACCATCGCCCGACAGCTCACCGAGGCGCAGGGCGGTGTAGTCACGCTGGAGTCAGAAGAAGGTGGAGGGGCCACGTTCACCGTCTGGTTGCACCTGGAATTGGGGGCAGATCCAAGGGCGATCCTCGCCCCGGATCGCATCCATCCCGTTGTCACTCCCTGGCGGAAGAGTTTTCTTCCTGCTTGACAGGCCCTTTAAAGGTCATCCCATATGTTGCGGCGGTTGACCACACGGAGGTTGCCTTGACTCAGCTCGATCCCAGCCCGCCGAAACTCCGACCCAGAAGAAGGTCGTGGCGGGACCTCCCGGCCTCGCCGCCGGTGGGAGATCCGAATCCACCGATCACCCAGGAACAGCCGTCCGCCCCAGCGGCGGCGCCCACCCCAGTTGTCGAGAAGCAGTCCAGAAGCGGTCTGAGGATCTTCACCTATGGCCTGACCGTTGTGGTGCTGGTCCTGGCGGGTGCCGCTCTCTGGCTCTCGCAGCGCGAGGAGGCAGCAACCACGACACCGACCGTGGCCGCTGACGAGGCGGAGGCGGGTAGTCCGGGCGCGGTAGCCGCCGCCCTCGGGCCGGCCGTTGTCCACATCGAGATCCTTGGCGGGTTGGAGGCCGGCGGCGGCGTCGGCTCGGGGGTCATCTACGACACCGCCGGCCTCGTGCTCACCGCCCATCATGTGGTGTCCTTCTCGGACGAGGTGGTCGTGAAGACCGCCGACGAGCGGACGTTCGACGGCCGGGTGGTCGGCCGCATCCCCGAGCGTGATCTCGCCATCATCGCTCTCACCGATGCCGACAACCTGGTGGCGGGGACCATCGCCGAGCCGGGAACAGTTGAGGTGGGGGAGCCCGCAATCGCTCTGGGCAGCCCTTTCGGCTTCCAGCAATCGGTGACCGCAGGGATCATCTCCGGCCTCGACCGTGAGCTGGAGACCCCGATGGGCACTCTGAGCGGCCTCATCCAGACCGACGCCCCGATCAATCCAGGCAACTCCGGTGGCCCACTGGCCGACGCCGAGGCCAAGGTCATCGGCATCAACACGGCAATCGCCTCGATGTCAGGCGGGAACGATGGTGTTGGGTTCGCAGTGCCGGTCGAAGATTTTGCCTCGCTGATGGAGGAGGTCGAGGCAAATGGCGGCATCGACGCCCCCACGGTGCCTGCGCCCGACGACGCCGGGTCGTTGGGGGGAATGGTCCCCGGCCTCGATGACCTGCTGCCCGGGCTGGATGACCTTTTCGGTCCCGAAGGGCTCGAGGGCATGGAGGACCTGCCTGGTCTCCAGGAGATGCTCGAAGAGATGTTCGGCATGTCCGAAATACCGCCGGAGCTGCAACAGATGCTGGAAGAGCTGCTGGGGGTACCCGTTCCCTCACAAGGAGAAGGGGAATCCTCATGACGACGAGCCAATTCACACCCAGGCGCGATCCCGCCCAGCCAGGCCTCTACGGAGTCCAGCTGCGTGAGGTGATGGCGGAGTTGCAACGGGTCATCGTCGGCCAGGATCGTGTTCTCGAGCGAGTCTTGGTAGCACTCCTGTCTGGTGGCCACTGTCTGCTGGAGGGTGTCCCCGGTCTCGGCAAGACCCTCACGGTCTCCACCCTGGCCCGGACGCTGGGCGGCACCTTCACCCGGATCCAATTCACTCCCGATCTGCTGCCCTCTGACATCGTCGGCACCCGCATCTACCGGCCTTCGACCGAGAAGTTCGACGTCGAGTTGGGACCTGTGTTTGCCAACTTCGTGCTGGCCGACGAGATCAACCGGGCACCGGCCAAGGTCCAATCCGCCTTGCTCGAGTCCATGGCGGAGCGTCAGATCTCAATCGGTGGAGTCACCTATCCGTTGCCTTCGCCCTTCCTGGTGCTGGCCACCCAGAACCCGATCGAGTCCGAAGGTGTGTACCCACTCCCCGAGGCTCAGCGGGACCGCTTCCTGATGAGGATCCCGGTGGATTACCCGACTCCCGACCAGGAGCACGAGATCGTCGATCGCGACCGGCTCCATTCCCCGGCGCCGGCGGCGCTGTTGTCCACTGACGACGTCGCGGGTCTGCAGGCGGCAGCGGCGGCGGTGTATGTCGACAGGGCAGTCCAGGACTACGCCATCCGATTGGTGATGGCGACCAGGAACCCGGCCGAGCACGGGGTGTCCATCGACGGCCTGCTCGCCTACGGGGCCAGCCCTCGTGCCAGCATCGGGCTCGTCAGCGCGGGCAGGGCCCTCGCCCTGCTCCGAGGGCGGGACCATCTCCTTCCCCAGGACGTGTATGACATCGCGTACGACGTGCTGAACCACCGGTTGGTGCTCTCGTTCGATGCAGTTGCCGATGGGGTGACGGTCGACGATGTGCTTGTCGAGGTGTTGACGACCGTGGTCTCCCCCCGGGTGTCCTCTTCGCAGCTCGCCGGATCCGGTCAATCGCTGGCGGTCTGATGTTGCTCAAACGACCCGGGCCGCCCAAGGGGGTGGAGCCGATCCCCCGCACATCCCGCCTGACCTCACCATCCCAAGTACCAATCGAGCGGTTGCGTCTCACCGTTCTTCGGCGGCTCAATGGCCTTCTCGCCGGTGACCACGCCGGGCTATTTCCCGGCCACGGGACCGAGAGGGGCGAGGCACGCCCCTATGTGACGGGGGACGATCCCCGTCACATCGACTGGGCGGTGACGGCACGCAACCACGAGCCACATGTGCGCGACATGGTGGCCGACCACGAGCTGGACGTCTGGCTAGTCCTCGACTCGTCGTCGAGCCTCGGCTTCGGGACGGGCCGGGCCACGAAACACGAGGTCGCCTGGTCGGTGGCGGGAGCATTCGCCCTGCTTGCCGTCAACGGCGGAAACCGGGTGGGTGCGGCCCGAACTACCAATGAGAAGGGCCGATCGCGCCCATTCCTGATGCCGGCCCGCGGTGGCTCCACCCATGTCGGGGGCTTGCTCGCCGCTCTCAACAAGGAACCTGTCGACGGCGAGACCGGCGACCTGGCCGGCGCGATAGAGATGGTCGGACGGACCGCCCGCCGCCGTGGCATGGCCGTGGTCATCTCCGATTTCCTCGGCTCACCCACCTGGGAGAGATCGATGCGGGCACTGTCGCATCGACATGAGGTGATCGCAGTCGAAATCGTCGACCCCCGCGAGGTAGATCTGCCCGATGTCGGGTTGATCTCGGTCGTGGACCCGGAAACGGGGAGGCGGCGCCTGATCGACACCTCCAGGACCGGAGTACGCGAGCGTTACGGCGATCTCGCCGAGAAGCGGCGGGCGGAGGTCGCGACCCGTCTCAAGTCTTCCGGAGCCGACCATCTCGTCCTTCGGACCGACCGGGACTGGGTGCTGGACTTCGTTCGCTTCGTGTCGGGCCGCAAGGCAAGACTGGCCTCGACAGGGAGATCGGTGCGATGAGCGACTTTGGCTTCCTGTCACCCGCCCGCCTGGCGATCCTCATCCTGCCGATCGCCCTAACGCTGGGCTACTTGGTCCTCCAAGCGCGGCGGCGTCGCTACGCGGTGCGGTTCACGACCGTCGAGATGCTCGACGAGGTCGCCCCCGACCGGCCTGGCTGGCGTCGGCATCTGACCGCGCTCGGCCTGATCATGGCCACGGTGGTGGCGACGATGGCATTTGCCCGCCCGGTGATCGCCGGCGAGTCGGTCGAGTCGACGCGGCTTGTCGTCCTCGCCATCGACACCTCGATCTCGATGGAGGCTGACGACGTCTCTCCGTCGAGAATCGATGCAGCGCGGGAGTCGGCGGGGGCGTTCCTCGACTCCGTCCCGGAGGGTGTGGCCGTCGGCGTCGTCGGCTTCGACGGTGTGGCGAGAAACCTGATCTCTCCGACGACTCGAATCGACTCGGTGCGCCGCGTCATCGAGGGATCGATCGACCACAGCGGGCTCGGGGAGGGCACGGCGATCGGCGAAGCCGTCTTCCTCGGGATCGAGGCCATCGAAGCTTCGGGCGAAGAAACCGGCAACGAAACTGGCGACGAGCGGGCGCCGGATGGCCAGGCGGTGGGCACGATCGTGGTGCTCTCCGATGGCGAGACGACCATGGGTCGCAGCAACGACGAGGCGGCCGAGGCAGCCCGCAGCGCAGGCATCGCGGTCCACACCATCGCTTTCGGGACCGACGCCGGGACGATCCAGGATCCGTTCGAGGGCGAGGTACCGGTCCCGGTCAACGAGGAGGCGCTGGCCAAACTGGCACGGCAGACCGATGGGAAGGCAATGACCGCCGCCTCGGTGGAGCAGCTCAGTCAGGTCTACGAGGATTTGGGCGAGTCGGTGACGGTCGAGAAAGAGCAGGTGGAGATCGGGGACTGGTTTGCCGGCGCGGCGCTGGGGATCCTTTGTCTAGCCGGTCTCGGGTCACTGGTCTGGTTCGGCCGGCTGCCCTGACGATCAGGTGACCGAGGCGATTCGCCCGAAGATGACTCTCTATTCGAAGAGGGCCCGCAGGTGCGGGTTGAGGAATATGCCCTCGGGGTCGAAGCGGCGGCGCATCTCGATGAAGTCCTGATAGCGCGGGAACAACCCGGCGATTCGTTCGGGGGTCATGAAATGGAGCTTGCCCCAGTGTGGCCGTCCGCCGTATTCGGCAAAAAGGTCGTCGCAGGCACGAAGGTAGGGCCAGTAGTCGGTCCCCGGCTCGCCCGAGATCGACACCACCAGATTGTCTCTCCGATAGTTGGGGCTGAGCCACGCGTCGTCGCCGGCCACGACCCGAATCTCCAACGGGTAGACACTGAGCGGGACCCAGTCGACCATCAACTTCCTCATCCGGTCCATGATCTCCCGGGCCTGCTCGATGGGTAGGAAGTACTCGACTTCGTGGAAATTGGGGTCGTAGACCATCGGGTAGATCAGGTAGGAGCGGTCGATGCGCTCGTTGGGCGGAAGGCCATCCCGCGGCGTGCCGAGCTCGACTTCGCGATATCGCTTGACGACGCAGTCGTCGGCGCCGGCGTCGTGGAGGTTGTACAAGACGGCCGAGGCATCGGTGGGCATCCAGAACAGCCCGTAATGGCGGTACTCCTCGATGTCCGACTCGAAGGTCTCCATCACCTCGTCGTATCTCATGACATCGACCCTGGCGTGCAGCTCGTAGGCCGGCACCACCGACAAGGTGACCTCGGTCATGATCCCGAGCAATCCGATCGAGGTCTGGAGCCCGGGCAGGACGTCGGCGTTGTCCCGGGATGAGACACCCACCACGTTGCCGGTGCCATCGACGACCCTGGCCCCGACCAACGCAGCCGAGAAGTTGGGCTGTCTCAGACCGGAGCCGTGAGTGGCGGTGGCGATGGCCCCGGCGATCGCCTGGGTGTCGATGTCGCCTTGATTGGACAGGGCGAGGCCCTGCTCCCAGAGCGGGTCACCGAACTCGGCGATCGTGGTTTTGGGCCCGGCCGTGACGGTCAGGCGGGCCCGGTCGACGGCGACGATGCCTTGGAGAGCCGAAGTGTCGAGGAGGACGTCGGTTTCGACGATCGGGGTGAACGAGTGCCCGGTGCCCGCGGTCCGGACGGAGTACCCCCCTTCGAGCGCCTTCACGACTTCACGTTGCACGTCAGCCTCAGAGGAGACGGGCGCCAACGCCCTCGGGGAGAAGGACTGGTTCCCCACCCAATTCGCCCAGACGCCGTCGCTCATCGTGTCACTTCTCACCGGCTTGGAATGTACCTGCGCACCACCCCCGAGATCTCGATAGGCGGAGCCGACGACGGCATGAATTGGCGGCCGTTGGGGTAGGAGTAGGCGACACCACCTGGAGGTAGAGATGTCAGATAACGATCACTTGGCAAAAGCCTCGGCCGTCGTCAATGCGCCGGAGGAAGAGGTCTGGGAGGCCTTGGTCGACCCGGAGACGATCAGCAAGTACATGTTCGGGACGAAAGTCACCACCGATTGGGGGGAGGGAAGCCCGATCACTTGGGCTGGGGAGTGGGAAGGGAAGAAGTATGAGGACAAGGGCACGATCCTCGAGGTCGCTCCTCCCCGTGTCATCGCATACAGCCACTTCAGCCCATTGAGCGGGATGCCGGACGCGCCGGAGAACTATCACAACGTCCGGATCGAGCTCGAAGGGGACGGGGCGGCGACCACGGTCACGCTCACCCAGGACAACAACGACACAGTCGAGGCCCAGGAGCACTCGGAGCAGAACTGGCAGACGATGCTGGACGGCCTCAAGAAGGTGGTCGAGGAGACCGCCTGACATCCCGGAGCGGGATCAGCGAGCTGCGGCCATCCCGGTCTGCGGGCCGGCGACCAGCTGGACGTCGGCGTTGCCGACGCTGTTGGAGTACTTGATGTAGACCGTCTGCGTCGAGGGTCGATACACGGCGACGGTGTCTCGGCCCGCACCCAATCCAATCGCCGGCTGCGATCCGGTCCCCTGGGTCGCCGAAGATGAATTGGGAATTGGCTACGCCGGTGGAGTTGCTGTTGCGGAAGTAGACAAGACCGGTGGACTCCCGGTGCAACCCGACAGTGTCGACCCCATTGCCGTCGAAATCGCCTACAAACGGCTTGTCGCCCGGGTTTCCGAACAGGAACGAGTAGTCGGCGGCCCCGAGACCGAGGTCGTTGGTGCCCAGATCGTTGATCACGTAGAAACGCTGCTCGGACGGGCGATAGATCGAGACGGTGTCACAACCGTCGTCATCGAAGTCGCCTGTGACAGGTATGTCACCCGGATTCCCGAAGAAGAACTGAACGTCGGCGATCCCCTGCGTGTTCGAGTTTCTGAGGTATACGAAACCGTCTGACTGTCGGTAGAGGCCGGGAGTGTCCACACCATCGCAATTCCAGTCGCCGGCGAAGGCGACATCGCCCGGGTTCCCGAAGAAGAACGAGGTGGTCGCCCGCGGCGCCGAGATCGTCTCCCAACGATGCCAACGTCCGCCCGAGTCCTGGAAGATCATCCGGTCGCACTCACGGCCCGGCGGGCAGATGTTGGGCACGTCTTGCTCGTTGCTGATGATCGAATTGATGACGGTGGGGGTGCCGGCACCCTGGACGAAGATCCCAGGGAATCCGCTGGTCTCGAAGCCATCGCTCGGGTTGTAACGAAGGACGGACTCTTCGATGACCAAAGTCCCGGTGTTGTTGTTGCTGACGAAGAAGATGGCGCCGCCTCCCTCGTTGGCGTGATTGTTCTCGATCCTGCTGCCCAGCAAACGGAGGGTGAAGGTGTTGCCGTCGAGATAGATGGCCCCGCCACTGCCCCCGCCCGGCGTGCCTCCTCGCTGGGGGTTGGCACCCCAGCCAACCGCCTGGTTGTTTCGGAAGACGCTGTTGATCACCGTCCAGGAGACGCCAATGCTGCTGATCCCGCTGCCGTTGGAGCAGACTCCCGATTCGAACGTGGAGCCGACGACGTAGACCGGCAGGTTCTGGGACTGGCTGAACACGCGTAAGGCGGCGCCACCCACGTCCGGCCCGGTCGGGTCACACCGATTGCCGACGAACACGCTGTTGACCACCTTGAACCGGCCGCCCCTCACGAAGATGGCCCCGCCGCCTCCTCCCCCCTCCAACCCGACCGTCGCCCCTGTCGAGTTCCCGTTGACAAAGGTGAGGTTCTGGACCGTGAGCCGGGGGTGGTCCTGATCCTGGCAATGTGAGGTGGTCCAGACCAGGGCCTGGTCGCAGGTGTTCATGTAGAGGATGCGTCGTGCCCCGCCACCGCTCAGGGTGACCAACCCACCGCCATCGATGACGATCTCAGGGCCGGTGTTGTTGAAGATCCTGGCCGTCTGGGTCATGGTGATGGTCAGCGGGTTGGGCCCGCAGTTGAAGGTGATGATCCCGCCCTGGGCCACTGCGGCGACGACGGCGGCCGACGTGCAACTCTGCGGTGTGCCGTTTCCGATCACCCGGTCGGGATTGGAGGTGTCGACGGCCCGCGCTTCCGGTGGGACCGGGTAGCCACCAGTCGTCTGGGCCTGTGCCATTGCTGCGATGCCAAACAACAACCCGGCCGAAATGACCACGAGCAGGAGTGAACGCCGACTCAACGCCATCAACCTAGATCGACCGATGGGGGTCCGCCCTTGAGACGGCAAGATCCGGCCGCCCGGTCGCTTTGGAGGTCCGCGTAGAGTCGGGAGCAGCCATTGGAGAAAGGGTGCACATGACCAGCAAGGCTGATTTCACCGAAGAAGAGTGGGTCAAGCTCTACCGGGCCCCACTGGTCGCAGGCATGGGCGTTTCGCTCGCCGACATAGGTGGCCCGATCGAGATGTCGAAGGAGTCCCTGGCGGCGATGAAGACTGCCGTGACCCCCACGGAAGACCAAGGTCTTTTGCTCGACCTGTCCACGGGCCTGAAGGTGGTGCTGGACGAGAAACAAAATCCGATGTCGGATCTCAAGCCAGAATCCGGCGAAGACCCTCGTCAGCTGATCCTGGACGAGCTCCGAGAAGCCAACCGGATAGTCACCGAGAAGGCGACGGCCGAGGAGGCGACCGGGTATCGAGCCTGGGTGCTCCAATCGGCCCGGAATGCCGCCGACGCCGCCAAGGAGGGCGGGTTCTTCGGGATCGGCGCCGTGAGCGTCAGCGAGGGTGAGCAGACGTACCTGTCAAAGGTGGAGGAGATGCTGGGAGATCCCGCCGCCTGACCGACAATTCGGGGTCGCTTCTCCGACCCCGGGAATACAGTCGCCCGATGGACCTCAACGATGCGGAGATCGATCGGATCAAGGACGCCTGCACTCGGTGGGTGAGCTGGCATGGCGATCGGTCCCCGGCCCAGTTGTTGTCGGAACTGCCCGCCGATATCACTGCCGACCGATACGGCCAAGGTGGGGTTGTCGAGGAACTCGAGGCTCAGCTTGCCGAGCTTCTCGGCAAGCCGTCGGCGGCGTTCTTTGTCAGCGGCACCATGGCCCAGCAGGTCGCCCTACGGATTCATGCCGATCACTCCAATCGTCGGACGGTCGCTTTCCACCCCACCTGTCACATCGAGCTGCACGAGGGCCGAGCCTTCGAGCGCCTCCACCATCTCGTCGGGAGACCCGTCGGTGATCCGTTCCGGTTGCTGGCCCTGAAGGACCTGAAGGAGATCGCCGAGCCACTGGCCGCACTCGTCCTCGAGCTTCCCCAGCGTGAGATCGGCGGACAACTTCCCGGGTGGGAGGACCTGTTGGCGCAGACTGAGTGGGCTCGAGCCGGTGGGGCCGCGCTCCATCTCGACGGCGCACGAATCTGGCAATGCCCGCCCGTCTTCGAGCGGGCGCTGGAGGAGATCGCCGGGCTGTTCGACACCGTCTACGTCTCCTTCTACAAGGACCTGGGCGGCATCGCCGGGTCAGCCCTGGCCGGGCCCGAGGATGTGATCGCAGAGACCAAGGAGTGGCGGCTCCGGCACGGAGGGACACTGTTCGCCATGTGGCCATATGCCGCCTCGGCTGCAGCCGCCATCGAGACGCGGCTGCCCCGGATGAAGAGCTACCGGGATCACGCCCTGACGATCGCCGATGCCCTGCGTGACCTCGACCGAGTGCGGGTGGTCCCAGACCCTCCGCAGACCTCGATGTTCCACCTCCATCTGAACGTCTCGGAGGGTGATTTGAAGGCGAACATGCTCAAGGTGGCGGAGGAGGAGGGGATCTGGACCTGGCGGGGGACGTTCCCCAGCACTCACCCCGATTGGCAGATCGTCGAGCTCACCGTCGGCGACTCCACTCTCGACTTCGAGCCCGACGAGCTCGCCGGCGTTATCGCCCGTCTCGTCTCATCCTGATCCACGAACCCGCTTGACATCTAGTAGCGCGATCCATCATACTGAACCAAATGGTTCAGTATGTCACCCTCGATCGGACACTGGCGGCCATCTCCGATCCGACCAGACGCCGCATCCTCGACCACTTGGGTCGGGGCCCGGCCTCGATCTCTGAGCTAGCCCGGCCCTTCGGCATGTCGCTGACCGGAGTGAAGAAGCACGTCCAGATCCTGGAGGATGCCGATCTCGTGGTCACGGAAAAGGTGGGCCGGACCCGAAGCTGCCGGCTGGGCCCGTCGCGATTGGACGAGGCATTCGTCTGGATCGATTTCTACAGGAAGCAGTGGGACCGTCGTCTCGACGGGCTCGAGGCCTATTTCGAGGAGAAGAAAGGAGACGAGAGATGAGCTACGAGCTCAGAGTGGAGCGCCTGATCGACGCCACTCCGGAGGAGGTGTTCGACGCCTACACCGACCCCGAGGCGATGAAGATCTGGTTCACCATCCTCAACGAGGGAATGATCGTCGAGAACGAGATCGATCTCAGGGTGGGTGGGACCTGGGAGAGCGCCTGGGGTTTCACACCGGAGGAGATGTTCCGTGAGACCCAGGTCTTCGAGGTCGTCGACCGGCCCCATCGCCTCGTCAGCAAGTCCAGCGGGAGCTCACCGGACGGCAGCGGCATCGATGACACAACCGTCGAGATCATTTTCGAGGACGAAGGGGGGAAGACGTTGATGAAAGTGATCCACTCCGGGCTGCCCGACGAGTCGAATCGAGACTTCTTCGCCAATGTTGCCTGGCAGGGATTCTTCGACCGCCTCCAGGCCTACTTCGCGGCGAAGGTGGACGGCTAGCGCAATCGGAATCGACGGCGGCGGCTCACCTAGGGTCGCCGCCGTGGAAATAGCCATCGTCGGGACCGGCAAAGTCGCCGAGCGCAACTACATACCCAGTCTCCTCCGCCACGACGATGTCTCGCTGACTCTCCACTCGCGGACGAGGGAGCGCGCCGACGCCTTGGGCGAGCGGTTCGGGGTGCCGGTGGCCGGCTCTCTCGACGAATTGTTCGGTCGGGAGCCGGAGGCGGTGTTCGTGCTCACCGGCGAGCAGGAGCGTCTCGAGGTGACCCACGGGCTCTTGGAGTTCCGGCCCAGACGGCTCTTCCTGGAAAAGCCCTTGGTGGCCCGCAATGGCCAGGCCAATGTCGTCGAACAGGACTTCTGGGACGGCAAGACGCTTCTCGACGAGGCCTCCGTGGCCGGGGCAGAGGTGGCGATGGTGTTCAACTACCGCTTCTTCGACCAGACGTTGCGAGGGCGGCGGATTGTCGAAGAGCGTGATTTCGGTGCGCCCCTGAGCGTCATGGCGCTTTCCCACTATGCCACCTGGAGCCACTGCATCGACTTGATCCTCCTGTTCGCCGGTCCGCTCCGGCAGATCTCCGCCCAGCAGGGCGCTCGGGCTCATGAGCATCCCGCCTCGGGGACCGCGCCCGACATCGCGGCTTCATTTCTGACGGGTCAGGACGCCGCCGGCACCCTTCTCGGCACCAATGCGATCGATTGGGGGTTTCCCCTCTTCGAGCTGATCGTTGCCTTCGAGCGGGGTCGTCTCCACCTGCGCGGTCTCGATCAGGAGATGGAGGTGCTCGACTCCGACGGCGACGTCCACGAGATCATCACCCCGAGCCGGGAAACCTCCCGTTGGGACAAGTACGACGCATCGTTCCAGAAGTCCATCGACGCCTATCTCGACTCGGTGCGGGCTGGTCTCCCGCCGCCGGTGCCGGGCATCGCCGGTCTTCGTGAATTGCAGTTCGAGGCAAGCCTCAAGCGGTCGATCGCCGAGCAGCGCCCGGTCGTCCCTGATGATGATTTTCCGATCGAGCCGGTACGGTGACGCCCAGTCATATGCGATACATCGAGATAGCCGGGGTCGAGCGGCCCGTATCAGTCATCGGTCTGGGAACTACCTCCCAGATCTTCACGCCTGCCGGAGATGAACGGGTCGCCGAGCTGATCGATGCCTACCTGGCCTTTGGCGGGAACTGCGTCGACACCGCCCACATCTATGGGCTGGGCGAGAGCGAGAGGGCCTTGGGGCGCTGGTTCGAAGAGTCGCGCCGGCGCGAAGAGATCCTCCTGATCACCAAGGGGTGTCACCCGCACGTGGACGAGGCCGGGCAATTTGGCCCGCCCCGGGTCACGGCGGAGGCGATTCACCGCGACCTGGGCGAGAGCCTGGAGAGACTGGGGACCGACCACGTCGACCTCTACCTGCTGCACCGGGACGACGAGGCCGTGCCGCCTGGCCCGCTGCTGGAGGCGCTCAACGAAGAGAAGGCCAGCGGCCGTATCGCTGCATTCGGCGCCTCCAACTGGACGGTGGATCGAATCGCATCGGCCAACGAGTACGCCGCCGAGCATGGCCTCGCCGGGTTTGCGGCTTCTTCGCCCGGTCTGAGTCTGCCTCGTCCCGTCGAGATGCAATTCCCCGGGACGTTGTTCGCCGACGACGAGACCCGTCGATGGCATGTCGACACCCAGCTGCCGGTGTTCGCGTGGACCTCTCTGGCCGCCGGATTCGCCAGCGGTCGCTTCCAGCCCGATGCCACCGACGTGGACGAGAGCACCAGACTCTTCTTCTCCGAGGATAACTTCGAGCGGATGCGGCGGGCGGAGGAAGTGGCGAAGAGACGAAACGCATCGGCTCTGCAGGTCGCTCTTGCCTTCGTCCTGGGTCAGGAGTTCCCTGTTGTCGCCCTGGCCGGCCCATCCCGGGTCGAGAACCTCGATGCCACGTTGGGCGCGCTAGATGTCCAGTTGACCCCTGAGGAGATGCGCTACCTCGACCTCGCGGTCTAGCGGCGGCGGCCCTCGCGCCTGCTCCCGACGGTTGCTTTCGGCACCGAAGCGTCGAGCCGATCGCGGATCTCGTTGAAGCTCGGACGGTCATCGGCCACGAAGTCATCCACCGCTTCCCGGATGGCGGCGGTGTGGTCCGGAGTCGACCCGCAGCATGCGCCAACGATCCGCGCTCCCGAGCGGAGCGCTAGCTCGACGTAGTCGCCCATCCCGTCTGGACCAATTGGGTAGGTCAGGCCGCCTTCGGTCTGATACAACGGGATCCCGCAGTTCGCCTTGGTGATGGTGATCGCATGGGGCGCGACTTCGCCGATGGCGTGAGCCGCGGCCACTGCGTCGCCGGGGCCGATGCCGCAGTTGGCCCCGATCGCTGCGACCTCGGGGTTTCCCAGCCACCACCGCCCGAAGTCACGGGGATGGATGCCCATCATGGTGTGGCCGGCCGTGTCGAAGCTCAGAGTGGCGGCGACGGGGAGTCCGGTTTCTGTTGCCGCCTCGACCGCCGCGTTGAGCTCCTCGTACGAGGAGATGGTCTCGATCCAGATCACGTCCGCTCCGGCGTCTGCCAGCGCGTCGCACTGTTCTGTGAACACCTCGACGCCGCGCTGATGGGACAGGGTGCCCAACGGCTCGAACAGCTCGCCGGTAGGCCCGACGCTCCCTGCCACCGCCACCGGACGATCGGCGAGGTCTGCGGCCCGCCTCGCCACCTCCACTCCCGCCCGGTTCAGTTCGGCGACCCGGTCGCCCAGGTGGTGGAGATCGAGACGGAGACGGTTTCCTCCGAAGGTGTTGGTGAGGACGATGTCGGCGCCGGCGTCGATGAAGCCGCGATGCACCTTCTCGATCAGGTCGCTCTCCTCGACGTTCAGCAACTCGGGACAACCTCCACCCTCGAGGCCGAGGGAGAACAGTGTTGTTCCCATCGCCCCATCCGCCACCAGATACCGATGGTCGGCGAGCAGGTCGGTGAACGTCGTGTGTGCACCCTCGGGTTGGTGGGCCATGTCCGTCTCCTGTTGTGAAGGCGGCCCCAAACGAGGAAACCGCCGCAGCGAGTGCCGGGCGGTTGTTCCATCCCGACGCTTTAGCCGCATTTCTTGAGCGCCCGCAAGCTGTGGATCAAATCGGCGCTTTCATCGAAGGATACGCACGTCGGAGCCTTGTGACAAGGAAGACGGCCCTTTCGGGCCGTCTTCGCCAGATATCGTCAATTGTCAGGGGTCAGGACAGCCAGGCCGACCAGACGTCCTCGTTGTCGGCGATCCACTGCGCGGCCACGTCGGACGCGTCCTCACCGTCGATCTCCACCGCGGGCAGCATCTCCAGCTGATCCTCGGTGGTGATGGTGAAGGCCTCGAGGAACGACTGGACCTCAGGCGCCTTCTCCGCGAGGGCGGACGAGGCGTACTTGGTGAGCACATCCTCGGGGTAGTCGCAGTCGATCGCGGCCGGGTCGGCGTAGCACTCCTCGCTGTACTCCGGGAGGAGCACGTTGACCAGGTCGTAAGCAGCTACGGCCGCGGTCGGGGTCCACCAGTACATGAGGATGGGCTCCTCGGCGGCGAATCGAGTGTCGAGCTCGGCGACTGTGGACGCCTCGCTTCCGGAGAACACCACCTGGAAGGGGAGCTCTAGGTTGGCGATGATCGCCTCGTCGTACTGGGAGTAGGAGGGGTCGGTCCCCAGGAAGCGACCGTTATCGCCGGTCTCGGCGGTGGCGAACAACGCCGCCACCTCGGGATCGGCGAAGCCCTCCCAAGTGGCCAACTCGGGGTGCTCATCGATCACGTACTGGGGGGTGAACCAGCCGATCTTGCCAATCGCTCCGAGCTCACCGATGTCGACCACCGAGCCGTCATCGATGAACGCCTGCTCGTCCTCGACCACACCTGACGGCCACACCTCGAGCACGGCGTCGAGAGAGCCATCCGAGAGACCGGTGAACATGGTGTTCTCGTCGATGGCGACGATCTCCACCGGGTTGCCCAACTCTGACTCGATCAGCTGGGCGGCTATCTCAGCGTTGAGCGCTGACGCGGTCCACGCATTCGCCACGATGTTGATGGTCTCACCGTTTCCACCGGCCGCGGCAGTCGTGTCCGAGCCTTCGCCGGCTGCCTCGGTCGTAGCGGTGCCGCCGTCGTCACCGCACGCGGCCAGCAGCAACGCCATGGCCGATATCAGGATCCAAATTCGCTTTTTCATGGTTCTCCTAGGGCCTGCGGCCGACGATCGCGGCCGGATAGGGCCGCTGGTACATTACCGACGTGGCTGTCACGAAGGGGCTGTGACCGGCGACGTATGCCTGTCGGTCGAGCACATCTGGAAAGTCTTTGGTGCTAAGCCCGACAAGGCAATCGAGATGGCCGGGAGCGGCGCATCCCGCGAGGAAGTGCAGCAGGCGACTGACTGCACCATCGGTGTGCGCGACGTCACCTTCGACGTGGGTCGGGGCGAGACGTTCGTCGTCATGGGCCTCTCCGGCTCGGGCAAGTCGACCCTGATCCGTTGTGTCTCCCGTCTCAACGATGTGACTCGGGGCAAGGTCGTGCTCGACGGCGAGGACTTGACCGCGATGAGCGTCGATCAGCTACGTGAAGTCCGCAGACACAAGATGTCCATGGTCTTTCAACATTTCGGTCTATTCCCGCATCGCCGGGTGATCGACAATGCCGCTTACGGCCTCGAGGTCCAGGGCGTGGACAAGGCGGAGCGCTACGAACGTGCGACCAAAGTGCTCGAGGTCGTCGGGCTCAAAGGATGGGAGCAGAGCTTTCCCCAGCAACTCTCCGGTGGGATGCAGCAACGGGTCGGGTTGGCCCGGGCGTTGACAGTCGACCCCGAGATCATGTTCTTCGACGAGCCATTCTCTGCCCTGGATCCCCTCATCCGCCGCGATATGCAGGACGAGCTCATCAGACTGCAGGAGACACTGCAGCGGACCATCGTCTTCATCACGCACGATTTCTCCGAGGCCATCAAGCTCGGTGATCGCATCGCAATCATGAAAGACGGAGGATTCGACCAGGTCGGCACCGCTACCGAGCTGATCAGCGACCCCGCCACCGAATACGTGCGCGAATTCACCAAGGAGATCCCCAAGGCCAAGGTGCTGACCACGGCAGCCGTCCTCAAGGAGGGCACGGGCAGACCCAACGGCCGGACGGTGCAGCTCGATGACACCATCGAGACGGTGCTCCCGGCCCTGCTCGACGATGATGCCGAGATCTGGGTAGAGGACCCGGACGGGAAGCAGGTTGGGGTAGTGGATCGTCGGGCGGTGGCCAAGGCCATAGAGCCCGAGAGATGACCGACGTCCTCCAGCCCGCCGACGTTGCTCTCGCCGACGAGGGAGCGGGGTGGTTCAAGGTCCGGGCATGGTGGATCGCCGTCATCGTCGGCCTCATCCTGCTCCAGGTCCTGGTCACCTCGCCCACGGTCCCGGCCCTGTGGGACACCTACATCTCAGGGCCGGTTGATCAATTCTCCGCATGGCTCCGGGAGAACCGCCAACTGCACCCCGTCTTCACCGGGTTCTTCATCCCCGTCTCCGCTGCGGTGGACTGGGGTCTCAGGACGGTTGAGTCATTCCTTCTCTGGCTCCCCTGGTTCGTCCTCCCCATGGCGGTTTTCCTCGTCATCTTCAGGACAGGGGATTGGAAGACCGCCCTCGTGGCCCTCGCCGCGGTCCTCTATCCCGGTCTAGTCGGTCTCTGGACCACAACCATGGAGACCCTCTCTCTGATGACCATCGCCGTCGTGATCGCGCTGGCGATCGGGATCCCGTTGGGGGTGTGGGCGGCCCGTTCGGCGCGGGTGGATCGTTTCATCAGACCGGTCCTCGACGCAATGCAGACGATCCCCGCTCCCGTCTACTTCATACCCATGGTGCTTCTGTTCGGCATTCGACGGGTCCCGGCCACGATCGCCACGGTCATCTACTCCCTGCCCCCTGCGGTGAGACTGACCACTCTTGGCATCCAAGGCGTTCCCCGTCCGTCGGTGGAGGCGGCCGAGATGTACGGGTCCACCGGGCGGCAAACCTTGTTCAAGGTGCAGTTGCCCATGGCGATGCCCTTCATCATGACCGGCGTCAATCAGACGATCATGATGGCTCTGGGCATCGTCGTGCTGGCCACCCTCCTCGGCGCCGGTGGATTGGGTCAGGAAGTGCTCCAGGCTCTCAATCAGCGGCGCACCGGGCGGGGTCTGGCCGCGGGCCTCGCCATCGTTGCGGTGGCGATGGTCCTGGACCGAGTTGGACGATCGCTCGCCTTCGCCGACAGAACCCGACCTGCTTCGCGGCGCTACGTGATCACCGCGCTGGCATTGGTCCTGGCGGGGATCGTGGTCGGGCGCGTGATGGGCTGGGTCGAGTTCCCGGCGGTGTGGGAGGTCAGGGTCTTCGATCCGGTCGACACATTCGTGCGCTGGGGACGGGACAATCTCTCCTTCATCACCCGCCCGGTGAACGATTTCATCGTGGCGGGGCTGCTCATCCCGGCCCGCGACTTCCTTGTCCTCATCGTGGCCTGGCCGGTGCTCATCGCCGCGACCGCCATCCTTTGCTGGAGGCTGAAGGGGGTGGGCCTGGCGATCTTCGCCGCGGCAGCCCTCCTCATGGTCGGGCTGATCGGGATGTGGGAGCTGTCATTGGGGACCCTGGTCCAGGTGCTGGCGGCGGCTCTGATATCCGTTGCCATCGCCATCCCCGTGGGGATCTGGGCCGGTCGAAGCCCGAGGGTCGAGAAGGTGCTGACCCCATTCCTCGACGCGCTCCAGACCATCCCGTCTTTCGTCTTCATCATCCCGGTGATTCTCTTCTTCACCGTTGGTCAGGTCCCGGGCATCATCGCCGCGGTCCTCTACGCCATCGTCCCCGGCATCCGGATCACCGCGCTCGGCATCAAGGAGGTCCCCGAGGAGAGCGTCGAGGCATCCGAGACGTTCGGGGCCACCCGGCGGCAAACGATGTTCGGGGTGAGGATCCCCCTCGCCGCTCCAACCATCCTGGCTGCGGTCAACCAGGTGATCATGATGGTCCTCGCCATGGTGATCATCGCCGGGCTGGTCGGGGGTGGAGCGCTCGGTTACGAGACGGTCAAGGCATTGACCCGCGGCGAGACCGGTCTCGGTATCGAGGTTGGGTTCGCCATCGTGGTGATGGCGATCATCCTCGATCGGATCACCCAGGCGTGGGCCGCCAGGCTCCAGCCACCGACTCCTGCCCCCTGACCTGCCACTACTACCGTCCCGCAACATGAGTCTCGACACCCAGCAGCTCTTCATCGGCGGCACCCGGGTGGACTCCGTTTCGGGGGAGACCTTCGCCACGATCAACCCGGCCACCGGTGAGGAGATCTGCCAGGTCCAGCATGCCGGGACCGCTGATGTCGACCGAGCCGTGGCCTCGTCGCGGGAGGGATTCGAGGTCTGGCGTCAGATGTCTGGGGCGGAGAGGGGCCGGATCCTCAACCGGGCCGCCGCTCTGCTTCGGGAGAACAACGAAGAGCTGGCCCGGCTCGAGGTGCTCGATACGGGAAAGCCGCTCCAGGAGGCGATCGCGGTCGACGTGCTGTCCGGCGCCGACGCGATCGAGTACTACGCCGGCCTGGCGGCGAGCATCCATGGTGAGACCTTCGATCTGGGCAGCGCCTGGGCCTACACCCGTCGTGAGCCGCTCGGAGTTTGCGTCGGGATCGGTGCCTGGAATTACCCGATTCAGATCGCTTGTTGGAAGTCCGCCCCGGCCCTGGCCTGCGGCAACTCGATGGTGTTCAAACCCGCCGAGCTCACCCCTCTAACCGCCCTGAGACTCGCCGAGATCTACACCGAGGCGGGTCTTCCCGAGGGGGTGTTCAACGTCGTCCAGGGTGATCACCGCACTGGCGAAGCCCTCGTGGCCCATCCCGGTGTGGCCAAGGTGTCGCTGACCGGCGAAGTGGGCACCGGGAAGATCGTGATGGCCAACGCCGCCGCAACCCTCAAGCATGTGACCCTGGAGCTGGGGGGAAAGAGCCCGCTGATCATCTTCGACGATGCCGATCTCGACAATGCGGTATCGGCGGCCCTGATGGCCAACTTCTACACCCAGGGCGAGATCTGCTCCAACGGGACCAGGGTCTATGTCCACGAGGAGATCCACGACGAGTTTCTCGACCGTTTGGTCACCCGGACCTCGAAGATGAAGATCGGCGACCCGATGGACCCTGACACTCATGTCGGGGCTCTCATCTCCCAAGAGCACCTGGACAAGGTCCTCTCCTACATCGAAGCGGGCAAGGCAGCCGGGGCCAAGCTGGTGATCGGCGGGGAGCGGCCGACGGACCCCTCGTTGGAGGGCGGCTTCTTCGTCGAGCCCACCGTGTTCGATGCCTGTACCGACGACATGTCAATCGTCCAGGAGGAGATCTTCGGACCGGTCATGGCGGTGCTCAGCTTCCGCGACGAGGACGATGTGATCACCCGGGCCAATGACACGCCTTATGGCCTGGCGGCGGGCGTCTTCACCAAGGACATCCAGCGCGCCCACCGGGTGGTCGCCCGGCTCGAGGCAGGGACGACCTGGATCAACAACTACAACATCACCCCGATCGAGATGCCCTTCGGCGGCTACAAGCAGTCCGGGATCGGCCGGGAAAACAGCCTGGTCACCATCAACCACTACACCCAGGTCAAGAGTGTGTACGTGGAGATGGGCGACGTCGAGGCGCCGTACTAGGTAGGAATCCGAGAGGGAGGTGAGGGAAATGGCTGATCGCTTCCTGGCGGGCAAGACCGCCATGGTGACTGGCGGCGCATCGGGGATGGGCTTGGCCATGGCTTTGGCTTTCGCCTCGGAGGGAGCCAATGTCAGCATCGGGTCCCTCCTCTCCGCCGGCTCGACGACCGAAGGTGAGGTGGTCCACATCCCCGGTCAAGAGCAGATGGATCACGCCGTCGCCGAGATCGAAGGGCAGGGCGTGGACTGTCTCGGCCTCGACCTCGACGTCACCTCCGATGATTCAGTCGAGGCGTTTCATGAGGCGACGGTGCAGCGATTCGGCCCCGTCGACATCCTGGCCAATGCTGCCGGGATCACCGCCGAGCAGACCATCGCCGGGCATCCCGATGCACTGTGGGACAAGGTCATCGACGTCAACCTGACCGGTACCTACCGGGCGATCAAGCGGGTGCTCCCGGGGATGATCGATCGAGGCTGGGGCCGGATCATCAACATCGCCTCCACCGCGGCGACGGTCGGGGCTGTCACCTCCGGGGCCTACTGCGCCTCCAAGGCGGGCGTGGTGGGTCTCACACGATGCGTCGCCCTCGAGGGCGCGCCGCACGGAGTCACCTGCAACGCAATCAGCCCCACCTGGGTCGACACCTCGTTCGGGCGGGAGTGGATGTCCGACATCGCCGAGAAGCAGGAGCACCGTTCTGGGGAGGAGTACATCTCGGACGTGAAGAAGACCAACCCTCAGGGCCGCCTCATCTCGCCGACCGAGATCGGAGCCCTCGCCCTCTACCTGTGCACCGAAGCCGCCCGCGGGGTCACCATGGAGGACCTGAGGGTGTCGGCCGGATCGCTCTGGTAGCGCGTCGCCGTTGCCCCCTCCGGCCCTTCGGGCCACCTCCCCCAACGTCGCTCCGCTCCTGGGGGAGGACATGTTTCTCCCCCAACGAACGTGGTGAGCGTTGGGGGGAGTACCGCCGGAGGCGGGGAGGGGGGCTCTTAGAGCCCCTTCCTCCGTTTCACTTCCTCGACGACTGCTTCCAGAATTGGATGGAGATCGCCGATGACGGCGTAATCGGCTTTGGTGACCATGGGGGCTTCGGGATCGTTGTTGATAGCGAGAACGTTCTTCGAGGCCATCATCCCCACCCAGTGCTGGATGGCACCCGAGATCCCGCATGCGATGTAGAGATTCGGAGCCACCCGGGTTCCGGTCTGGCCCACCTGGTCGGAGTGGGGACGCCAACCGTTGTTGGTGACCACCCGAGAGCACCCGACCGCCCCACCCAACAACCCGGCCAGCTCTTCGAGGATCCCAAAACCCTCCGGCGAGCCGACCCCCCGGCCCCCGCTCACCACGACCGGGGCCGTGGTGAGGGTGATTCCCTCGGCGATCGTGACTCGTTCCACCACTCTGGTCCGCTCCAGCTCATCGGGCAGGTCCGGGGTAAAGGACTCGATCGGGGTCTCTCCTAACGCCTCAGCCGCGCCGAAAACGTGGAGGGCAATTGTGGCGAGTTTGATCGGGGCGGATAGCCGGGCATCTTCGAGCAGGCTCCCACCCCAGCGCACCCGGGTCAGCTCCCAGTCCTCGCCATCGGGGCGGATTTCGGTCACATTGGAGGCGAGAGGAAGGTCGAGCCTGGCGGCGACGTGGGCCATCACCTCGTTGCCTCGCTCGGTGCCGGCGGCGAAAACGGCGGTAGGCGACTCGGCTCTGATCAACTGGACCACAGCCTCGGCGATCGCCTCTGGCGCGTAGTCGGACAGCATCGGATGCTCGATCGCGAAATGTCGAGCCACGTTGCCGATCTGGCAGGCTCCGATGCTCATCGAGGACACCTCACCGAGACTGCTCGCCAAGGTGATCGCCTGAAGGGAGGTCTCGAGCGGCACCCCTACCCGGTGCTCGACGAACACGAGGACATGGGTCACAGGAGGCCCAGCTCCTCGAGCAAATCTGCAACCGCAGCAGCGGCCTCAGGTCCCTCGCCCAAGATGGCGGTGGCACTTGCCACCTCGGGCGGGATGACCAGCCGCTGCATCTCGGGCCCTCCGGGTGAATGCACCGGCTCGGTCGTGCCGATGTCGGCCTTTTTCGCCTTGAGCCGGGAAGGAAGCGTCGGGTAACGGGGGAGATTGATGCCTTCCTTGACCGCCACCACCGCGGGCAAGGGGAGGCGATAGACCTCGAATCCGGCATCAGTTTCCCGGCGAGCTACCAACGTTTCACCGTCGACGTCGATGCCCTTGATCCCGGTGATAACGGGCCGATCGAGGGCATGGGCCACTCTGATCCCCACCTGGTACCCGCCGGCATCGGCGGACTCGTTGCCGAAGAGGATCAGATCGAAGCCCCCATTCGCCTCCAGCGAGCCGATTCGGTCGGCCAAAGCCGAGGCGGTCGCCTGTGGGTCCCAATCGGAGCCGTCGGTCGTCAGGAGCAGCGCTTCATCCGCCCCTACCGATACGGCGTAACGAAGCTGTTCCTCGGCCTCGGCCGGGCCCAGGGTCAGGACGGTCACGGTGCCTCCGTGTTGCTCCTTGATACGGACCGCCTCTTCGACGGCGCACTCCTCATGCGGGCTGATGGTGAAAGGAAGATGCCGGGCGTCGACTGCCTGCTGGTCGTCGGTGAGGACGATCCGGGCCCCGGGAGCCGGGACCCGCTTCACACAAACGAGGATCCTCACACCTTCATCCGCTCGTCACCGGGGTCGAAGAGAGGGGTCGATCCGGCCACCGCGACCTTCGTCGGATAGAGCTCATTCATGTACATCACTGCGAGGTCGTTGCCGAGGACGGCGTGCTCCGGGGGCAGATAAGCCATGAGGAGGTATTTGCCCACCGACGGCCCCGCCCCTGCGGTGGTGACATATGAGGGCCGCCCCTTGCGGTCGGTGATTCGGCTCCCATCGGGTGCGGTGATTGGCTCCCTTCCGGTCGGGTATCGCTTGATCCCATCGCGTGGGGAGGTGTGGTCCTCGACGGTGAGCGTGCACAGGATGGCGGCAGGTTCCTCGTCGCGGGCGGCGAGATATGCCTCTTTGCCGATGAAGTCGTGCTCCTTCACCTTGGGCCGGGCCAACCCCGCCTCGACGGGGTTGTACTCGCTCTCCAACTCGGCGCCCATCAGCCGGTAGCCCTTCTCCAGCCGTCCGGTCGTCCCGTAGACACCGGCTCCGACGGCGACGACACCGAAGTCCTGACCCGCCTCCCAGAGGCGGTCCCACATCGGCTGTCCGGCCTCGGTGGGCACGTATACCTCCCAGCCGAGGTCGCCGACGTATGAGATCCGGAAGAGACGTGCGTTTATCGAGCCGAAGTCGACCTCCTGGGCCGTGCCGTAAGGAAATGCCTCATTCGACACGTCGTGGTCGGTCATCGATTGGATCAGGTTGCGGGCGTCCGGGCCCCAGACCCCGATCGTGGTGAAGGCGGAGGTTGCGTCGGCCATGTGGACCGATCCGTCCTCGGGCAGGTGGATCCTGAACCAGTGCTTGTCCCTCGGCCCGTCGAAGGCGCCCGTGATGACCCGAAAGTGCTCGTCACCGAGTCGGAGCACGGTGAGATCCGCCTTGAACCCTCCCGATCCTGTGAGCAGACGGGGTGTACACCGAACGGCCAACGGCGACGTCGGCGTTGTTGACCGTCATCTGCTGGATGTAGTCGAGAACGCCAGGGCCGGTGAAGTCGAAGATCACGAACGGGGCAAGGTCGACGAGCCCGACCTTCTCCCGCATCGCCAGATGCTCGGCATTCTGGATGGGCGACCACCAGCGACGGTCCCATTCGTGAGGTCGATCCTCGATCCCGTAGTGGTCGACGAGTGGTGCGTTGGACTCGTACCAGTGGGGCCGCTCCCACCCGCCGGCCTCGAAATACACGGCTCCCAGCTCGGTGGTCCGGGAGTGAACGGGGGAGAGCCGCTTGTTTCGCTCCGATGCCCACTGTTCTCGGGGATGGACGATCCCGTAGGTCTTGTTGAAGTGCTCGGCGCAGCGGGCCTGGATGTGGTGCTCGGTACGGGCATAGGGGTAGAAGCGTGCGATGTCGGAGGCGTGCGGGTCGAGCTCGGGGTAACCGTTGGTCATCCACTCCGCCACCGCCCGACCCGTCCCGGGGCCCTCCTTGATCCAGATGGCGGCGGCCGACCAGAGGTTGCGCACCTCGACCGTCTCGCCGATCAGGGGCATCGCGTCTGGAGTGAGGGAGAGCAGGCCATTGATGGCGTACTTGATCTCGGCCTGGGACAGGATCTCGGGCATTAGCTCAAGGGCGTCCTCGAGCTGGGCGTCGAAATCGTCTTCGGTGAAGGGGAGCTCGGTGGGGGAGAGCCGGGCCTCGGCGATGGAGGGGATCTCGTCGGGGGAGTGGAAGATGGGGCGATGGGCGTAGGAGCCCACCTCCATCGACCCCGATGTCTGTCGCTCGTACATGAACGTGTCCATGTCGCGAACGATGGGGAAGGCGAGCTCCTTGCCCGATTCCTGGAGGATCGGGATCGGTCCGACATCGATCATCTGATGCACCGCCGGGGTCAGCGGGATCGTGGCCCCGGCCATCCGGGCGATGCGCGGGCTCCAAACTCCGCAGGCGATCACCACGTATTCGGCCTCGATGCGGCCCTTGTCGGTGATCACGGATTCCACCCGGCCCCGATTGGTCTCGATATCGAGTATCTCGGTGTTGGCCAGGATCTGCAGGGCTCCGAGCCCGGTAGCTCTCTCCCTGAAGAGCGTGCCCGCCCGCAACGAATCGACCGCGGACACGGTGGGGAAGTAACAGCCGCCGAGCAGGATCTCCTGGTTGATGAAGGGGACCAGCTCCTTGATCTCGGCCGGGGTGACCAAGTGGGCCTCCATATCCCAGTTCTTGGCCGAGCTCATCCGTCGGCGCAGTTCCTCCATCCGCTGCTCGGTCCGGGCCACCTCGACTCCGCCACAAGTGACATTGACCCCCATCTCCTCGTACTGGCGCTGGCTGTCGAGGGTGAGCATCGCCATTTCCTTGTTGTGATCGACGGGGAAGATGAAGTTGGAGGCGTGCCCGGTTGACCCCCCCGGATTGGGAAGGGGGCCCTTGTCGATCTGCACGATGTCGCGCCAGCCCAATTCGGCGAGATGACCGACGACCGAGTTGCCGACGATCCCCGCCCCGATCACCACCACGCTGGCATTGGCCGGCACATCACTCACTAGCAACGACCTCGTTCTCCGGGCAACTCAATGATGGCCCACCATGGACTCTGATGCAGCGGGCAGACTAGTGTTCCAACATACAGCACAAGCCCGCATCGTGGAACGCCTCGGCAAGACACGGTGCGCTCCCATGGAGTGGCGATGGCCGACGACGAGCTCGATCTGAACTCATTATCCGACCCGGATCTGGTGACCCAGATGCACGACGACCTCTACGACGGTCTCGCCGATGAGATAGTCGAGGGGACCCGAATCCTGCTCGAGCCGTGGTTGGGAAGCTCAATCGGTCCTCAACGATGCCCTGGTCGAGGGCATGCGCATCGTCGGAATCGACTTCAGGGACGGCATCCTGTTCGTCCCCGAGGTGCTGCTCGCCGCCAACTCTATGAAGGCAGGCATGGAGGTGCTCCGGCCCCTGCTCGCGGAGACCGGTGCCCAGACCATCGGCAAGGTGGTGATCGGCACGGTCAAGGGCGATATCCACGACATCGGCAAGAACCTGGTGGCGATGATGCTGGAAGGGGCTGGTTTCGAGGTGATCAATCTCGGGATCAACACCGACGCCGACGAGTTCATCGCAGCCCTCGATGAGCACAAACCCGACATCCTCGGAATGTCGGCCCTGTTGACCACGACCATGCCGTACATGAAGGTCGTCATCGACACCCTGAAAGAGAAGAACATCAGGGATGACTACATCGTCATGGTCGGCGGCGCTCCCCTCAACGAGGAGTTCGGCCTCGCGATCGGAGCCGACGCCTATTGCCGCGACGCCGCCGTTGCCACCGAGACCGCAGAGGCGCTGGTCCTGGCCCGACGGCTGACCGCCGGTGAAGACCATTGAGCGCCAGGGACGACCGTCTCCTGGTGATCGCCTGTGGCGCACTCGCCCGCGAGGTGCTCGATGTGGTTGGCCTCAACTCGATGGACTGGGTCGACGTCGAGTGCCTCCCCGCCTCCCTGCACAACACGCCTGAGCTGATCCCCACCGCGGTCGAGGAACGGCTGGACGCGGCGGCAGAGCGTTATCGAAATGTGTTCGTCGGATACGCCGACTGCGGCACAGGCGGCCTGCTCGATCGCGTGTTGGAGGCGAGAGGGATCGAGCGGCTACCCGGGGCGCATTGCTACGAGTTCTATGCCACCAGCCCTCGATTCGCCTCTCTTCATGACCGGGAGCCGGGGACCTTCTATCTGACCGACTTCCTGGCCCGCCATTTCGACAGGTTGGTCTGGGCAGGACTTGGTCTGGACCGTTGGCCGCAACTGCGTGACCAGTACTTCGGCCACTACCGCCGCCTGGTCTATCTCTCCCAGTTGCCCTCCCCGGACCTCCTTCGACGGGCACGGGCGGCAGCCGAGACGTCTCGACCTCGGCTTCGAGCACGTCCCGGTTGGCTACGGGGAGCTCGCCTCGACGTTGGTCGAGGTGGCACGCCGGGTGCCGGCATGAGTCCCAAAGAAATTGGACGCCGTGACTCCGGTCCGCAATTGACCGTCATTCGGTGGCGCGACATCCCGGCCCAGGTGGTCGCCCGCCGAGGCAGCGACACCGCCAAGCGTGAGCTGTCGGCGAGGTTCCAGGTGGCGATCGACCGCGCCGCGATGTATGCGGGGCTCTTCGGGACCGACGAGTACCTGGCGGAGTGGGCCCGGGACAGCCGACCCTGTGGCGAAGACCTCGAGGCCGAAGTGGACGCGGAGACGGCCCGCATCGAGTCCGAGTTCGACTCCGAGGCACTCAACGATCTCGCGGGCAACGGAGGGACGAGATGACCGACACCGTTGTCTCCTCGGGGACCCGGGAGGTGGTGATCGGGTTCGAGCGCCCGTTCGTGCTGATCGGAGAGCGGATCAATCCCACCGGACGCGCGCCTTCTTGCCGAGGAGATGAAGAACGGCGATTTCTCTCGCGTCGAACAGGACGCGCTCAGCCAGGTCGGAGCCGGAGCACAGATGCTCGACGTGAATGCCGGCATCCCGCTTGCCGATGAGCCGGCTCTTCTCGCCAAGGCCGTGCAGCTGGTGCAGGGTCTGACTGATGTGCCCCTGTCGATCGACTCCTCGATCGTCGAGGCACTCGAATCCGGGCTCTCCGCCTATCAGGGCAAGGCGCTGGTGAATTCGGTGACCGGCGAGGAGGACCGACTGGAACGGGTCCTCCCTCTCGTCGCCAAACATGGGGCGGCGGTGGTGGCGATCTCGAACGACGAGACCGGGATCTCGGAAGACCCCGACGTTCGTTTCGAAGTGGCCAAGAAGATCGTGGGCCGTGCTGCAGATCACGGGATATCACGTGAGGATGTTGTGGTCGATCCACTCGTCATGCCGATCGGCGCCATCGGGACGGCGGGCCGACAGGTTTTCCATCTGATCCGCCGGCTGCGCGATGAGCTCGGGGTCAACACCACCTGTGGCGCCTCCAACATCAGCTTTGGCCTGCCCAATCGCGCCGGCATCAATGCCGCCTTTCTCTCGATGGCGATCGGGGCGGGCATGACCTCTGCCATAACGAACCCACTCGAGCCCGAGATCCGCCAGTCGATCCTGGCGGCCGACGTGCTCAGCGGGCGCGACATGAACTGCGTCACCTGGATCCGGACCTACCGGGCGCCTCCCGCCGAAGGCGAGCAAGGTCGCCGCCGTGAGAATCGCCGCAGACGCGGCTGAGACGCCGTGAGCAGGCAGGTCGTGTTCAGCCCCTCCGGGCGGAGGGGGGCGTTCCCGGCCGGCACGACCGTGCTGGACGCGGCTCGTGCCCTGGGTGTCGATCTCGACTCGGTTTGTGGGGGTCGGGGGATATGCGGGCGCTGTCAGGTGGTCATCGGCTCCCGACCCGGCGTGGAGGCACACGACGACCGGCTCTCCGCTCCAGGTACCACCGAGACGGATTATCAAGGGCGGAGACCATTGGCGGCGGGACGCCGGCTCGGTTGTTCGGCCCGCATCATCGAGGACGTAGTCATCGACGTCCCCCCCGACAGTCAGGTGCATCGTCAGGTCGTGCGCAAGCGCGCCGGGGTCACTGCCCTCCCCATCGACCCGGTAGTCCGGCTTCACTACGTCGAGGTCCCCGAGCCGGATCTCGCCAGTCCGACCGGTGACCTGGAGCGGCTCGTGGCCGCTCTCGAAGCGGAATGGGGACTGACCGGGGTGGCGGTCGATCCTCGGGTCTTGAGCGACCTTCAGACCATCCTGCGCAAGGGCGACTGGTCGGTCACGGCGGCGGTCCGCGAGGGCAGGGACCTGATCGCCCTCTGGCCGGGATTCCGCGATCTCGCCTTGGGTGTCGCCTTCGACGTCGGCTCGACGACGATTGCCGGGCACCTCTGTGATCTCTTGACCGGGTCGGTCCTCGCCACTGCCGGTGGGATGAACCCCCAGATCGGCTATGGCGAAGATCTGATGAGTCGAGTCTCCTACGTGATGATGAACGACGATGGGGCGGCTCGCCTCACGGGGGTGGTGCGGCGAGCCCTCGATGAGTTGATCGGCGAGCTCGTCGCCGAGGCCGGAGTGGAGCGTGCCGACGTGCTCGAGCTCACCGTGGTGGGCAACCCGATCATGCATCACCTGGTGCTCGGCTTCGATCCCCGCGAGCTGGGCACCGCTCCGTTTGCCCTCGTCACCACCTCGGCCCTCCACACCCGCGCGATCGATCTCGACCTCGAGACGCACCCCGGCGCCCGGGTGTACACGCTCCCCTGTATCGCCGGCCACGTCGGGGCCGACGCGGCCGGAGCGGTCCTGTCGGAGGGCCCGCATCGTGGCGACGCCCTACAGCTGCTCGTGGACGTCGGTACCAATGCCGAGCTGGTGCTCGGGAACAAGGACCGGCTACTGGCGGCTTCGAGCCCGACCGGCCCCGCCTTCGAGGGAGCTCAGATCTCGTCGGGTCAGCGAGCCGCACCCGGGGCAATCGAGCGGGTCCGGATCGACCGAGCCAGCCTCGAGCCGAGGTTCTCGGTGATCGGCCAGGAGATGTGGTCGGATGAGCCCGGCTTCGACTTCGACTCGGTCACCGGGGTCTGCGGGTCGGGGATCATCGAGGCAATCGCCGAGCTGTTCCTGGCCGGCGTGATCGACGGCGACGGGGTCATTCGGGCACCATCTGCCGGATCGCCGCGGGTAGTGCCCACGGAGCGGACCTTCTCATATCTCTTGTGCGATGAGCCGCGTATCGAGGTGACCCAGAACGACGTTCGAGCCGTCCAACTGGCCAAGGCCGCCCTCCATGCCGGGGCCCGCCTTCTCATGGACCACTACGGCGTCGACCAGGTGGAGGAGATCCGGCTGGCCGGGGCGTTCGGCAGTCACATCGACCCGAAGTACGCGATGGTTCTCGGGATGATTCCCGACTGCGACCTGGGCAAAGTGGCTGCGGCGGGAAACGCCGCCGGGGTGGGGGCGATGATGGCCCTCCTCTCTGGGGTCGCCCGCAGCGAGATCGAGATGGTCGCAAGTCGGATCGAGAAGATCGAAACCGCGGTCGAGCCCAAGTTCCAAGAGCATTTCGTCGCCGCCCTCGCCATCCCTCACAAGACCGAGCCTTATCCCGAGCTGGCCCAGATCGTCGATCTGCCTCCACGGTCCACCGAAGGTGGGCGCCGCCGCCGGCGGACTCGGTGACCCTCACCCTTCCCGGCACCTGTTCCATGATGTAGTCTGGTACCACATCATGGAACAGACCACGCCGGGTCGCAGAGGCGGCGGACGGGCTGCCCGACAGGCGGCCCGCACCGCTCGGGCCGTCGAGTCGGTGCCTTTTCTCACCCGCAAGCTGGCCCCGGTCGAGGTGCTCGACGAGGAAGGGCTCTCGCTGATCGAGGCCAATGCCGACACCCTTCTGGAGCGGGTAGGCATCGAGGTGGGGAACTTCCCTGAGGCGCTGGACATCTTCCGCGAAGGCGGTTGCGACGTCACCGACACCAGGGTGCGATTCCCGGCCGGCCTCGCGCGGAGTCTTCTCTCCACGGCGCCGCGGACCTTCACCCAGCACGCACGCAATCCTGCCCACGACGTGGTGATCGGAGACCCTCATCTCGTGTTCGCCCCTGCCTATGGGTCTCCATTCGTGCGCGACCTGGAAGGTGGGCGCCGCTACGCCACGCTTCAGGATTTCGAGAACTTTGCCCGTCTCACCCACATGACCTCCTCACTCCATCACGGGGGAGGGACGCTGTGCGAGCCGGTCGACTTGCCGGTCAACAAGCGGCATTTCGACATGGTCCTCGCCCATATCAGGAATCACGACAAGGCGTTCATGGGCTCGGTCACCGCCCCGGAGCGGGCTCAGGACACCGTCGACATGGCCGACATCGCTTTCGGTGGCGAGGTCGCCGCCGGTAAGACCGTCTTGCTCTCGCTGTGCAACGCCAACAGCCCGATGAGCTGGGACTACAACATGCTGGGCTCCGCCAAGGTCTATGCCGAGAACAACCAGGCCTGCCTGATCACCCCCTTCATCCTGTCCGGGGCGATGGCACCGGTGACGGTGGCCGGGACAGCGACGCAGACCCTCGCCGAGGCGATGGCGGGCATGGCCTTTTGTCAGCTAGTGCGACCGGGCGCCCCTGTTGTGTTCGGGTCGTTTGCCTCGTCGATATCGATGCAGTCAGGTGCGCCCACTTTTGGCACGCCCGAACCGGCCCTGATGCTGTTTGTCATGGCTGCACTTGCCCGGCGGCTCGGTATCCCCTTCCGGAGTGGTGGCAATCTCACCGCGTCCAAGATCCCCGACTATCAGGCCTCCTACGAGTCGGCGGCAACATTTCTTCCCACCCTTCTCGCCGGGGTCAACTTCGTGCTCCACACTGCCGGCTGGCTCGAAGGTGGGTTGGCGATGGGATACGAGAAGTTCGTGCTCGACGCCGATCAGGCCTCCATGGCTGAGTCTCTGCTCAGCGGCGTCGACCTATCCGACAACGGGCAGGCTCTCGATGCCCTTCTCGAGAACCCGCCTGGCCAGCACTTCCTTGGCAATTCCCACACCCTGGCCAATTTCGAGAGGGCGTTCTGGCGAAGCGGGACAGCCGACAACACCAGCTTCGAGCAATGGCAGGAAGCCGGCTCGCAGGACGCGGAGGCGCGAGCCCATGCCGTCTGGCGGCGGATGCTCGCCGAGTACGAGCCACCGAGCCTCGACGAGGCCGTTGATGCTCAACTGACCGAATGGGTGGCGTCGCGGAAGGCCTCCTTTGCCGACTCGGACGTCTGACATGGGCCCGGGTCTGGCTCGCGACCTGCTCACCGGCGCAGATTTCGAGTTGATCCCCCTCAAGGGTGTCCTGGACAGGGCCATCCACATCGAGACGGGCTCGACCGTGTCGGTCACTGCTTCACCCTCGAAGGGCATGGGCCCCACCATCGAGTTGGCACTTCAGTTGCAGGCCATGGGCTATCGGGCAGTGCCCCACCTGTCGGCGAGGCTGATCGAGAACAGGCGCGATCTGGCTTCGATGATCAAGCGGCTCGATGACGGCGCAGTCGTACAGGTCTTCATCACCGGCGGCGATGGCCAGCCACAGGGCGAGTATTTCGATGCGTTATCTCTGCTGCGTGACATGGCCGCGCTCGGCCACCCTTTTCTCAAGGTTGGGATAACCGGGTATCCAGAGGGTCACCCGGTGATCCCGTCCGATCGCTTGAACGAGTCACTCCTCGAAAAGCAGTCACACGCCACTCACGTGGTCACGCAGATGTGTTTCAGCTCGGAGACGATCGTCGATTGGGTGAGGAAGGTGCGAGCCGCCGGTGTGACACTTCCGATCAAGATCGGCGTGCCGGGAGCGGTCGACCCAAAGCGGCTGATCGGCATCGGCGCCCGGATCGGAGTCGGTGACTCGATCAGGTTCGTCGCCAAGAACCGTGGGGCAATCCTCCGGATCCTCCGTCCCGGCCCCTACCAGCCCGATCGGATCGTCGATCCGCTGGCGCGTCTGGGTGAGGGATTGGGCTTGGACGGGATCCATCTGTTCACGTTCAACCAGGTCGAGCCCACGGTCGCCTGGCATCGTGCCGCTTTGGCCAGGGTTCGCTGATGGCGGTGCAATCGATCGATCGCGCGTTTCAAGTGCTGAAGGCATTGGCCGTCGAGCCCTCGGGGGTGACCGATCTGGCCCAGCGGGTTGGCCTTCCCAAATCGACGGTGGCTCGGATGCTCTCGAGTCTCGAAGACCAGGGTGCCGTGACCCGGGGCGCAGACGGGACGATGTACTCGATCGGCATGGGGTTGGTCGAGCTGGCGGGCGCTATCGACGCCACCGCTGCCCTGGCCACCGCGGTCCGGCCTCATCTGGTCTGGCTTTCTGACCAGCTCGGTGAGGCCTCGGGATTCAGCGTTCCAACCGGCTACACGATCCAGTACATGGTCCAGGTGGAGAGCCCCAACCCCGTTCAGGTGCGCGACTACACCGGACTAACGGTCCCGATGCACATCGGGCCCTCGGGGCTCTGTGTGATGGCGCAATGGCCTGAAGCGGAGGTCGATCGCTATCTGAGTCGACCGCTCGAGTCCTTCACGAGCACCACCATGGTGGACCCGACCCAAATCCGGGATCGCTTGGAGACGATCAGATCGTCGGGTCATTGCTGGGTGCGCGAGGAGTTCGCAGAGGGAATCAACTCGGTGGCGGCGCCGGTCCTCGCCGACGGAAAGCGCGTTCTCGGCGCGATCCACGTCCATGGCCCCGCCTATCGCTTCCCCGCCGCCGGGAATGCAGATCGCATCGCGGCCCTGGTCATCGACGCAGCGGGTCGTTTCTCCAGCCGCTCCGACACGGTCTGATCCAGGGCCGGAACCTCGCCGACAACCGAGGCTGACCGGCTTCTGTAGGCTGAACCGCCGTTCAGGAATCGAGGAGGACTGGTGGCCAACGAACGTCGTGAGATGCTGGAGAAGAGCTCCACGCTCTATTTCGGTCCCTGGTACCGACGGTCGCCCTTTTTCGAGTCGACGCTCGCGGCCGGCTGCTCCGCCTACGACATCTACAACCACATGTACCTGCCCGCCTACTACGACGATCCGGACGTCGAGTACTGGGCTCTGGTGAACGGTGTGACGATGTGGGATGTCGGTGTGGAGCGAACCGTGGAGGTGAGTGGTCGAGATGCCGACCATCTCATCGACTACATCACCTGCCGGGACCTCACCAAGTGCGCCGTCGGCCAGGGGAAGTACATGCCGGTGATCGCCCCCGATGGCGGGATCGTGAACGACCCGGTCCTGCTCCACGTCGGAGAGAACCGGTGGTGGATGCAGTTGGCCGACTCCGATGCCGGGCTGTACGCCCTTGGTGTGGCGGCCGGCCGCTTCGATGCGGACGTCACCCTGCCCGACGTGCACCCGATGCAGGTGCAGGGACCACTGGCAGCCAAGACACTGGAGAAGCTGGTCGGGCTCGGCATCTACGACATCAAGTACTACTGGCTCGGCGAGTTCGAGATCGACGGAATCCCGGTTGTGATCAGTCGGACGGGATGGACCGCCATCCCCGGATTCGAGATCAATGTCCTCGATCGTCGTGACGGCACCGCTCTTTGGGACGCGGTGGCCGCTGCCGGCGAAGAGTTCGATATCCGCCCGATTGCCCCATGCGAGGCCCGCCGGATCGAGGCCGGGATCTTCAACTACGGCTCGGACATGACCCTCGATGACACCCCCTTTCACCTCACCGGGATGGAGCGGCTGGTCGAGTCCCAGGACCAGGATTATCTGGGAAAAGACGCCCTGGAGCGCCTCCGCGAGACAGGAGTCGACCGCAAGCTTGTCGGGATGTTCCTCGAAGGCGATCAGTTGCGGGCGGAGCTGTCACAGCCCTGGCCAGTGCTCTCCAACGGCGCTGAGGTCGGCCGGGTCACCGACGCGGTTTGGTCGCCCGGGCTGGAGCGGAACATCGGGTACATGTGGGTGCCGATCGGGCTCTCTGACCAAGACACTCGGGTGGAGGTCATGACGGAGAACGGCGAAGAGCTCACTGCGGTGGCGGCGAGCCTGCCCTTCGTCGACCCGCAGAAGAAGGTGCCGGCGCAGACCCTCACCGTCTGAGCAAGTCGAGGACCTGTTCGACCACGAGGTCGGGATGGTCCCAGATCACCATGTCGAGCCCTGATCCATTCGCGACCATCGATCGCGAGTCCGACGAGAGGTCCTCGTATCCAGCGAGCCCGTCCTGCCAGTAAGTGTCGACCGCCTCGGCCGTCTCGCGCCCGACTCCTTCGATGAACTGGCGCGATTGGAACACCGAGTCCGGATCCTGTTCGATCACGATCAAAGGCACATTCCCGAAGCCATCGAGAGATTGGGAGACCTCGGCATCCAGATCGAGCCAGGGTGGGTGGCCTGCCAGGTCCGGGAGGAGATCGTCGTAGAAGTCCTGGAAGCCGACCGGCATCGGGTCGACCAGCACCATGCCGGCAACATCGTCACGCCCCTCGGCAAAGATGCGGGCCCCATGCACACCGTCGACCGCAGCAACGAGCACGTAGGGGCCCGACATGCCCGTCTCAGTCAGTGCTTCTTCCAAGTCGGCAGCCTGTTGCTCAGGATTCGTCTCACCCTCCACATATCCGTTGGAGCAGACGACGTATCCCTCGCTCGACAGCTCGGCCTGGATGACCGACCAGGACCCGTAATCGATCCAGTCCGACGGCTGGAGGATGATCGTGGGACCGCCCGCCTCAGCGGTGCCGGTGCAGAGGAGTCGATGGGGGAACCGGTTCCAGTCGTCGGTCACGATCGGGCCCGTTTCGATGAGGTCGGCATTGGTGTCGAGACGGAGCAGGGCTCCAGGGTGATAGAGGTTGACCCACAGCGCCCCATCGGCCACCGCCAGCCCGCCGGGCTTGCCGGGCATCGAATATCTGCGCTGCTCGCCTGATGCGGGATCGATCCGGATCAGGAGGTGGTCGGTGCTGGAGGTCACCCAGAGATAGCCGTCGAATTCGATCAGGTCGAGGAGCCCGAAAGTGAGGCCGGCAAACGCTCCGAACTCACCCGAGTCAGGGTCGAAGACGTTGAGATTTGTTCCCCAGGGATGGTCGCCGTCCAGCAAGAAGAGGCGTCCATCCGCTTCCGCAACCTGACGAATTCCCGATCCGCTCATGGTCTCCAACCCGCGTTCGGTTGGGATCACCATGTCGCCGAGCTGCCCACCCTCGGACAAGCTGGAGATCAGGTCGGTGCCGGGGTCGTTGACCCAGAGAAAACCAAGCCCTTCACCACCCTTTAGCTCGCCCGGAACCGTCTCGACGATCTCGCCTTCGGTCGATATCCGGATCACGTCGGCCTGCTCGAGGCCCACCCACAGACTGTTCCCCAGCCAATTGGCCCACCCAGGCACTCCCCCGACGGGGATGGTCAGATCGACCTCTCCGCTTTCTGGGTCGAAGCGCAACACCGTGCCGCCGTTGTCGCTACTGATCAGCCAAATACGGTCGCCCCCCGCCACCAGGCCTTCCACCCGGGCGTCGATCGAGTAGGTCGCCTCGACCTCTCCAGACGCGGCAGAAACCTCTTGGAGGAGGTTTTGCAACGTTGTCATCACCCAGATCGTCTCGTCGTCGACGTCCATCACCTGCAGACCACCCGACGCCAGCGGTATTGCGTCGTCGACACCCGGATACGCGGCAAGGTCGTCCAAATCCGGGGCGAAGACCGATGGAGAAGTGTCGCGAAGCGCCACCGGGACGGCGACGGCGATCACTGCCGCAAACGACGCTACAGCGATCAGCCACGGCTTCCTGGTCTTGGCCGGAGCCGTCGTCAGTGGGGCGGAGAGGCCGATGCGCTCGTCGACCTTGGCCCGAAGGCGAACCTTGTCTGAATTCAGGTCCTTGGCCGGGTCAGCGCGCTCTAGCAGCTCGATCATGTCGAGGCCTCCTTGGGTGAAACTTGCGGGGATCCGGGACCGAGCCGGTTCAGTCGAGTTCTCAATCGAGCTCGGGCCCGATGCAACCGCTGGTCGACCGCGTTCTCTTTGATGTCCAGCACGGTGGCGATCTCGGTCCTGCTCAAGCCGTCCCATGACGAGAGCCTGAGTAACTCCTGGTCGGTTCTGCTCAGCTGTCCGAGCGCGGCGAGCAGATCGTCGAACTCGCCGCCCGAGATGACGTGAGGCTCACTGGTGGCGGTCTGCTCCAAACGCGTGGACAGCCTGTTTCGACGCTGACGGCTTCGGTACTGACTCCCCACCACCCGATGGGCGACTCCGAATAGCCATGCCTTCCTGGCATCACCCTCCGGCATGTCTTCGATGCGGCGCCAGGCAACGGCGAAGACATCGGCAGCGGCATCTTCGGCATCGGTAGGCCCGAGACGGCGGGCGCAATACCGGAAGATGGCGTTGTAGTTGGAGTCGAACAGGTGGTCGAAGCGAACGCTTTGGTTCCCGGTCAGGTCGACGGCAATTCGGTCGGACACATCTGCCTTTCTGGCATGTTATGTGCCCGGCTGATCCGCATTGCTTACACCTGAGGCTGCTACTTCTCCGCCGGGGTCAGACGGATGATCGGGATCTTGCGGTCGGTCTTTTCGAGATAGGACCCGTATCCGGGAGCCAGCGACACGATCCGGTCCCACGCCTCCTGGTATTCATGCCCGTCGAGCGAATCCGCCCGGACCTTGGTCTCTTGTTTGTCGACCGTCGCCCACGCCTGATCGGGATTGGCGGCGAGGTTGTGACACCAACCCGGGTGCCGAGCCGCCCCTCCGTTGGAGCCGACTACGAGCCATGCCCCAGGATGCTCCGTGTCGTCGAACCGGCCGAGCAACGCCTTTCTCTCTTTTCCGCTCTTGGCTCCGATCGTGGTCAGCAAGACGAGCGGCTGGCCTTGCATCTTCATGCGATCGCCCATCGTGTTGAAGATGAGATTTCCCAGACCCGCCCCGGCCTTCATCAGGGCTTTGGCGAAGCCGGGTATCTCGGTCCCCCTGGTCCCTTTGGGGGACAGTGTCACCGCCATTCGGGGGAGCCTATCCGACCGTTCCGGCAGCCTCATTTAGCATCGCCGGCATGAGCGATCGGGATGCGGTGCTGGTCACCGGGGCGCGGGGCTTCATCGGCGCCTGGGTGGTCAAGACACTCCTGGGCGATGGTCGGGGTGTAGTCGCGCTCGATCAGGATCCGGATCGGGCCCGTCTCACCCAGGTCCTCGAGGACGACGATGACAGCGCCCTGACCGAAGTGGCGGGCGACATCACCGACCTTTCGGGTTTCAAACAGACGTTGACCGACCACGAGATCGGTGCAGTCATCCATCTCGCCGCCCTCCAGGTACCGGCATGCGCAGCCAACCCCTCCCGAGGAGCGTTGGTGAACGTGGTCGGCACGACCAATGTTTTGCTCGCTGCCCGTGATGCCGGGATCGAGACCCCGGTGGTCTACGCCAGCTCGGTAGCTGCGTTGAGCCCAAAGGGAGAGGATGCGCCACCATCGACGCTGTATGGGGTCTTCAAGAAAGCCAACGAGGGGACGGCACTACGGATGTGGACCGATGAGGGAGTGCCCTCCATCGGCATCCGCCCCCACACCGGGTACGGCGTCGGACGGGATCAGGGTCTCACTTCGGGGCCGACCAAGGCCATGCTTCACGCCGCGGCCGGCCTTCCCTTTCACATTGGCTTCGGCGGATCACTCCAGATGCAGCACGGTCAAGACGTGGCCCGGGTGCTCGTGGCCGCGGCCGACTCAGGCTTCGAGGGCGCCGTCGTGCTCAACCTCCCCACCCCCGCCACCGACATGGTGACGATCGTCTCATCAATCGAGGCGGCGGCACCCAGATCTGCCGGCTCGATCACCTTCGATGAGACCCCGCTCCCGTTCCCCGCCCAGCCGGTCCCCGATGACGTCGCGGCCATATTTGGGGCCGTGTCCGATACGCCGCTCGACGTGGGGGTGGAATCGACCATCCGCCAATTCGAGCGTTTGCTGGCCCGCGGGCTGATCACACCGCGCAGTTAGGCTCGGACGCCGTGTCGACCATGCCCGAGGTCAAATTCACCCGTTCCGGGTCGGTCGACCTCGCCTATCAAGTCTTTGGAGAGGGGCCGCTCGACATCCTGTTGATGATCGGATGGGTCTCCCACCTCGAGGTCCTGTGGGAGCTCCCCGAGTGCCGGCGATTTCTCGAACGCTACGCTGCGATGGGGCGAGTCGCCCTGTTCGACAAGAGGGGAACAGGCCTCTCCGACCGGCCCTCGATCGAGGCGACCACCGACGAGATGGTGCCCGACGTCCTGTCGATCATGGACGCCGTCGGCATGGAGCGCGCTGCCCTCGTGGGCTGGACCGATGCCGCGGCGATCGCTATGACCGTGGCGGCCCTCCACCCACAGCGGGTCTCCGCCCTTGTGTTGGGCGAGGTGCTCGCCACCTCGACCCCCGATGAGGACCATCCCTGGGGCCCCGATCCCGAGGCGTTCGAGACGGTGGCAGGAGTGATCGAACAGGGGGTGTGGGGCCAGGCCATCCTCCTTCCACTCATCGCCCCTTCGGTGACGGAAGACGGGCGGATCGTCAGCTGGTTTCGCAAGCTGGAGCGGATGTCGGCCACTCCCAGCATGGCGGCCGGTTTGATGCGACGAATGATGGAAATCGACTTGCGCCCGCTGCTGTCGTCGGTGACCGCTCCCGCCCTCCTAATACACAGGAAGGATGCTCCCTTCATCCCGGCCGAGGGGATGCGCTGGCTGGCGGAGCATCTGCAGAATGGCCAGTACGTCGAAGTGCCGGGCGACGAGACGCCGGGCTACCTCGGCGATGTGGACGGTCTCATGGACGAGATCGAGGAGTTCCTCGTTGGCACGAGGGTGGGCAGTGCGGTCGACCGGCGGGTAGCCACGGTCCTCTTCAGCGACGTGGTCGGATCGACCGAGCGCGCCGCCGGAGTGGGTGATCGGGTGTGGAGCGGTCTGCTGGAGAGTCATCGCGCCGAGACCCGCCGCCTGCTGACCCGATACGGCGGTAAGGAGATGAACACCGCCGGGGACGGTTTCCTCATCGTCTTAGACAGCCCGACACCCGCTATCGAGTGCGCGTTGGCGATGTGCGAGGCGAGCAGAGTCGCGGGCCTCGAGGTTCGGGTCGGGCTTCACAGCGGTGAGGTGGTCTTTGAAGGAGGTGACGTGACCGGGATGGCGGTCCACATCGGCGCCCGTGTCTCCGCGCTCGCCCCACCGGGAGAGGTGGTGGTGTCCCAGACAGTGCGAGACATGGTCATCGGCTCCGGCTTCGAGTTCGAATCCCGGGGCCGCCACGAGCTCAAAGGCGTGCCCGGGGAGTGGGATCTCTACCGGGTCGTGGTCTGACCCTGGAGGAGGGTTTCTGTCACCACGGCAAGGGCCAACGGCGCTCGGTATCGTGGCGACACCGCTTCGACCGAGGAACCAATGACGCAGACCACGATGAAGACCCTGGCCAATTTCTACGGTGGTGAGCAACAGCCCGCACTCGATGGGGAGACGATGCCCGTCGTCAACCCAGCCACGGAGGAGGAATACGCCTCGGCGCCACTCTCGGACGCGGCCGACGTCGATGCAGCCTGCCGGGCCGCGGCAGACGCATTCCCGGGCTGGCGTGATGCCACGCCCTCGGAGCGCAGCCTCGCCCTTCTCCGTATTGCCGATGCGCTGGAGGCCAATGCCGAGGAGCTGACCAGGATCGAGGTCGAGAACACCGGCAAGCCGTACGGGTTGACCTTGTCCGACGAGATCCCTCCGGCGGTCGACCAGATCCGCTTCTTCGCCGGCGCCGCCCGCCATCTCGAAGGTCTATCGGCGGGGGAGTACATGAGAGATCACACCTCCATGATCCGCCGTGAGCCCTTGGGTGTCTGCGCCCAGGTGGCGCCGTGGAACTACCCGCTGATGATGGCCGTCTGGAAGTTCGCTCCGGCGCTGGCTGCGGGGAACACAGTCGTACTGAAGCCATCGGACACCACCCCGGCGTCGACGCTGAGGCTGGCCGAATTGGCAGCCGAGTTCCTCCCGCCCGGGGTGCTGAACGTCATCGCCGGTGATCGGGACACCGGGCGCGCCCTCGTCTCTCACCCGATTCCTGCGCTGGTCTCGGTGACCGGGAGCATCCGGGCCGGAAAGGAAGTGGCCGCCGCTGCGTCGGACGACCTCAAGCGGGTGCATCTCGAGCTGGGGGGGAAGGCGCCCGTCATCGTCTTCGACGATGCCGATGTCGAGGCGGCCGCCCAGGGCATCGCCGGGGCGGGATACTTCAACGCCGGCCAGGATTGCACCGCGGCCACCCGGGTCTTGGTGGGCGCCGGGGTCCACGACGACTTCGTCGCCGCCTTGGCCGAGCAGGCCAAGGGGACCACCACCGGGGATCCCTACGACGAGGGCACCGATTACGGCCCGCTCAACAACCCCAGCCAGCTCGACCGGGTGAGCGGGCTTCTAGATCGGGCACCGGAGCACGTCGAGGTGGTGATTGGTGGCAATCGCGTGGACCGTTCGGGCTGGTTCTTCGAGCCGACGGTCCTCAGCGGTCTCACCCAAGAAGACGAGATGAGCCAGGAGGAAGTCTTTGGCCCAGTGATCACGGTGCAGCGATTCGACGACGAGCAGGCGGCCCTGGAATGGGCCAATGGAGTCAAGTACGGGTTGGCGTCGAGTGTGTGGACCAGGGATCACGGCCGAGCGATGCGCATGGCCAAGTACCTCGACTACGGGGCGGTCTGGATAAACACCCACATCCCGTTGGTCGCCGAGATGCCGCACGGTGGTTTCAAGCAATCCGGCTACGGCAAGGACCTCTCCATCTACGCCCTGCACGACTACACCCGGATCAAGCACGTCATGTCCTATATCGGCGATTGACGGCATCTGTCGAAAAAACCACGCAGACGGTCGATCTCGGGGTGGGCAGATTCGTAGTAGGGGTATGAGAGAGGGCACGACGCCCGATCGGAAAGGAATCGTCATGACCCAGTACATGCTGTCGGTGTTCGATGCGAGTGGGCCGGAGGATCTCCCTGCCGACGTGGTAGAGAAGATCTACGCCGATGTCGATGCGGTGAACGCAGAGATCAAGGAAGCGGGCGCCTGGGTGTTCGCCGGAGGCCTGCATCCCGCCGACACCGCCACCGTCGTCGATGCGGGAAGTGGTGAGATCGTTGTCACCGACGGTCCCTATGCCGAGACCAAGGAGCAGATCGGCGGCTTCTGGGTCATCGAGGCCCCCGACCTCGACGCCGCCCTGGAGTGGGCACGTAAGGCCACGGTGGCCTGCCAGGGCCCGATCGAGGTGCGGCCCTTCCAGGACGAGCCTGAAGCCTGAGGATCGTTGGCCGATCTAGAGCTCGCTGTCATAGATCGGACCTTCCGGAATGAGTCCGGCAAGGCCATTGCCACACTGATCCGTCTCTTCGGCGACATCGACGTCGCCGAGGAGGCGGTTCAGGACGCCTTCGTCATCGCCGCAGAGCGATGGCCCGAGTCAGGGCTCCCTCCCAACCCCGGCGGATGGATCGTGACCACGGCCAGGAATCGCGCCATCGATCGACTCAGACGTGAGTCGAGCAGAGAGGATCGTCATGCCCGTGCAGTCGAGCTCCAGGCCCAATCGGAGCCGGATCCGGTCGGGGGACCGGTGAGCGACGACCGGCTTCGACTCATCTTCACCTGCTGTCACCCGGCCCTCGACCCCTCGTCCCGGGTCGCCCTGACCCTTCGCCTGCTCGGCGGTCTCCAGGTCCCGGAGATCGCCCGGGCCTTCCTGGTCCCCGAGCCGACCATGGCCCAGCGCCTGGTCAGGGCGAAGCGGAAGATCAAGGCCGCCAATATCCCCTACCGGGTTCCTGTCGACGCCGACCTACCCGACCGGCTCGGCTCGGTACTCACAGTCATCTACCTCATCTACAACGAGGGTCATTCCGCCTCGAGCGGCGACGAGTTGGTGCGATCTGATCTCGCCGCCGAGGCGATCAGGCTGGCTCGGCTGCTTGCGGGGCTCATGCCCGACGAGCCAGAGGCGATCGGGCTGCTCGCTCTGGTCCTTCTGTCGGAATCACGCCGTCCCGCCCGGACCACGCCGGAGGGATCGATCATCTTGCTCGGCGAACAGGACCGCAGCCGGTGGGATGGCACCCTCATCAAAGAAGGGCAGGATCTGGTCAGGGCATGCTTGCGCCGCAATAGCCCCGGGCCATTCCAGATCCAGGCTGCAATCGCCGCGGTCCACAGCGATGCTTCGGAAGCAGCCGATACCGACTGGGCACAGATCGTCCAGCTCTACGACATGCTTCTGGCCATCACCCCTTCTCCGGTCGTGTCTCTGAACCGGGCAGTGGCTGTGGCCGAGCTCGACGGCCCTTCAGACGCGCTCGCCCTGCTCGACGAGATGGAGTTGGAGCGTTACCACCTCTATCACGCCACAAGAGCGGAGCTACTGCGCAGGTCGGGTGATCACGTGGCGGCCGATGAGGCCTACGGCAAGGCCATCGGCCTGGTGGCAAATGAGGTGGAGAGGCGATTCCTCGAACAGCGACGAGGGCTGCTCAGGACCAGTCGACGTACTCCCGATCGAGCTCCTTGACCGTCCGGCACCCGATGAGGGCCATGGTGCGCCGCATGTCGGAGGCGAATAGGTCCAGGACGTGGTCGACGCCGGCTTCACCCGCAGCACCCAAACCGTAGAGATAGGCCCGCCCCGCCATGCAGGCTGAGGCACCGAGGGCAACCGCCTTGACGATGTCGCTCCCCCGACGCACCCCCCCATCACAGATGACCTCGATGCGGTCGCCGACCGCGTCGACGACCTGGGGGAGAAGGGTGAGGGTGGCGGGTGAAGAATCGAGCTGCCGACCACCATGGTTGGACACAGCGACGGCTTCGATGCCTTCTTCGGCCGCGATCTTGGCGTCTTCCACGGTCTGGATCCCCTTGATGACGATCGGGCCGTCCCAACGGGCCCGCAGCCATTCGATGTCGCCCCAGGAGAGACTGGGGTCGAACTGATTGCTGACGTACTCGGCGAGGGCCACCGTCTCCCCGCCTTCCCCGACACTCCGCCCTGCGACGTTGGCGAAGAGGATCGGATCGTTGGTGAGGAACTGCCACGTCCAGCCAGGGTGGATGATGCCGTCCAGGATCGTGGACAGCCCCAGCTTTGGGGGCAAGGTGAATCCCCGCCGCACATCTCGCTCCCGCTTCCCGAACACCGCGGTATCGACGGTGAGGCACAGCGCCTCGTATCCGGAGACCGCGGCCCGCTGCACCATCTCCGCAACCAGCCCGCGGTCCTTCCACATGTACACCTGGAACCAGAGCCGCCCCGAGCTCACTCCGGCCACCTCTTCGATAGACCGTGTCCCTAGCGTCGAGAGTGCGTAAGGGAGCCCGGCGCGCTGGGCGGCGCGGGCTACCGCCAGCTCACCGGCGGGGTCGGCGATACGGGTGAACCCGGTCGGGGCGAGCACGAGCGGCAAGGGAATGGGCTTGCCGAGGAGAGTCGAGCTGGTCTCGATGTCGCTCATGTCCCTCAGGACCCGGGGCCGAAAAGTCACCCGGCGATAGGCCTCGCTGTTGGCGCTCATCGCCAGCTCGTCTTCCGCGCCGCCGTCGATGTAGTCGAACACGCCGCGAGGGAGACGACGGCGGGCGATCTTGCGGAGATCGGCGACGGAGACTCCCTTGCGCAGCCGGCGTTTGGTCGGGCTGAGCTCGAAGCGGCGGAATCTCAGCAGACGCAACGAGCCGAGCCAGGATTTCCGGGGCGTTTGCGGCTGCATGGCAAACACGGTAGTTGGACCGACACCCCGTTATCTAGTGTGATATGTTACATAAGTGAACGCCAGCTGCCCCGGCGTTGACTGAGGAGGAACCTGGTGTGACTGATCCCCGACCCGTCATGGAGATCATCGGGGTGTCCAAGCGCTTCGACGCCACCCAGGCTCTGACCGACGTCTCTCTTTCGCTGTTGCCGGGTGAGGTCCACTCCCTCGTCGGTGAGAACGGCGCCGGAAAGTCGACCCTGATCAAGATCATGACCGGGATCCACCCAGCCGACTCCGGGGAGATGCTCCTCGGGGGCGAGTCGTTCGCTCCACGCAACTCCGCCGAGGCCCAGCGGCAGGGGATCGCCGCCATCTATCAGGAGCCATCGGTGTTCCCGGACCTGAGCGTGGCGGAGAACATCTTCATCGGCCATCAGGACCAAGGGCTGGTGGTCGACTGGTCGACCATGTACCGGGAGGCCTCCGCGATCCTGGCCAAGTTGGACATCGACATCGACCCTCGACTCCCGGCAGCCGGGCTGACGGTGGCGGGTCAGCAGGCAGTCGAGATCGCCAAGGCGATCTCGCTCGACGTTCGGGTACTGATCATGGATGAGCCGACTGCTGCCCTCTCGGCCCACGAGGTCGATCGCCTCTTTCGACAGGTGCGCAGCCTCAAGGAGTCCGGAGTCGCTGTTCTCTTCATCACGCATCGGCTGGAGGAGTTGTTCACGATCTCCGATCGCATCTCGGTGTTCCGGGACGGGCGACATATCTCCACCCGGCCCGTGGCCGAGGTGAGCGAAGACTCTCTGGTCAGGGAGATGGTGGGCCGTGATCCTTCCGACTTCTTCGCCCGTGGTGAGCACCCGGAAGGCGACACCGTTCTCGCGGTCGATGCGCTTGGTCTGACCGGCGTCTTCTCGGACATATCTTTCGAGCTTCGCCGGGGCGAGGTGCTCGGCTTCGCCGGTCTGGTTGGGTCGGGGAGGACGGACATTGCCCTCTCCCTGTTCGGGGTCAGCCCGGCCGACACCGGCACCGTCGAGCTCGGGGGGGAGCGGCTCGATATCAAATCCCCCCAAGAGGCTCTGTCGCACGGGATCGCCTATCTGTCCGAGGACCGCCGCCGGCTGGGCCTCTCCGTCGAGCAATCGCTGGTCGCCAACGTCACCCTGGCCACTCTGGACCGTTACACGAACGCACTCGGACTGATCGACCGCGATAGGGAGCGTGCAGACGCCGAGGCGTTGCGCAAGCGTCTCGGGATACGGGCACCGAGCCTGTCGACGCCGGTCAGTCAACTGTCCGGGGGCAACCAGCAGAAGACGATGCTGGCCAAGTGGCTCAACACTCATCCCAAGGTGCTCATCCTCGATGAGCCGACCCGTGGCATCGACGTCGGCGCCAAGGCGGACGTCCACAAGTTCATCGACGAGCTCGCCGCATCGGGAATCGCGATCATCCTCATCTCATCGGATCTGCCGGAAGTGATCGCCATGAGCGACCGGGTGGCAGTGATGCGAGAGGGGCGGCTGATCGAGATCTATACGCGGCGGGATGCCACCCAGGAGCGGGTGATGGCCGCGGCGGTAGGGGCGAGATGAGCACGGAGACGGCGGCTGCGGCCCCCTCGAAGAGCAGTCGGTTCCTCCAACCGGATCGAGTCAAAGAGATCAGCCTCCTCGGGATCATTGCGATCGCTGTGGTGGTGTTCGCCTTTCTCATCGAGGGCTACCTGAGTGGGCGCTTTTTCAACCGGGTCACTTCGAGTGTCGTGGTCGTCGCGCTCCTGGCCGCTGCACAGGCGCTGGTCATCTTCAGCCGCAACATCGACCTTTCCGTTGGCTCGATCGTGGGGGTGGCCGCCTACCTGACCGGTGATTTCCTGGGATCGTCCGGTCAGGGCCCTCTCGTGGCGATCTTGGTGGCGGTCGTGGTGGGGGCGGTATTGGGCTCCTTCAACGGGCTGCTCGTCGCCTACGGGGGTGTGCCGGCCATCATCGTCACGCTGGGCACCTTGGCGCTGTTCCGCACCCTGCTCAGCATCTATTCCGAGGGCGCCAACATCCTCGCTGGGGATCTGCCCGACTGGGTGCTGGAGTTCAACAACGTGACCCTGTTCTCGGTCGCGGGCTTCGAGATCAGGCTGATCTTCGTCATCGCCCTTGTGGTGGTGTTGGCCCTGCAGTGGGCGTTCGCCCGGCTTCGATGGGGTCGGAGGATCTACGCCATCGGCTCGAACCCATCGGCGGCGGCACTGGCCGGGCTCCCGACCAAGTCTCTCGTCTTCTGGTCCTTCGTTGGATCGGGGACGCTCGCCGGTCTGGCCGGTTTCATGTTCATGGCTCGGGCCGGCACGATCAGTGCCACTGCCGGTGCCGGTCTCGAGCTGGAGTCGGTGGCAGCAGCAGTCGTCGGTGGGGTGAGCATTCTCGGCGGGTCCGGCACGATGATCGGCGCCCTCCTCGGCGCGATCCTGATCGACACCCTCAAGCTCAGCCTGGTGCGGGTGCCGGAGGTCAGCGAGTTCTGGCGTGATGCGTTCCTGGGAGTGCTCATCCTCGCCGCGGTCATCGTGGACACCATGCTTCGCAATCGCTTCACCCGACGCTGGTCGGCGGAGGCTCGCAAGGCGATGGAGGACAGCGGACCGGTCGCAGTCGGCATGACGGGGATGGCGGGAGGAGGGACCGCCGATGCGTGAGTGGTCCGCCAAGCACCGCTGGGAGAGCATTCTCTTCGTCGTCCTCGTGGCGACCATTGTGGTCAACGTCGCCCTGTCGCCTTTCTATCTGGGCTTCGGGAACTTCGTGAATCTGTTCTGGCTCTCGATCGAGAAGATCATCGTTGTAGTGGTGATGACCTTCATCATCATCAACGGGGAGATCGATCTGTCGGTGGCCTCGGTGATGGGGTTCTCCGCCGCGGTGATGGCCACCCTGCACAACGGTGGTCAGGTCCCATTCGTCGCCGCCATCCTCATCGGCCTCGCTGCCGGGGCCGTCGCCGGCCTCATCCAAGGCCTGGTCATCACCCGATTCCGGTTGCCCTCCCTCGTGGTCACCTTGGCCGGCCTCATCGGGTTCCGGGGGGCGGCGCGTGTGCTTCTCGAGGACCGTTCCATCGGTGATTTCCCGGAATGGTTCGAGCGGATCGGCCAACAGACCTTGGTCGGTCCCTTCCCGGTTGCCATGGTGATCTTCTTCATCGGCCTCGCTCTGGCCTGGGTCCTGCTAGAACGCAGCGCCTTCGGTCGGAAGGTGTATGTCATCGGCAATAGCGCCGATGTGGCCAGGTTCTCCGGGATCGAGGTCGACACCGTGAAGCTGCGGCTCTTCGTCGCCTCTGGGACCGTGGCGGCCCTGGCCGGGATCCTCTTCGCATCACGCGTTGGCGCGGTACAGGGCACCCTCGGCGAGACCTATGAGCTCGACATCATCACGATGGTCTTGCTCGGCGGCGTCAGCATCTTTGGTGGATCGGGGACGATGCTGGGAGTCGTGCTTGCCCTGTTCACCGTGCTCAACATCCGCAACGGGCTCGGTCTCGCCAACATCGATGGGATCACCCAGACCGGGGTCATCGGGCTCCTCCTGATCGGGTCCGTGCTGGTCCCAAATCTCGCCCAGAGGTATCGCCTTCGTCGCCCTGCGCCGGAGGCGATTGCCCACGGCCCACCCTGACGCCCGACCGAACGGAGGTAAGTGGACTCAACCCGACGAAACCGAAGACAAAGACAGCTAAGAGGAGGAATGAGAAAGTGACAGCAATCAAGCGACGCAGCCGGGCACTCGCCCCGCTGGTGGTCTTGGCGCTCGTGATCGCCGCCTGTGGCGGGGACACAGGAGACACCACGACCACCGCAGGTGAGGTGACGACGACGGCAGCCGAGGTCACGACCACGGCTGCGGCCGAGACCACGACATCGGCCGCAGGCTCGACCACCGCCGCGGCGGGAGAAGCAGTGGAGATCACCGCCGGTGACTCGATCACGGCGACGTTCCTGCCCAAGTGCACCAACATCGCAGTGTTCCCCCAGGCCAACTCGGGTGCAGAGGAAGCCGCAGGGGAGCTGGGCTCCGATCCGGCCGAGTTCGTCGGCCCCGCCGACTGTGGTGACGCCACCGGACAGATCGAGTTCATGACCAACGCCGTCACCCAGGGTGTCGACGCCATCATGCTCTCCAACAACTCGGGTGATCAGCTCGACGCCCCCGCTCAGGCAGCGGCGGACGCAGGCATCCCCGTGGTGACCTGGGACTCACCGATCCCATCGGCCACCGGCGAGAGCGTGTTCGTGGCCCAGGTCGACTTCGACGAGACCGGCCAGGTCATGGCCGATATGGCTCGCACCATCCTCGGTGATGACGGTGGCGAGTTCGCCATCCTCTCCGCGACTCCAGACGCAGCGAACCAGAATGCCTGGATCGCGGCGATGGAGGAGGTGCTGGCCACCCCCGAGTTCGAGAACCTCGTCCTCGTCGACACCGTGTATGGCAACGATGTCGCCGAAGATTCGGTGACAGCGGCTCTGGGTCTGGTCGACTCCCATCCCGATCTGGAGCTGATCATGGCTCCGACCACGGTCGGGATAGTGGCTGCGGCCCAGGCGATGACGCAGGAGGGTCTCTGCGAGACGGTCAAGGTCTCAGGTCTCGGCCTGCCCGAGGAAATGGCCGAGTATGTCGAGAGCGGGTGTGCTCCTGAGTTCGCCCTCTGGAGCTTTGTCGATCTCGGATATCTGGCCTACTACGTGGCCTACGGGATCGCCACCGACCAGATCGTGGCCGAGGAAGGCACCAAGTTCGTCGCCGGCCGGATGGGTGAGTACGAGATCACCGCGGATCCGACCCGGGATGCCGGGTTGCGTGTGCTCATGGGACCGTTCTCCAAGTACAACGCGGAGAACCCAGGTACCTGAGTGAAGAAGGTCGCCCGGGCCCGGTCACGGGCCCGGGTCGGCCTTGAACGGTCATGACCCGCCCGTGTAATGTTATGCGAAATCTAACGCGGTATTGCACATCGGGTGCGCGGCCCGAGACGAGGGATCGATGAGCGCCAATGGAGATCCGGTAGTGAGCGACCTGATCGCTCGATCCAACCGGCTCGGCTCAGATCGAAGCAACACCAATTACGGCGGAGGCAACACCTCTGCCAAAGGCAAAGCCGTCGACCCGGCCTCGGGTCACGACGTCGAGCTCATGTGGGTCAAGGGCTCGGGTGGCGACCTAGGCACCCTTACCCCGGAGGGACTGTCGGTATTGCGGCTCGACCGCGTTCGTGGTCTGCGCGACGTGTACCACGGCGAGGACCAGGAAGACGAGATGCACGAGCTCCTCGACTTTTGCATCTTCGGCCCACCTGGCGCTGCCCCGAGCATCGACACTTCGATGCACGGCTTGCTCGAAGCAGCCCATGTCGATCATCTGCATCCCGACTCGGTGATCGCGATCGCCGCCTCGGCCGATGGCGAAGAGCTCACCAAGCGTTGTTATGGCGATGAGGTCGGTTGGGTCCCGTGGAGACGACCAGGTTTTCAGCTGGCGATCGATATCGAGACATTGCGCCGGCAGCGGCCCGATCTGAAAGGCGTGGTCATGGGCGGCCACGGTCTCACCGCCTGGGGCGACACGTCCGAAGCATGCGAGGCAACCTCTCTCGAGCTGATCGTCAGGGCCGCCGAGTTCATCGAGCGTCACGGCAGGTCGGACCCGCTCGGCCAGATCCGACCCGGATTCGGGCCGCTCGGCAGCGAAGAGCGTCGGTCGGAGTCGGCCGCACTGGCCCCGGTTATCCGCGGCCTTGCCGCGACGGACTCCCCGGTGGTCGGCCGGTGGTTCGACGACGATGTGGTCCTCGACTTCATCGGCCGGGAAGCAGCACCTCGCTTAGTGCCCCTGGGCACGTCCTGTCCCGACCATTTCATCCGCACCAAAGTGCGACCGCTTCTCCTCGACCTCCCGGCCTCGGCGCCGTTGGAATCCCGGATCGAGCGACTCCGCGGCCTTCACGCCGAGTATCGGGAGGAGTACCAGGCCTACTACGAGAAGCACGCGAATGAGGACAGCCCGCCGATGCGCGGCGCCGACCCGGCCATCTTCCTCATACCCGGCGTCGGGATGTTCAGCTTCGGCAGCGACAGCCAGACCGGGCGTCTGGCCGGGGAGTTCTATATCAACGCCATCAACGTCATCAACGGTGCCGAGGCGGTGTCGACTTACCAGCCCGTGCCGGAGTCCGAGAAGTTCAGGGTCGAGTATTGGATGCTCGAGGAGATGAAGCTGCGACGTCGGCCCGCGCCAAAGCCACTCACGGGCAAGGTCGCCTTGGTCACCGGTGCCGGCTCCGGCATCGGGCGTGCCATTGCCGAGGCCCTCGCTGACGCAGGTGCGGTCCTGGTTGTGGTCGATATCAACGTCGACTCCGCCCGCTCGACCGCCGAGTCGATCGGCTCGACCGATCGGGTGGTCGCCGTCGAGGCGGATGTCACCGATGAACGAACAGTGAAGGCGGCGATCGACGACGCGGTGCGCGCCTTCGGCGGGATCGACATCGTGGTCAACAATGCCGGCCTCTCACTTTCCAAGAGCCTGCTCGAGACGACCGAGCACGATTGGGATCTCCAGCACGACGTCATGGCCAAGGGCTCGTTCCTGGTCTCGAAGCACGCCGCGGCCGCCATGATCGCCCAGGACTGTGGCGGCGACATCATCTACATAGTGAGCAAGAACGCCGTCGTCGCCGGGCCCAACAATCTCGCCTATGGGTCGGCCAAGGCGAGTCAGGCCCATCAGGTGCGCCTGCTCGCAGCGGAATTGGGCCGATACGGAATCCGGGTCAACGGGATCAACCCCGACGGTGTCGTCCAGGGCTCGGGTATCTTCGCCGGGGGATGGGGCGCGGAGCGGGCCAAGGTGTACGGGGTGCCTGAGGAGGAGCTCGGCAAGTTCTATGCCGATCGCACCCTGCTCAAGCAAGAGGTGCTGCCGGAGCACGTGGCAAAGGCCGCGTTGGCCCTTGTCGGCGGTGCCTTGAGTCAGACCACCGGGCTCATGGTCCCGGTGGACAGTGGGGTCGTGCCGGCGTTCTTGAGGTAGTCGAGGAGGACGAGATGATCGATCAGGACCGCATCGCCGGGTTGAACCAGGAATGGGTGGCCCCCCTGCAGGCGGATCTCGAGCATCTGTCCACGAGTCTCGGGCGCAGGTCCGGCGCCAGCGCCGACGATGTGGTGTCCGCTCTGATCGCTTTCAGCGTCGCCGCTCCCTCCTGGGCGGTGGGGACCGGCGGCACCAGGTTCGGTCGATTCCCCATCGGCGGGGAGCCGCGCACGACCGAGGAGAAGATCGACGACGTTGCCCTTCTCAATGCCCTGACCGCGAGCAATGGGGCGATCTCCCTCCACGTTCCCTGGGACGATCCCGACGATCCCGATGGTCTTCGCGAATACGCCGAGGAGCGCTCGATCGCATTCGACGCGATGAACTCGAACACCTTTCAGGACAACCCGTCCACGACTGACGACGGAAAGCTCACCTACAAGTTCGGCAGCCTGGCCAACGCCGATCCGGCAGTCCGGGAGGCCGCGGTCGAGCACAACAAGTACGTGATCGATCTCGGGGCTCGGCTCGGGTCGACCGCCCTGACAGTCTGGCTGGCCGACGGCATCAACCACCCGGGCCAGGCCGACCACCGGACTCAGTTCGAGCGTGTGGCCGAAGGTCTTGGCGCCATCCACGATCACCTCCCCGACGGCTGGCAGATGTACACCGAGCACAAGCCATACGAGCCTGCTTTCTATGCCACCGTGAACTTCGACTGGGGCTCGTCGCTGCTCCTGTCTCAAGCAGCAGGGCCCAAGGCGTCCTGTCTGGTCGACCTCGGTCACCACCTGCCGAACGCCAACATCGAGCAGATCGTGAGCCGGCTGGCCATGGCCGGGCGTCTCGGAGGCTTTCACTTCAACGACTCGAAATACGGCGACGACGACCTCACCACGGGGTCGATCAAGCCATTTCAGCTGTTCCTCATCTTCTGCGAGCTGATCCGCGCCGGGGAGGGCCGGCTTCCCGCACTCGCCTACATGATCGATCAGAGCCACAACATCAAAGACCCCCTGGAAGATCTCATCCAGTCGACCGAAGCGGTCTCGATCGCCTACGCCCAGGCTCTGCTGGTAGAGCGAGACCGGCTCCTCGAGGCACAATCGGCCGACGACGCCGCCATGGCCCAGCAACTCCTCCAGGATGCCTTCCGTGTCGACGTCCGGCCGCTGGTGGCCGAAGCCCGGCGAGTCGCGGGAGGGGCGATCGCTCCACTCGAGGCCTACCGAGCCCTCGGCTACCGCAGGGCGATGATCGAAGAGCGCGGTCTGGCCTCGGTCGCAACCGGGCTGTGAGCGGCCCGGCCCGGGTCCTCGCAGTGGATCTGGGGGCGACATCGATCCGCGTGGCCGCGGTGGATCTCTCTGCGCCGCTGCCGGAGGTCAAGGTCCTTCATCGTTGGGAGCATTCCGCGGTGAAGGCGGCCGATGGGTCGCTCCGTTGGGACTGGGCCCGCATCGTTGCTGAGGTGGAGACGGGCCTGGAGCGTGGCCTGGCCATCGGGCCGGTGGCCTCGATTGGTGTCGACGGTTGGGGTGTCGACTACGGGTTGTTGGGGGTCGACGGTCAGCTGGTGGGCTCTCCCTTCTCCTATCGAGACGGGAGAACAGAGGCATGGCAGGCGACCGGCGAGCGAATCGGCCTGGAGCGGCTCTACGAGGTGACCGGTGTCCAGATCATGGGAATCAACACCATCTTCCAGCTCGCGGTGCACGATCCCGATGAGCTGAGCCGGGCGCGACGTTTTCTCCTCCTCCCCGACCTCATGGTCCACCATCTCACCGGGAGTGAGCTCGCCGAGCGCTCCAACGTCTCGACCACGGCACTCATGGACATCCGAACAGGGGACTGGGCCCACGATCTGCTCGAGGACCTGTCGCTGGATCCCTCTCTCTTCCCGGACGTCGTCAACGCCGGGACATTGGCCGGGACCTGGCAGGGCATCCCCGTGCACCTGGTGGGGAGCCACGACACCGCCTCTGCCTTCCTGGGGATGCCAGGCGGGTCGAGCCCGGGCACGGTGTTCGTCTCTGCTGGAACCTGGGTGCTGGTCGGGGTGGAGCGAACCCACCCGGACACCACTGCCGAAGCCCGCCAGGCCAACTTCTCCAACGAGGCCGGGGCCCTGGGAGGGATCCGGTTCCTCAAGAACGTGGTGGGTCTCTGGATTCTCGAACAGTGCCGACAGGCGTGGGGTGGGCCACCCATCGAGCTGCTCCTGGAGGAAGCGGCCTCGATCGAGACCCAGGTGCCGACATTTGACGCAGGGGACCACCGATTCGTCAGCTCCACCGACATGGTGCGCGAGGTGCAGGAGGCGGCCGATCTGGCGCCGGGGACTCCCCGAAGCGTGATTGCCAGGAGCGTGATCGAATCGATCGTCGCCGGGATCGGTGACGTCGTCGATGAGCTTGCCGCCATCACCGGCGGGCACCCGGCGCGCATAGCCGTCGTCGGTGGGGGGGCCCGGGTGCCGCTGTTGCACGCCTTGTTGAACGAGCGAACCGGGCTCGCCGTGGTCAGAGGATCACAAGAGGCGACAGCGCTCGGCAATGCAATCGTCCAGGGGCTCGCCGTTGGGGCATTCGACGACGTCGATCAGGCTCGGGACTGGGTCGGGGCGGGAGAGTCATCCAGCCGCTTGAATGCCGGCAACAGGAGGATTGGGGAGACGGAGTGAATCGGCGAACGTTCAACAGCCCTGAGGAGCGTCTGGGTGAGGTGAGAGACCTCATCTCCGAGCGGGGGGCGGTCCGAATCGACCAGCTGGCGGCTGATTTCGGAGTGAGCGAGATGACCATCCGCCGCGACCTGGACGAGCTCGAAGCACTCGGTATCGCCCGCCGAGTTCGGGGTGGCGCCATCGCCCTCGGCCCCGAGCCGTTCGCTCAGCGTCACCGCCACAATGCGCGCGCCAAGGGGAGGATCGCCGAGAAGCTGGTCGATCTGATCCCTGCGGTGGGAACGGTGGCCTTCGATGCCTCGACCACCGTCCATCGTCTCTCCGCCTCGCTCGAGACGGCGCGGGATCTCGTCATTGTCACCAACGGGCTCGACACCTTCCACGCCGTCGTCGGCAAGCCGGGAATCACGGCCTCCCTCACCGGCGGGACGCAGGAGCCGCGGACAGGCAGTCTGGTAGGCCCGATCGCGGCGCGGGCGGCCCAGGGCTTCCTCTACGACGCTTTTGTCTGCTCCGCCGCGGCGCTGGACCATTCCGTCGGCTCGTCCGAGGCCAGCCTGGCCGAGTCGGAAGTGAAGCGCGCCTTCGCCGCGACCAGCAGTCGCATCGTCCTCGCGGTCGATCACAGCAAATTGGGGACCCGGGCCCAGGCCCGGATGTTCGATCTGGTGGACATCGATCTGCTGGTGACCGATCTCGATCCCGACGATTCCCGGTTGGATCATTACCGGCGCCTCGTGAGCATCGCCTAGGAGCTGGGTCTTGAAGAGAATCGGGTTCGTCCTCAAGGTGAGAGCCGAGTTGATCCCCGAGTACACACGCCGTCACGAGCAGGTGTGGCCGGAGATGCTCGACGCCCTGAGCCGGGCCGGATGGCACAACTACACGCTCTTCATGCGTGCTGACGGCACGTTGTTCGGCTACTTCGAGACGCCCGACTCCCTGGCCGCCGCCCTGGACGGGATGTCCCGAGAAGAGGTCAATGCTCGCTGGCAGGCGGAGATGGCGCCTTTCTTCGAGGGAACCGGCGGTGCGGCGGACGCGATGATGGAGGAGCTGGTCGAGGTGTTCCACCTCGACTGAGAAGACAGAGTCGGGTCTACCGTCGTCAGGTGAGCCACGCGCATCACGAGCATGGTCACGGAGACCACACTGCGCCGCCGGGGCATGACCAACACGCCGGCCACAGCGTGGGGATGTTCCGTGATCGCTTCTGGGTGTGTTTGGCGCTGACACTGCCCGTCGTCCTCTACAGCCCCATGATCCAGGAGTGGTTTGGCCTGACCGCTCCCGTCTTTCCCGGCTCGGAGTGGGTGGCGCTGGTCCTGGGCACCGTGATCTTCGTGTATGGAGGCGCACCCTTCCTCGTCGGGGCGGTTCGGGAGGCAAGAAATCGCCAGCCGGGGATGATGCTTCTCATCGGCATGGCGATCACAGTCGCCTACCTGGCATCCATTGCCACCACGCTCGGCTGGTTCGATCTCGATTTCTGGTGGGAGTTGGCCGCGTTGATCACCATCATGCTCCTGGGGCATTGGATGGAGATGCGGGCGATCGGCCAGGCGCGAGGTGCCCTGGCCGCGTTGGCGGAACTGCTCCCTGACGAGGCCGAACGGATCATCGGCGCCGAGCACGAAATCGTCCCGATCTCGCGACTCGAGATGGGCGACCTCATCCTGGTGCGGCCTGGCGGGCGAATTCCTGCCGATGGTGTGATCACGGTCGGCGAGGCGGAGATGGACGAGTCGATGGTGACCGGCGAGTCGAGGCCGGTATCGAGGGGACCGGGGGAGAAGGTAGTTGGCGGAACGGTTGCCACCGACAGCGCTATCCGGATCGAGGTGACGGCGGTCGGTGACGACACCGCGCTTGCCGGGATCCAGCGATTGGTCGCTGAAGCCCAACAGTCTCAATCCAGGGCACAGGTCCTCGCCGACCGCGCGGCCGGCCTCCTGTTCTACGTGGCGGTTGGCGCCGCGCTCGATCACCGCCGTTGTCTGGTCGGCACTCGGCCAACCCGACGACGCCGTGACCCGCACGGTGTCGGTCCTCGTGATCGCGTGCCCCCATGCTCTTGGTCTGGCCATCCCTCTGGTCATCTCGATCTCAACCGGTCTGGCGGCGCGGAGGGGGATCCTCGTCAAAGATCGTCTCGCTCTGGAACGGATGCGCACCGTTGATGTCGTGCTCTTCGACAAGACAGGCACCCTCACCCGCGGGCGTCATGTCGTGCGTGATGTCGCTGCGATTTCTGGCGACGGCGGCCAGATTCTGGCCTGGGCGGCGGCGGTGGAATCCGATTCCGAGCATCCACTGGCCAGGGCAATCGTCGCCGCCGGCGCCGACGCCGGACCCGTTCCTTCCGCCACCGATTTCCGGGCGATGAGCGGGAGGGGTGTCGAGGCCAGAGTCGACGGCGCGACTGTTGCGGTGGGAGGCCCCGCCCTGCTCAGGGAGAGGGGAGCGGACCTGCCTCCCGAGATGAACGAGCCGGTGGCCGCCTGGGAGGTCCGTGGCGCCTCCGTGTTGTATGTGATTCGTGATGACAAAGTCGTTGGGGCGATATCGCTGGAGGACGCGATCCGCCCCGAGTCACGGCAGGCTGTGGCCCAGCTCCACGAGCTCGGGGTCCAGGTGGCGATGATCACTGGTGATGCTCATCAGGTGGCGGAGACAGTCGCTATCGAACTGGGCATCGACGAGGTGATGGCAGAGGTTCTCCCTGAGGAGAAGCACTCGAAGGTGGCAGAGCTCCAGCAACGGGGCCGGAGGGTGGCGATGGTCGGCGATGGCGTCAACGACGCACCCGCCCTCGCCCAAGCCGACGTCGGGATCGCGATCGGGGCAGGGACCGACGTTGCGATCGAGTCGGCGGGGATCGTGCTGGCCTCCGACGACCCCAGGTCGGTAGTCGCCGTCCGCCGTCTCTCGATGGCCGGGTATCGAAAGATGCTGCAGAACCTGGTTTGGGCCACCGGCTACAACGTGGTTGCGATCCCCCTCGCCGCCGGCGCCTTCGTGTGGGCCGGGATAGTGCTGGCTCCGGCCGCCGCTGCGGTGCTGATGAGCGTCTCCACCATCGTCGTGGCGGTCAATGCCCAGCTCCTCCGCGGGTTGGACCTGTCTCCATCACGAACCGGGTGATCGCCTCGTTCACCCACTCGCGGCGTGACAGATGCGGGGAATGGCCCCCGACGGCGAGCACCAGCTTCTCCACTGGCCCGGCCACACTCCGTTCGATCGCCTCCACCTGAGCCGTGGTCCCGTACTCGTCGTCTAGGGCCTGAATGAGCAACACGGGGCAATGGATGTTGGGCAACGAGCCCTCGATGTTCCAGTCCCGGAAGCTCGGATCGAGCCAGATCTCGCTCCAGGCCCGGAATGTCGCCTCGGGATCCCGGTGGTATCTGGCCATTCGTTGGGGGAGATCGGTGGTCTTGAACCGTCTCACTGCATCCTCGACGCCGGTGATGGTCTCGGGCTCTACGAAGACGTGGGGCGCGATCAAGACCAGGGCCTCGACCGTGGATCCCCCTCCGGCGTGGAGCAATGCAATCGAAGCGCCATCGGAGTGGCCGACCAGGATCGGGTTGGTGAGCGAGATCTTCTCGAGCAGGGCGGGCAGCACGACCTGGGCCTCGTGATGCATGAAGCCGAGATCCCTTTGCCGGCGTACGGGGGAGGACTGACCGTGACCCTCCCGGCTGTAGACGACGCAGCGTCGTCGAGTCGACTGGGCGACGGTCTCGGGGAAATCCCGCCACGTCCCAACGGCTCCGAGCCCATCGTGAAGGAAGACAATTGATTCCGTGATCTCGGCCCTTATCACCCGATACTCGATCTCCGCCGCACCCTCGATCTCGACTCTTCCCTCGACAATGCCTGACTCGGTCATGACCGATAGTCTCGCCCGCCAGAGGGAAGCGGCGAGGACACGATGCAGACCGAGGCCAACATCAGCACCCTGATCGACGGCTGGATGGAGCGGGGCACAGAGAGCGACACCGTCCTCATCACCGCCGATGACGTGCTTTGGCCGGCGGGGAAGCTCCACTCGGCGGTGAGCGCGGTCGCCATCGGGCTGCGAGACCTCGGGCTGGGACGAGAGGACCGGGTCTTGCTTGTCCTCGACGACACCCCGGCCTTCCCGGCCTCCTTCCTGGGGGCGATGCGGATCGGCGCCGTGCCGGTACCGGTCAACTTCCTTGCCCGGCCCGACGACTTCGGTTACTTCCTCGACGACTCGTACGCTCGTGTCGCCATCGTCGACAGCGTGTTCCTCGACGTCGTTGGACCTCAGGTCGAGCTGAGGTCACAGGTTCGCCTCGTGGTGGCCAACGGCCCGGCACCGGATGGAGCGGTGTCGCTGGATGACTGGATCGAGGGCACGTCTGGACCGATCGATCCAGTCGCGACGCACCCTGACGACATGGCCTTCTGGCTCTACAGCTCGGGGTCGACCGGAAAGCCGAAAGGCGTGGTCCATCGCCATGCCGACGTGGCCGCGACCTGCTCGAGATACGCCGTGCCGGTGCTGGGGATCGGGCCGGGAGACGTCGTCTTCTCCAGCACGAAGATGTTCCATGCTTACGGGCTCGGGAACAACCTCACTTTCCCGATGTGGGCCGGCGCGACCTCGGTCTATCTGACCGGCCGCCCGACCCCCGACGGCCTCCTGGAACGAGTGCAGGCCCATCGGCCCTCCCTGTATTTCTCGGTGCCGGCGCTCTACAACGCGGTCCTCGCCCACCCGGGATTCGAGGAGACCGACTGGTCGTCGGTTCGGCTCGGGATCTCTGCGGCCGAGCCTCTCCCCCCTGAGATCTGGCGTCGCTTCTTTGACCGAACCGGGATCGAGATCCTCGACGGAGTCGGATCGACCGAGATGCTCCACATCTATTGCTCGAACCGGGCCGGTGCCGTCCGCCCTGGGACCTCGGGCAAACCGGTGGATGGGTATGGCCTCGAGGTACGTGATCCCGACGGCAATCTGTGCGCCGCCGGGGAGGCAGGGGAGATGTATGTCCGGGGGCCGAGCGCCCTGACCATGTATTGGCACCAGTACGAGCGGAGCCGGGACAAGATCCGGGGCGACTGGTTCCTCACCGGCGACCGATACCGCCAGGACGAAGACGGTTACTTCTGGTACGAGGGAAGGGTCGACGACATGATGAAAGTCGGCGGCCTGTGGGTAAGCCCGATCGAGATCGAGAACCGGCTCATGGAGCATCCGGCGGTCCGGGAGGCGGCAGTGGTTGCGGTCGAAATCGATCACATGTCCCGGATCAAGGCCGTGGTCATCCTCACGGACGACGTCGTGGGGGACGACGGTCTTCTCCCCGAGCTGCAGGAGTGGTGCAAATCGGCTCTGCAGCGATATCAGTTCCCCCACGTCATCGAGTACGTCGAGGACTTTCCTCGCACCGCCACCGGGAAGATCCAGCGTTTCAAGCTGCGGGAGCCCGCCGTCTGAGGACTAGTCGACGGGGAGGTCGGGCATGCCCTCGCCGATGAGACGCTCGAGATGGGCAATGGTGGCCGTGGTCATCGGGGCGGGTGAGCCGGACTGGACGAGGAGCTCGCGAGCTGCCGTCATCTCCTCCAATCGACGCACGGCGTGGGGAGCGGTCTCCAGCAGGAGTCGTCGCAGCATCGCCGGGTCCAGGCTTGAGAGCTCGGCCACGAGATGATCCCACAGCCATTCGCTCTTCCCGACCTGTTCGGCGGCTTCCATGCTCTCGATCAAAAGGGCGGCGAGGCCTTTCATGACCACGCTGCGAAGGAGCTTGCGCGTCGCCGCTTCCCCGGCTTGGTCGCCCACAACCTCGACATTCCCACCCCGCGCATTCAGCATTTCGGCGTACTGGCCGGCTCCGCTCCCCGAGGCGAAGGCGGGAGTCGTGATGCCGCGGCCCGGCACCGGTGCCATCAGGGCAACGTCTGCAAACAGGAGCCCGCGGCCGGCGATCATCTCGGCCAGCTGCTCCTTCAGCAACGGTGAGCCAGTCGACAGGTCGGCATAGACCGTCCGCTCGTCGAGGGACGCGAGAACTCCGTCCAATGCAGCAAGAGCCCCGGCGCCCGGCGTCACCGCCATGACCAGCGCGCATCCGGCAACCGCGGCTGCGGGCCCGGCATGACGCACCACCTCTTCGGGGGTGGGCACCTCCGCGGGGTCGTATCCGTTCACCTCGTCGCCTACCCGCGCCAGATCGGCGGCGATCACCGACCCTGCCTCACCGAGACCGAGGACGCATACCCTCATGTGCCGCTCACTGTTCGTGGCTGCTGGTCCAGCGGACCCCCATGTCCTCGAGGCGCTTCCTGAACCCGTAGAGATCGACGCCCAGCTCACCTGCGGCCAGCCGTGCCCTCATCTCGTCTTCCCGCTCCAGACGGCGCCGACACTTCTCGAGAATCTCGCCCGCACGGTCACGCTCGACCACCGCAACGCCATCGTCATCGGCGACCACCACGTCGCCGGGGTGCACCGTGGCGCCTCCACAGACGACGGGGAGGTTCACCGAGCCCGGAGTTGCCTTCACGGTCCCTGCAGCGTGTATCGCTCGGGACCAGACGGGCAGACCCATCCGTCTGAGATCGGAGACGTCACGAACCCCGCCGTCGACGACGACGCCGACACATCCCCGAGCCATCACCGACGTCGCGAGCAGCTCGCCGAACATCCCATGCGTCGAGGGGGCGGTCGTCGCCACGACGAGGACGTCCCCTGGCTCGATCACCTCAACCGCAGCGTGGACCATGATGTTGTCACCGGGGGCGCATGAGACCGTCACCGCCGAACCGGCGACACGCCTCCCCTCCTGGATGGGCCTCAGCCCCGGATCGAGGAGGCCACCGGCGCCGGCCTCGTGAACGGTGGCCACGCCGGCTTCTCCCAACCCGGAGACGATGTCGGCCGGCGCCCGCGGCACGCCTCGCACCACGACGGGCTCTCCCATCTCAGCCGAGCTCCCTGGCCACCTGGGGGAACACCCGCTGGTATGCCTCGGCCTTTGCATCCGTCACCAGACCGAGATTGGGGCTCGAGTTGCGCATCGCCTGAACCCCCCGTCGGGTGGCCACGTCCGTGTAGTAGTCCCAGAGGTGCTCCTGGCCCTCCATGCACCGCATCGCCTCCAGCTTCTGATCCCACACTTCGGTGATGTCGAGGAGGACATCCGGCATGAACCCCGAGTACTCGGTCTGGTGGGGCTCGAAGAGGAACACCGGTGGTGCTCCGATCACCTCCGTGCCCGGGTCGTAACCGGCCGCTTGGGCGATGATGCGGGCCTGGGTCGCGACCGAATGGGCGGTCTCATGGTCCCGATTCCAGGGGTCACGCTCGGTATGGGTGATGACGATGGTGGGACGTAGCTCGCGATACACCTTCACCAGCCGGTCGAGGAGCTCGGGGGTCTCCAGCAACGGGTAGTCCTCGGCGTCGAATGCCCGAAGGTCGGCCCCGAGCACCTTGGCCGCGGCTTCTGCCTCGGCATGCCGCGCCTCCTTCACCTCGGGGAGGGTCATTCCTCGACGCCAGTAGCCGGCGGACTCCCCACGTTCCCCATAGGCGAGACAGACGACGGTCACGGCATGGCCACGCGTGGCGTGGAGGGCGATGGCGCCACCGGCCCGCCACACGAAGTCCCCGACGTGAGCGCTGATCACCAGAAGTGACTCCTGACTCATGCCGGCAACCCTATCTGCGACCTGCGGCCGCTAACTTCGCCGGCGAGGCAGTGATCGACCAATGAGCTCCGACCCCCCAGGCGTTCGCTGCATGTTGATGCGCGGCGGCACGTCGAAGGGAGCGTTCTTCCTCGCCGAGGACCTCCCGCAACACCGAAGCCGAACGGGATCAGTTGTTGCTCCGGGTGATGGGCTCGCCCGACCCGAGGCAGATCGATGGAGTCGGTGGCGGACATCCCCTCACCACCAAGGTCGCCGTGGTGGCTGCCTCCGAGCGCGACGACGTCGATCTCGAGTATCTCTTCCTCCAGGTCTCGGTGGACCGGCCTGAGGTCACCGACAAGCAGAACTGCGGGAACATGCTGGCCGCGGTTGGCCCATTCGCATTGGAGCGAGGGTTGGTCCGTCTGGCCGACGGGCGAGCCTCGGTGCGGATCCTGATGAGCAACACCGGGCGGGTGGCGACGGCGCGCTTTCCCGTCGATGGAGGGAAGCCGGTGTACGGGGGTGACACCGAGATCGCCGGCGTACCCGGGGGCGCCGCGGAGATCGAGATCGAGTTCGAGGACATCGCCGGCTCGAGCAGCGGCACCCTCCTCCCCACCGGGCTTGTGGCGGACTGGATCGCTGGGGTCGAGGCCACTTTGATCGACAATGGGATGCCGGTGGTGGTCTTGCGAGCCGCCGATGTCGGGGTGACCGGATACGAGAGCTGTGAGGAGCTTGAGGCCAACGTCGATCTCAGGCGGAAACTCGAGGAGATCCGAGCAATCGCGGGCCCGCTGATGAACCTTGGCGACGTGAGTCACGCCACCGTGCCCAAGTTGACCTTGGTGTCCCCACCCCGGGCCGATGGCGCCATCTCCACGAGGACTTTCATCCCTCACCGGTGCCATCAAGCGATCGGTGTGCTCGGGGCGGTCACTGTCGCCACCGCGTGTCTCCTCCCTGACTCTCCGGCCGCTGAGCTCGCCCATCTCGAGCCAGGCTCCGACGTCATCCGAATCGAGCATCCGACTGGCTCGTTCGACGCCATGGTTCGAGTCGAGCCTGGGCCCGAGCCCAGGGTCCTCGGAGCCGGGATCATCCGGACCGCCCGCAAGCTGATGGACGGGATGGTCTTTCCCCGGCCCGGGTAATCACCGGTGGATTAGGGTGCGCCACGGACGCATCGCTTGGCTCGACGAGGAGGAATGAGCATGAGGACCAATCGCCCAAGTGTGAGATTGCTGGTGTTGATCGCCGTGCTGGCGCTGATCGGGCCGGCATCGCGGGCGAAGGGGATACCACCACCACTACCGAGGGGGCCGGGACCACGGAGGCGGCCACTGACACCACGGAACCGGCGAGTGAGACCACGGCGCCCGCCACTGACACCACGGAGGCCGCCTCTGGTGAACCGATCCGGATCGGGATGCTCACCGATCTGACCTACACCGAGGATTCACCCCTGGGCGGTCCAGGTACGCGACGGGATGCTTCTCGCCGCCGAGGAGATCAACGCTGCCGGTGGCGTCGATGGCCGGTTGGTCGAGATCGTGGAGCAGGACTCCGAGAACGACGCCGATGCCGGTGTCGCCGGGTTCGAGCGGCTCGTCGAGGATGGTGTGGTCGCAGTTGGGGGCATCATCTCCAGCACAGTTGGCGCCGCCATCTCGCCGCTCGCCGAGGAGTTGCAGATGCCGACGTTCCTGGTCAAGTCAGGGACCCGGGCCGCTCTGACCGCAGACAGCCGGTTCATGTTCCGCACCTGTCTCCCCGCGGCTCCCATGGACGCGGCACCGATTCTCCAGTACGCCCAGGAGCAGGGTCTCACCAACGTGGGGGTCATCGTGGCCGACTACGCCTGGGGGGAGGGGTTCGCCGCAGCCGTGACCGCGACCTTCGAGGGCTCCGGCATCGACATTGGTGAGATTCAGGTCGCCCCGGTCCCGCCTGATACGGACTTCACGACCTATGTCCGGAACATGGCCGATGCGGGCGCTCAGATGGTGATAGCCACAGGCCACCCGCCAGGGAACGCCGCGATCCTCGGGCTATCGGCAGACCTGATCGGTGACGTGCCGGTAACCGGGGCCTGGGTTCCCCCGGATCTGGCGGTCGGGCCACAGCCGGACGTTGCCATCGGGCGCTACGCCGACTTTGCTTGCGCCGACTACACCAGCGAGGGATATGCCGCGTTGGCCGAGCGGTACCTTGCCTATGTCCGAGAACGCGATGATGTCGGACGACGCCGTCGCCGGCAATGGCATCGTGACGATGGTGGCCCAAGCGGTGGGCGAGGTGGGTGACGACCCGGTGGCGATCGCCGAGTACATGCACCAGACCTCGTTCGATCTCGAAGGCTATGCCCATCCGATGAGCTGGACCGAGTGGGGTGAGCTGGCAGAGGCCCAGCCGATCTTCTTCCGGATCACCGAAGGCCCGGCTCCCGAGGGACTCAACGAGGCGGGCGAATGGTGGTTGGAGGTACTGACCCAATCCGAGCCACTCGAGCCCTTCCAGCCGTAAGGACGGGATGTCCCTTCTCGAGCTGGAGGACATATCGAAGACCTTCGGCGGCCTCCCGGCCGTCGAAGGGGTGAACGTAGGGGCCGACGAGGGCGAGATAATCGCCATCGTCGGCCCCAACGGCGCCGGGAAGAGCACGTTGCTCAAGATGATCGTCGGTCTGGAAGATCCCACGCGGGGGCGGATCCAGTTCGCGGGTGAGGACATCACCCATGATCCACCCCACCGGGTCCGACGAAAGGGCATCGCCATGGTGCAGCAGACCCCGCGCTCGTTCGTGAATATGAGTGTCCTCGAGAACGCGACCCTGGGCGCCATGTTCGGTGCAGAGACCGGTCGGCGCGACGAGGACGAAGCCCTCGCCATCGGCGACGAGATGCTCTCGATCGTCGGATTGGGTGATCGCAAGCACGACCAGGTCGGCAATCTCAACCTCCACCAGCAACGCTTCCTGGAGCTGGCGCGGGCGCTGTCCGGGCATCCAAAGTTGCTGCTTCTCGACGAAGTGATGGCAGGGCTCAACGCCGCCGAGCTGGCCTCGTCGATGGAGATGGTGCGAACCATCCGCCAGCGCTTGGGGCTGACGGTGGTCTGGGTCGAGCACGTCATGCAGGCGGTGATGCAACTCGCGGAGCGCGTCATCGTGCTCGACTTCGGCAGAGTGCTAGCCGAGGGCCCTGTCGACGCTGTGATGCGCGACCAAGCAGTGATAGAGGCTTACCTGGGAACCACGGGGACCGGGTGATGCTCGAGGTACGCGGGCTCGCCGCCGGATACCAAGGCAGCGAGGTGATCCGGAATGTCAGCTTCCATGTCGAGGCGGGCGAGGCGGTCATGATCATCGGGTCGAATGGCGCCGGGAAGACAACGTTGTTCCGCTCCATGCTCGGCCTGATCCACCCATCGTCGGGCGAGGTGCAGTTCCAGGGCTCGGAGCTCGTTGGGCTGCCGGCGCAACGCATCGCCCGACTCGGCATCGGCTTCGTTCCCGCCGAGCGGCACCTCTTCCCCAGGATGACCGTTCAGGAGAATCTCTACCTGGGGGCCTACCCCGGCCGACCCGAACCAGAGACGATCGACCTGGTCATGGGTCTCTTTCCTCGTCTCGCCGAGCGACGTCGTCAACACGCCGGCACCATGAGCGGGGGTGAGCAACAGATGCTGGCGATGGGCCGGGCACTGATGGCACGGCCTGATCTCCTGGTACTCGACGAGCCCACCACCGGGCTGTCGCCGAAGCTGGCCGCGGAGGCGTACCGGGCGCTGTCGGTCCTGCGCGAGCGGGGGCTGACGGTGTTGGTAGCAGAGCAGCAAGTCCCACTGGCCATGGCATTCAGCGATCGAGGCTATGTCCTGGAGAACGGGGCCATCCGCAAGGAGGGCACCTCGGCCGAGCTGGCAGACGACCCCGATGTGCGACGCGCCTACTTGGGAGTCGCGTGATCGCCAACGTCCTCGATGGGATCGTGCTCGGGCTTCAGTTCGGCCTGCTCGCCGCCGGCCTGACGCTGGTGTATGGGCTCGGTGGCGTGCTCAATCTGGCCTACGGGCAGATGGCGGTCGTCTCTGCCATGGCGGTCTTGTTCGCCATCGAGGCCGGGGTGCCGACCCTGCCCGCGGTCGGCATCGGGCTGGCAGTCGGTGTCGTGCTCGGGCTGATACTGGACCAGACCATTCTCCGCCCGATATACCGGATCCAAGGCGAGGCCAGGGTATTGCTCAGCCTGCTCCTCACACTCGGCGTGGCCTTCATCGTCGACGGATACTTCACGTGGCGTGATCCGACCGCGGGGCTCACTTTGAGCATCGGTGGGGGGCCGGTCGACGTCCTCGGAGTCCCGATGAGGCGGGGCAGCATCGTGGCGTCGGGGATAACCCTGGTCGCTCTCGGCGCACTCTTGGCCTTCTTCCGGGGGACCACGCTGGGTCGGGCGGTCCGCTCGGTGATCGAGGACGAGGAGGGAGCGCGGCTGGTCGGGATCGACCCGCGTCGCATGCTCCGCATCATCCTCGGCCTCAGCGGTCTCCTCGCTGCCCTGGTGGCGGTGACCCAGTCGATGGTGCGCCCGGTCACTGTGTCGGCGGGGTTCGGGATCACCGTGTTCGCCCTCATCGTCACTGTGGTGGGAGGACTGGGGAGCGTCACCGGGGCGATGCTCGCCGGGATCATCCTCGGGATCATCAGCAACATCGCAGCGTCGTATATCGGGACGTTCCTCTCCCTGATCATCCTGCTCGGGGCGGCTGCGGTGACCATCCTCATCCGACCGTCCGGGCTGTTCGGAGTGAGGGAATGACGGAGCGGTACTCCGAAGCAACCGGTACCTCGCTGATCGGCGGCACTGAACAGCGAGCGTCGCGATCACTCCCGGCGCTGTTGCTTCCGATAGCGCTCATCGGCGCGGTCCTTGCACTGGTGCCCCTGTGGCTCGGGGACTCCCGTGTCCTGATGGGAGTCGCCGTCATCGGCCTCACCTTCGCCTGCTACACGATCGGCTTCAACCTGATCTTTGGGAGCACCGGGCAGCTCTTCCTCTGTGTCGGGGCCCTCGCCGGGGTGGGGGGCTACGGCGCTGCGATCTTCGCCGACCGGGCCGGGTTGCCCATCGTCCTCAGCATCCTCCTGGCGACCCTCGTCGCCGGCCTCATGGGCGGTTTGCTCAGCTGGGTTTCGGTGCGCCGCTCGCTCGGGGTCATCTTCACCGGGATCATCACGCTCATCTTCGCCCTCGCCTTCGAGAACCTCTTGCTTGGTCTTGGTGAGCTGACGGGTGGGGAGTCCGGTTTCCTGATCGAGTCCGGCTCGGGGACCTTCCTCAGGGAACAGATCCCCCCCTATTACCTGATGTTGGCGCTGGTGCTGTCATACCTCGTGGTCCACGGTCTGCTGCGGCGTTCCCACGTGGGCTGGGCGTTCCGGGCCCTTCGGGATGACGAGGTGGCTGCGGAACTGGCCGGAGTCGACGTGGCGCGCTATCGGGTGTTCGCCGCACTGACCGGTGCCGCCATGCTCGGGCTTGCCGGAGCGATCTACGCCTTCACCGAGGGGCGGATCAGTCCCACCACATTCGGCTTCGCCCAGGTCGACGTGGTCGTTCTCGTGATGCTGGCTTTCGGGGGCATCGGCACCCTGTTCGGGCCGATACTGGGTGCGATCACGTTCACCGCCATCGACGAGATCCTGATCGACCTCGGCCAGCTTCGGGTGCTGGTATACGGGATCCTCATCATCGTGTTGTTCCTCTGGATCCCACGAGGTGTCATCCCGGCGCTGGGAGACTTGGTGCGCAGCAAGAAGAGCGCTGCCCGAAAGGAGGAGTGACGGTCCGCTCCAATCTCGACATCGCCCACCTCGGATATGTGGAGCTGTTCACCCCCACATTCGACGAGAGTCTTCGCTTCTTCACTGAGATCTTGGCGATGGACGTGGTCGAGTCAGGTGAGGGCACCGCCTGTCTCCGCACCTGGGACGACTACGAGCTGTTCAGTCTGAGGCTCACCGCCCGCGCCGAGGCCGGGATTGGCCGCGTCGGCGTGCGCGCCGCCGGGCAGCCCGCGCTCGACCGCAGGGTGGAGGCAATCGAATCCTCCGGGCTCGGTCGCGGTTGGGTCGATGGCCAGCCGGGACGGGGCCCGACCTATGCCTTCGACGACCCCGATGGGCACGAGTGGGAGGTCTACTTCGAGTCGGAGCGATTCACCCCGGCGGATTCGGTTGCGCCCGCCCTCAAGAATCAGGCGCAGCGCCGCCCCAATCATGGGATCGGAGTGCGTCGTCTCGACCATGTCAATTTTCTCGCTGCCGACGTGGAGGCCAACCGCGATTTCGTGGTGCCTGTCCTGGGTGCGATGCCCACCGAGCAGATCCAGCTCGACAGCGGGTCTGTCGCCGGGATCTGGACGACCTTCTCCAACAAGGGCTATGACGTGGTCTACACCAACGACCGGACCGGGACCATGGGAAGGCTGCACCACGTCGCGTTCGCGGTCGATCAGCGTGAGGACATCCTCCGCGGGGCGGATCTGTTCCTCGAGGCGGGGGTCTTCATCGAGACGGGGCCCCACAAGCACGCCATCCAACAAACGTTCTTTCTCTATGTCTGGGAGCCGGGGGGAAACCGAGTCGAGATCGTGAACGCCGGAGCGCGATTGGTCCTGGCTCCCGACTGGGAGCTGGTCACCTGGACCGAAGCCGACCGGGCCAAAGGACAGGCCTGGGGTCTGAAGACGATCGATTCGTTTCACACTCACGGCACGCCACCGGTCGCCGATCCCCCTGATCGATGACGGCCCGCTTCTTCGATTCCCGAGCCGCCTATCTCTTGTTCAGCACTGCGACAAATGAGAAGCCGGTCGTCGCCGCTCGGGTCGGGGCGGAGCTCGACAGGATCGCCCCGGGCGAGAAGGCGATCCATGTGCTCGATGCGGGCATGGGGGATGCCACGGTGCTGACCGAGCTATTGCGAAGACTTCACCGGGCTTTCCCCCACGTCCCATGGTTGATCGTGGGAAAGGAGATCAGCATCGAAGACGTCCGGCTGTCGCTCGACAAGCTGGCCGATCGCTTCCTCGAGCATCCGGAGATGGTCTTTGTCGTCACCAACATGTCCTATCGGGAGGCGCCCTATCTGACGCCCCTCCGCGAGGAGGCGAGAACCGAGCTGAGGTGGACGACGGTGCCGCTCGAAGGATCAACGGCCTTCGAGTTCTCCCGCCAGATCAGAGGTCTCTACGACGCCCTGGTCGAGGACTGGGCCGTACGGACCAGCCCCCAGACGGGAAACCCGGTGTACGTCCGGCCATCTGTTTTGGTCCTCTACCGCAAGGACCGGGAGTTCATCCTCGGCGACGTGATACCGAGACCCGGGAATGGACGGGGGCTGCGATATCAGCTGATCATCGCCTCCCAGCCCTATCGGGCTCGCACGACAGTCGAACAGAAGATGAAGACCGTCATCGTGCCCTTGGCGAGGGCGCTCGCCCCTGATGGTCGGATGGTGGTGGTCCACTCTCACGGAAACGACCCGGGCCTGGAGATCGTGAGGGGCGTCTGGCCCGACGAGGACCCATTTCAAACCGACCGCCACGTCCTTTCCGAGGCGGCGCCGGATCATTTCACCGAGCCGGGCGATGAGACGCTCACGTTCGAGGCGATATCCGACGAGGAGGCGGTCTTTCGCTATCAGCTTCACGCCATGTCCTCCGAGGTGCAGGAACACATCGGGACGTCTTTGATCATCGCCGCTTGGAACGCGGCTACCTACGTGGCCCAGATCGACGAGGAACGGCTCTCCGAGGCGATGAGCTCCGGTCGCTACCTCCCGGCTACCCGCGCCGTGATCCAGCAGTACGAGGGCGTGTGGTTCAACGACGAGGCCTTTGTGATATCGCGCTCCGGGCGCTGACCCCCAAGAAAGTCATCGCGGACGCCGGGCGGTACTCTCGGCCCCGACCAGTGCAGGAGGATGACGATGAGCGATCGGCCACCATTCCGGGCAGACCACGTAGGCAGCTTTCTCCGACCGAAGACCGTGGTCGACGCCCGAGCCCAACGAGCCGAGGGCGAGATCGGGCCCGAGGAGCTGAGAGAGGTCGAGGACGAGGCCATCGCCGAGGTGGTGCACCAGCAGGAGGACGTCGGGCTGAACGGGATCACCGACGGCGAGTTCCGCCGGTTCATGTTCCATGTCGACTTCCTCGAGCAGCTCGATGGGGTCACCGTCACCGAAGGCAATTTCCTGGCCCGGTTCCATCGACGAGACGGGTCCGAGATCGAGTACTCACCGCCGACCATGGGAGTGGACGCGCCGATCCGTCACGCCCGGCCGATCCAGGGCCAGGACTTCGACTATCTGGCCTCCCAGGTCACCCGGACCCCGAAGGTCTCGATCCCCGCCCCGTCGATGCTGCATTTCCGCGGTGGCCGGCAGGGGATCAGCCAGGAGGTCTATCCCGATCTGGACCAGTTCTTCGACGATCTCACCGCCGCCTACCGGGAGGAGATCGCCGACCTCGCCTCACGCGGTCTTCGCTATCTGCAAATGGACGACACCAACCTGGCCTACCTCTGTGATCCCGAGGTGCGAGAGCGGACCGCGGCCAGGGGGGACGACCCCGATGAGTTGACCCGGCTCTACTGCCGTCTGGTCAACGACTCGATCCGCGACCGTCCCGACGACATGGTGGCCTCGGTCCACCTCTGCCGGGGCAACTTCCAGAGCGCGTGGGTCACCCAGGGTGGCTACGAGCCGGTGGCCGAGACCCTCCTGAATGAGATGGAAGTCGATGCCTTCTTCCTCGAGTACGACGACGAGCGATCAGGCGACTTCGCCCCACTCCGCTTCCTGCCTTCCGGGAAGATGGTTGTGCTCGGTCTGATGAGCTCCAAAGCGAGCGAGGTGGAGCCCGCCGATGAGATCAAGAAGCGGATCGAGGAGGCGTCCGAATATGCGCCACTCGAGCAGCTGGCATTGAGCCACCAGTGCGGCTTCTCCTCGACGGTCCACGGGAACAAGATCACGCCCGAGGACCAGTGGCGGAAGCTGGCTCGCACCGTCGAGGTGGCGCACGACGTCTGGGGCTACGAGCCGTCTGACTGACCGGTCGTTTAGGATCGGTCCGTGATCGATTTCCAGACCGATCCGAGCCATTACCGGCACTGGCGACTGAGCATCGAGGGCCGGATCGCATTCCTGGAGATGGACGTCGATCCCGCCGGTGGCCTCCACGAGGGTTACGAGTTGAAGCTCAACTCGTACGACCTGGGCGTGGACATCGAGCTGGCCGACGCCGTCCAGCGGCTCCGTTTCGAGCACCCCGAGGTTGGTGCGGTGGTCATCGGGTCCTCCCACGAGCGTGTCTTCTGCGCCGGGGCCAACATCGGGATGCTGGCTACGGCTCCCCACCCACTCAAGGTCAACTTCTGCAAGTTCACCAATGAGACCAGGAACGCCATCGAGGACGCCACGGCCAACTCCGGGCAGCGCTATCTCGCCGCGATCAAGGGCAATGCGGCCGGTGGCGGCTACGAGCTGGCCCTGGCCACCGACCACATCATGCTGGTCGACGATGGCTCCTCGTCGGTCGCCCTGCCCGAGGTGCCGCTGCTCGGCGTGCTCCCCGGGACCGGGGGACTGACCCGGCTGACCGACAAGCGTCACGTGCGCCGGGACCGGGCCGATGTCTTCTGCACGGTCGAGGAGGGAATCAAGGGCAAACGTGCCCTTGAGTGGAGGCTGGTCGACGAATTGGTTCCGTTCTCATCATTCGACGAGACGGTTCGCGTCCGGGCGTCCGAGGCGGCGTCGGCCGGTGACGTCGGCTCGACACCGGGAATCGAGCTGACTCCTCTGGAGCGGGTGATCGATGCGGACACGATCACCTACGGCTCGCTTCGGGTGGGGATCGACCGAGCGAATCGGATCGCCACCCTCCTCATCTCGGGGCCGGACGGTCCGCCCGTGGCGGGATCGGATTTCTGGCCGCTGCAACTCGCCCGGCAGCTCGACGATGCCGTGCTTCATCTCCGGGTCAACGAGTTGGATATCGGGACGCTGATCCTGCGTAGCGAAGGCGACGCCGCTCTTGTCGAGGAGCACGACCGGCTTCTGGTCGAGAACGATGGTGATTGGTTTCTTCGCGAGGTGGCCCTCTATTGGAAGCGCCTGTTGAAGAGGGTGGATGCCACATCGCGCACCCTCATCTGCCTGGTCGAGCCAGGCAGTTGCTTCGTGGGCTTTCTCGCCGAGCTGGTGCTGGCCTCCGACCGCGCCTACATGCTCGAAGGAGCGTGGTCCGGCAGTGATGAGGAGGCCGGGATGATGCTCACCCGTTCCTCCACCGGGCTGCTGCCGATGGCGAATGGGCTCAGCCGTCTGGAGACCCGGTTCTGGGGTGACGACGCCGGTCTCAAGGCGGCCACTGCCGTGGTGGGACATCGTCTCGCGGCTGCGGAGGCCCACGAGGCAGGTCTCGTGACCGACATCATGGATGACATCGACTGGGAAGACGAGCTTCGAGTGATGCTCGAGGAGCGCGCCGGGTTCTCCCCCGACAGTCTCACCGGGATGGAGGCCAATCTCCGCTTCCCTGGGCCCGAGACCATGGAGACCAAGATCTTCGGGAGGCTGACCGCCTGGCAGAACTGGGTATTCCAACGGCCCAACGCCTCCGGTGAGACCGGTGCGCTGCGGCGCTATGGCACCGGTCTCCGGCCTGACTTCGACCAGAGGAGGGTGTGATGACCACCGAACTCGTCGACTACGACCTGTTGATCCCGAACAACGTCGGTCTGGCCGGCGACCCCAAGCTGCGCCGGGCTCTCGAACAATGGCACCCGGGATATATCGACTGGTGGATGTCGATGGGGCCTGATGGGTTCCAGATGGCCGACGTCTGGCTGCGCACCGCCGTCAGTGTGGAGAAGGAAGGCTGGGCCAAGTTCGACTACGTGAAGATGCCCGAGTATCGCTGGGGCATTCTCCTCGCCCCTGAGGTCGAGGGTCGAACAATTCCGTGCGGCGAGCACGTCGGTGACCCGGTCTGGACCGAGGTCCCCGGTGCCTACCGGTCGATGTTGCGTCGGCTGATCGTGATCCAGGGCGACACCGAGCCTGCCTCGGTGGAGCAGCAGCGCTTCCTCGGCTCGACGGCCCCGTCGATATACGACATGCGCAATCTCTTCCAGGTCAACGTCGAGGAAGGGCGGCATCTCTGGGCGATGGTCTATCTGCTCCAGAAGTACTTTGGCCGGGACGGGCGGGAAGAGGCCCAGGAGCTGTTGGAGCGACAATCGGGCAGTGCCGAGAAGCCGCGGATGTTGGGGGCTTTCAACGAGGCGACCCCCGACTGGTTGTCGTTCTTCATGTTCACCTACTTCACCGACCGGGACGGGAAGATGCAGCTCGAGGCCCTGGCCCAGTCCGGGTTCGACCCGCTCTCCCGCACCTGCCGGTTCATGCTCGCCGAGGAGGCCCACCACATGTTCGTGGGCTATACCGGGGTGAAGCGGATCGTCGAGCGGACCGCTCAGGCGATGGCCGACGCGGGAGTGGAGGACCCCTACGACACCGAGGCGGTGCGACGGCTCGGTGTGATCGACCTGCCTGCCATCCAGCGCAAGACCAATCTCCACTTTTCCCTGACTCTCGACCTGTTCGGCTCCGAGGAGTCGACCAACGCCGCCAACTTCTTCAACGCCGGGGTCAAGGGCCGTTTCCACGAGGACCGGCTCGAGGACGACCACCGGCTGGTCGGCGACACCTACCCCGTGATGAAGGTGGTCGATGGGGCGCTAGGCCAGGTCGACGTCCCCGCCCTCAACGCGCTCAACGCCCGTTTGCGCGACGACTTCATCGACGACTGCCAGGCTGGTATCTCCCGGTGGAACAACGAGATCTCGGATCGAGGCATCGACTTCGAGATCCGTCTGCCCCACGTCGCCTTCAACCGACGGATCGGGGAGTTCGGCGAGATATCGGTCACCCCGGACGGTGGGCTCGTCCCGGTCGCCGAGTTCGAGGAGAACCGGGGCGGATGGTTGCCCACTCCGGACGACCAGACATACATCGAGAGCCTCATGGAGCCCGAGCTCACGCCTGGCGATTTCGCCGGCTGGATCGCCCCACCTTCGCGCGGCATCCAGGGCAAGCCCACCGACTTCGAGTATGTGAAGCTGCCATGACCCAGGCCCCTGCCCCCTCCCGGGCGGAAGATCGGCGGGCTGCCGTTATTCGCGCCGCCTACAAGGTGATGGCCCGCGATGGGGTGCATCGGGTTCCCCTCCAGCAGATCGCCACCGAGGCCGAGGTCTCCAAGGGTCTGCTCATCTATCACTTCCAGACCAAAGACGGCCTGGTGCTGGCTGCCCTGGAATGGGTGCTCGAGTCGACCGAGGCGCGGATCAGGGAGCGCCTCGCCGAGAGCGACGACCCGGCCGCCGCCATCTCCGAGGTGGTCGACGCTGTTTGGGTGAGCGCCGAGGCCAATCGTGACTTCTTCCGCTTCTATCTCGACGGGGTGGAGCACCAGGCCCGCTCGCCCGAGTTCGACGAGTTCGCCGACAAGGCGAGGGCGATCATGAACACCTTCTATGGGGAGGTGATCGTCGCCGGGGTGGAGGCAGGGGTGCTCCAGGTCGACTGACCCCTCCATCGCCGCCATCCAGATGCGAGCGGTGATCGAGGGCATGTTCCTCCAGTGGCTTCAAACCAGCGACTGGCGTAGCAACCACACCGAGTACAAGGAGCATTGCCGCCAGGCGTTGTCGAAGGTGCTGGGCGCGACAGATCCCGGCCGATGAGGCCGGGATCTGCCGCGTCGGCCTCCCGCTGTCACCCGGCCGGGACCAGCACGCTGTCGATGATGTGGACCGTGGCGTTGGCGGTCTGGACGTTGCCGCAGACCACGGAGGCGCCGTTGACACTGGCCAGGTCGCCGTCCGAGGCGATCTCCAACTCTTCACCCTGGACGGTCGTGACCGAGCCCGACTCGATCAGGTCAGCGAGGTCGGCATCGTCACCGGCCACCACGTGGAAGGTGAGGATCGACGTCAGCAGGTCCGGGTCGGCCAGGATTGCATTGAGCTGATCCTCGGGGATGGCGGCGAACGCGTCGTTGGTCGGGGCGAAGATGGTGAACGGGCCTTCGCCGTTGAGGGTGTCCACCAGACCTGCCTCGCTCACCGCAGTCACCAGTGTGGAGAGAACGGGGTTGTTCGAGGCTGCGGTGGCGGCCGGGTCGTCGGCCATCCCGTCGAAGGAGCCTTCCCCATCCGCAGGCACCGCAGAGCATGCGGGGCCGATGTTGGTCGCGCTCAGGTCGGCCATCGCCTCTCCGGCTTCTGGGACCAACACGCTGTCGATGATGTGAACCGTGCCGTTGGCGGTTTGGACATTCCCGCAGACGACCATTGCAGTGCCGTTGACCTCGATCAGATCACCCGAGGGGGCGATGGTGAGCTCAGCACCGTTGACTGTCTCGACACTCCCGGCGTCCACCAAGCCCTGCATGTCGAGGCTTTCCCCGGCCACCACGTGGTAGGTGAGGATCGACGTCAGCAGCTCCTGGTCGGCCAGGATGGTGTTGAGCTGATCCTCGGGGATGGCGGCGAAAGCGTCATTGGTCGGGGCGAAGATGGTGAAGGGGCCCTCGCCGTTGAGGGTGTCCACCAGACCGGCCTCGCCGACGGCGGTGACGAGTGTGGAAAGGACCGGGTTGTTCGAGGCCGCCGTGGCGGCCGGGTCGTCGGCCATGCCGTCGAAGGAGCCTTCGCCATCCGCGGGCACCGCCGAGCAGGCGTCTCCGCTGTTGATCGCCGACAGCCCAGTCATGGGCTGGGTCGGCGCTGTCATTGCCTGGGTCGTCGGGGTGGTCGCTTGGGTGGTGGGTGGCGCGCTCTCCGGCGCATCCGATGATTCCCCTCCTCCACAAGCGGCAAGGACGAGGGCGAGCAACGCTGCAGTGGCTGCAAGCTTCCTCGTGATATTCGGGCTCCGCATGATGTTTCCTTTCCGGCTGGGTCAGCCTTGGGTCGTGGGGTGTTCGTCGCGGGGAGTGGGCAGGATTGGTGTCAGTCGCCGATGGCGACGATCGAGTGCCAGCCGGTGGCGCCATCAGGCATGGGGGTGGCCCGCTCCTCGGCCTGGAGCTCACCGGTCGCATCGGTGGCACGACAGGTGATCGTGTGCCGCCCGGAGCTCACTTCCCAGCGCAGCCGCCATTGACGCCAGGTGGTGTTGGCCACCTCGACTCCGAGCTCGGCCTCTTGCCAGGGACCGTCGTCGATCTGGACCTCGACCTTGGCGATACCCCGAGTCTGCGCCCACGCAACACCGGCGATCGTCGCCGGGCCGGTTGCCAGGGTGACCAGTGGGCCCGGTGTGTCGATTCTGGACTGAGTCTTGATCGGCGCCTGGGCGGACCATTCCCGTCTCGCCCAGTAGTGGTCGAAGGCCTCGAAGGTCGTGATCTCGATCTCTTTCAGCCACTTGGTCGCCGAGACGTAGCCATACAGCCCGGGGACCACGAGTCGGGCCGGGAATCCGTGGACGAGCGGCAGCGGCTCCCCGTTCATCCCGATGGCGACCATGGCGTCCCGGCCGTCGGTGGCGGCGGCGATCGGGAACCCACAGGTGTAGTTGTCGACCGAGCGCCCAACCACCTGGTCCGCATCACGTTGCACACCGGCCTCCTCCAGCAGCGCATCGAGGCGGATCCCCTGCCAGCGTGCGTTCCCCACCAGTTGCCCACCTACCTCGTTGGAGACACAGGTGAGGGTGATGTCCGACTCGATCTGGGCGCGTGCGATCAGATCGGCGTAGGAGAGAGTCAGCTCCCGGTCGACCATCCCGAAGATGCGCAGCGAGAAGTCTTCGATCGATACGCGGGGGACACTGAGGGCGGTGTCGATCCGATAGAACTCGTCGTTGGGCGTGATGAAAGGAGACAGCCCGGGCACGCCGAGGTCGGCACCAGCGCTGACGGGGGAGAGTGGCCGGGGGACCGGGGGAAGAGAGCCGGCGGTTGCCACTGGGGAGGTGGCGGCGTCCGCGGCGCTGAGGCGCACGGCACCGGCGGTAAGCCCTGCGGTGAGGAAGGTGGCGCCCAGGCCGACGAGAAATCGCCGCCGATCCTCGGAGGCGATTCGAACGACGTGATCGGTCTGGCCGCGGAACCAGAGACGATGGAGCATGATCAGGACACCAGCGCCCGCAAGTGCGCCGATACTCGCCGGCAGCACCGATGCCGGCCCCCGCCCGGCTAGGAGGGCCGCAGCCGCGCCGAGCGCACCGAAGCCAAGGATCCCCACGATGCCCGGGAGGAGCCGATGCCTCATGGCGACTATCCCGACAGCAGCGGAGTAGACGGCCAGTGTTATTCCGATCCCGACGAGGAGGGCCGCCTTGTCGTTCGTCCCGAACAGCTCTATCGCCGCATTCTTCAGCCAGGGCGGGACCAGGTCGATGACGCGATCTCCGACGTCGAGGATCGGCGAGCGTGTGGTCGTGCCCAGGGCCGCCACCAACTCAGCGACTGCCAGGGCGGCTGCGCCGGATGCAATGCCGACGGCAGCGGAGAGAAGACGGCCTGGTCGTTGCATGACACCCGGAGTTCGAAACCGCCAGCACGCCGGATTGGCCCAATCCACGCGTCATCCGGCTCCGAACCGATGGCAAATGCAAGTCGCGGCCGCCGTTCGACTCCACCCCACGCCCTGGGGTGTGGGTACCCTCCCTCGCTCCCGCACGATCCGTGTGACACGAATGTCAACAAGAACTCCTCTGGACAGTCTCATGACACGGGTCGCCCGGGGCGACACCGATGCCTTCTCGAAGCTCTACGACCAAACGTCGTCGATGGTCTACGGGCTCGCCCTACGGGTCGTGCGCGCCGAGGCCATCGCCGAGGAGGTGACCCAGGAGGTGTATCTCCAGGTGTGGCGGCAGGCAACAACATTCGACCCCGACCGCGGATCGGTCAAGTCATGGATCGCGACCATGGCCCATCGACGGGCGGTGGATGCCGTGCGCCGGTCGCAGAGTGCTCGGGACCGCGAGCTCAAGGTGCCGGCAGACAGCCCTGTGGCAGATGTCGCCGAGATGGCGATCCTTGGCGACGAGCGAGATCGGGTGCGTGCTGCTCTCAGCTCGCTCACCGACTTACAGTTTCAGGTGATTGAGATGGCCTATTTCGGGGGCCTCACCTACCGGGAGGTGGCTGAGCGATTGGAAACCCCGGTGGCCACGGTGAAGACACGGATCCGGGATGGGCTGACCCGTCTGCGATCCGCCCTTGGTGAAGAAGATGGATGACATGCACGATCTCGTTGCGGCATACGCCGTGGATGCTCTCGACGACTCCGAGATCGAGGCGTATGAGGCACATCTCGCCGGCTGCCGGCAATGCCAGGGGGAGCTCGTCAAGCTCCAGGAGTCGACCGTGTTGGTCGCCGAGGCCGCTGGTATCAGTCCGCCACCTGCCCTCAAAGAACGAGTGATGGCTGCGGTGCGGGAGGATGACACCGCGACTGTGGTCTCCATCGACGACCGCAGCCGCCCCACCCGTCTCTGGGTGCCCTTGGCCGTGGCGGCTCTGGCGGCATTGGTCCTCGGCGCCGTTGCCATCTTCCAGGCCGTTGCGATGAACGACCTCTCCGGGCCTGACGGCGTGATAGCGGCCGCAGAGGCCGCGGCCAACGAGCCCGGGGCCATAGTCGCCGAGTTCGCCACGGATACCGGTTCGGTTGGCCAGGTAGTGCTCACGCCGGATGGTGAGGGCTACGTCGTTCCATCAGGACTGGAGACGTTGTCCGAGGACCGGACCTACCAGCTGTGGGTCATCACCCCGGACGAGCTGGCCATCTCGGCGGGGGTCCTGGGCAATGAACCTGTCCCTTCGCGTTTCACCTGGACCGACGATGTGGCCGGCTTCGCCCTGACCCGAGAGGTTGCGGGTGGGGTTGTCAGCAGTGAGGGAGACGTAGTCTCGGTAGTGGAGTTGTGACGAGCCAGATAGACCCCCATGTCTTCGTCATCTTTGGCGGCACCGGTGACCTGGCTCAACGCAAGCTCATCCCATCGCTGTACCGGTTGATCACTGACGAAGAGGTGCGGGACAGATGTGTGGTGTTAGGCGTGTCCCGGCAGGACGTCGGCGACGTCGCCTATCGGGATTGGGCCCGTGATGCCCTGGTCGCCAGCGGTCTTGCCACCGAGGACGTCGACAGGTGGTGTCAGGGGAATCTGCACCATCAGGCGCTCGGGGATGGCGATTACACCGTGTTGCGGGAGCGGATCGAGTCGATCGAGGCCGAGCGCGGACTGCCCGGGAACCGGGTCTTCTACATGGCGATCCCGCCGGGGGCCTTCGCACCGACCATCCATGGCTTGGGCGAATCGGGTCTCAATCGGGGCCCGGGGTGGGCCCGGGTGGTGGTGGAGAAGCCGTTCGGCACCGATCTCGAATCGGCCCGGGCGCTCAACGAGCTGTTGCTCTCGCATTTCGACGAGAGCCAGATCTATCGCATCGACCACTATCTGGGCAAGGCCACGGTCCAGAACCTCCTCACCTTCCGGTTCACCAACCCCATGTTCGAGCGTCTCTGGAATCGGGACCGAGTCTCCCGCGTCGAGATCACCGTGGCCGAGGACCTGGGGATCGCCGGCCGGGCGGGCTACTACGAGCGGGCGGGTGTGGTCCGGGACATGGTGCAGAACCACCTCACCCAACTCCTGGCCCTGGTGGCGATGGAGCCGCCCAACGTGTTCGAAGCCGACCGGATCCGGGACGAGAAGGTGAAGGTGATCACTGCGGTGGCTCCGATCGAACCCGACGACGTCGTGTATGGGCAATACGAGGCGGGGACCCACGACGGAAAGTCACTGCTCGGGTACCTCGAAGAAGACGGTGTCATCCCCGACTCGACCACCCCGACCTTCGTCGGGATCAGGCTGTATGTGGACACCTGGCGTTGGCAGGGGATTCCCTTCTTCCTCCGAACCGGAAAGCGGCTGCCACAGCGATCGACCCATATCGTCGTCACATTCCGCGAGCCGGCACTGTGTGTCTTTCACGGGCGCCGTGACGACTGCGTCCATGAGCCCGACGTTCTCCGCATCGTCCTCGAGCCCGACGAGGGCTTCTCTCTTCGGTTCAACGTCAGGTCACCCGACAATGACGCCACCATCGACAGTCAGTCGTTGTATTTCCGCTACTCGGATGTGTACGGCAGCCTGCCCGACGCCTATCAGACCCTGATCCTCGACATCCTCGAAGGGGACCAGACGTTGTTCGTCAGGGCAGACGAAGTCGAGGCTTCCTGGCGTCTCTATGACCCTCTTCTCGAGCGACCCGTCAAGTCGACCGGCTATGTCGCCGGCACGTGGGGGCCGCCCGAGATGGGTCAGGGCGTGTCCCTGGGGGCCTGAGTCAGCTCAGATCAGGAGCTGAACATCCCCTTGATCTTGTCGGTCATGCCCTCGCTCGCTTCAGCGATGGCGTCGGCGTTTCCCGAGATGAGGTCCTCCAACTTGTCGCCCATCGGGGCTGGCAGCTTCTCTTTGAAGAAGTCCATCGCTGCCTGGGCTGCGGCCGTGGCTTGCTCGGCGGGGAGACCTGTCTTTTCCTGGATGGCTGTCATCAGCTCGTCCATGAGGTCGGCTCCTTTCGTCGCCTCTGATCCGAACCTACACCCTTGTCAGGCACCGGTTTCCTTGTCGAAGTACATATGCCCGCTACGGCCCTCGGGGGTAGGGGATCGCTTTGATCTGTTGAATCGCGTTTGTCATGTCGAAGGTGGGTGGTCGTGGTGGGGGTTCGGTTATGAGTTGGCTGCCGTCGGGCCGGTAGTACTGGAGGTTTCTGGGGTTGCCTTCGATTCGCCATCCGCCTTCGTGGACCAGGGTGTGGTGGTGTCGGCAGAGCAGCACCAGGTTGTCGAGATCGGTGGCTCCGCCTTGCGACCAGGGGATGAGATGGTGGACATCACACCAGGTGGCGGGTCGGTCACAACCGGGGAAGACACAGTGCAGGTCACGGGCCATCACTGCGATCCGTTGGGCGGGGGTGACCAGTCTCTTGGTCCGTCCCACCTCGATGGGCTGAGATCGGATCCGAATATCACCCGGGTCAGGTTGGCGTCACAGGAGATCCTTGCGATCTCATCGGCGGTGAGGAAGCTGCCATGCCCGGTCTCAGAAAGCCCAGCGTTCCCTTCGAGCAGGGTCCCGGCGGAGACATGGACGATGAGACCGGGCCGATCCCCGGCACCGTTGAGAATGTCGATGAGGACATCGGCACGCCGGGCCGGGGTGGAGCGGTCATCACCCGGTGCTGGCGGTCCCGGTTCGAGCCGGGCTCGCATCTGTTCCCCGGTTTCGATATCTACCCAACCGTTGATCCGCATCATCTCCCCGTCACGGCGGAGACGGAGAGAACGCAGATCCCGGACCAGGTTGCGGTCGGCGCCCAGATCATCCCGAGCCACCTGATCCAACCAATAGTCGAGCCGTTTCCGCAACTCGGTGACCAAAGGGGTGTCCATGGCCAGTTCAACCAGCTCGACCTTCTGCTTCGGCAAAGGCCCCAGGTGCCGATAGCTTGGGCCTCGACCAGGACATCGACCTGGGCGCCACTGATCGCACCTCGATCATGGGCCAGAGAGGTCAGTGGCATCACGGCGAGGGCATTGGCCCGGCGGACCAGACGTTGCGCCTCTCCAGGGTGAAGCGACATTCGATGCTTCAACATTGCGGTCAGAGACGAGTAACCGTCGCGTTCGAAAGCCTTGGCCTCTCCGGTTTTCGCCAGGAGAACGGCCGCCCGGGCCTCTTCGCGGTCCCTGCGGGCGAGAACAGCGGCCAACTCGTCGACCAGATTCTCAGGCGCCACCAACTCCAACGAGGGTTCGGTGGGGAAGTTCGAAGTCTCCACAACATCGAACATATGTTCGACTCTAACCACCGGCCCTGACGAATTCAATATCCTCGTTTCCGAATTTCTTTTGGATTTCGTCCAAGTGGGATGATGTCGAAATGCCAGGGCAAGCGTCTGATTGCGGTTACATGTTTCCAATGAGCAAGAGACCCCGGTTCGGGATGACGACAGGTTTGGCGCTGGTGGCAATGGTTCTGTCCGCCTGCGGGGTGTTCGGTGACGAGATCGACTTCGAGGAGGCACAGGCCCAGTTCTGCGCCGACACCGAGGAATACGTGAACGCGCTGGACAACTATGGCGGTCTGTTCGAGCAAGTCGAGCTCACGGTCGGCGACGTCCAGTCGGCCGGAGAGGAACTGGAGCCGGCCCGGGATGCCGTGCTCGATTCGGCGGCTCAGTTCCAGGAAGCGATCGAAGCTGATCCTGACTCAGCGGTGACCGTCGAGCTCATCGACCCCAAGTCGATCGAGACCGTCGAGGAGGCAGAGGCCGCATTCGATGACGCGGTGGCCAGTATCGATCAACGCACCACCCTCACCGAGGCCGGTGTGACGTTCACGTCGGCGGCATATGCACTTCAGGTCGCCTGGACGCGTTTGTTCGCGGACGCAGGCTGTCTCGACGAGGAGGGGCTGGCCGAGGCCTCGCAATGGGTTTCTGACTACGTGACTGCCCTGCAAACCGATCTCGCCACCATCGGCTTGTACACGGGTGAAATCGACGGCGTCTATGGACCGGAGACGATCGAAGCCGTGGAACGGCTGCAGGAGGAGGCGGGCCTTCCCGTAACTGGGCTGTTCGACCCGGCAACTCAGGAGGCTTTGGCCTCGGCCCTCGGCGACAGAGAATCGGCTGAGATCGCCGCCCTGCAGGGCATCCTCACCACCACCGGGCACTACAGCGGACCGATCGACGGTCAATGGTCACGGGAGCTCGAGGATGCACTGAAGGCATTCCAGACCGAGCTCGGTGTCCCCGCCACGGGAGTCGTCGATGCCGCCACTCTGCGCGCCTTCGAGGCGGCCCTGGCGGCCGCCGGAGCACCACCCGCCACCGTCCCGTCCACGGTGCCTCCAGCGACCACGACCCCGGCCGAGCCGATCACCACCGTGTCAGCCGTCACCACGACGGTTGCTCCGCCAACAACCGAAGCACCGACAACCACAGCCGCCCCGCCCACCACCGCCCCGGTTCCTCAAGATGGGATCCTCCAGGTCCTGGCCGCAGCGGGGCAATTCACCCAGCTTCTCGCAGCGATCGACGCCGCCGGACTGACCGAGACGCTGTCCGGCCCTGGTCCCTTCACCATGTTCGCTCCAACCGATGAGGCGTTTGCCCAGCTGGCCGAGCCTTTGCCGACCGACCCTGAGGCGCTTCAGGCAGTCCTCCTCCACCACGTTGCGCCAGAGAACCTGAATGGTTTCCAACTCGTGGGAATGACTTCGGTCCCCACGATTCAGGGCACGGCTCTGGCTGTGACGGTCGTCGAAGGTCAGATCGTCCTCGACGGGGTCTCGACCGTCACGATCGCCAACGTGGTCGGGAGCAACGGCACGGTGCACGTGGTGAACGCGGTTTTGCCTCCACCCGCCTGAAGCACCAGTCAACAGACTGCCTAACGGCGCCGGTTGTGGCAGCCTTCCACCTGTGACGACGACCACCGCCCGCACCGTGCGGCTCGGTGACACCGACTACCCGCTGGTGTTGCCCAATGTGCGTGATCCGCGGCTGCATCTGGCCGCCGTCATCATCACCATCCACGTGTTGGGCCAGGTCGCCCTGGACTTCCGGGTCTCGGTCCCGCAAATCCTGGCCGCGATCCTCACCTGTGCAGTCCTCGAGGTGGCACTGACCTTCCGCCAGACCAAGCAGGTGGTCTGGCCGGCCAGTGCCATGCTCACCGGCAGCGGAGTAGCCCTGATCCTGCGGATCGTGGGCCAGGAACGGGGCGATCACTGGACGTGGGACGGGTGGTATTTCTTCGCGGGGATCGCCGCGGTCTCGCTACTCACCAAATACTGGATCCGCTATCGCGGTACCCATGTCTTCAACCCGTCGAACCTCGGGCTCGTTGCCGCTTTCTTGATATTCGGGAGCAACGTGATCGAGCCTCTCGACTTCTGGTGGGCACCACTCGACTTCTGGATGGTGGCCGCCTACGCGGTCATCCTCGTCGGCGGCGTCCTCATCACTTCCCGGCTGCGATTGCTGACCCTCGCCGCGGTGTTCTGGCTGACGCTGGCGGTGGGGCTGGGAGTGCTCGCCGCCTCAGGTCACTGCATGACTGCGGCCTGGGCGTTGGAGCCGGTATGCGGCTCCGATTTCTGGTCGGTGATCGTGGCCTCCCCCGAGGTGCTCATCTTTCTCTTCTTCATGATCACCGACCCCAAGACGATCCCGAATGGGAACGTGGCCCGTATCTCATTCGCCCTCTGCCTCGGTCTGATCTGCACCATCCTGATGGCCCCACAGACCACCGAGTTCGGGGCCAAAGTGGGTCTGCTCGCCGGTCTGGTGGTGATGACGCCGCTGCGCTTCCTTCTGGATCGGGTCTTCCAGTCGGAGAGAATCGAATCCTTGGCGGAGTCCTCCACCAGTCGGCCGACGCGTGCCTTCATCCCCGGTGCCGTCGTTGGCGCGCTCCTCGTATTGGTCCCGCTGGTGATCGTTGTGGCGGGTGGTCCGGCCCGGAGCACCGCCGTAGCCGCCCCGGTCGCGTCCCCGCCGCCCGAGATCGAGATCGACCCGGCCCAGCTTCCTGAAGCCACCATGAGCGCCGAGGCTGCGGCCTTACAAGCCGAAGTGGATCCGAACGCTGTGGCCCTTGGCCTGGCCAAAGCACTCGCCGTCGAAGCGGAGGCCATCCGCCGCGCCGACACATCGCTATTGAGATCGGCCGACGACTTGGAGCGCCTGATCGAGATGGAGCGGTTGGTCGAGCAGACAGCCACCAGTGGCGTGCATGCAGTTCCTACCCACACCTTTGACTCGCTGCACGTTGATGTCGCGCCCACCGAAGAGACACAAGACGTAGCCAGCCTCGGGCTGGTAGCAACCGGGACGGTTGAGACCGTCACCTACGATGCCGCCGGCGTCGAGCAGGACCGGGTCAGCGAGCCCTTCTCCAAGACATTCGTCCTTCGACCCGAGGTCGGTGACACGTGGCTGATAGTGGCTGAGGTCGAGGATGGCTGACAACCCGGTAATCACGATGCTGGGACGGAGGCTCCGTCTCGCCGTCATCGGCGGGGGGCCGGGGAGCTTCATCGGCGCCATGCACCGCGCCGCGGCACGTCTCGATGATCGATATGAGCTGGTGGCAGGCGCTTTGTCCTCCGATTCGGAATTGTCTCAGACCGCCGGGCTCGGTCTCGGCATCGAGGCCGATCGCGCCTATGGCGGCGCCCTCGAGCTGATCGAATCCGAGGCGGCCCAGGCCGACGGGGCAGAGGTCGTCTCGATCATGACCCCCAACGACAGTCATCACGAATACGCGGCGGCGGCGCTCGACGCCGGTTTCGACGTCATCTGCGACAAGCCGATCACCAACACACTGGACGAGGCGCTGGACCTGGTGAAGCGGGTCGAGCAGACCGGCCTCGTGTTTTGCCTCACCCACAACTACACCGGCTACCCGATGGTGCGTCAGGCCAGGGCGATGGTCGAGGACGGCCAGCTCGGGGAGATCCGCCTGGTTCAGGTGGAGTACGTACAGGGAGGCAAGGCCGACGAGAACGACCCCGACCCGGCCAACGGGCTCCCCTGGCGTTACGACCCGGTGCGGGGCGGGCCCTCGTTGGTGATGGGCGACATCGGCACCCATGCCCACAATCTGGCCCGATTCATCACCGGTCTCGAAGTCACCGAGGTCGCAGCAGAGGTCGGCGCCATCGTCCCGCGGCGGCTGGTCGACGACTACGCCGGAGCCCTTCTTCGCTTCGACAACGGAGCGCGCGGCTCCTTCTGGGTCACCCAAGCGGCGGCGGGAATCGAGAACGCCCTTCGCATCCGTGTCTCCGGCACCGCAGGCAGCCTGGAGTGGCATCAGGAGCAGCCGATGCGTCTCCTCTTCACCCCGCTGAGCGGCCCGGCCGAGTGGCGGACGTCGAACGGGCCGGGGACTCTGCCGTTGGCGGCCCGATCGACCCGAATCGTCGCGGGACACCCCGAGGCGTTCCTCGAGGCCTTCGCCAACATCTACTCGGACGCCGCCGAGGCCATTGCGGCCCGTCGCACCGGGACGGTGCCCGACCCCCTGGCGCTTCAGTTCCCCAACGCCGTGGATGGGGCGGTGGGGCTCCGTTTCGTCGAGGCGGTCATCGCTTCTAGCCAGGCAGGCGGGGCCTGGACCGACGCAACACCGGGTTTCCTCTAGCCGGTCATGGTCATGACCCGGTCGGGTCTGAGCAGGAACGGGGGCAGATAGGCGGGGATGTTGGAGAAGGGGAGGACATCGGGGTGGAGATCGATCCCGAGCGACTCCCTCATGAACTCCCTCCGCGCCGTGATCCGTCCCCAGGCCTCCGGATAACGGTCGCTCAGCGTTTTCCGTAACGACTCGTCGGCGAGGGCGATCCCGTCTTCGATGTTGGAGGTGAAGTAGTCGGTGCCCGTCGCCGGGATGATGTCGACCTGGAGGGCCATGCCCGACGCGAGCTCGATGTCGGATCCCGGTCCCACCGGAGAGTTGACCCATTCGTCGAGGTGGATCTGGTGACCCGGGTTGAGGAAGATGCCGAAGAACGGGTCACCGAGCCGACGATCGATGATCTCCTGGAGCGCCCCGCCCCTTTGCCCTACGTGGAGCGCCCCGTACCACTCGGCCACGGCCTCGAAGTAGGGGCCGACCAATCGGTCCACGTAGTCCTCGATCTCAACCGGTAGGTCGGCAGGCCCCTCGGCTACGAAACCCGCCCGGCAATTGAGCGCTCCCCAGATCCCGAACGCCACGGTGAACCGGTCGCCTTTCTCGATGGGCCGGTCGCCCGGGCTGAGCAGACCGAGCGAGGCGCGCGGCCCGGCGGTCAACATCAGGTGGCAGGAGAGTGGCGAGCCATTCCACTCGAGAAGCCTCACTGCCTCCTGTTCCGTCATCCCCGGCCGGATGCCGGAGATGACCTGGCTAACCCCATGCGATGTCTGACATGCCGCCCACTCGTAGAAAGCGAGCTGCTCGACTTCGTTGATCACCCGCATCCCATCGGCGGCGCCCACCAAAAGGCCGGTGGCGTTCTCGACTGAGCCTTCGGTGCCGGTCAGCCTTCTCAACTCGTCGACCACGAAGGCAGGCACGTCGATGGCGCCCACAAGCCCGAATACCTTCCAACCGATCACACCGACCCGGACGCCAGGCGTGATTCCCTCATCGCCGAGGATCTCTCTGAGGGTGCGGGACCGGTCCCGGGGCTGGCTCGGCAGGCTGAGCTCTTGATAGAGGTGGCGCCGCATCGGGAGAGGAGCTTCGCCCGCCATCCCCCAGCACTCGTTTCCGACGAGGACGGCCGGCTCGTCGTCGTGACCCACGACCAGGATCGCCTCCTCGAATCTGGGGTCGAACCCGGTCAGGTAGGAGAGGTTGGCGCTGTGCTCCCGGTCGGCCCATATCACCACACGGTCGAAGCCAGCCTCGGCTACCCGCTTGCGGAACCGCTCCATGCGGTCGTGGTACACAGAATCGGGGACGAGTGGCATCGATGAGGGCATCCCGAAATCGGGGAGTGCCACCTCGGTGAGACTGGCCCCGCTCACCGTCTCAGCTTCCCGGCTCCCAGAGGACGGCCTCCGCTGCGCCGCGCTCGATGCTCATGAACTCGTTGGTGGGCACGTTGGTCCATCGTCCTTTCTCACCATCGGGCCACTGGACCCGAACCTCAACGCTATCGGCATCACCGACCCCGAAGTGGGCCCAGCCGAGCTGGCCCCCGGCGTGCCCCCCACCGACGGTGATCTCACGCTGCACCACGCGGTTGCCGATCTTCACCTCGATCCACGAACCGATGCCGTCGACGTTGGGCGCCGGCTGCTCGAGTCGCAAACCGATCCAGTTGCCCATCGGAGAGGGTGAGGATGCCCCGCCCCATCCGACATTCCGCCAGAGCTTGACGTTCTCACGCCGGTTCACCTCGACCAGGTCGAGCATGCCGTCGAGATTGAAGTCGACCAGGGCGGCGCCTCGCGAGCGTGCAAAATCAACGATCCCCGCCTCCTCGGCCATCTCGGTGAAGGTCCCATCCGGGTTGCCGATGAGGAGATTGTTGGGATCTCTGGCGGCATAGCCGGGCTGCGCCTCGACATTCCCCTTGGAGACGAACAGGTCGATGAGGCTGTCGTTGTTCACGTCCTGGAACTCGGGATGCCAGGCCGTCGACGGTGCCGCGGTGTCGCCCACATATGGTCGGTGCGCGGTCAAGGCCCGCTCGAAGGCGATATCTATGTAGTTCGGCTCGGTCGACCCGTCGGCGAGGGTCTGCAGCTTGTTGTCCCCTTGACTGGTGAGGAAGAACTCGGGGAGCCCGTCCCCGGTCAGATCGTGGCCGGCGATGCCCATGCCCCAGATCTGCATCGGTTGCCAACCCTCCGCCTCGGTGTACAGGCGAGGTGCTTCGTCTTCCCCGATGCGCCAGAGCTGTTCCTGGCCGTTCCGGTAGTAGTGCTGGTCGTTGGTCATGCGCAGATCACGCCGCCCCGATCGGTCCCAGTCGCTGAACAGGACCGACAGCGTGCACCAGCCGGGGGAGAGCGTCACCGGCTCGCCGTATCGATCCTGCTCGGGTCGGAACAGATAGTGGTCGGCGCAGTTGCCGGTCAGTTGACCGTCCTCGGCCAGGTAGTTGCCGAAGGCGAGTGTTGGCAGCGCCGCATCGGCCTCCCACGTGGCGCTGAACCCGACGGTCCAGTCATCCCGGGCGTCGAGGGACCAGGCCTCGTTGGCCCGCTCGAAGGTGCAGTCTCCGTGGCCGCGGAGCAAGACGTCTTCGCCGAATCGGAGCACGGCCAGATCGGTGTGATCGTCGCTGTCGATGTCGAGCGGATAGGCCCCGGTCACCCCGGTGAGATTGCTGGATGGGCCGTCCAACAGCTGCCCAAAACGAAGGTCGCCCCCGACCCGGCTGTCGTTGTGATAGAGCCCGCTCGAATTCTCGCCCCCCGCTAGATACAGGTCCGGGCGCCCGTCCTCGTCACAGTCGAGCACAGCTACCCCGCCCCCGACGAAGTACTCGAACTCGCCGTCGTAGACGTGGTCGACACCGGATTTCTCCGACTCATCCACGAAACGGGGAGGTGGCGACGCTGCCTCGGGCAGGTCCGGCAAGAACAGGGCCCCCGCTCCGGAGGCGAGAGTGGCCGCAGCGAGAGCGCCTGCGGCCACCCCGGCGACGAGCCACGCCCAGGCACGGCCGCTCATGTTTGCCCCTGTTGGGAGGTTTCGACACAATGCCGCATGGGCAGATTGTGTCGAATGGAGGAGGCTATGAGGTGACGGATCCCGTTCGATGGGGCGTGATCGGCTGCGCCGATATCGCGGTCAAGAAGGTGATCCCGGCCATGAACGGGTCGGAGCTGAGCCATGTCACCGCGATTGCCTCGCGATCGTCGGAGCGGGCCCGGTCCACCGCAGACACGCTCGACATCCCGCGGTCTTACGGCAGTTATGAGGACCTGCTCGCCGACTCCGAGATCGAGGCGGTCTATATCCCCTTGCCCAACCACGTCCATCCGCATTGGGCAGTTGCAGCCGCCCAGGCCGGCAAGCACGTGCTTTGCGAGAAGCCACTCGCAACGAGCAGCCAATTGGCCACGCAGATGATCGACGCGGCGGAGCGATCCGGAGTGAAGCTCATGGAGGCTTTCATGTATCGGCTGCATCCGCTCTGGGTCGAGGTCAGACGTCTTCTCGCCGACGGCGCTGTCGGGGAGTTGCGGGCGGTCCAGGCTGTCTTCTCCTATTACAACGACGACCCGGACGACATCCGCAATCAGGTCGAAGCCGGCGGCGGCTCCCTCTTCGACATCGGCTGCTATCCGGTCAATGTCGCCCGGATGCTCTTCGACGCCGAGCCCACCGATGTCCAGGCCTCGATCCGGCGCGACCCCAGTTTCGGCACGGACGTGCTCACGTCGGTGGTGCTCGACTTCGATGGGAGACATGCGGCCTTCATCTGCTCGACACAGATGGAGCCCGACCAGTGGGTCCATATCTACGGGACCGAGGGCCGTCTTCTCGTCGAGATCCCGTTCAACATCCCTCCCGATCGCCCGACCCGAATTCTCGCCGTGTCTGGAGGTGAGCCGCCGGTGGACCCCAACGTGGTCGTTCATCAGGTCCCGACGGCCGATCAATATCGGATCCAGGCGGATGCATTCTCGAGGGCGATACGGGACGAGACCCCGGTACCGACACCACCCCAGGACGCGGTCGCCAATCTCCAGGTCATGGAGAGGATCTTCGCAGACGCTTCGGCCCGATCCTGAGCCCGATCACCCGGCGCGCGCCCGGCTGCTGCCCGCCGGGTCGGCGATGATCTCCGAGATGGCCAGCTCCGCCGCCCCCACCAGTGGCGCATCGGGACCGAGCCCGCTGGCGGCGATCTCGGCGATGTCGCCAGGGGCGTCGAGAGCACCGAGACGGGCGCCTTCATAGACCGCCTTCTCCAGCCACGGGAAGAGCGGGTGGTAGAAACCGCCGAGTACCACGAGCTGAGGGTTGAACACATTGATCAGGTTGCCGATCCCCAGCCCCAGCCATCTCCCGATCTCCACGATGGCGTCGAGCGTCTGCTGGTCGCCGGCGTCGGCCCGGGCCACCACGGTGTCCAGCACGCCGAGCCCGGCGACCGTCGCCGGTATCCCGGCATGGCGGGCGAGGGCGGCTTCGCCTGCCTCCGTTTCCCAGCAGCCGATTGCCCCACAGCGGCACTGGTGTCCGTCGGGGTTGATCAACGTGTGCCCGGCCTCGCCCGCATACCCGGCGGCTCCGAGCATCGGCTTCCCTTCGTGGATTATCCCCGCCCCGATCCCGGCCTCCCCTGAGATGTAGATGAGATGTGGTATCCCGGTGCCAACCCCACGCCGGTATTCGGCGAGGGCGCCGAGGTCGGCCTCGTTGGCGACGAGGACGGGGGCGGACAGCCCCAACTCGGAGGCGAGCATCTCGCCCAGGGGGACATTCCGCCATCCGAGGTTGGGGGCGAGGTGGACAAAGCCGTCAGATCTCCGGGCCACACCCGCGACTCCGGCACCAACGCCGGTCAGCACCGCGTCCGGGGGCAATGCTGCCAGCAGTTGCTTGGCCAGCCCGGCCACGTGCTGAACGGTTTCCTGTGGCGAAGTGCCGCGTGGCCTCGGCACGCGCACCTGGCGATAGACGTAGCCGCCCAGGCCGACCGTGGCCACGGCGACGGAGTCGACCGAGACTTCGATGGCGAGAACCGCGGCTCCCTGGGGCCTGGTGCGAACGATCGGCGACGGCCGACCCGGTCCCGATGCGGCCATCGCCGGTCCCTCCACGACAAGCCCGAGTGTGCTCAGCTCCCCGATGAGGTCGGCGATCGTGGACCGGTTGAGCCCCATGGTGGCGGTCAGCTCGGATCGGGAGATCGGCCCGAGCAGATGGAGACGTTCCAAGAGGGTGGACAGATTGTGGCGGCGTAGCTCCTCGGCGGCGACGCCGCGGGGCTGGTATTGGGCATCCCGCCCGGCCGTCATCTCGGTGCGATTCACACGTCTCCCCGAACGTCGATTGGGGAAGCAAGACCTTATGCCGCAATTTGTTGCGGGGCCAAACATATGCGGGTTATGCTCGCATGCGTTGGCGCGGGGTCGGCATGGCCCATCGCGTTGACTCATACGGAATTTGCCAACCCTTTGCTGGGTGGCAACCGGAGGAGGAAGGAAATCAAGATGAAAAGACGCCTATGGGCGTTGGTAGCCGTCATCGCCCTCGTCATCGCCGCCTGTGGCGGTGAAGAGGGAACCGACACCACCGAAGGTGGTGCCGACACGACGGAGGCCGGAGTGACCACCACAGCAGCCGGCGCGACCACGACCGCAGCCGGCGCGAGCACCACTGCGGCTGCGGCTGGCGGCGATTGTGTCGTCGGCATGTCCTGGAACAACTACAACGAAGAGAGATGGGCCAAGCACGATGAGCCCGCAATCATGGCTGCCCTCGAGGCCGGCGGTTGCGAGTACATCCAGTCCGATGCCGGGTCGTCTGAGGAGCAGCAGATCACCGACGTTGAGAACCTGATCGCTCAGGGCGCCAACGTGGTCATCATCCTGGCTCAGAACACGCAGGCGATCCTGCCCGCGGTGCAAAGCGCCACTGATCAGGGGATCCCTGTCATCGCCTACGACCGCCTCATCGAGGATGCGAACACCTTCTACGTCAGCTTCGACAACGTCCTGGTGGGACAGCTGATGGCCGAGGTGATCTTCGAGCAAGTGCCAACTGGTAACTACTTCATCCTCAAGGGCAACGGCTCCGACGCCAACTCCGACTTCCTCCGTGAGGGGATCGGGTCGGTCATCGATGCAGCGGCCGAGGCCGGCGATATCACCATCCTCGAGGAGGACTACACCGACAACTGGGACCCGGCGATCGCTCAGACCACGATCGAGCAGTGGTTGAGCGCGCACGACAACGACGTGCAGGCCATCGTCTCCGAGAACGACGGAATGGCGACCGGCGCGGCCGCCGCTCTCGACGCTCAGGGTCTGTTGGGCACGGTGTTCTTGTCAGGCCAGGACGCTGACGTTGCCGCCCTCAACCGTGTCGCGCTGGGAACCCAGGCGGTCTCGGTGTGGAAGGACGCCCGTGCGTTGGGCGACGCCGCCGGAAAGGCTGCCGTGCAGCTGGCCGGAGGCGCAGCGCTGGCCGATGTCGAGGGAACCGGTGAGTTCGTCTACACGAACAAGGAATCGGGAGCAGAGACGGTTTTGACCAGCATCCTGCTGACCCCGGAACCGATTACCCAGGACAATCTCAGCGCGGTCGTCGACGCGGAGTGGATCACTCTCGATGAGCTCTGCGCCGGTGGCGCCACGGCGCCCCCCTGCGGCGGATGATCAACGACTGAAGCGAATCGATATAGACAATTGCGCCCCCGATCTGGGGGCGCAATTGTCTTCCCGTTCTCTAGTGTGGTGAGCTCATGAGCGTGGTCGAGGCTTCGCCGACCCAGTCGGAGACTCTCGAACCGGCCCCGCGCCGGTCGGTGGGATCTTTCTTGCGGGACAACGAGATCGATACCCGCATGGTGGGAATGATCGCTGTCCTCCTAGTGATCTGGGTCGGCTTCCACTTCTTATCCGGCGGGACTTTCATCACCCCTCGCAATCTGTGGAATCTCTCGGTGCAGACGTCGTCGATTGCGATCATGGCCACCGGGATGGTGCTCGTCATCGTCTCCCGCAACATCGATCTCTCGGTCGGCTCCATGGTGGGCACGGTGGGCATGGTCATGGCCGTGCTTCAGGCGGAATGGCTCCCTCCTGTCCTCGGCATGGGGAACTCATGGATCTGGGTGATCACGCTCATCGTCGGGCTCATCTTGGGAGCCCTCATCGGCGCTTTCCAGGGATCGATCATCGCCTACGTCGGCGTTCCCTCCTTCATCGTCACTCTGGGCGGATTGTTGGTATGGCGAGGAACCGCCTGGCTGACCGCCAGCGGCCGGACCATCGCTCCGATGGACGAGACCTTCCAACTCCTCGGTGGTGGCTCCGAGGGCTCCCTCGGGGACACGGGCAGTTGGATCCTCGGCGCTATTGCCTGTGTCGGGATCGTTGCCCTCCTCGTCTTTGGCCGGCGGCGTCGTCGCAAATTCGGCTTTCGTCTCCGCCCTGCGTTGCTCGACGTGGTTCTAGGAGTCGTGGGCTGCGCTGTGGTCCTGGGCGCGGTGTGGGTGATGAACAGCTACTACATGCCGGAGAACCTGGCTGCCCAATATGCCGAAGAGCACAACATCCCGATTCCCGAAGGTGGCCTTCAGATCCCTCTCGGCATTCCCTATCCAGTGCTGATCCTGCTCGGCGTGGCCCTGGTCATGGGTTTCGTCGCCAACCGGCTCCGCTTCGGTCGCTATGTCTTCTCGATCGGGGGCAATCCCGAGGCGGCCAACCTGGCCGGGATCAAGACCAAGCGCACCATCGTCAAGACCTTCATGACCATGGGCATCCTGGTCGCCATATCCGCGGCAGTCTCGATCGCTCGTCTCAACGCCGCGGTGAGCGGTCTCGGCACCCTCAACGAGCTCTATGTGATTGCTGCTGCGGTTGTCGGCGGTACGTCCTTGTCGGGTGGGATCGGGACCATTCCCGGTGCCATCCTCGGCGCCCTGATCATGCAGTCATTGCAGTCCGGCATGGTCCTCATCGGGGTGGGTGCTCCCGTGCAGGACGTGGCACTTGGAGTTGTCTTGGTCATGGCAGTCGCAGTCGACACCATCTACCGGAGGAGGTCGGCCCGGTGACGGTCTCCTCACCCAATGGCAGCACGCCTTTGGTCGAGATGAGGGACATGAGCGTCAGCTTCGGGGGTGTCCATGCCGTCAAAGACGTCAGCATCGACCTCTACCCGGGGGAGATACTCGGTCTGGTCGGGGGCAACGGCGCCGGCAAGTCGACTCTGATCAAGACCCTGTCGGGAGCGCAAAGGGCGGACTCCGGTCAGATCTACGTCGATGGCGAGGAAGTGAGCATCACCACCCCGCGCGACGCCAAGTTGTACGGGATAGAGACCATCTATCAGACCCTGGCCCTGGCCGACAACCAGGATGCCCCGAGCAACATGTTCCTCGGCCGGGAGCTGAGGACCCGGTGGGGCACCCTGGACGACTCGGCCATGGAGGATGCCACCAGGAAGATCATGGGGCGGCTCAACCCGAGGTTCCAGAAGTTCAAGGAACCGGTGGCCTCTCTGTCCGGGGGCCAGCGCCAATCGGTGGCCATCGCCAGGGCGGTTCATTTCAACGCCAGGATCCTGATCATGGACGAGCCCACCGCCGCCTTGGGCCCTGCCGAGACGGAACAGGTCCGTGAGCTGATGCGGCAGCTGAAGTCAGAGGGCATCGGAATCATCATGATCAGCCACGACATCCATGATGTCTTCGACCTCGCCGACCGGATCTCGGTGATGCTCCAGGGCAAGCTGGTGGGGACGGTGAACAAAGGCGACGTCACCATGGACGAGGTCCTGGCCATGATCATCATTGGCAAGCTCCCCGAAGAGGTCACCAGCAAGGAGTTGGAAAAGCTCCACGGCTGAGGACGGGCTTCAACTCAGGTCTCCATTGCGTGTCGGGCCGCGTGGCATTGTGAACGTATCCCCGCATACGCTTGCAGGCGTACCATTCCATCCGCTATCTTGGCCTTTCCGGGGCACGTGACTGCTCGACGAGGAGGAAGAAGTCATGCCACCAGACTCTGTGCAATTGCTCAGCCCGTCGCGGAGGAATTTCCTCAAGGCGCTCGGGATGACCGCAGCGGTCGGGCTCATCAACGCCTGCACCAACGGCGAGGCCACGGCCACCACGGCCGGGGGCTCCGGCGGGACCGGGACCACCGCGGCCACCGGAGGGGCAGGTGCGGGGAACTTCCCCGAGACGCCCGCGTGGCAATTCGTCTTCGTCAACCACGTCACCACCAACCCCTTCTTCGTCCCGACGGTGTACGGGATCGAGGACGCCGCGGCAATCCTCGGCATCCCGACCCCCCAGTGGACGGGGTCGGAGGACGCTGACAACGGCGCGATGGTGAACGCCATGGAAGCTGCGATCGCCGCCGAAGCCGACGGCATCGGGGTCTGTCTGGTCGACCTCGAGGCGTTCAACGGGCCGACCGACGACGCCCTCGCCGCGGGGATACCTGTCCTCTCCTACAACGCCGATGCGCCGAACAACCGGCTTGCCTATGTGGGCCAGGACCTCTACGGATCGGGCTTCGAGATGGGCAATCGTATCGTCGAGCTGGTCGGGTCGGGCAAGGTGGGGCTGTTCATCGCCACCCCCGGGCAGCTCAACATCCAGCCCCGCATCGATGGCGCCCTGGACGCCATCGCCGAGTCGGGAGCGGACATCGAGGCCCTCGACATCGCCACCGGCGCTGCCCTCGAGGAGGAGTTGACCAATGTCGAGGCGTGGTACCTGGGCAACCAGGACGCCACCGGGATGTTCGCCGTAGACGCGGGGAGCACCCAGGCGGTGGGCCAGGTGGTCAGGGATCAGAACGCCCGGGACAACGGTCTGGTTGGCGCGGGTGGCTATGACCTGTTGCCGGAGACCGTCCAGTTGGTGTCCGACAGCGTGCTCGATTTCACCATCGATCAGCAGCCCTATCTGCAGGGCTTCCTCCCCACTGTCTACCTCTATCTGTACAAGCTGTCGGGTGGAGTGGTGACTCCTCCGGAGACCAACACCGGTCTGGTGTTCCTCGACTCGTCGTCCGCCCAGTTGTTCCTGGAGACGGCGAGCCGGTTCGAAGGCGATGCAGAGGAACAAGCGATAGTCGAGCCCGTAGGCTGACACGCATAGATGACTGACACCGCTGTCGCCCCGCCCCGGTCCCAGAACATCTGGGGCCGGGTCGGTGGTTTCTTGGTGGCGCGACCCGAGTCGACCATCGCCATCGTGGCGTTGGCCCTCGCGATCTACTTCGCGGTGATGAACCCGGCGTTCTTGACCACGGCCAATCTCCGGGTCATCTCCCAATACATGATCGCCCCCGCCATCCTGGCCGCCGGACAGGTCATGCTGCTGATAAGCGGGGAAATCGACCTCTCGATGGGGAACGTCTATTTCATGACCCCGTTCCTGGTCTTCTTCGCCAGCGAGGCCGGTCTCGTCCTTCCCCTCGCCATCGTGGTAGGTGTGCTCGGAGCCGGGGTGGTGGGCTATCTCAATGGGGCGATAAGCCTCGGGTTCGGGATCCCGTCCTTCGTCGTCACCCTGGGCATGGGGTTCGTCATCAATGGGTTCACCCTCAACATCTCCAATGGGTTCCCCAAGCGCGTCCCGTCCGATGCGGCCGGGGTCGAGATCTTCGGAGGGGCGAACTTCTCCGGGTTGATGTGGGTCATCATCATCGTGATCGGGATGCACTTGATCCTCAACCACTCCCGATGGGGGGTGTACACGGTCGCAGTCGGAGGCAACCCACTGGGTGCATCCGAGGCCGGCGTCCCCAGCCGGAAGATCAAGATGCGGAACTTCATCCTCGCCGCGATGCTGGCCGGCTTCGCCGGGGTGATCGAGGGGATCAGGGTGGGCTCGTTCGACCCGGGCGCCGGCGTGGCCGGGACCAAGGTGTTCTTGTCGGTGGCCGCCGCCGTGATCGGAGGCACCCTTCTCTCCGGGGGATCGGGAACCATCATCGGCGCCTTTATCGGCGCCCTGGTGCTCGCCATCTTGCAGGACGGGTTCAATCTGCAGGGGGTGAGTGCCTTCACCTTCACCATGGTCCTTGGTGCGGCCATCATCCTGGCCATGATCCTCAACTCTCTGGCGAACAAGGCCCGGATCAGATCGCAGAGCGCCCGATTATGACCTCGCCGTCACCCGCCGAAGCGATACGCGCCCAGGGGATCGGCAAGACCTATGGCCCCGTGGTCGCGCTCCGAGAGATCGATGTCCACCTGGCCAAAGGCGAGGTGCTTGGACTCATCGGAGACAACGGCGCCGGAAAGTCGACCTTGATCAAGATCCTCACCGGTTTCACCCAGCCCGACCAGGGTCAGATCTTCGTCGGTGGGGACGAGGTGAAGCTCCGATCGGTGTCCCACGCTCGGGAGCTTGGGATCGAGACCGTCTACCAGGATCTCGCCCTGGTCAATCAGCTTCCCGTATACGCCAACATGAGCCTGAACAAGGAGGCGGTGCACCGGCCGATCCCGTTCCTCGACAAGCAGGAGATGAGGGACCGGGCCAAGGCACATCTCGGGGACATGGGGGTCCGCATTCCCTCGGTCGACACCGAGGTGGGATTCCTATCCGGTGGCCAGCGTCAGGCGGTGGCTATTGCACGGGCCGTCTATTCCGACGCGAAGGTCATCCTCCTCGACGAGCCGCTGGCGGCGATGGGGGCCAAGGAGAGCGCGATCATCATCGATCTCATTCAGGAGCTGCGGCAGAAAGGTGAGGTCTCGATCATCCTCATCGCCCACAACTTCGCCCAGGTCGTCGAGATGTGCGATCGGGTCAATCTGGTCCAACACGGCCGCATCACCTTCGACACGCTGGTGAGCGAGACCTCGGTCAAGGAGCTCACCGACCTCGTCTCCGCCGAATACCGGACACGGGGGATCGGCTAGCCCGTCCCCTCAGCCGAGAGCATGGAAGGTGGGGGCGAGCGCGGGGTACAGGGCGGCGAAGCGATCGTGGGCGCCGGCGTAGAGGTCCTGATCCGTTGAAGGCTGGGCCACCGGCTCGACTTCGATGACTTTGGCCGCTGCCTCGTCGACGGAGCCGAACCAGCCGGCTCCGACCGCGGCGAGAAGGGCTGCTCCATAAGCCGCTCCCTCCTCGGTGCTCACTGCGGCGATCTCGGCGCCGAGGACGTCGGCGAGGATCTGCCGCCACAGCGCACTTCTGGTGCCTCCGCCCGAGGCCCGGATCTGGACCGGGGCGGCCATCCCGGCTCCGATCATGAGATCGAGCCCGTCGCGCAGACCGAAGGCAACGCCCTCCAGCACGGCCCTGGTCAGATGGCGAAGGTCGTGACGGACGGTGAGCCCGACGAAGGCGCCGCGGGCCAGAGGGTCTGGGTGTGGGGTTCGCTCGCCGGTGAGATAAGGGAGGAACAAGAGCCCGTCGCTCCCGGCCGGGACCTCGGCAGCACCTGCCACCAACTCGTCGAAAGAGCGGTCCGGGGCGACAGCGTCCCTCAGCCAACGGAGACTCCCCGCCGCCGACAGCATGACGCCCATCATGTGCCAGCGCCCCGGGACGGCATGGCAGAAGGAGTGCACCCGGCCCTCCGCCTCCACCGAAGGCCCCTCGGTCGTGGAGAAGACGACGCCCGAGGTGCCGAGGGAGAGTGCGACGACACCAGGTGCGATGGCGCCCACCCCCACCGCATTGGCCGACTGGTCTCCGCCTCCGGCCACCACCGGTGTCCCGGCCAGCAGCCCGGTCGATTCGGCCGCATCTTTGCTCACGACCCCGGTGATGGCCGGTCCCTCGTGAGTGGTGGGGAGCAGGTCGGGTCCGATGTCGAGGGCGTCGCGTACCTCGGGTGACCAAGTCCTCGCCGCGAGATCGAAGAGGATCGTTCCCGAGCCATCGGCCACATCCACGGCGTAGTCGTCGGTGAGGCGATACCTGACGTAATCCTTGGGGAGAAGCACATGACGCACCCGTGCCCAGTTCTCCGGCTCGTGGGCTTGCACCCAGAGCAGTTTCGGGGCGGTGAAACCGGTCAATGCGTCGTTGCCCGTGATCTCGATCAGTCGCTCTCGGCCGATCCGTCGCCGCATCTCGTCGCATTCGGCTCCGGTTCGCTGGTCGTTCCAGAGGATCGCCGGCCTGACCACATCGCCGTCACCGTCGAGGAGGACCGAGCCGTGCATCTGACCGGTGAGCCCGATGGCGTCGATTTCCTCCGGGGAGGTCCCGGTGGTCTCGAGGACCTGTCGGACCGAGTCGGTGGTGCCTTTCCACCACGATTCCGGGCTCTGCTCGGCCCACAGTGGCTGTGGTGTCTCGTAGCCGTATTCCGCCGAGGCCGCCCCTGTCACCTCGCCGGCCTGATCGACCAGGATCGCCTTGGTGGCGGTGGTCGAAGTGTCGATCCCCAGCGAGAAGCTCAAGAGCCCAGGACCTTCTCGGACACCCGGGCTCAGCTACCCGCAGTCCAGATGACCCGGTTGACCCGGTTCTCCAGCAGCTCCTGGCTGCCCGAGACCGGCGCCGGATCGATCTCACCTGCGGCGACCCTTTGCTCCAGCGATTCGAGGGTCTCGCTCCCGTCGAGGATCGCCTTCCCCAGCTCCGACGACCACCCGGCGTATCGCTGTTCGACCGGTCCGGAGAGGGTCTCCGACTCGATCAGGTCGGCCGCTACCAGGAGCGCCCTGGCCAGGGTGTCGATCCCACCGATGTGACCGTGGAAGAGATCGGTGCGACCCATCGACTGGCGGCGCAGCTTGGTGTCGAAGTTGAAGCCGCCGGTGGTGAACCCGCCTCCTTTCAGGATCTCGTACAAGGCGAGCGAGAGCTCATCCACGGAGTTGGGGAACTGGTCGGTATCCCAACCGTTTTGATAGTCGCCCCGATTGGCGTCGATCGAGCCGAAGATCCCGTTGGCAACCGAGTAGGCCACCTCGTGGTGGAACGAGTGACCGGCCAGAGTGGCATGGTTGCCCTCGATGTTGACCCGGTACTCATCGGCCAGGTCGTAGCGCTCCAGGAAACCGTGCACGGTCTGGCAGTCGTAGTCGTACTGGTGCTTGGTGGGCTCGGCCGGCTTTGGCTCGATGAGGAGCGTCCCGGTGAACCCGATCCGCTGCTTGTGCTCGGCAACCATGGTCAGGAAACGGGCGAACTGGTCGCCTTCCCGCTTCAGATCGGTGTTGAGCAGGGTCTCGTATCCCTCTCTGCCTCCCCACAACACATAGTTCGCCCCGTCCAGACGATGGGTGGCCTCGAGGGCGTGCTTCACCTGCGCCGCCGCATAGGCG
>CAWKEI010000009.1:0-27619 GCA_963848695.1 uncultured Acidobacteriota bacterium
CCTGACGAAACGACCTCTCGCTAGTTTTGAGTGCCCGCGAGCGAGTAGATTGATGGCAACGAGCAGACGGGACCCCGCATGGCAACTGGAAATTTTCTATGGAAGGGCCGGCTGGGGCCGCTCGACCTGATTCTTGGGGAGCACACCTTCGCCCCGACCACGATCTCGACGCTGATGGCTGACGCCATGGATGTGCGTGAGGGCGACGTCGTGATCGATGTCGGGACCGGTACCGGGGTGCTGGCCATCATCGCCGCCAAACTGGGGGCATCACGCGTGTTGGCGATCGACAGCAGCCCCGAGGTCGAGGAAGTGGGGCGGGCCAACGCCGAGGCGCATGGCGTGGCTGACCGGATCGAGTTTCACCACGGTGACCTGTTCGATCCTCTCGCAGAGGGTGTCGAAGCCGATGTCATCATTGGCGACGTCTCCGGCGTCCCCGATTCCCTGGCCGAGGTGAGCGGTTGGTTCCCCGACGGCATCGGGGGTGGGCCGCGGGGAAGCGAGCTGCCGATCCGGATGCTGCGCGAGGCAGTGCGGCGTCTACGACCCGGCGGGCGGGTATTCCTCCCCACCGGCAGTCTTCAGGACGAGTCGGCCATCCTCGAGGCGGCGCGTAGCCTCTATAGCAAGGTGGCGGCTCTCGCCGAGAAGAGGATCCCGCTGCCATCGCTGATCGCTGATAGCGAGACGCTGAAGAACCTGATCGCCGACGGCATCGCTCACGTCGTTCCCAAGGGATCCAGGTTCCTATGGGAAACGAGGGTGTGGAGGCTCTCCGGCGGCCTCAAGGCCGGCGAGACCTCCTGATCAGGCCCGCGTAGTCTCCCGGCCATGGCCGGGTCAGGACCGATCGAAGAGCTGGCGTCGAAGGACGCCTATCTCGCCGAGGCGGAGGGGTCCGTCCATCACACCGCCGACGACGGCATTTTCCTCGATCGCACCGTGTTCTACGCCCGTGGTGGGGGCCAACCGGGGGACGTCGGGGTGATCAAATGGGACGGTGGCGAGGTCGAGGTGATCGACACCGTTCGCCGGGAAGGCATGCCGTTCCACGTCGTTGCTGAGGGGGTGGCCCTGCCCGACCCGGGGACCGGAGTCCACGGCGTCATCGATTGGGAGCGCCGCTACCGGACGATGAGGACGCACACCGCCCTGCACGCCTTGTCGGGCGTCATCTTTCGTGACTTCGGGGCCAAGGTGACCGGAGGCAACATGGAGCCGGGCGTGGCCCGGATGGATTTCGAGCTCGATGGGATATCGGTCGAGTTCGGCCACGAGGTCGAGCGGCGGCTCAACGACGAGCTGACCAAGGGATATCCGACCGAGGTCGTGTGGATGGCGCGTCAGGAAGCCCTGAAGGACCCCGATCTGATCCGAACCAAGGTGAATCTGATCCCGGAGTGGGTCGAGGAGATCCGGGTCATCGACATCGTCGGGCTCGACCGGCAGGCGGATGGGGGCACTCATGTGGCTTCCACCCTCGAGGTCGGTGAGGTGCGGGTGGTCAAGACCGAGTCGAAAGGCAAGGCCAACAAGAGGATGCGCATCGAGCTATCGGGGAGCTAACTTCCCGCCCAGCAAGGAGCGAAAGGCATCGCATGAGCGTGGTGGTCGGATACATGTCCTCCGAGCGGGGGCAGGCAGCCTTGGAGCTGGGGATCACGGAGGCCAAGCTCCGCAACACCGATCTCGTCGTGGTGCATTCGCTTCGTGGTGCCGGTGTCGACGACGACGAGGATGTGGTCGCCAGCGACCGGGATCTCGAGATCATCGAGGAGGAGCTGGCCAAGGAAGGCATCACCTTCTCGATTCACAACTTCGTTCGAGGCAACGAGCCGGCGGAGGACATAGTCCAGGCGGCCAAGGACATGGGAGGCGAGCTGATCGTCATCGGCCTTCGCCAGCGGACTTCGGCCGGCAAGTTTCTCCTCGGATCCAACGCTCACGACATTCTCATGAGCGCCCCGTGCCCGGTGCTCACCATCCGGGTCTGATAGCCGGGAGCGAAAAGCCGCTTCCTGGTACCTGATACCTGTTACCTACTACCCCCGTGATCGACTTCGTCCTCGGTCTGTTCTTGGCCGGGCTGCTGGTTCGGGGCTGGGTTCGGGGATTCGTCAGGGAGACCCTCGATCTCGTCGCCCTCGTGGTGGGGCTCTGGGTTGCTCTGCGTCTGAGCGGGCCGCTGGGTGAGTTCCTCACCGAGCGGTTCTCGATCGCCCCCGAAGTGGCGACGATCGGCGCCGGCATCGTCCTGTTCATCCTCTTCGGGGTGGCGATGAGCATTGCCGCCCATTTCCTGTCGCGGGTGATGTCTCTGCCCGGCTTGAACCTGATCAACCGTCTCGGTGGCGCCGCAGTGGCTTCGCTCTGGGGGATCGCCATCATCCTGGTCGTGGTCAACCTGGCCCGGGCACTGCCCGGAGGCTGGGATGCCCGATTCGACGAATCCACGGTGGCGCAGGCGATCGCAGGCCCGGACGCGGTTCCCCAGCAGGTATTCGAGCAGCTGGCTCCTGGTGGGGTCCTCGCCTCGCTTGCTGCGATTCAGGACGTCTTCGGCTCGAGCCGTGTCGTCCCCGAGGGCAACGAGGTGTTGGCTATCCCGCCTGCGGCTCCGGACGAGGTGCGCCAGGTGCGGGAGGAGACCAGCGCGGTCCTGGATCAGGTGAACGAGCACCGAACCAACCTCGGGCTATCGGCCCTCGGCCGGAGTGCCGGGCTCGATGGAGTGGCTGAGTCGAGGGCGCTCGGGATGTACACCAGCGGACGCCTCTCCCGCGACTACCCGCCAGGCGGCAGCGTCGCCACCGACGTCACCGCCGCCGGGATCCGCCTTGCCGTCGTAGGGGAGAACCTGGCCCTGGCCAGCAGCGCCCCGGCCGCCGTCGACGCGATGCTCGCCTCGCCTACCGCTCTGTCCCAATTCGCGATATCCGCTTACGACCGCACTGGCATCTCGGTCGTGGAAGGCCCCACCGGCCGCCTGGTGGTCATCGTTCTCGGCGGGTGATGTCTGGGTTCAGGGCTGCGCCGGTGCGATCACCGGAGCGCGGCGGGCTCGGGAAACAGCCACGAAGCCGACGCCGCGATAGGACGAGGGCGGCGCCCACCCACTGGATCGGGGAGGGTTGCTCGGAGAAGATGAGCACGGCCCAGATCATCGTCAGGACCGGTTGGAGCAGGATGATGGTGGCGGTCTCGACCGCGGGCAATCGGGGAAGGGCATAACCGATGAGCAGCCACCCGGCCACCTGCGAGGTGAGGGCGAGGGTGAGCAGCCAGCCGTGTGCCGGCCAGGTCGGGCTGTATTCGATGCCACCACTGATGGTGCCTGCCACGAGGATGGCCAGCGCCGCCCCGCCAGTGGACTCCAGCAGAGGCCCGGCGGAGGGTGCCTGGATGTCGTTGGATATCCGGAAACCGAGGATGAATCCGGCATAGAACAGGGCGGACGCCAGAGCGAGGAGAGTTCCAAGGAGGGGATTCGAGCCGAAGGCGTCTCCCCGGCCGAGCCCGCTGACCAGGCTGACGCCGAGAAGGACAATCGGCACCGCGATGAGGACCTGGCGACTGGGCCTCTCATCCAGAAACATCCAGGCGATCACCGCAACAACGATCACCTGCGAGTTGGCGAGCAGCGTCGAAAGACCGGCGCCGATGTACTCGATCGACAGGTGCCAGACCAGGATGTCCAAACCGAGAAACAACCCGGCTGCGACCGCGATCCAACGCTTGTTACCGCTACGCCGGTCCTCGTCCCGTCTGATCCACCAGAGGACGAACAGGACCGGCAGGGCATAGAAGGTCCGGTAGAAGCCCCCGGTGCTCGGCGACACATCGGCGAGGGCATAGAAAATGGCCGAGAAGGAGATGGCCACTGCGCCGGCCAGCGCGGCAAGCAGGGTCACGGAAGTGGGATCAGATCCGGTTCAACCCAGGACGTCTTCGATTCCTCGCTGTCGAGGTTCGACCAATGCCTCTCGGGGAGGGCAGGGTCTCCGAGGGGCGGGTAGACGTCCAGCATCTGCCCCACCGACGTTACGTCCGGATGGGATCGGCGCAAATGATCGAGAAGCCGGATCCAGAAGATGGTCACGGTGGCGTGGTACTTCGCCGGGTTGCCCCCGATGTCGGCGGCATGCCGGATGGTGAGGCAGGCGAGTCTCTCCGCATCCTCGGTTCCGTCGGCCTCGTCGAGCACCGCCCAGGCGAACCGGAGATGGGCCTCGTGCCCGAAGTAGCCGCCCTCGCCGGCCTGCTGCATCATGCGGAGCCCATCGGCGAGGTCGAGCGCGCTCAAGCCGGAAGGTCTTGCAGCTCCCGGAGCGAGTCCTGGATGGCAACGAGGAACCGATCCGAGTCGGGGAGCGTGTCGTAGTCGGCGTGTAACCCCCAGAGCAGGCGCCCGTTGTAGGAGAAGAGCGCAATCCCGATCCCGTGTTGTGACCAGAGAGGCACCATCGGATAGTTGGCCAGCATCTCCGACCCGAGCAGATACATCGGGAATTGTGGGCCCGGGATGTTGGTAACCGTCATGTTGAAGGGCCGGATCCTCTGACCTACAACCCGATTCGCCAGTGAGAGCAGGGTGATCGGGGTCCCCGAGCTGATCTCGACCAGCGTCGCTGCCCCCAGTGCCTGGTTGGTCTCCTTCAGGTTGGTCGTGGATTCCTTCACCTTCTCAAAGCGCTGCCGGGCGTCGGGCTCCTGGATGGGGAGATCCAGCAGCCACATCGCGACCTGGTTGCCCAGGGCACCGCGTTGGTCGGCGCTTCGGGTCGAGACGGGATTCATCACCCTGAACTCGGCTCCGCTCACGTCGTAGTCGCGCTCGTCGAGGAGAAACCGTCGCACCGCCCCGGCGGTTATGGCGAGCACCACATCGTTCACCGAACCCCCGAACTTGTTCTTGAGCTCCTTGATCGCCGCAAGTGGCGTCTCAGTCCAATCGAATCTCCGGTGGGGGCCGATGTCGGGGTTGAGCGGCGTCCGGTCGGCCGCACGAAGCCAACCCGATCGGAGCGACGAGAGTGCTGCGGTCGATTTGTCGAACGTGCGATCGGTGAGGGCCACTCCGTCGCGCACCGCCTCCGAGAAATGTGTGAGGCGGTCGACGAGCCGGCCGGTGAGACGGGCGGCCTCTGCCACGGAGAGCTGGGTCGGTGTGGGGGCCGGACGGGGCAGCCACGGCTCCGACTCTTCGACGTCGGAGGTCGGGACCACGTTGAGCAGGATGGTGGTCAGGTCGACCCCCGAGATGCCGTCGATCATGCAGTGGTGGATCTTGGCGATGAGAGCGAATCGGTCGTCATCGAGGCCCTCGACCACCCACAACTCCCAGAGCGGCTTGCTTCGGTCGAGCGGTGTCGAAACGATCCGGCCGGCGAACTGCTTCAGCTGATCCTCGGTGCCGGGGCGGGGGAGCGAGCTGTGGCGGAGGTGGTAGTCGAGGGAGAAGTGCTCGTCATCGACCCAGACCGGGCGGCGGTCGAATGGCACCCTCACCCATGCCAGGCGTTGCCGATAGCGGGGGATGTAGGGCAGCTTGGACTCGACATGGGAGCGAATCCGGGCGATGTCGATCCCGCCGTCCTCGCCCTTCAGCGGGGCTGCGTCGAGCAGCGCCACCCCGGCGACATGCATGTGGCTGGTTTTGGTCTCGAGTGCGAGAAAAGACGCATCGAGATAGCTGAGTGGCTCGTAGTGGAACTCTGTCATGGGCGCTCGTTGAGGCTCCAACCTAATGCGATCGCCAGTCCGTAGGATCGGCTGGCTATTCCGTAGGTGGTACTTCCGACCAAAGGCGGATCAGTTCGTCCGCTAGTGAATCCGGATCCCTCTGATCGGTGACCAGTTGGGGAAAGCGCTCGTAGTCGGGGGCGCGTTCAGCGAGTAGCTCCTTGATCCGCTGTTTGGGATCCGCCACATCGAGCAATGGTCGCTCGACCACGTCTCGATCACCCATCACTCGGTCGTAGATCTCCTCAGGTGTGGCCACCAGACAGAAGATCCGACCGTTCTGGCTCATGGCCTCGAGATTCTCTGGATCGAGAAGCATTCGGCCGCCGGTTGCGATCACCAGGCCCTTTCGCTGCCCGAGCTCGCGCGCCAAGGCCCGCTCGATCTCACGGAACCCAGACTCACCACCCTGGCGCTCGAAGATCTCGCGGATCGGACCGTGGTCTTGCTCGATGACGAGATCGGTGTCGACGAACTCACGATCGAGTTTCTGTGCCACCAGCCGCCCAACTGTCGTCTTGCCGGTACCCATGAACCCGGTGAGCACGAGGTTGTCGTCCGAAGTCATGGCCCCTCGGAGGCTATCGGCTGACGCCAGTTGCCGATTCCGGGTCAATTCGTCAGGGCGTCTGCCACCCAACCGGAGATCTCGTTGACTGTCGGCACTCCCGCAGCCCAGGTCGACCATCCGCTGGTCAGAACCGCGATCGCGTAACCCCCGGCGCCATCAGGGTGTCGGGCGAAACCAACCGAGTTGGCGACTCCGCCGGCAAAGCCATTCTTCTGCGCCACCACCCAGCCGGTCGGCACTCCGGTGGTGATGCCCCATCTCTGACTGGGCAGGACCGACGTCATGAGGGACCATGCGACGTTTCGATACGGGGCCGAAAAGCGGCCATCGAGGCCGAGCAGGACTTGCCTGGTCAGATCGGTCTGGTCTCTCGCCGATGTCGTGGTCAGGCCCCAGACCGACTCTGTGTCGCCCACCGCCACTGTCTCCTTCATCTCGAACAACTCCGTCTGTTGACGAAACCAGGGCGAACCGCCGAAATGACGCCACAGGGCTCGGACCGGGTCGTCGGCGGATTCGGTGATCATCGGGGTGAGCTGGCCCATCTCCCATGTGGTCATTCCCCGGCCCTCGGTCTGAGCTTCGTACAGCGTGCCTGCCATGACCATCACCTTGAACACCGAGGCAGTGGATTGCCTCGACTCCGGGTTCATCGAGTATTCGCAGCCGGTGCGGGTGTCGAACACATGGGCAGTGAACGACCGACCCGGATAGCGAAGTTCGAGCGAGTTGACCCGGTCGGCGGTGAAGGGATGAGGCGAGCACGGTGGACATTCGGGTGCTGTTCCACCACCGGGGAGGATCCCGAAGTCTCCGGCCACCGGTAGGCCCGAGCGGACACCGTAGACCAGAGACTCGTCGGCGGGGCCCTGCGTGTTGGTGTGACGGAGGTAGAAGGTGCAAACGGACGGGCGGAAGAGCCCGATCGACTCGGGACTGGATCCCCAGTCGGCAGCCACCATCTTGTCGCCGGGGTTCCCAAAGACGAATTCGGCATCGGCGGGACCCTGAGAGTGGGTGGATCGGTAGTAGGCAAGCCCGGTCGACTCGCGGTGAAGACCGATCTCGTCGGCCCCATCGCCATCGAAGTCACCGACGAAGGGTTGGTCGCCCGGGTCGCCGAAAAAGTATGTCTGATCTGCGGAGCCGAGACCGCCCTCGTCTCTTCCGAGTTTGTCGGTGATGTAGACCTTGCCCTCGGATGACCGAAAGATGCCGACGGTGTCACAGCCATCCCCGTCGAAGTCGCCGGCCATCGGGATGTCGCCGGGGTTGCCGAAGTAGAACCTGATGTCGGCGACACCCTGGCTGTTCGTGTTTCGCAAATAGACGAATCCGTCCGATTGGCGGTACAGCCCTGGGGTTTCGTCACCGTCGCAGTCCCAGTCGCCAACGAAGGGGAGATCACCGGGAGACCCGTAGAAGAACTTGGTAGTCGCCCCGTTCAACGGATCCCGGAGGTACCACTCACCGGTCGAAGTGTCGACAATGCCGATCGAGCCTTCTCGAGCCGAGGCGGGGGCAGCGATTCCAACCATGAGGACGGCAACCGCAATGGCGAGTGTGACTTTGCGAGACACCGTTTCCCCAGTGATGGTCGGAAACTAGTCGACGATACGTCTCGCGCCCGCGGCCCGGTCCAGTGCGTCGAGGATGAGATCGAGGCCGAATTCGAACTCGCCGTCGAAGCTGTATCCGGATCTCACGGCCTCTTCTCCGGTCTCGACAAGGTGCGGATACTCGTCCGTGGGGATCTCCTCGAGAGCGGATCCTGCCGAGTCGGTCAACTCCTCCGACGTGCTCATCGGTGAACTGGTCTCCTGGATCACATGTCCATATACGAAGCTGTCCAGCAACCAGAAGGCGTGGACGGCGTTCTCGATCGAGAAGCCTGCCGCTCGCAGAGTTCCGAGGATCGCGTCCAGGTAGCGCAGGGCGGTGGGCCCCTTCAGGGGTCGCGCTTCCAACAACCCGATCGCCCACGAGTGGCGGCTGAGAACCTCACGGGCCGAAGCCGCCCGCCGCCGCATCGCCTCTCTCCAATCGGCCCCGTCGGTGGGCACCTCTATCTCGCCGATGACGAGCTCGACGATGCCGTCGAGAATCTCCTCCTTGTTGTCGACGTGCTTGTAGAGCGACATCGCTTCGACGCCGAGCTCGGTGCCCAATCGACGCATGGTCAGGGCACCCAGCCCGTCGCGATCGGCGAGGGCTACGGCGGCCTGGAGGACCCGTTGTCGGGTTAGCGGTGGGCGGGGGGAGGATTGTCTGTCGGCCATCACTTGACAAGCTTACTAAGTAAACATAGGATTACTAAGTAAGCCAAGCAGACGGGAGAAGCAGATGACCACCGAAGCCGAGATAGATACGACCCATTTAGAGTTCGAGCCGTTGGAAGTGAACGTGCGGGTGAAGATCTCCGCCCTCTGGACCGCGATGCTCTTCGTCTTCGCCTACATCGATATCTTCGGGTTCTTCAGGTCCGACGTCCGGGCCGACATCGAGGCCGGCGTGGTCGGCGGGTTCACGGTCAACCAGACATTCCTCCTCGCGACCACGATCTATATCGCCGTTCCGAGCTTGATGGTGTTCGGCGCGCTCGTCCTGCGCCCGAGGATCAACCGAATCGCCAACATCGTGCTGAGCATCATCTATGCGTTCACGATCATCGCCGGGATGATCGGGGAGTGGAGCTACTACATCCTCGGCAGCGTCGTCGAGGTCGCATTGCTCGCGGCGATCTTTCACTACGCGAGGAGTTGGCCGAGAATGGCTCCGCGAACCGCCGTAGCTGATCGGGGAAGTTCGCGAATCGAGGCTTGAGCGGCATTCCGGGGTACGCGAATGCCGTGGACATCAGTCAGACGGATGTCTCCGTTTGCCTCGAATCGGATTCGGGTATTGATGTCTTTCCCGAACCCCCTAGAGGAGGACTGTGATGAAGGCTGCCCAAGTAGAGGAGTTGCTCTACCAAGCGTTAGAGACAGAGCTTGGCGGAGTCAAGGTGTATGAGATGGCGATCAGCTGCGCTGTCAATGAGGATCTGCGCGAGGAGTGGGAGAAGTATGGCTCGGAGACCAAGACCCACGTCGAGGTCGTCGAGCGGGTGTTCGAGCAGCTAGGTCTCGATACTTCGACCGAGACCATTGGCCGGCAAGTGGTGCGACACAAGGGTGAGTCGCTGATCAAGGCCATGCAGATGGCGAAGCAGGCGGGCGACCCGGTGGCAGCCGAACTAGTGGCAGCCGAATGTGTGGTTGATGCCGAGACCAAAGACCATGCCAACTGGGAGCTGATCGGTCGGATCGCCGAGGAGGCGACAGGGAACCAGAAGACGGTTCTAACCGAGGCTTATGAAGAAGTCGGTGAACAAGAAGACATGCACCTCTACCACACGATGGGTTGGACCCGTGAGCTCTGGATCGAATCGCTCGGGATGCCCGCGGTTCTCCCCCCACCGGAAGAAGAGAAGAAAGTCGTAACCGCCATCGGTGCCTCGAGGGCAGAACAGTCCCGAGACGACATGCTCTAAGACCGTGGCGGATGGTTCGTTGTCAAGACCCAGCGGCAACTGGGTTCACGACCATCTTCTCAGTTTCACCTTGCTCGTGCTGTTCTTGGACTCATGGGTCGGACAGCTCTACTTCCAGTAACAGCACGAGCTCGACGAGGCGAGAAGGCACGGGGAGAGCGGGTCGGCGCTCTTGAGTGCCGACTTTCTTCACTCCTTCTGGGCGAGCAGTTCGAGAGCTGGCAGAGCGAATTCCTCCAACTGCTCAGCTTCGTAGTCCTCACCACCTACCTGATCCATCGGCATTCTCATGAGAGTCGGGACAGCAACGACGAGATGGCTGCCGACATCCGAGCCATCCGGGAAAAGCTGGAGTAGCGGCCAGGGTTCTGGCCGATTATCGCTAGCTGGCCAGGAGGCCGATTCCGACTGCGAGCAACCACAGAGACCAGCCGATGTAGGTCATCGGGACGAGGGTGGCGGCGAACTTCCAACCGCTTGCTTCGAAGGATCCGACGAACTCGAGGGAGCAGATCACAAACAGTGGAGCGAGGAGGACACCGATCACTCCGAAGGCCGGGGCAAGCACGTTTGACTGCACGATGGCGAGTCCGACGAGCCCGGTCCAAAACCCGGTGAACATGTAGCCGAGATGCTCACCCACTGCGACGCCGAGATAACGGTTGAGCGTTTGGAAGACGACATCGACAGCATCTTTCGTAGCTGAGGTGGTGGTCGGGTCAGCCATGGTCCGGGCAAGATGGGGGACGGCGAACGGCCAGCGGATCAGTCCGAGGAACTGGACCAGGGCAGCAAGGACTCCAATCGCCGCCGCCAGAGTCAGAACGGTTGAGTTGGCGTCCGCGAACGTCGCCGATACCAGAACGGCGGTTGGCGCCAGGAGGACGGCGGTCATCGCAAAGGCCCACCAGGTCAGGATCAGTCGGTTCCCCCCGGCGGCGAATCGTCTGAGTATCTCGTCGGTCGGTCGGCGGAGGATGTCGGGGTATTCGAACGAACGAGCAAGCAGCGTGAAGAGGACGTTGTAGCCGATCGGTAGCGCGACGAGGAGTACGCCCGCGAGGATCCTTGGCGTCATGTCAAGGTGCCGAATGTGCCACCGGCTGGGAGACCGGCTTGATGTGGGCGAAGAGGCTGCGCGAGTTCCAGGTCGGGAACGCCCGTGCGAGCGCTGACGGACCGTGGACCTGGATTCGCTGGTTGCGGGTGGCTTCGGCCCAGCTGAGCTGGCCGGCGTGCCATTTGACAAAGGCTTCGGCCTCCGCCGTGACGTAGAGATCCTCGTCGAGGCCTGGGTATGTCTTGCAGATCTCGGTGTCTTTGTGCTCGATCAGCAGCCAGAACCGCTCATGGCGTTGGCCGCCGGTGAAGTCGAAGCGGATCACGACGCGTCGATCCGGGAGACGGTCTCGGTGGAGCGCGTTGCACATCGACCATAGAGCCACGAAGGGATCGAGGTGTTCGGGGGCGATCTGGAGCCAACGGGCACCCCACTCGCCGAGCGACCCGCAGACCCTGAATAGGTCGTGACCTGAGGGGGTCAGCTCGTAGTGGCGCCCATGCCCGTCGGGCTTCGGTGCCGACTCGACGATGGCGAGCCGCTCGAGCTGCTTGAGCCTCTGCGAGAGCAGCGTGCGGGAGAGCCCGGGCGCGCCCTCCAGGATCTCACCGAAGCTCGTGCAGCCCAGGTAGAGGTTCCGGATGATCAGTGGCGTCCAGCGCTCAGCAAAGATCTCGGCGCCACGTGCGATGGGGCAGTACTGGCCGTAGGTCCGCACAACGCGAGTGTCGCGCTCCTGCTCTCGGCTGTGAAGTCCAGATTCTTGACTTCTCAAGCGAGGTCCACGGTTGTGTGATGAGGCCATCGAGGCAGGAGCACCGATGACGACATCTGTGATGGAGATCGATGGGTTCCGGGGCCAACTGATCACACCTGACGACCTTGACTACGGCACCGCCAGAGCGATCTGGAACGGTGCCGTCGATCGGCACCCTCGGCTGATAGCCCGATGCAGCGGGAGCGCCGACGTGGCCGCGGCCGTGCGCTTCGCTCGGGACCACGACCTCGAGATCGCGGTACGGGGTGGGGGCCACAATGTGGGCGGCACCGCGGTGTGCGACGACGGGATCGTCATCGACCTATCGGCAATGCGAGCCGTGTGGGTCGATCCCGTGGGAAGCACCGCCTGGGTCCAGGGTGGTGCCCTCTGGAGCGATGTCGACCACGAGACGCAGAACCACGGTCTGGCCACCACCGGGGGCATCGTGAGTCACACCGGTGTCGGCGGCCTCATTCTCGGCGGTGGCATCGGCTGGCTCATGCGCAAGCACGGACTCACCGTCGACAACCTCCTGGGCGCCGAGGTGGTCACCGCCGAGGGAGGCATCGTTCGGGCGTCCGCCGAGGAAAACTCCGATCTGTTCTGGGCGCTCCGAGGGGGCGGGGGCAACTTCGGCGTCGTCACCTCATTCCAGTTCGCTCTCCACCCCGTTGGCCCGACCGTGCTGGCAGGACCCGTTTTCTGGACTGGGGACGACACCATCGAGGTGCTGCGTTTCTATCGGGACTTCGTAGCCTCAGCGCCCGACGAGCTTGGCACCGTCGTCCGGCTCGGCACCGTCCCCCCACTTCCTGGCATCCCCGAGGACCTGCATTTTCGGCCTGCGATCGCAGTCGCCTGCTGTTTCGCCGGCCCCGTCGAAGAGGGCGAGCGTGCTGTGCGTGAGCTCCGGCGGTTCGGGTCACCACTGATCGATGTGATCGGACCGAGGCCGTACGTGGCCCACCAGGGCGCCATCGACGACACCGTTCCCCACGGGTGGCACTACTACTGGAAGTCGACGAACCTCGCTGGCGCTCACTGATGAGGGCATCGCCGTCATCGCCGATAACGCCTACATCGCAAGGTCGCCTCGGTCGTACGCGGTGATGTTCCATATGGGGGGCGCGGTCGCCCGGGTCCCGGCGGACGCCACCGCCTACGCCGGTCGTGAGGTGGCCCACAACATCGTCATCGAGGGGGTGTGGCTGCCCGACGAGTCCGCAGAGCTCGCCGCCGTCGAGACAGCGTGGGCGCGAGGGTTCCTCGACGCCCTTCAACCGCATCGCGTCGCCGGCGTCTACGTCAACTTCCTCGATTCGGACGACGATCCCAGCCGCGTCCGAGAGGCGTACGGCGACCACATCTACCGGCGACTCGCCGAAGTCAAGGCCAAATACGACCCTGACAACGTCTTCCACCACAACAAGAACATCCCACCCGGTTGAGGGCCTATTGATCGGGGATCGGCTCCCGGAAGCAGTCAGCCGGCAAACCGGTGGTGGATTTGCCGGAGCCAGTCCACCGTCACCGCGCCGCGTTCGGCGGTTTCGATGAGGCGGTAGATCTCACCCTCTTCGAGGGAGATTGGTTCCATGGAAGTCATCCCAGGAGTCCGGCCGGTTGTCCCATTCTCAGTGGAGGCAATAGGAGGAGATGGCTCGGTCAGGCAGGGTGGTCGTCTCGGGTTTCGGTGACATGTCCACAAAACGACCGCTTGGGAACCGTTTGACGACAATTGCCAGGGAGTCCTAGCCTCGCCGTCCGATGGAGAGATCAGTGGCCGATCCGCTTCTACTCGGTCCATTCCGCGCGCTCCCTCGGCAAGAACAGCGCCGCTTGACGGGCGCGCTCGGTGAGGCGATTGTGCGGATACACCCGGACGGCCAATCGTATGTGACGTCGCTCGCCCTTCTCCACCAGCTGGTCCGGAGCGCCCACCCGGTCCACGACAAGTCTTCCTACCTATAACAAGGAAGCGAGGGCCCAAACGCCTCCGACCCACCCCCACCGGTCGGGGGCGTTCTCGCGTCACAACTGCGGAAGGGTCGAACCCTGCGGCGGCAGGCTGGTCATTACAGGTGTCTCGACACGTGAGGTCACGGACCGGCGTCGATGATTTCACGAACTTCGTCTTCGCCGGGCTGTGGCTCAAAGGCGGTGAGGATCCAAGTGGCCCCGGCTGCCACCCATGGCCCCGGATCAGCGGTCGGCGGGATCTCCACGATGAGATCGAATGAGTCGTTCTTCCCAGCCTGCTCATGCCGTGTTTCCTCGGCAAGGCGGGCAAGCTCATCAGGTCCCGGAAGGTCGATTGGAAACAATCCGTCCCACCGGAGTGCACGCCGTACCGGCGCTCTGTGGGGCCAATTGGCGGCAACCCATATCGGGATGCGCGGCTGCTGCACTGGGGGCGGCAGGAATTCCCCATCCCAGTACCCGGTGAGCCTTTCGAGCCCACGATCCAAGAGACGGGCACGTGCGCGGGGATCCACTTCTTCTCCAAAGGGCTCGAAGTCGTCGACGTTCCCAAGTCCGACACCCATCGTCAGACGTCCGCCGCTAAGCCGGTCGAGGGTGACGGTTTCTCGCGCCACCTTCTGGATGCGTCTTCGGGGGAGGGGGGTAACCATGGGTCCTAGGCGAATCGATTGTGTGGCGGCTGCGATTGCGCTGAGCATCACCCACACGTCGGCTACCGGGCGATTTCCGGGTGGATAGTGGATGCGGTCCCAGAGGAATATGGCATCCCAGCCCCGAGCTTCGGCGCGGGCGGCGAGATCTGTCATGACGTGAGGCTCAGCCAGCTCGTCGAATGGTGCGAGGTACAGGCCTCGTCGAATGGTCATCGATGCTGTGCGATGACGATCATGCCCGGTGAATCCAACCACTCGCTTGGTGCATCCGGGAGGAACAGCCCCATCCGCTGGCGACCCGAAGAAGTCTCCGGGCCAATCCAGCGGTTGAGGGCGCTCCTACCTACTACACCACTTCGCGCAATCGTCCTGTCTCGACGTCGTAGACAAAACCCCGAACCGAATCCGTGCGGGGCACGAAAGGGCTCGCCGTGATTCGGGCGATCGATTGGCGGACGTCTTCGTCCAAGTCAGCGAATGACTCGGCCGCCCAAGCTGGCTTGACCCCAGTCTTCTCCTGGAGTTGGAGTCGGAAGTCGTCATCCGTGAATGTGAGCATGCCGCAGTCAGTGTGATGAATCAGGATGATCTCTTCGGTGCCGAGCAGGTGCTGGGAGATGGCAAGAGATCGAATCTCGTCCTCGGTTACCACTCCACCCGCGTTGCGGATCACGTGGGCGTCTCCTTCTTCGAGACCCAGGGCTCCGTATGGGCTCAGCCTCGCATCCATGCAGGCCAACACAGCCACCTTCTTCGCCGGAGGAAGCGGCAGGTCGCCCTTGTCGAAGGTATTCGAGTATGAGATGTTGTTGGTCAGCAGTTGGTCGGTCACAGACATGATGAGTTACCTCGTAGGTGTCAGATGAATGCTCTCCAGAAACATGGAGGCATGCGCGGAATCCGTAGATCACTCGGGCCCGAACAGACGGCTGCTGTTATTCGTGACCCGAGCCGGTACAGCGGCACAGGCTCACCGATGCGCGGCTGACTCGCGGTTCCATCCCGCCGCGAGATAGATCGAGATTCATAGTCCGCACCTTCTGATGCTAGCCCTCGTCGCCCGGCCCTCTCAAAACGGCGGGTAGGGCAGACGCGGCCTCGACCAAGTCCTGGCTACTCGGGTGACGGGCCTCTGAAGTCAGCGGGAACAGGTTCGGGATCGTCGAACTCGACTTGAGGTCGGGCGGTGCGGTCGACGGTCAGTTGGAACACGTCGGGCCGGTTGTAATGGCCGGCGGGATCGAGGGTGTAATGGGCGGCTTTGGCCTCGGCGACATCGATGTCGGCGGTGAGGATGCCGTGCTCGCCATGAAGTGGGCCGGCCACTATCCGACCTGCCGGGTCGATCACCACCGAGTCGCCCGAATTGAGCCACTCGTCTGGATCGGGATATAGACGGTCGCGGTCGGGGAAATCGTCGGGTATGTCAGCGGCCTGGACCGCACATCCTGCTCCGAGCACCCAGCAGCGACCCTCCTTGGCAATGTGCCGCAGCGATGCCAACCAGGTGTCACCCTCATCCCATGTGGGGGCGACGTAGATGTCGATCCCTTGCGCATATAGCGCGAATCGGGCCAGCGGCATGTAGTTCTCCCAGCAGATGAGCCCTCCGACCCGACCCAGCGGTGTGCTGGTCACCCGCAGCCCGGTGCCGTCACCTGGAGCCCAAACCATCCGCTCGGGGTTGGTGGGGACCAGCTTGCGGTGCCGGTTGAGCACGCTCCCGTCGGGGCCAATAGTGACCAGGGTGTTGTACAAGGTCGCTCGGCTGAAGCGGCCGTCGAGCTCGTGGACCCCCAGCATCACGACCATCCCTTGGCCCTCGGCTGCCTCCCTGACCGGAGCGAGATCGTCGGCGTCGAGATCTACAGCATTCTCCAGCAGACGAGCGTGGATCTGGCGGGAGAGGTGGTAGTCATGCGAATCCCCGGGACGTAACCGCCAGATGTACTCGGGGTAGCCCGGCACATAGGTCTCCGGGAACACCACGAGCCGTGCCCCATCTCCGGCCGCCTCGTCGATCCCCTCGATTACCCGCTTCAACGTGGCGGTGCGATCAAGGGTGACCGGCGGCCGTTGCACGATCGCCACACGGATCGAATCTGTCATGTCCACCTCGCCGCAAATCGAACCGGCACTTTAACGCCGTTGTGCCTCGAGCCTTAGTGGGATCGGGGCCTAGATCGGTGATAGGTTCCAGGTCTGAGATGGCAACGGTCGTGTCCACCTTGTTCATCAGCCTCGACGGTGTAGCCGAGATCGACGAGTCGTGGCACTTTCCGTACTTCGACGACAACATGGGCCGGGCCGTCGAGCACGACTATGACGGTGTCGACGTTCTGCTGCTTGGTCGCGTTACATATGACAGCTTCGCTGGTGCCTGGCCAGAAAGAGAGATCGCCGGTGATGTCGATGCGCCGTTCGCCAAGTCGTTAGGGGACTTGCGAAAGATCGTTGTATCGCGGCAGCCACTCGAGTTCACCTGGCGCAATTCGGAGTTGTTGGACGGCGACCTGATCGCGGCGGTGGCGGCTCTCAAGGCCGAGCCCTCGGTGGGGCGCATCCTCATCCCTGGCTCGATCTCGATCGTCCAGCAACTCCTGGCCGGCGGCCTGGTCGACGAACTCAGCCTGTTGGTGCACCCGGTGGCTGCCCGCGACGGCAGACATCTGTTCGATGAGGGTGAAGCCCAGTATCACCTGACTTTGATGCGATCCGAGATATTCCCCACTGGCGTGGTCTGGCTGACCTATGCCCCGACCGCCAACCCGGCCGCGGTGGGCTACGACGACATCAAGAGCTTGGTGGCCGAGTCTGCGGAGGCAACCACCGAGCAGTGATCCGGGCGGACGACGGCTAGTTGCGGTTGCCGTGTCGATCTGTCGACACGGCATGGGGAGGGGCTTTGGGCTGGTAGGAACCGGCCTCGATAGCGGCATCGATTGCAGCCATCTCGGCGAGGGACGTGGAAGCCAGCTCTTGGGTGAGGGCAGCTTGGGTGCGGGCCCAGGTGTCGTGCACGGGACAACTTTGTTCCCAGTCACAGGGACCGTCGCGTAGAACGCAATGGTCGAACGTGGCGGGCCCTTCGGCGGCTTCCACGATATCGAGGAGGCTGATCTCGCCGGGGGGTCGGGCGAGGCGATAACCTCCGCGGGGCCCGTGGGCGGCTACCAACAGCCCTTCGGCGACCAGCCCGGCCAGGATCAGGGTCAACGTCTTGTAGGGGATGTTCATCTCGGTGGAGATCTGACGCGCCTGGCGGAGACTGCTCTCATGTTGCCGGCCCACCGAGATCATGGCCCTGACCGCATAGTCGCCTTTTCGTTTGAGACTGAGTTGCATTGGACTCCCACCAAGCTACCTCAAAACTATGCAACCAGTTCAGAATTCCGCATTTGACTTAGAACTCCATATGTGTGTTAGAGTATGTCTCACACAAGCAGCTATATGAGGAGTTACTCATGATCAATACTGCAATCCGCCACTCGGTGACGGACTATGGCAAGTGGAAGAGTGTGTACGACACTTTCCTTCCGACCACGGCAGGCGCGAAGTACGCAAGAGTGAATCGCTCGGTTGAGGATCCCAACACGGTGACCGTTGTCGCCGGTTTCGAGACTCTCGAGTTGGCGAAGTCATTCCTGAGCAACCCGAGCCTCAAGGCCAAGATGACCGAAGCCGGCGTCGTTGGCTCCCCGAGGATCGAAATCAACGAAGAAGTCGAGTCGATCTAGTTCGCACTCCCGGATCCTTCACGGACCCGGGGAATGCTGACAGACGTCTGACAAGACATCTGAAAAGCCGAGGCTCCCTGGAGGACATTCCTACGGGGGGCCTTTGTCGTTCGACCGCGTTCAGCTCTGCCCGCGTTGCACCGCGATGGCGGGTCGAAATGCGGGCGTGTCGCCGAGACCTTTGAGGAGGGTGCGGAGCAGGTCGCCCAGCGCCGCCTGCTCCGACGGTTGGAGGGTTCCAAGGCTGGCCTCTTGGGTGGCGAGCAGCATGGCCAGGGCGTCTTCCGCCAGGTCCTTCCCGATCGGTGTCAGACGCACCAGGACACCTCGGCCATCACGAGGGTTGGGGAGCCGTTCGATGAGCCCGGCCCGCTGCAGACGGTTGAGACGAACGGTCATCCCTCCGGTGGTGAGAAGCAGGGTCTCGGCCAGCTCTGACGGGGTTCGCTGATGGGGTGGACCGGCACGGTCGAGATCGGTGAGAACATCGAGATCGCCGGTATGGCTCAGACCATAAGCCTCGGCGATGCCATCCAATCTGCCTTGGAGGAAATGCGCTGTGCGTATCACCCGAGCCACGACTTCGAGAGGCGAGAAGTCGAGTTTGGGCCGACGTTCGTGCCACTCCCGGATGATGCCGTCAACTCGATCGTCCATTCCCCTGAGCTCCCTCCTGGCTGTGCCACGTGTTTCGACGGCTACTTTATTTGACATATAGCTAGATTGCAAGTAATCTGTCAAGTAGATCCCCAACGGAAAAGGAGCTTGTCGTGGTCAAGAACAGATTCGGTTTTGCACTCCAAGCCCGCCTGGCCGAGATCGTCTATAGGCGACCATGGCCGATCGGGGTTGATCGTCTTGTCCCCGCGCCGATCACCGCTTCACCCACCCCTCCGCCCCTGGGTCCCTCGCGGGCCAAGGGGGCCAGGTACGGAGCCAGCTCATGAGTCGGTTCACCACGACCTCCAGCGAAGTGAGTGACCGTGCTGTGCTGGACACCTGAGTACGGCCGGACCCTCGACAACTGCTCGAGCGGAAACCAAGGAACGGGTGTTTGTGGGAACAGGGCTCTTCTGGGGCCTCATCATCGGGGTCGTGTTGGCGATCGGTGTCCTGGTCCTGGTCGCACAGAACACAGACAGCATCGTGGTGACCTTCATGGGATGGGACTTCGCCACCCCGTTGATCGTCCTCATCCTTGGCGCCCTGCTGATCGGCGTGGTGTTCGACGAGTTGTTCGGCCTTTTCTATCGGACGAGAAGGCGGCGGACGCAGCGTGACCGTGACCATCTCGAGCGCCTGCAGCAGTCCCAGACTCTCTCATAGTGGAACGGCGAAACCCGACAAAGATGCGTTGTGACCACTGCGGGCATCCCCGCCGAGAGCACATCGAAGGTATTTCGTGCTCTGTACCCAAATGCGTCTGCGACGGATATCTGCTCGTGGACGTCGAGCTGAAACGTCCCAAGGCGAGAGCGAGCTAATGGAATGGCGCCGGCAGTCGACTCTCCTCCCGGCTGCGATGAGACATCTCGAAGGCGGGCAGACAGGAGGAAAGATCGCATCGCGATCTGAACGCGAACCGTGCTCAGTTTCGAACAGGAACTGCGACGTGCTGGACGTCGGCTAGGCCTGCTGCCGCTCTTCCCGCCGGCGAAGCAGCTCCTCGACTGGGGTTGGCAGGGTCTCTTCGAAGTCGATCAGCTTCGCCCACGTCGGCTTTACGACGATTCGCACCATCGAGTCGTACAACGACCGCACCTCGGTCTCCCACTCAACCCGCTGCTCCTGAGTCATCTTGTAGGTGCCGCTCGCTTGGAGATACTCATCAGGAATTCCCTCGACCTCGTCGAGCACCGCCTCGCCCCGGATCAGCAGGATGCTCGGTGGGTGTACCTCCTTGTCGATGGTCAGCGCCACTGCCGGGTTCTGACGTAGCGACACCACCTTCGGAGCGTTCGTCGCCGTGCACATGACGATCTCGGACCCATTCCAGGTGAACCCGATCGGGACGACCCTCGGAGTGCCGTCGTTCGCGACGTACGCCAACCGGGCGAGGTCCCGGTTGAGCATCTCTTGACTGATCGGCTTCTTCAGGATGTCGGCAACGTCCATCGTCTGCATCTCTGACTTTTTTCCCGTCGCCCCGCTCGACCAAACCGGTCGAGGTGAGGTCCGTGGCCAGGCTGCCAACCGGCCAGATGACCCGGCGGTAGTGTCGGCACCTGCCGATCCAAAGGATCTTGCCTCATGGAGGCAGTGGGAATCGTCCTGAACATAGGGAATGAACGAGTCGCAGAGTTCGAGGAGGGTTTCCGGCAGCACGAACTACCTATCTGGGACGAGTTCGTCGACCGCGGCATCATGCTCCACGCCTCGTTGACCCGGATGGACATTTCGACCCAACCCATGGCTGGTGCGGTCCAGTATCTGATCAGCGTCACCTTCGCCGACGCAGAGGGCCATCACCTCCACGACAAAGACCCTCGGTTTCGGGCGTGGAACCAGTTGGCCGACACGTTCCAGGTGGCCCCACCGATCGTGACCGGCGGAGAGGTCATCGTGAGTGCGGGGGAACCGCGGTAGGGGCTGACCCGACTGGTCAGGCGAGGAAGCCCACGACGAGGGAGAAGATGGCCCTCGAAGCGGTCAGAGACCGACACCCGACTCCCAGCCAAGCCGTTCGACCTAACGGACTATTCCTCCACCAGCTTGCGCGTCTCGAATCGGCTGAGCGTCTCAGGATCGTGCGCCGGCAGAAAAACCAACGGCTGCTCGCGCGCGAGCCGCTTGATGCGCCGCAGAGATTCCCTCGCGGCTCGCTCGTCTGGCCCGACACCGTCGACGATCTCGGCGAGCATTAAGTCCTCACTGTAGGAAGCGTCACCAGCGAGGAACACGAGGTGATCTTTCTGACGGACCACCACCGACACGTGCCCCGGTGTGTGGCCGTTCGTCGGGACGATGAGCACGTCGCCGGCGTCGGTCAGCGGAAATGACGCCGGGAAGGGTCCGAGGCGCTCATCATCGAGGGTGATCAGGCGTGGCGAGAACCAGGTCGGCCAGTGTTGGTTGAGGTATCCCCGCAGGCGCCCGCGTAAGCCGACCGCGCCTTCATACTCCTCGCGCGATACGAGGATCTCCGACGACGGGAAGTGGTGGAGTCCTCCAACATGATCCGCGTGGAGGTGGGTCAAGACCACCCAGCGCACGTCCTCGGGGGAGAAACCGAGTTGGCGCATCTGCGGGCCGATCTCATCATCGGGTTCAACGAAAGGCCGCAGCCCCCACCGGAAGTACGGATGCCACCGAGGGAAGTAACCACGCTCGGACGTGCGGGCGGTGTCACCGGTGTCGACAACGATCAGCCCCTCCGGATGGTCGATTACCCACGCGTGGATTGGGAGCGGCTCAGTCCAATGCTGGTCGAGCAACGTGTGCAGCATCCGACGACGGCCATGACCTTTGCTCGATCGCTGGTTCTCCTTGACTGCGACTGTGCCTGTCTGGATTGGCTGAATGTTCATGTCCTCATTCCGTCTTGATCTCGGGACAGGCCGGGCTCAGTCTGACATGCAAGGTCGGTGCCGGAAAAGTCAATGAATATTGGGTTTTCGCGCTCTCTAGGGTTGGCGCGATCCGGTGCTCAATTTCAGGCGGGGAACGTTGTTGTCCGCGAACGCAGCAGGTGAGCTAATCGACTATGCGTTCGAGCTCAGTATCGCCGGTTACGGACGGAGGGTATGTGTGTGTGTGGCGAAGTGGTCGGTAGCCGCCATGAGTGCTTCTGTGATCCCTGGATCGGAGAGCCGAGTGACCGGACCGCTCAACCACGACGAGGTGAGCTGTCGGCCAGGCTTGACTGAGTCGCCAGGCGGTTGCCTTGGGTTTGGTGCGGCCGGAAGTAGGAGTCCGGTCGGAGGAGATGTCGTCACGGACCTGAGGAGGTCTGCCAGAACGAGGTGCCGGTCTGGTCCTCGAACGCAACGGCGAAGGCCTCGACCACCGGTCCACACTCCTCGCGAAGCGCAGCCTCGTAGTCAGCCGAACCGCCGCCGACCGCCACCGAGTTCATCTCGGACTCGTTGGCGACCAACCAGTCGTTATAGGCAGCGAGCTGGGTCGGGTCGAACGGCTCGTCTTGCACTTCCTCGAGAGTGCCGCAGGCGCTCTCGGCCAGAGCTACTGCCTCCGAGTCAAGCCCGCAGGCCGCCACCAGGAGCAAAAGCCCGATCATCGCCGGTGGCATCGCACTCATCGCCTACTCCTCTTGCTGTTTTCTCACACCGAGGACCCTACGCGGTCGCCGGCGTCCTCAGCGGACGATGGGGTCACCGGTTCAAATCCCGTCAGCTCCACCCGAATCCCAATTCGTCCGACCTGCTACTCCAGATGGCTTCCGAAGAAGTCCAGCAGCAGTTGACCGGACCGGCGCCACATCACCTCGGGGGCAATCGGGCCCAGCACCCGTTTCATCGGCGAGTCATCGGGCAACGGCACAAACTGCACGTCTGAGAAGTTGGCGTGCCGGGCACCCTCGATCGTGTGCATCGTCCCGGGCTTGCCGGAATCGACGATCCGTCGCCAGCCGTCAAAGAGATAGCTTCGTTCCTGCAGACACCACTCCACGCTGGGGAATGCCCCTGCGGCGACGAGTTGTTCGGGCGGCGCGAGCATTTCGGGATGCTCAGCCGCGATCACCATGGCCGGCTTTGTCAAGCCGGTCGCTCCGACTTCTGTCCAGAGAGCGCCGTCGAGGTTGACGGCCGCGCGACAGCGATCGTCCATGCGGCACCACTCGAGGGCAGCATTGCCGCCGAGCGAGTGTCCGAGCGCGCCAATGCGTTCGATGTCTATTGCCTCGGAGATGGGGGCGTCCACACCGGGCAGCAAGTTGGCGGTTGATGCCATGTCGTCGCGCTTGAGGAGGGCAGTCTCTGCCCGAAAGCTGAACGTTTCCTCCATGTCGCCCGTAACCGGGTCCCCGACGGCAGCCGTGATTCGCCTGAGGTTCGTCTGGTTCGCCAGGACCGCGTTGCCGTCCTCGAAAACTGTGATCGGGGCATCATGCGTGTGGCAGATGCTCGCCACGACATAGCCATGGCTGGCGAGATCCTCGATGAGCCCGGCATAGGAGAGCGGTGAGAAGCCGGAGGCCGAGAATATGAGGAGGGGAAATGGCCCCCGTTCTAGCAGCGGGGGCGCATCGTCCTTGGAGTGGCTTTGAAGCGAGGTCGTACCCAGCGGGGCACCCATGACTGTGTCGCTGCCTTCCCACCCATACGGGAGGTACGGCGAGTAGTGCGAAGCGGCTGAAGGGGCTGCCGGGTACCAGAGCCAGATGACGAGCTTTCGCGGACTTCCGCCGCCCGGCGGCGCCAGTACCTCCGCCCTCGAATCGTCGCTGATCTCGACTGGCACCCTGCCTATTGCGAATTCACCGGTTGGCTTTGGCAGTTCGTTCTTCATTTCGGTACCTCCTTCTTCGTCGACGTGATACTGCTCCTCCCGCGCCAGATTTCGGAGGTGCCTTGCCGATCGACGCCGATGGACGGTCGGCCTAGCCCGCCGGGCCGAGATCGACGAGAAACTCGGTCAATCTCTCTGTTTCGGCAGTCGTCCAACCCTCCGGGCGCGTCACCGCGATCCATGCCTCGGCATTGGCCTGCTTGGTGTAGAGATGCCCATAGCCCTCCGGGATGGAGCCGGCGGCGGGGAGATCCATCATCACTTGCCATCCGGTGATCAGTCGGGCGTACTCGAATTGTTCACTGATCTCCACGCCGCGTTGACCTTCGAGCAGCCAATCGGGCTGGTTGAGGAACAGCGATGGCGAGAAGAAGACCACGGGGTCAGAGGCGTGTTGGAGGTACACGACTCTCGTGCCTCCCCATTCGTCACCAGGGTCGTCGAGCGCACTCTCTTCGTTGGTAAACCGAACCGTCCGTCCTCCCTGGTAGATGGGAGTCGGCGGAGAGCTCCCCGCATCTCGATTCGCTACGAGCTCGTTCCACATCTCGTTGACGAATGGGGGGCCGACCATGAGCGCACCGTCGATTGGTTCGTTGACGATGTTGATCGAAGTAAGAATCGCTTCGACGCCATACGCACCGAGCGATAGGCCGTACAGGTAGACCTCGGGCCGGTCGTCCTCTGGAAGTGTCGACAAGTAGGCATGGATGGTGGCGAACACTTCCTGTGATGTATCTGTCACCTCGTCTTGGTCGGCGAGTAGCGAGATCCAACTGGGCAGATAGGAGTATTGGGCCCCGGCGACGGCGACGTTTCCGTTGTGGACGTACTCCAAAGCTGTCATTGCGTTCGGCTCGAGGAACCCGGTCCCGGTGGTGCTGGCGACAACGAGGACTTCCCTGTCGAACGCGCCGGTCCTGATCAGCTCGTCGAGAACAAGCTGGGCCCGCGCCTCTGGAGTATCAGCCGATTTGAGTCCGACATACACCCGAATCGGCTCCATCGCCCCGTGGCCGTGGAACGCATTCAGTTCATCAACTGATGGGCCGGTAGCAACGAACGTTCGCCCTTTCTCGCCGAGTGTCTCCCACGCGACTAGCGACGAAGGACTGCCCGATCGGAGTTCGGATGCGGGCTGGGTGATTCCCTCGGCGGTTGACGCATCACGCGGCGCGAATACCTGATTGGCCACGGCAAAGAACGAGTTGACCAGAACACCGCTCCAGCCGCCCCAGATCGTGAGCAAGAGACCGATTCCACTGAGCAACACTGCAAGGCGTAGGGGGAAGACCTTGTCAAGCCATCTGATAAGGGCCAGAAAGAGCCTCCATAGGGACCTAGTGATGATCAGGATCAGGGCAGCTACAACAAAGGCCACCGGCGTAAGCGTTAGCCAGAACACCGGAGAGATCGGCTCCATACCGAAGGTTTGTCGTACATCGTTCTGCCAGCCGACGAAACCCCAGATCCCCGTCAGGAGAACAAATGCGACGATGGCGAGCGCTAGCCAGCGGAGCGCAGTCCACCAGTTCCCACGCGGCTTCGGCATGCCCAGGAAGTTCCAGACCCATTGCCAACCGGCGCCCAACCCATACCCCACCATGAACGAGATCCCGGAGACGATTCCTTGGGTGACCGCGAGCTTCGGCAGCAGATGATGGCTGCAGCGAGGACGCGAACATCAGGACGCCGGTGAGCACGCCCGGCCTCGAGACCGGCCTCGAGAAGACCTTCGGGATCGCGATCTCCTCCAGCAACGCCAATGACGACACGTTCGGAAGCTACGCCAGCCGCCATGACGCCGACTAGCACCCACGACGCCGACGGAGCGTCGGGCGTCGACGGCGAGGTCATGCTGCTCATGTGGCTACGACGATCCAGGTTCCCCGGTGGCCAGCCCCAGATTCGTCTCAGCTGGTTGTCTCTCTCTCGTTGCGAAGCACCGCGAGAAGCACCCGCAGTAGAAGGATCACAGCCATGGAGAGACCGATCCAACCGAGGACCTCGTAGAGGCTCACCCCGATCGTGGTGAGGATGGGACCGCCTGCGGTTCCAAGCAATAGCACCGAAACCAACCCCACGCCGATGCTCAGGAGAGCCAGGACAACGCGGTTGAGCAATCGCTCCATGACCCCGATCTCCTCGGGATCCGTGAACAACCTCAGCCGAGTGGTCAGACGCCCGTGCTCGATCAGCGTGGCAATCCGGTCCATATGACGCGGGGCACGACTGAGAAGGGGCCCCAGCTGGGCCCACTCCTGCTGAACGAACTCACTCATCGATCCCGGCAACATCCGATTTCGAAACTCCGCCCCACCCACGCCCGCGATGACGTCCATGAGCGGGTACCCGGGCGAGAGCTGTTCCAGCGTGCCGGCGAGGGTGGCGAGAGCCCGGAACATGGTTGTGGTCGACCGGGGCAACTTCATCCTCAGCTTGTGAGTCAGGGCTAGTAGGTCGGTCAGGGCCTCGGGGGAGGGCAGGCCGGTACCAAGGTGAGCGGTGAGGAATTGGGCAAGCGCCCGCTCGATCTCGTCAGGATCCCTGGTCGGGCTTACGGCTCCGATCGAAACCATCGCCTCATGGAGCAAGGAAGGCTGTTCGAGTTTGATGGCGACCAACATCTGAAACACCGACGCTCGTTCGAAGCTGTCGAGACGCCCAGCGATCCCGAAGTCGATAAGACCGAGATTCCCGTCTTCGAGGATCAGGACATTGCCGGGGTGAGGATCTCCGTGAAACCGCTCCCCCTTCAGCATGGCCTCGACCTGAGACGTGCAGAGGGCATCGGCCAGTTGACGCGCTCGGGCCGGATCGATGCCAGATGTCAGGGATGCGAGTGGGACGCCCGACAGACGCTGCATCACCAGCATCCGCTCGGTAGTCAGGGACTGGACGATCTCGGGAGCCACGATCTCGGAGTGCCGTGCGATAGTCGCACCCGCTTCGATAGCGTGACGGGCCTCGATGTGGAAATCGAGCTCCCCACGGAGGACATCGGAGAACTCATCGACCAGACCGGTCACCTCGTAGAACCGCCCCCACGTAGTGCGACGCTCGGCCGTACCGGCCAGCCATCGAGCGATCGCTAGATCGCGATTCACCTGCTCCTCCAAACCCGGACGGCGAACCTTGACGACGACCTCTTGGCCCCCGGACAGCGTGGCGGCATGTGCCTGGGCGATCGAGGCCGACCCGAGGGGTTGCCACTCGATGACATCGAAAACCTCCACGAGAGGCCGACCCGTTTCCTCACGCAGAACGCCTTCGACCTGTTCTCGCGCCAATGGGGAGGCCGAGGCGTGAAGACGACCCAGCTCGGCCATCGCCTCCGGAGGGAGAAGATCGGGCCTCGTCGCCAGCAGCTGTCCCAATTTGATGAACATCCCTCCGGCTTCTTCCAGTGCGATTCGAACCCGTCGGGCGAGCTCTTCGGGGCTGCGTGTGGAGACTTCCCCACGGCGCAACCCGAGCAGGGGCGCGAGACCGTTACGGACAGCAATCCGGGACACCCGCCATCCCCGCAGGATGATCCCTGCCCGGCGGCGAAGGGCTCGGAATGGGTGGGCCAGCCGCATGCCCCGGTGCACCGGCTTTCGGGAGACGAGAATCTCGAGCACCACGATCGCGCCCATCGTGCCGATCAGGGAGAAGGGCAAGGACAGTGCCAGGATCTGCCCGCCGTCGATCTGCGGCTCCTCGGTGAAGTCCCTTACCAGGATCAGGATGGCCACGGTCATGCCGAACACGACTCCGACCAAGACAGCGAGGAGAGTTCGTCGCCAGGTCAGCTCGCCGCGCACCGACCAAACCCCGAGCCACCCAGGCGAAGAGGAACACAACACCCACCGAAAGGAGAAAGTCACCCATGCTCGAAGGCTACGGCATGCCGCCCCCACCCCACCCGTGACTGCTCAGTCTCGAGGGACAAACCAGAGCAGAGCCGCGTCCCGTCGACCCAAGTATCCTGCCCAGCAAAACACACCCTTGAGCTCGTCGGCCCGCTCGACGCCCGTCCGATGTGTGCTCAATCCCCTTGCTCAAATTTGACTCGACCACGGACGGCGACAGAAAGGCAACGATTACAAGGGGAAAACGCAGGTTGG
>CAWKEI010000010.1:0-229832 GCA_963848695.1 uncultured Acidobacteriota bacterium
GGGAGCCCGAACGCCGCCTGGGGGAGGGCGATGCCGAGAGGGCTGTTGAGCAGGCCGGTCTGGCGCAGGGTGATGAACAAGGGGAGGATGGCCACTGCGACGGGGAACAACAGCCCCAGAGTGAACAGGGCGAAGAAGAATTCCCGGCCCCGGAACCGGTAGCGGGCGATCACGAACGCGGCCAGGGACGCGGCGGGGAGGACCAGGGCGGTGGTGATCAGCGCGATCAGAACGCTGTTCTTCACCCACTGATAGAAGTCCGGGTCGGTGAGAGCGGTCTCGTAGTTGGTGAATATCCACGGATTCGGGAGTGCCACCGGATCGGCGGCGAGTTGGGCGTTGCTCCGAAATCCGCCGATGATCGAGAAGCTCAGCGGTACCACGATCACCAGTAGGACAACGACTGCGATCACGTAGAGCAGCCCACGGCCGAAGTCGTATTTCCGGGGCGAATTGCTGGTGGGAGCTGTTACTGCAGTCATGTGGTCAGGGCCCCCTCCAGGTCGCGCCGCAACACGAATCGTTGATAGAGGAGTGCCACGATCAAGGAGAGACCGAAGACGATCACCGAGATGGCGCTGGCATAGCCGAATTGAGTTCTGCGAAAGCCCCAATCGACCAGGTAGGTGGCCATGGTGGCGGTGGCGTTCACGGGCCCACCTTTGGTGGTGACCCAGACCAGATCGAAGAGCTGCAGGGCGCCGATGATGGAGAGGAACATCGAAACTCGGATGGTGGGCCCGAGCAGGGGAAGGGTGACATGACGGAAGCCCTGCCACCACGAGGCCCCGTCGATGGCTGCCGCCTCCTCGAGCTCGGTGGGGATGAGCTGGAGACCGGCCAGGATAAGCACCATGTGGAAGCCGAAATACTTCCAGGAGATGACGAAGAACAGGCTGTAGAGGGCGATCTGAGGGTCGGCCAGCCACTCCCTGGTCACGTCGCCGGCGCCAACCGAGCCCAGGATCTGGTCGAAGAGGCCTTCGGGCCGATAGATCTGGCGCCACACCACCCCGGTCACCACCTCGGAGAGGATGAAGGGGGCGAAGTACATGGTCCGGAACACGCCGCGCCCCTTCAGGTTGCGAGTGAGGAGCACGGCGAGGGCGACTGCGAAAGGGATCTGGAGGAGGAGGGAGAGGCCGATGATGATCCCGTTGTGGGTGATCGCCTCTATGAACAACGGGTCGGAAAAAGCGTCTCTGAAGTTCTGCAAGCCCACCCAATCGGTGAGTGGCTCCAGCCCGTTCCAGTCGTACCCGCTGTAACGGATGCTCTGGGTGATCGGGTAGAGGACGAAGAGGGTGTAGAGGGCCAGGGCAGGCAGCAGAAAGCCTGCAACCACAGGCCACGGCGCTGTGCCCGGCGAGCGACCCTGATGTCGCCCGGGGCGCGCGCCGTCGGTGTGTGCGTTCCTGGTCACGATACGGTCGGCTGATGGAGGGCCGCCGATGCGGCGGCCCTCCACTGTCTTGCTCACACTACGGCCGACGATCTAACCCGCTGCGTCCGTAATGGCCTGAGTTACCTCCTCGGGGGTGGCGGTCCCTGCAAACAGGGTCGCCACCGCGTCGTTGACCGCAGCGCCGAGCTCAGGCGAGAAGTACTGGTCCAGATAGAGCTGGACGAACGTCGCCTGTCCCAGTCCTTCCAGCACTGCCTGCTGCAATGGATCGGTCACCGAGACCTCGGCTCCCGCGGTGACCGGAAGGGTGGTCCCGGTCTCGCCGGCCCTAATCGCCTGATCGACGGCGGTGATGTATTCCAGGAACTGAACTGCCTCTGGTGGGGCGTCCTTGCCTACTGCGAAGCCGTCACCTCCACCGAACCCGTCGGTCACAGCACCAGCACCGCCTTCGACCGCGGGGAAGGGGAACCATCCGAACTCGGCGGGGAGCCGCTCCTCGATCGGGTCTTCAGTGGTCCCGATCCCCGACTGGTTGGCATAGGCGCCCGGTCCCCACTGCCCCATCAGGCTGATCGCGGCCGCTCCGGTGCCGATCGCCCCCGACTCGCCGTCGGGACCCTCCCACGGCGCGGCCAGGAAGCCGGGCTGGAAGGGCTCCATGTCGATGAGGCGCTGCAATTGATTGCCGGCCTCGACGAACTCGGGTGTGTTGAAGTCGAGCGACTCCGTCACTTCGGCCATGGCTGCCTCGCCGCCTTCGCGGATCATGAGATACGAGTAGTAGAAGTGGGCGGGCCACTTGTCTCCAGCGCCAACCGCGATCGGCGTGATCCCGGCGTCCTTCAGTGTCTGCACATCCTCGAGGAACTCGTCCCAGGTAGCCGGCGGGGCATCGATGCCGGCCTGGGCGAACAGGTCCTTGTTGTACCAGAACCCGACCATGCCCAGGTTGAATGGAATGCCGTATTGGACCCCATCCACGTTGTAGAGCCCGACAGCGCCCTCGTTCAAATTGCCGATGAACCCCGAGGAAGCGTCGGTGATGTCTTGCACCAAGCCGGCGTCCACCTGCTCACGGAGGCCACCGCCACCCCAGGATTGGAAGAGGTCCGGCACGTCACCGGCCTGGAGATTGGTCTGAAGCGCCGCCTTGAACGCCTCGTTCTCCATCACTGTGATGTTGATCTGGACGTTGGGATTGGCTTCCATGAACTCGTTGGCCATGTCCTGCCACAACGTCATCATCGGGTCTGTGTTCTGGATGTGCCACCACTCGATGGTGACTTCCTCCGCCGGCTCCTCGGCTGCGGCGGTTGTCGTCGCCGCCTCGGCCGCCGTCGTCTCGGTCACCGCTCCACTGGCGGTGGTGGTGGGCTCGTCCTCGCCGGTGCCTCCGCCGCCACAGGCGGCCAGGACCAGGGCCAGGATGGCGAGAATCGCCATGGATCGTCTCACTGGTTTCACATGTGCCTCCTTCCGTACCTCCGTCGTTGTAATCGTTTTCAGTCACGCTATAGCTTGTTACTCCTCCTCGGATTCGGTTAGACGGTCACGGTCCGGCATGACTGCCGGACCACCAATGCGGTGGGAAGGGTCAGGTGCGCCGGTTCCTGGTCCGGCTCATCGATCAGGCCCGCGAGCAACTTGGCCGCTTCGTAGCCCATCTGCTGGATCGACTGATCGATGGTCGTCAATGGGGGAACGGAGAGGGCCGACTCGGGGATGTTGTCGAATCCGACGACGGAGAGATCGTCGGGTATCGAGAGCCCCATCGAAGTGGCCGCCTCCATCGTCGCGATCGCCGACACATCGTTGGCAGCGAAGATGGCGCTGGGGCGGTCGCGCGACCCGAGCAGCTCGCGCGCCGGGGTCTCGGTTGCCTCCTTGGTATAGCCACCTATTCGCATGACTGCGGGGTCGAAAGGGATCCCAGCCCTGTCCAGTGCTCGGCGAAACCCTTGTTCGCGGAGCCGGGCCGACTCGAGGTCCGGCCTCCCTGCGATGAACCCGATGCGACGATGTCCGAGCCCGATCAGGTACTCGGTTGCCTTCACCGCGCCCTCGAGGTTCTCCGAGTCGACCGTGGGCAGCGAGGAGGCGCCGGCGTGGGGGTCGACTGCGACAACTGGTGCGGCGCTAAAGACATCCACCACCGTCGGAGTGACCAGGATGGTCCCGTCGGTCAGGGTCCCGTTGAGGCGTGAGAGATACCGACGCTCCCAGCCGACGGGGTCGCCGATGTGGCCCCCGCCGGAATACACGATCAACTCGTAGCCGCTCCCATGGATGGCTCGCGCCGCCCCCTTGAGCAGTTCGGCGCTGAAGGGCTCCAGGTCTGCTACGACGATCCCGATCACGTTCGTGCGGCGGCTGCGCAGGCTCCTCGCCACCAGGCTCGACTCGTACCCGAGGTCGGAGATCACGGCCCGCACCCGTTCCTGAGTCTCCGGGGCGACCCCGTAACGCCCGTTGGCCACCCTGGAGACCGTGGCGATCGAGACCCCGGCGATGGCAGCGACATCACCGATGGTCACTCTGTTGGTCGATGGCCTCATCCCGCCGCCTCGCCGATTTGAAATCGTTATCAGAAAACGATGTCGATAACGATTTCAACTTAACCAGCCGAGCGGCGACCATGCCACCGATTCCGGTGAAAATCCTGCCGTGTCTCCGACGTCTAAGTCGTGGCGAATCGGAGCATCGACCAGGAGACGGGTGGGAGGAGCAGGGCGACCCCTCTGCCGGCATTCTGCCACGGGGCCGGGTGAGGCTCCCCGGTCGTCGTCTTGCCGGCATCGAGGAGGAGATGCTCTACCACTCGAACCTCGGGGAGAGAGCTCAGATCGACAACGAGATGAATCGGATCCGTGGTCGAGCGGTTCACGGAGAAGGAGGTGAAGGCCCCCGTGGCTTTGTCGCGGGTCATCACCCCGTCGAAGGCCGGAACTTCTCCGTGAACTCGGGTCTGCACCGTCGGGCCGGGCGCGGCGGTGTGGATGACATCGCCGACCGCATGACGTGAGGTGAGGGCGAACGGATGGAAGATGGCCTGGCGCCGCGCCGGCCCGTCCGGCTCGGCGTGGATCGGTGCGATGGTGTTGACCAGTTGGGCCTGGCAGGCGAGGGCCACCCGATCCCCGTGACGGAGCAGTGTGATCAGGAGCGATCCCACCACCACGGCGTCGGTGCTCGTGTAGTCGTCCTCACACAGTCGTGGCGCTCGCCTCCACTCGAGGCTGGGCCCCTGCGACTCATGGCGTCCCATATACCAGACGTTCCACTCGTCGAATGAGATCCCGAGCCGCTTGGCCACTCCCTTCTTTCTCCCTACCCGATCGGCTATCGCCACCACTTGGCGGATCTGCTCGTCCATCGCTGCCGATGAGGCAATGAAGCTGGGCAGGTCGGAGGCCTCGGGGTCGTAGTAGCCGTGGGCAGAGATCAGGTCGACGACCTCATAGCAATGGTCCAGCACCGTTTCATCCCAGGTGCCGAAGCCGGGCATCGATCTCCCGGAGCTGCCACATGCCACGAGCTCCAGGGTGGGGTCGACCGCCCTCATCGCATTGGCGGTCTCGAACGCAAGCCTCCCGTACTCCTCGGCGGACTTGTGGCCGATCTGCCAGGGGCCGTCCATCTCGTTTCCGAGGCACCAGGTCCTGACCCCATAGGGCTGTTCTCGACCGTGGCGGCGGCGCAAATCCGAGAGCCTGGTCCCAGTGGCGACGTTGGCGTATTCGACCAACTCTGCGGCTTGCCGGGCACCTCGTGTCCCCAGATTGACCGCCAACATGACGTCGGTCCCCGCCTTGGCCGACCAACGGGCGAACTCGTCGAGGCCGAACACGTTGGGCTCGATGCTCCGCCACGCCCGGTCGAATCGAGCTGGGCGCCGCCCAACCGGCCCCACGCCGTCCTCCCAGCGATAACCGGAGACGAAGTTCCCACCCGGGTAGCGGACGATGCTCACGCCCAACTCTCTCACCAGGGCCAGGACATCGGTGCGGTAGCCGTCTCCGTCGGCATGGGGATGATCCGGCTCGTACAGCCCCCCGTACACACCCCGGCCCATGTGCTCCACGAGCGAGCCAAAGACCCGACGGTTGACCTGGGCCGTGACGGCGTCCGGGTCGATGGTCATCGACACCCGCAGCGGCCCTTCCGGCATCGCCAGTCACGCTAACGGCTCACGTCGACGGGTGTCACAAGACATTTGGCTCGACGGCAAATAACGTTGAGCGGAGATGACCGCCTTGACTGACGAGTACCGGCGCCCGGTGCGCGATCTGCGCATATCGGTCACCGACCGCTGCAACTTCCGCTGCACCTACTGCATGCCGAAGGAACTGTTCGGCAAGGACCACGAGTTCTTGCCCCGCGATCAGCTGTTGAGCTTCGAGGAGATCGCCACCCTCACTCAGTTGTTCGTCGACCGGGGCGTGGAGAAAGTGCGGATCACCGGGGGCGAGCCGCTCCTTCGCAAGGACCTGGAGAAGCTGATCGGAAGCCTCGCCTCTATCGACGGGGTCGACGACCTGACCTTGACCACCAACGCGTCGTTGTTGACTCGCAAGGCTGGGTCCCTGGCCGCGGCCGGGCTCGGCCGGGTCACGGTGAGTCTCGATGCCCTCGACGACCCGACCTTCCAGAGCATGAACGATGTCGGCTTCCCGGTCGCCGCGGTCCTCCAAGGCATCGAAGCGGCTGCGGAGGCGGGGCTGGGCCCGATCAAGGTGAATGCCGTCGTCAAACGGGGAGTGAACGAGCACGCCGTTGTCGAAATGGCGGGGCATTTCAAGGGCAGCGGTCACATCGTTCGCTTTATCGAGTTCATGGACGTGGGGACCACCAACGGCTGGCGGTTGGACGACGTCGTCCCGGCCGAGGAGATGATCTCGGCGATCAATCAGGTGTATCCGCTGGAGCCGATCCCGCCCAACTATCCCGGCGAGGTGGCGAGCCGGTTCCGCTATCTCGACGGCGATGGGGAGGTGGGTGTGATCGCCTCGGTGACCAGGCCCTTCTGCGGGTCGTGCACCAGGGCGCGGCTCTCCGCCGAAGGTGTCCTCTACACCTGTCTCTTCGCATCCGCCGGCTCCAACCTCCGTGATGCGATCAGGGCCGGAGAGGACGTCGGGGCGATCATCGATCGGGTTTGGTCGACTCGGGACGACCGCTACTCCGAGATCCGGTCGGCTCAAACGGTGACCATCGGCTCCCGTGTCGAGATGAGCTACATCGGCGGGTAGCGGCTCGCACAGCGCACTGACCAGCGGCTTTAGCCCAGGACTGGCTCTGAAGTCCACGAGAAGTCCGCGGGGCTCGCGTCTGCTCGAACACGCCGACGAGTTCTACGGCCTGGAGACCTGTGGGCAGACTCGGAGAAGAGGGAGTCGAGTACCGCTCAGCTACCGCCGAGGGCCATCCCGGCGAGCGCAACTACGAACAGGTAGGCGATCACATTCCCGTAGCCGGCCATCCTGGCCTGCAGGCTCTGCATCTCCGCTGCCTGCTCGTCAGTAGGAGGACCACCCGCCGAGGCGATGGCGGCGCCGAGTTCCTGGACTCTCTTTCCTGCTGGCCGTTGTCGTGTGATGCCGATCAACAAGGCCACGATGGCGGCCAGAGCTCCGAGGGTCAGGGCATAGTCCTGCCAGCGGGCGAAGGTCGGAGCCTCCAGAGCGAACAACCAGAGCCCGGCGGCGACCGTGACCACGCCGCTGCCGATGAGCCTCGCCGTCAGGTTTCTCTTCAAGAGTCCCTGCATGAACGGCCCCGCCGACGGCCCCACCTCTCGCGCGGTCGGAGTGACGAACCAGCCAATCAGGATCGCTGCACCGGCCCAGAAGCCCCCGGCGACAATATGGATGACGCGAAGCGTCGTGATCACCATGTCGTTCTACCACAACGGTCGAGCCGACACGCCCCACGGGTGGCGCAACCCTGCCGGTTTTCCCCGCCGACCGGTTGACGACCGGAACGATGGGGAAATGGGTAGAAACGGATAGACCTAAACGCATAGCGTTTCTGCAGGTCAGAGGCCCTTTCTCGCCTGTTTCCGCTGGTCAATGAAAATGGTGGCTTCAGATGAGCTACATCGGCGGCTAGAGCGTCGCGCTGCCGAAAGACTCATCTCGATGGTCAGCGAATAGTCCCGCGGACCCAGGGTCAGGGCTTTCGGTTGGTGCATGCCCGCTCATATCATGGGTCCCGAGCGAAACATCGCTCACACCCATCTCACGGTTCCGCCGCCAAGCGCGCCCGAGGAGATGCCGATCTGGGCTTGAAGGCCCGGTCGACGACCAACGAAGAAATAGAGCATCACACCTATGAGCAACGAAGAAACCACTGGGCGCGAGAGCCCGCGACTTTTGAAGAGACTGCGGGCGAGCCTCGAAAGACCTCATGGCCACAAAGGACAGGTGCCCGGAGTTCGACAGGTCCCGCACCACCTTCATAACCCCGATGCGCTAGGACGGGCCACGGTTCGCTGAGCGAGGCCTCGGCTTACGTGTCGGGACGAGCTATATCGAAGGTTTCGCGTGCGGGGGCCCCGGTCGGAGCCGGCGCTCTCCGCCCGCCCGACGCCACCCGATAGCCCGCCCAGATCAATGTCACCGCGGCGAGCAGCGACAACGCGAAGGCACTCGACTCGCCGAGGGCGAGACCGGTGCCGCCCGACGCTGCCGCCAGCGTGCCGGCGAGGATGAGCAGGTTCCCCCAGACGATGCGGCGGTTCTTCTTCCAGAATCGGAAGATCGAGACCACCGACAACACGGCCAGGATCGTGGCGCCCAATGCCCCCCCGATGATGGCGAACAGCCTCGGCCCGAATCCCGAGGCGAACACGTCATGGGGCACCCCGGTCTCAGGCAGGGGATTGGCGAATGGCACGGTGGCGGTCAGGGTCGTGGAGATGGCGGTGAAGGCGCCGAGCGCGATGGCCATGACATGACCCGACCGCTTCCCGACGACCAGGAACATCGAGCCCAGGGCCAGGAACGGGATGTTGAGGATGGCGCCGAATAGATAGAAGATTCGGTACATGGGCCCGGTCCAGCCGACGGTGACTCCCAGGAAGAACGCCCAGGTCGCGATCGCGAACATCACCATGCCCGTCCCGTATGCCGCGATGTGGGGACGGGGCCGTCTTCGGTAGTCGAGCCAGAGATCGACGGCGAAGATCGACGCTGCCAGCGCCGCGACAAGGGCCAGAGCCGCATCCACTCCCGCCAGGCTAGAACGAGGCGGAAGCCCCGGCCGACCGGCGATCAAGACCGCGAGAAGATGCGGGCGTCGGTGGCGCGGACCCGGGCCGGCTGACCCACCCGGTAGAGGGGACGTGGGCCGATCCTGGCCCGGACCCGGGTGCCCTCGTGGAGGGCGAGCGTCACCAACTGGTCATGACCGAAGAACTCGGACCCGGCCACCACTGCATTCGGCGTCTCGCCGAGAGAGATCTGGACGTTCTCCGGTCTGACAATCACGGACACGGTCCCATGGAGATCGGTCTCGAAGGCGCCAACCGGGGTGTCGACTCTTCCATTGCGCGCTACTGACTCCAGGACATCGGCATCACCCAGGAACTCAGCCACCCATTGGTCGGCCGGATTCGAGTAGAGATGGCCGGGGGTGTCGGCCTGCAACACGCGCCCTTCCCTCATCACGGCGACGATGTCGGATGTTGCCAGCGCCTCCTCCTGGTCGTGAGTGACGAACACTGCCGTGGTGCGTGCCTCGGTGAGGATGGTTCGCAGCTCACGGCGCACTCGGTCACGCAAACTGGCGTCGAGGTTGGAGAACGGCTCGTCGAGGAGGATCACCTCCGGCTTGGGGGCGAGGGCCCGGGCCAGGGCGACGCGCTGTTGTTGCCCGCCGGATAGCTCGTTCGGCATCCGGCCCTCCAATCCAGTCAATCCGACCAGTTCCAGAACCTCGGCCACACGTGGCCCTCGGTCGCCTCGGGGCAGCCCATAGGCGATGTTCCCGGCGACGGTCATGTGGGGGAAGAGGGCGTAGTCCTGGAACACCATTCCCACCCGACGCCGGTCCGGGGGGATGAACTCTCCCGGCCCGAGCACGGTCCTGCCATGGATCTCGACCGATCCTCCGGCGGTCTCGAAGCCGGCGATGACCCGTAACGCGGTGGTCTTGCCACACCCCGAAGGCCCGAGGATGGTGACAACACCACCCTCCCAGACGTCCAGGCTGAAATGGTCCAGGGCCACGGCGTCGCCAAAGGACCTGGTCAGGTCCCGGGCGCGGATGGCGAGCCGGTCAGTCGCTGAGCTCACGTGACATCAGGAGGAAGAGTGGCACGATCGAGACCACGAGGAGCACGAGGCCGGCCGCCGAGGCTCTGGTCACAAAACCCTCGGCGGTCGAGCTCCAGATTCGGATTGCCAGCGTCTCGAAGCCGTTTGGGCGGAGCAGGAGCGTGGCAGGGAGCTCTTTCATCACGCTGAGAAAGACAAGAGCAGCCCCGGCCAGCAGCCCGGGCACGGCCAACGGGAGCGTCACCCTCATCAGTGTTGCCATGGCCCCCTTGCCCAGCCCCCGCGATGCATTCTCGAGATCCGGGCTCGCTCTGACCATGGCGTCCTGGGCCGCCCCTACCGCCTGGGGAAGGAAGATCGCCCCGTAGATGATCACCAGGTAGAGCAGGGTTTGATAGAGAGGCCGGGCCCAGGAGAGGGCGAAACCGACGGCAGCCACTCCGACGGTGATATGGGGGAGCGAGTAGGCGCCCCACATTGCGGACTCCACCCATCCCGAAAGCCGGCCCGGTCGGCGAGTGGTCACCATGGCGACCGGGAACGCGAGGATCACGGTGAGGAGAGCGGCGATCACCGCCACCCCCAGAGATCGTCCTGTCTCGGCACCCAGCGACCCGATGGTCTGGTCCGACGCGACCCCACGCCCGACGGAAACCGCCATCACCAGGAGTGGGATCCCGAGCGTGACCAGGGCGTAGACGGACAGTCCCGAGATCGAGAGAGCCCGGGGCCATCCGGTGAGGGCGATCAGGGGGCGCGACCGCCGCGGTCGCCGGGAGTGCAGGGCGATCCTGGCGCGATACCGGCGTTCGACCAGGAGGATCAGGATAGCGAGGATCATCAGGATGAGGGAAAGGGTCGCCGACGGCCTGCGATCGATCTGGCCCCGATACAGGGTGTAGATGGCCCGGGTGAAGGTGTCATATCGGAGCAGGGAGACAGCCCCGAAGTCCGAGATCGCGTAGAGGCCAACCAGAAGGGCGGAAGAGACGAGGGCGGGCTTCAACTGCGGCACGGTGACCGTGCTGAACACCCTCCAGCGGCTCGCCCCGAGACCTGTGGCGGCCTCCTCGGTGGCCGGGTCGATCGCCCGCAACCCGGGGATGAGGGTGAGATGGGCCAGGGGTGCGGTGAACAACGACAGGACGAGCCACGACCCGACGAAGCCATAGGGCGTGGGCACTTCGACCAACACGCCGGAAGGCCCGGTGGCGGCGATGAGCGTGAGGGCTGCGACATAGGAGGGGACGACCAGGGGAAGCGCGGCGAGGGTCATCCAGCCTCTACGGAAGGGGAGCCTCACCCTGTTGGTGACCCAGGCTGTAGCCAATCCGATGGTGACCGCGGTGATCGTGACGGCGATGGACAGCATTGCCGTGTTCAGCAACAACTCGGCCAAACGCGCTGGGGGAATGGCGAGGGAGGTCCCGCTCCCCATCACCTGGAACAACAGGCTGATGGGGGGTATCAGCGAGGGGAGCAGGGCGATCCCTGCAGCCAGCCACCAGCCCCGACCTCCGGGATGCCGAACGGGCCGGGCGATAGGGCGCGGCGGGGCGATCGGCCGGATGGTCAACTCACACCAGGCCCGCCTCGGCCACGAGGCGGGTGGCGAGATCGAGAACGCCTGCCAGCTCGCCGAGATCGATATCAGGGGAAGCGATCTCGGACAAGGGCGGCACTCCCTCGGGTTGGGGCGTCCCCTCGACCAAGGGATATTCGAACGTCTCGGTTGCGAAGTAGGCCTGGGCGTCCTCAGCCAGCAGGAAATCGACGAATTCCTGCGCGATATCGGGGTCTTGGGTCGCGGACATCATCCCGACTCCCGCCGTCATCACCAGTGAGCCGACATCCCCTGCCGGGATGAAGTAGTTCTCGGTGTTCTCGCCCTGGCCTTCTGCTCGGAGACGCAGCAAGTAGTAGTGATTCACCAGACCTCCGGACAGCTCGCCGGTGTCGGTCGCGTCGACGATCGGAGCGTTTCCGTCGAACTCGACCGGGTCGTTGGCGGCCAGCGCCTCCAACCATTGACGGGTCCCGTCTTCGCCCCGTTCGAGGATCATCGCCGAGATGAAGGCAAGGAACGAGCCATTGGTCGGAGCCACGCCCAGTTGGCCCGCCCAAACCGGATCGACCGTGTCATCGATGGTCTGGGGGAGCGGGATGTCCGAGTCGATGTTGTGCGCCACGACCCGGACCCGCCCGGAGGTCCCGATCCATTTTCCCTGACCATCCTGGAAACGAGGCTCGACCAGGCCGAGAGTCTGTGAGGGCAATTCCGACATGAGCTCGGCGGCCGCGCCCAGCGAGGCGGGGTCTTGGGCGAAGAAGATGTCGGCCTCGGTTGTCTCGCCTTCGGCGAGAAGGGTGGCGGCGAGCTCTCCGGAGTCGGCGTATCGGACTTCGACTTCGACACCCGAAGACGATTCGAAGTCTTCGATCAGCGGAGCCACCAGCTCCTCACTGCGCCCGGAGTAGATGACCAGAGAGTCTTGGGAGCCCCCCTCGCCTGAGCCTCCACAGGCCGCCATGAGTGCCGCGGCGACGAGCGCACCGACGATCAACCTCTTCAAGGCCGCCATCCTCCAGATCGTTAGCTACCAAACAAATCGAGGAAAATCTATTAGCACTACGGCCGTAGTGCAAAAGGTCGACAGTTTGAAGTCTGCCCATCAGGGGTATCGGCGAAAAGCAGGATCGAGTACTCGTCGGCCATGCGATGCCGGGTTCCCAGAGTCCCCCCGCCCGGGCGTCGCATGGCCGACTCCGAAGGGCCTTCGCGATTGATCGGGGCCGCCCCTTTTCTAGGCCGTCACCGTCAAGGACGGAGCCGATTGGTCTCCAGATGTCTGCCCCTTGGGGTGACCGAGCGGCGAGAGCGTCCCCTGTCGTCCAACCAGGACGAGAGTGCCTCGAGAGGCGATAGACCGTTTTCGTGTTGCCACATCACACGTTCGGTTGGCGAACGCGGGCCGGGTCTGGTTCGAGCGGTGAATATCGTCGGTCCATGACGCCCCATCACTCGCTCGGCGAGCTCCGCCTTTCGGGTTTCGCCTGCCTCAACCTCGATGGTGAGGCCGCCAACCGGATGGGCCAGGAGATCTTCACGACGAGGGGGATGGGCGGTGGCTGCCATGGCGCTTCCAATCCAACCGGTGAGTGCCCCAACCACGGCGCCCAGCCCGGCGTAGAGCAACCAGTGCCTGCCATCGAGCCAGACGATCGAGGCGAGAGCCGTGATCGTCCCCAGCGCCAATGCTCCGGTAGCGGCCGTGATCAATGGATGCTCGAACAGACGGCTGCGGGGGACGGGCAGGGAGGAGAGGGTCCATGGTCCCAATGGGGCTATGACCGTTGGATGTAGACCGGCCTTCTCCAGGTCGTCCACCACGGCGTTGGCGACCGAGGGGTCGGGATAGGCCGCGCTGAAGGTGCTGACCTGCTCTTCTTCGGGTGGTGCCTGGGTCGAGCGTTCGGAAAACGGCAGGTGTGACGACATTTGATCGTTCCTGGATAGAGGTTGTGACTACCCCTGATCCGACCCGTCGTAACCCCGACGGGCCGCCGCAAGACCCCGTGCCCGAGTCAGACCACGGTGGGCCCAACTATGACTCGGGGGCGCATCTGACGGGGGAAACGCACCGCGCAGCGTGACCGTCCCCTGGTCGATGTCGATATTCACGGTAGCCATCGGTGCCTCCCACTCATCGGATTTCAACGACCGATGAGACGGACCAGCCGAGCCCGACCGCAAGCTGTCCACTGCTTTTGCGAATCGACGGGCCAACTGTCTCCGACGCTTCTTCCCCTGCGAGGGGTCGAAGAGATAGGCGGCCGAAGCTCCGATCACCGCGCCTCCGATCAGGCTGACACGGTTCACGACGGCCCGGATGCGGGAACCCGGCTCGCACGGCAAGTGGCGTGGTCGCAGCCACAGAAGCCGCCGGACATCGTGCCCACCTCGCAACTCTCGCTACAGAACTCGCCTTCCTCCATCACCAAGCAGGTGCAGGACTCATGAGCGCATTCCATCGAATCTCCCATTGTCAGGTGGAAAGTTCATACCCATCAGGAACGTCGGCAAAACCGAAGCGGGCATCCTCAGGGCTCCCACACCGCGCTGGCTTCGATATCGGGGAAGCGGGCCGGCTCGATGCTCGTCAGTGGGGTGACGGTGACGAAGTTCTTGGCGCAGAGGGCGGTGTCGCTCCCCGGATCGGTCCCCGCAGACGACGACCCGACGACGAATTGGAGCTTTCTGTCCTCGACGTCGGCGTTGGCCACCCGGAAATAGCCGAAGTCGTCCAGATCCGCCCAGTGGATCCCGTTGACCTCAGAGATAGGGACTCCGGGAACGTTCACATTGAGCACATAAGGGCTCCCGGTGCGACCGAGGAGCCAGCGTGTCGCCGAAACACCGACCTCGACTGCGGTGTCCCACTGCCACGGTTCGGACTGGGCGAGGCTCACCGCGATGCCGCGGCTGCGAAAGGTCCGCGCGGTGAGCGCGGCGCCAACCGTTCCCGAATGGATGATCGAGTGCCCGACGTTCATCCCTGCGTTCACTCCGGAAACCACCAGGTCGGGAAAGCGGCCGAACGCCCCGAGTGCTGCCGCCATCACGGCCAGGCCCGGAGGTCCGGCGATGGTGTACGCCGTGATCCCGCCGAGATCGACTGTGGTGAGGTCCACCCCTCTGACCGGGTCGAAGCCACCGATTCCGGTGCCACTGCCGGACATATCGCTCGCCGGGGCAGCCACCACGACGTCGAATTCCTCTGCCAGCCTCGCGGCGAGCTTCCGGAGCCCCGGGGAATCGATGCCATCGTCGTTGGTGACGATGACCCGGGGAAGGTCCTTCATTGTGGCGTCCCGGCCAGGATCTCGATCTCTACCCGTTCGGCCAGTCGGGGGATCAGGTCGTCCGATGCGCTTCCCAGCCCGTGCCGGGTCACATTGGCAGCGCCCGCCCCCGAGGCCAGCCGCAGTGAATCCTCAGCCCCGATGCGCCGCCTCATCCCTGCGGCCAGGGCCGCAGTCATCGAGTCGCCGGCCCCCCGGTAGTCGGCGGGCTCCAGGTCGGGCCCGGTCACCCGGTAGGTCACATCATCCATCAGCGCCAGAGTCGGGCGAGTGCCCCGCGAGATGACCACATTCCTCGCTCCGGCCCGGATGAGTCGGTGTAGCTCGGCCAACGCGCTCGGGCTCCTCCTCGTCCGCCAGCAGGCCGTCTTCGATCAGGTCCTCGTCGCTGACCTTGAGCAGGTCGAGGTCGCCGCCTTCCAAGAAGGCATCGAGCTCGCGGCCGTGCAGGTCGCCCACCACCCGGGCATCTGCCGCGGCCAGATCGTGACCGAGGCGACGATAGGTTGCGACCGGGACGATCTCTGTGCTCTGGCCCGTGATGACAACCACCTCTGAGCTGAGGGCATGGTCGAGGATCCTCCCGTAGGCGTCGTCCAGCTCGTGACGGGCCAGGCTGGGCATGGTCGCTTCCGCTATGGCGCTCCTGTCGCCCGACCGCCGGTCCTGGACGATGGCCGGAGAGCTCTCCTGTACCTCCACCGGGCTCAGGTCGATTCCCCACTGGCTGATCAGGCTGCGAAGCACCCCGCCCGTCTCGCCTCCCACCGGGCCACAGAGCAACGGATTCTCTTTCAAATGTCGGAGCATTCGCGCCACCCAGAAGCCCTGGCCGCCGGGGTGGATGTGCACATCGGGTGGGCCGTCTTCCCGTCCTCTCTCGATGGTCACCGTGAGGCTGAGATGAGGGGCGAAAACGGTGATCCTGTGCCGGTCTTCACCCATGAGCGGCTCAGCCTTCCCCGGATCCCTCGGTGCCGATCCTGTTGAAACTCCATTCGCCCAGACGCCACATGTCGTGGCCGCCGTGCTCCTCCAGGATGATTGCGGCTCGGGCCGCTTGCTCGTCGTCCACGTTTACGGATACCACCGAGCGTCCCCCCTCGAGGGCGCGCTCGAGCCGGTCCAGGATTCGGACCTCGTCACCGAAGGCCTGGGCAACCTTCTTGACCATCGCCGACAACCCTTCTTCATCCTTTGCGGTGAGGTGCGCCCTCCCCTCCTCGCCATGGAGGAGCTCGGCCGGGAATTCCTCCTGGGCAAGGGCGGCGACGGCCTGGCGGCCTTGTTCGGCATCGTCGATGATGGCCACCACAGTCCCGGTCAGGTCATGCACGGGCGGGCACCTACCCCCTGCCACTTGGGGCCAAACCGCAGGAGCAATATGCGGTCAACCAACGAGGAGCGGGATCTCGACCTCGTCCTGGGCGAGGCCACCGTGGTAGGCCCGAAGCCGCTTGTCGAACCCAGGGGGAAGGAGCACCTTGCCTGGCGGGGCAAGGAGGAGGGCGTCGCCTGACCTGGCGCGCGCCTCAAGGCCGGGTTCGGCGCCGAATTGGGTGAGAGGGTCGGTCAGCTCCACCCCGACATGTCGGGCGAGGGCATCGAGCAAATCGGGCTCTCCCCAGACATGAACCCCCCTCGGATCTCCCGCATAGCGGAGAGAATGGAACGGCTCCTGGCGGATGAGGACCTTGTCATCCTCGTTGTAGTCGATCAGCCCGTGGTCGGCTGTTCCCAGCACGGTGACGTCGGGCGGCATCCTCGAGACGATCTCCTCCCAGAGGTTGGCGGCGAGACGGACCGCCTCGGCAAACTCCGCAGAGGCGAGCCCATGGACATGGCCGGCGAAGTCGACCGGCCAGAAGTACGTGAAGATGAGCCGGTTCGGCTCCGCAGCGAGCTGCACCGTGGCCTCCGCGAGATCGTGTTCGTCCCAGGTGCGTTCGAAGCGAGCGCCGCGGTAGAGCAAGCGGGAGAGAGGGCTGCCGGCGAAAGGCCCCGGCTGAACCGTGATCGGCTCGATGCCGGCCTGGCGAAGCCGTTCCCAGAGATTGGGTCGGGCCAGGAACGACCCGTAGTCATGATGGACCGGCTGGCCGGACAGATCCACCCATTTCAAGGTGTTCACCACGCGTCCCGCCTCCTCCAACCAGCAGAGATGGGAGATGAGACCGTGCTGCCCGGGCGCGAGCCCGGTGGCCACGGTGGCCAGAGCGACACTCGTCGTGGTTGGAAAGGGCGCTCGCAACGTCTCTCGATGCGATTCGCGCAAGGATCGGGCTGCCTCGTGGGCCAGTTGTGCAGTGCCGAGACCGTCGAACAGGATGAGGACATATGACCGCCCGTCAGGGATCGACCTGGCGATCGAGGGGTCGAGCGGAAGTGATGGCGAGTTGCCGATCAGCCTTGTCTCGAGCTCCGCGACGAGGTTGACCAGACCTGCGGAGTCTGGAGAGGGGGCGTCCGCCATCGATCCAGGCTAGGGCCGGCTCCACAGTTTTTGCCGATGGCAGTTGGAGTTTCCAAACTTCGACGGAAAAGGACCCGTGCGTATACTCGCCCGCGGTGGTGTCCATCGACCCGCAGAGGCATGAGCCCTTACTTTGAGAGCTATCTGACGGTCGGCGCTTTCGCCGTACTGGGCGCCATCCTGGTGATGGTGATGCTCGGGGTCGCCGCTGTGCTTCGGCCCACCAATCCCACTACCGCCAAACGCCTCACCTATGAGTGCGGCGTTGACCCGGTCGGCTCAGGATGGAGCCAGAGTTACGTCCGCTATTACGTCTACGGGCTCCTCTTCGTCATCTTCGACGTCGAGGCAGTGTTTATCTTCCCGTGGGCAATCGTGATCGAGCAGTTGGGCACCTTCGGTCTCGTCGAGATGTTCATCTTCATCGACATCCTGATCCTGGGTCTGGTCTACGCCGTTCGCAAGGGAGTGCTCCGGTGGGAGTAGTCCAGAAGTTCGGGGCCCCGAAGCCGGTGACCTGGCTTCTCAATTGGTCCCGGAAATACTCCTTGTGGCTGTTCCAGTTCGGCCTCGCCTGCTGCGCCATCGAGCTGATGGCCGCCTCGGGCCCGCGTTTCGACTTCATGCGGTTCGGGATCATCCCGCTGCCTGCCTCCCCCCGCCAGGCGGACTTGATGGTGGTGGCGGGCACTGTGACCGACAAGATGGCGCCCGCCATTCGCCGTCTCTACGACCAGATGCCCGATCCGAAATACGTGATCTCGATGGGATCCTGCGCCAACTGCGGCGGGCCTTATTGGGACTCGTACTCGGTCACCAAGGGGGTCGACCAGGTGATCCCGGTCGATGTCTACGTACCGGGCTGCCCGCCCCGCCCCGAGGCGCTGATGGACGGGATCGTCTTGCTCCAGCAGAAGATCCAAGGCGAGGACATCAAAGAGAAGTGGAGCAGGCGTGACCTCGAGCCCGTCTGAGACCGAGGCTGCGGACTCGGAGGTTGGGGCCGCAGCCCCGCATCCGCTCCAAGAGTTCGCCGATCATGTGGCCGAGACGGTCGGGGGGTCGGCAACGATCACCTTCGACACGGTCAAGGTGGAGGTGAGCCCGGACCATTGGGTATCGGCGCTGACCACGGCACGGGACGACCTGGGGCTCGTCTTCTTCTCCTGGCTCTCCGCCGTGGACTGGTCGTCCGAAGTCGAGGTGGGCGACCCATTCCCCGAAGAGGTCGAGGATCGTGTGGAGCTCCTGGCCACGGTGGGCGACATCTCAGAGGGGCGGCGGGTGACATTCTCCACCACCTTGCCCAAGGAATCGCCCTCAGTCGCCAGCCTGGTCGAGGTCTACGCCGGGGCCAACTGGCACGAACGAGAAGCCCATGAGATGTTCGGGATTGGTTTCGATGGGCATCCGAACCTCGCCCATCTCTATTTGCCCGACTCCTTTGAGGGGAATCCCCTGCGCAAGAGCTTTCCCCTTCTCAGCCGGGAGGTGAAGCCTTGGCCAGGCACCGTCGACGTCGAGAAGATGCCCGGTGACAGCGACGAGGAGGGCGAATCGGCGGACGGCCCCTCGGAAGAGAACCCGGAGGCGTGACGTGGTATTAGATCAGGACCTCGTTCGCCATCTCTCCGAGTCGTCGGTCTCGGTGGAGCTCGAGACCGAGGACATGACTCTCAACATCGGCCCCCAGCATCCATCGACGCACGGTGTCCTCCGGCTCGTGGCCCGGGTCGACGGTGAGCGTGCCTTCGACATCCAGCCGGTGATCGGATACATGCATCGCGGGTACGAGAAGCTCTCCGAGGTGAGGACCTACCCCCAGATCACAACCCTCGTCAACCGGATCGACTGGGTATCGGGTTACGCAAACGAGATCCCATTCGTCGTCGCTGCGGAAAAGCTGCTCGGCCTCGAGGTGCCGGAGAGGGCGCAGTACATCAGGCTGATTCTCACCGAGATGGCCCGGATCTCCTCACATCTCATCTTCATGGCCTCCTATCCGCTCGAATTGGGGGCGGCGACCCCTCTCTTCTTCGCCCTCAGGGAAAGGGAGCGAGTGCTCGATCTCCTCGAAGGTGTGACCGGGGGCAGGTTCCACCCCAACTTCAACCGGATCGGCGGGGTCAAGCCCGCGTACGGGTCTGGCTCGAGCACCCGAAAAGTCATCCAGGACCTCCCAGCCGGGTTCTTCGCCGAGACCCGGGAGGCGATGGACAAGGTGTTGGAGGCGGTCGATGAGCTCGAGCAGCTGGTCGCCGACAACGAGATCATCCTGGCCCGCACCAAAGGCGTCGGGGTCCTGCCTGCCGATGTGGCCGCGGCGTACGGAGTATCGGGCCCCAATCTCCGCGCCTCAGGCGTCGGTTTCGACCTGCGCAAGGTCGAGAACTACCTGCCATACCACTTGTTCGATTTCGAGATCCCGGTCGGGGAGAACGGGGACTGCTGGGATCGGTGGCATGTGCGCCTCCTCGAGATCCGCCAGTCGGTCCGAATCGTGCAGCAAGCCGTCGACGGCATCCCGTCGGGGCCGCTTCAGGCCAAGGTGCCCAAGGTCATCAAAGTCCCTCAGGGAGAGACCTACGTGAGGGCGGAGAACCCAAAGGGGGAGATGGGGTACTACCTCGTGTCCAATGGGAACCAGGGGCCATACCGGCTGAAGATCCGCTCCGCCAGCTTCTCCAACATCTCCATCCTCCCCTGGATCCTGGAGGGCGTGCTGGTCCCCGACATCATCGCCATCATGGGATCGCTGGATTTTGTGCTCGGGGACGTGGATCGATGATTGAGTTCGTAACGGAGCTCTTCTCCAACTTCTGGGTCTCGCTGGCCGGGAAGCTGCTCCTAGTCGCCCTGATGATCCCGCTGGTGGGAATGGTCATCGGCTTCGCCGAGATGAAGCTCTCCGCCAAGATGCAGGCCCGGGTCGGTCCCTATTTCGCCGGCGGGCGATGGGGGTGGGCACAGCTCATCGCCGATGGCGTCAAGTTCTTCCAGAAGGAGGACCTGGTCCCGGACGAAGCCGACCGCCCGGTGTTCAAGCTCGCCCCGGTGTTGGTGCTGGTGAGCACGGTCGCCCTGCTTGTGGTCATCCCATTCGGCCCGGACCTGATCTTCCGGGATCTGTCCGTTGGAATCTTCTTTGCCCTCGCCATCTCGTCGTTGAGCACCGTCGGCATCCTCATGGCCGGGTGGTCTTCGGGGAACAAGTACTCCTTGATGGGCGGGCTGCGTGCGGCCGGGCAGCTGATCGCCTATGAGTTGCCACTCGTGCTGGCCGTCATCGGGTCGGTCATCCTCGCCGGGACCATGAGCATGAGCGGGATCGTGGAAGCTCAGATTGCGGCTGGCTACCCCTACGTGATCCTCCAATTCATCGGCTTCGGGGTATTCATGATCGCCGCGCTTGCGGAGCTGAGCCGGATTCCCTTCGACATGCCGATCGCCGAGTCGGAACTGGTGATGGGCTATCTCACGGAGTACTCGGGCTTCCGCTTCCTATTCTTCTTCCTCGCCGAGTTCGCCAACATGTTCTCCCTCTCGGCGATCGCGGTCACCCTGTTCCTCGGCGGGTACTGGCTGCCGGGCATACCCGAGGATGCCCTGGCCTATGCCGGGCCCGTCATCCTGCTCGGCAAGACGTTCCTTCTCGTCTTCACCATGATCTGGTTTCGCTGGACCTTCCCCCGGTTCCGTGAGGACCAACTGCAGAATCTGGCCTGGAAGTGGCTCATCCCCTTGGCCCTGGCCAACATCATCCTCACCGGGGCCTTCAAGGTGTACTTGTGACGACGACGAACAACCGTCGTGTGCTGCCCGGCATGGGAATGGCCAAGGGGCTGTGGGTGACCATCTACACGATGTTCCGCACCATCTTCCGCCCCGGGAAGTACCTGGCCACGGTCAACTACCCCAAGGTCAAGGAGACCCCGGTGCCCCGGGCCCGAGGGGTGATCGCCCTCGACCAGGAGGCGTGCACGGTGTGCATGCTCTGCGCCCGAAACTGCCCCGACTGGTGCATCTATATCGAGGGACACAAGGAGGAGAAGGCGCCGGACAAGCCCGGCGGCCGGATCAAGGTTCGCAACACCCTCGACCGGTTCGATATCGACTACGCCCTGTGCATGTACTGCGGAATCTGTGTCGAGGTCTGCCCCTTCGACGCCCTGTTCTGGTCGCCGGAGTACGAGTACTCGGAGACCCATATGGGTGAGATGCTCCATGACATGGATCGGCTCCAGGACTGGTTGGAGACGGTGCCGGCAGACCCGGAGCTGGAGAAGTGAGTTTGGGTGACTGGGTCTCGGCTCCGATCAACTGGGTTTTCGTCGTGGTCGGGGGTTTGACCCTGTTCTCATCGATCAAGGTGGTGACCTCCAAGAACGTGGTCCACGCCGCCCTGTACCTGATCGGCGCCCTCGGTGGCACCGCCGTCTTGTTCCTGATGCTCTCGGCCGAGTTCGTCGCATGGGTCCTGGTCCTGGTCTACATCGGTGCAGTCTTGGTCCTCTTCCTCTTCGGGATCATGATCACCCGAGCTCCCACCGGGAAGGACGTGGGGCTGGACTCGCCGAAGAAGGTATTGCCCGCGATTCTCTCCGCAACCACCTTCGTCCTCCTCTCCTGGGCCTCCATCGATGGTTTCGGGTCCACCGAGATCGAAGGGCTGGGTGAGGCAACTTCGACCGAAGTGCTCGGGCTGTCGCTGTTGGGGCGGTTTGTCATCCCATTCGAGGTGGTGTCCTTCGTTCTCCTCGCCGCGCTCGTCGGCGGGATCACCATCGCCCGGCGTGATCTGAGCCCTCTCGAAGAAGAACAGCGGGGGGCGGTCTGATGTTGCTCAACCAGTTCCTGATCCTGGCGGCGGCGATGTTCTCCCTCGGCATCTATGGCCTGCTCGTCCGGCGCAACATCGTGTTGATCCTGCTCTCGGTGGAACTGATGCTGGCCGCGGTAAACATCAACTTGATCGCCTTCGAGTCGGTCCTCAGATCCCCCGATGCCATCGGCCAGGTCTTCACGGTGTTCGTCATCACAGTGGCCGCCGCCGAGGTCGGGATCGGGCTGGCCATCGTCCTGATGATCTTCCGCAATAGGAAGTCTGCAAACGTCGACGAGCTCAATCTGATGAGATGGTGAAAGTGGCTGTGTTTGATTGCCGGCCGACTTCGCCCTTCGGCAACCCTCATGTCGCGAGGTGGGCCTCCTATCGCGTCATCACACCTCAGGGCGAACAGACGCCGGTCGGCCGGGGCTTCCGCCTCGCTGGAGATCGACCGTGAGCTGGATCATCGCGACTGAGGCGGAGCACGCGGTCGAGGCCGGTGTGACCGGTGGGTTCTGGGTGGACACCGCCGGGATCATGCTGCTCCTCCCCCTCGTCGCCTTCCTGCTCATCCTCGCTGTCGGGAAGAGGATGAAGTACCACGGAGCCGAGATCGCCATCGCGGCGCTCGCCATCAACAGCCTCTGGGCCACCGTCCTGTTCGTCATGAACATGACCGACGGCGTCCTCGCCCAGGAAACCTTCGAGATCGCCTCGATCGGGAGCAATCTCGTCTTCGAGCTGGGATGGGTGGTCGACGGTCTGTCGATCATGATGTACTTCTTGGTCAACGTGGTCGGCCTGATCGTGTTCATCTACGCGGTCGGCTACATGAAGGGCGACATCAGGGTCGATTGGTTCTTTGCCGCTTTCTCCCTTTTTGCCGGCTCGATGCTCATCCTGGTGGGCGCCCCCAACCTGATCCAGCTGATCATCGGGTGGGAGGGGGTCGGTCTCGCTTCCTACTTCCTGATCGGCTTCTACTGGGAGGACATGGCCAACGTGAACGCGGGCAACAAGGCGTTCATGGTCAACAAAGTGGCCGACGTCGGGCTGATCCTGGGGGCGATCATCCTCGGGCTCGCCATCGGCACGTTTGACTTCTTCGACATGAGCACGGCTGCCTTCGAGCACTCCGAGCCCCTTGGCGCAGTTGCCGTCGTCGGTGGAGCCCTGCTCTTCTTTGGAGCGATGGGCAAGAGTGCCCAATTCCCCCTTCACATCTGGCTCCCCGACGCGATGGCCGGCCCGACCCCGGTCTCGGCGCTGATGCACGCGGCCACCATGGTCACTGCCGGGATCTATCTGATGGGTCGGGTGTTCCCCCTCTTCGAGTACCTCGCCTTCGACATCAGGCCCTGGATGGTGGCGATCGGGGCCATCACGCTCTTCGGCGTCGGTCTCCTCGCCCTGGTGGCCGACGACATCAAGAAGGTGCTCGCCTATTCCACCGTCTCCCAGCTCGGGTACATGATGACCGCGGTGGCAGCGGGCGGCTACACGGCCGGCCTCTTCCACCTCTTCACCCACGCCTTCTTCAAGGCACTTCTCTTCCTTGGGGCCGGGGCGGTGATCCACGCCGTCCATTCCAACAACATGAGCGACATGGGAGGTCTGCGCAAGGCGATGCCCCGCACCTACTGGACCTTTGTCGTCGGCTCCCTCTCTCTAGCTGGGATCATCCCCCTGGCCGGGTTCTGGTCCAAGGACGAGATCCTGGTTGCCCTGGGTCACGAGGGTTACGTCGCCGTGATGTGGATCGCCATCGCCGGCGCCTTCGTCACGGCTTTCTACATGACCCGAGCGGTGGCCCTCACCTTCCACGGGGAGTACAAGGGCCAGGGCCACCCCCACGAGGCACCCGCCATCATGACCGTGCCTTTGGTCTTCTTGGCCATACCGTCGATCCTCTTCGGGTTTTTCAATGTCCCCGGCTGGGAGATCCCCGGCATCGGGAACTTCAGCCAATGGCTGGCGGTGCGGGTAGTCCCGATGGGCGACGAGCACGCCGAGGCGATCGATCTGGTTCTGGCCGGGAGCGGGTTGTTCGCCGCGCTCCTCGGCATCGCTCTGGGGTGGATGGTCTGGGGCAAGGACCGGGCGACTCAGGCGGAGCGGGACCGCTTCGAGGTCCCGGCGCTCTATCCGCTGCTGCGCAACAAGTACTACGTCGACGACCTCGCCGATGGGATCACCGCCGGGACGATGGGCCCGGTGGCCCGGTTCATCAACTGGGTCAACGACTACGTGATCGACTGGATCGTCAACGGTGTGGCCTTCCTCACCAAGGGTCTGGGCTCTTTCGTCTACGGCGTGGTCGATCAGCGCGGGGTCGACGGTGTGATCCATGGTCTTGGCGCCGGGGCGGACGGCGCCGGATCGGCCCTACGGCGATTGCAGACGGGCCGGATTCAGCAGTACGCGGCGTCGTTCGTCGGGGGCGCCCTGGTCTTGATCGTCCTGTTCGTGTTCGTGATATAGGAGAGGTAGAGAGCAAATGGAATTGTTCGAAACGTGGGCCCTCACCCTCATCGTGTTCTTGCCGCTGGCCGGTGTGCTCCTGATCGGCATCATCCCGAAGACGAACGAGATGGCCCTGAAAGGCACGGCACTGCTGGTCAGCGTGGCCGCGTTTCTTCTCTCCCTGGCGGTGATCTCACAATTCGATTTCTCGGGGGTCCCCTACAACACCTACCAGTTCGAAGTCAACGAAACCTGGATCGGGGCGATCAACGCCAACTATCACCTCGGTGTCGACGGGATCAGCCTTCCCCTCCTCGTCCTCTCCACATTCGTGATGGTGCTGTCGGTCATCTACAGCTGGAACCACTGGGAGGAGCCGCACAACCCCAAGGCCTTCCTGATCCTCATGCTGATCCTCGCCACCGGGCTCAACGGCACCTTCCTCGCCCTCGATCTGGTCCTCTTCTTCATTTTCTTCGAAGTGGTGCTGCTCCCGATGTACTTCATGATCGGGATCTGGGGCGATCGCAGCCCGCGGGCGATCCCCGGTTACGGGCGTGAGGTGCAGACCCGTCTCTACGCCGCGATCAAGTTCTTCCTCTTCACACTGTTCGGTTCCGCCTTCATGCTGCTGGGGTTCCTCGCCCTCTATTTCGAGTCGGGCAACTCGGGCGGCGAGCGCACCTTCGACATCACGCAACTGACCGAGCTCGGGGCCTCCGGCGCCTTCACCGGGAGATTCGCCTTCCTGGTCTTTTTCGCCATGTTCCTCGGGTTCGCGGTGAAGGTCCCGATGTGGCCACTCCACACCTGGCTGCCCGACGCCCATACCGCTGCACCGACGGTGGGGTCGGTCCTCCTCGCCGCCATCATGCTGAAGCTCGGGTCATACGGATTCATCAGGATCTCCCTGCCCATCCTCCCCGAGGAGGCGGCCAGTTGGGCCCCCGCCATAGCCATCCTGGCCGTGATCGGCATCATCTATGGGTCGCTGGCCTGTCTCGCTCAGACCGACATGAAGCGGCTGATCGCGTTCTCCTCGGTCGGTCACATGGGCTTTGTGATGCTCGGGATCGCGACGATGACCGATGTCGGCATCAACGCCGCCATCATCGGGATGGTGGCCCATGGGCTCATCACCGGACTGCTCTTCTTCCTGGCCGGCTCGATGTCACATCGGTACCACACGAGAGAGATGTCCCGTCTCGGCGGCAACATGAAGCTGATGCCGGTCATGGGTGGGATCCTGGCCTTCACCGCCATGGCTTCCCTCGGGCTCCCCGGGTTGGCCGGCTTCTGGGGTGAGTTCATGTCGCTGATCGGCGCCTACAACCCCTTGGCGGGGCTGTCGTTGGGTGTTTTCCGCACCGCGATGGTGATCGGCGCGATCGGGACGGTGCTGACGGCCGCGTACATGCTCTACCTGCTCCAGCAGGTCAACCTCGGTGAGCCGGGGGAGGAGTGGCAGGGACACAAGTTCCACGACGTCGACCGTTTCGAGATGACGGCGTGGGTCCCACTCATCGTCCTGATCGTGGTGATCGGTTTCTATCCCAAGGTCATCTTCAACGCCACCACGGATTCCGTCGTGTCGCTCGTGGACATGGTGTTCGGTTCCGACACCGTGGCATCCGTTGGGCGGGGAGGCTGATCCTTGCCGTTCGAGATCGACTATCTGGCGCTCGCTCCGGAGCTGGTGGTGGTGGCCACCATGCTCGGTGTATTCGCCCTCGATCTCGTCCTTCCCCGGTCCAAGAAGTTCTGGACGGCGACCCTGGCAGTTGCGGGCACCGCTCTGGCCGCTGTCCCGCTGGTGATCCTGGCCGCCGAAGGGACGGTCAGGTCGATGTTCGACGGCTCCTATGTCGTCGACGAATTCGCAGTGATCCTCAAAGGCGTCTTCATCGTCTCGGCGTACATCGTGCTCCTTATGTCGCACCACTACATCGAGTCCGATCGCTACTACCAGGGCGAGTACTACTTCCTGCTGCTGGCGTCGGTGCTCGGCTCGCTGGTGATGGCATCGTCTCGCGACCTCATCATCCTGTTCATCGGCCTCGAGCTCACCACCGGCCCGCTCTATCTGCTCGCTGGTTGGAGGAAGGGCGACGCCAAGTCCAACGAAGCCTCGATGAAGTACTTCATCCTCGGGGTTCTCTCCACCGCGATCCTGCTCTACGGCATGTCGCTGCTGTACGGGCTCACCGGTGAGGTCACTTTCGCCGGTCTCGCCGAAGCGACCGCCGGCCTCGCCGACGAGCCGATCATGGTGGTGGCCCTCTTCGGGCTGATCGTCGGGTTCGGATTCAAGATCTCGGCGGTTCCGTTCCACTTCTGGGCACCCGACACGTATGAGGGCGCTCCCACCCCGGTGGCCGCCTATCTATCGGTCAACTCGAAGGCAGCCGGCTTCGTCGCCTTCCTCCTGATCATGTACCAGGCATTGCCCGACATCTCCGAGGTGTGGGCGCCGGCCTTGTGGATCCTGGCGGTGGCCTCGATGACGGTCGGCAATCTGGCGGCTCTGCGCCAGACCAACATCGTCAGGCTGCTCGCCTATTCGTCCATCGCCCAGGCCGGGTTCATGCTGGTCCCCTTCGCCTCGGCCGCCGTGGCCGGCGCCGACCTGGCCGAGGCGTTTTCGGCGACCCTGGTCTACCTGGTGATCTATGCCGTGATGAACCTGGGGGCATTCGCCGTGGTCATCGCCGGGGCGAGGAAGACCCGATCCGGAGAGATAGCGGATTGGGCGGGCCTCGCCCAGGTCGACGTCAGGCTGGGTGTCCTCGTGGCGGTGTTCTTCTTCAGTCTCGCCGGCATCCCGCCCCTGGCGGGCTGGTTCGCCAAGTTCGCCATGTTCCGCTCGGTGATCATCGCCGGCGGTACCGCCACAGTGGTCCTCGCCGCCATTGCCGCGGTGAACTCGGTGATCGCGTTCTACTACTACGCCCGGGTGGTGAAGTCGGTCTGGCTCGACGACCCGATCCGCGAATTCGCTCCTGAGGCCGAGGCGGCGCCGGCCGGCTCGCTCCGGCTGGCCCTGCTGGTGTCTCTGACGATCACGGTCCTGGTCGGGTTCTTCCCGGCGATCGCCACTTTCATCGGAGAAGCCAGCCGGGTCATCGCCAGCGGCGGCTGAGACTTCAGGCCTACCCGGGTCCCTCGGGGTCGGGGACGGTCTGCTGAACCAGGGGGCCCGCCGGGCGGTACTTCGACACGGTCACTCCAGCATCGGTCGCCTCGGTGCTGACCAGGGTCATGGTGGCCGGCTGGGTTCCCTCCCCGAAGAGCCGCTTTCCGTCACCGACCACGACGGGGAAGACAAAGACATTGAACTCGTCCACCAGCCCGCGGGCGAGGAGGGTCTGGATCAACCCGTGGCTGCCGTGCACCTGGAGCTCGCCTCCCGGCCGGCTCTTCAGCTGGACGATGGCACCAGCCACGTCACCGGTGATCGGGTGGCTGTTCGCCCAGGCGAGATCGTCCGGACGACTGGTGACCACATGCTTGGGCAGCCCGTTCAAGGCCGCCGCTACCACGTCATCGGCGGCGGTGACCTGGGACCAATAGGGAAACATCAGGTCGTAGGTGGTGCGCCCGAGCAGGATCGCCTCAGCCCGTTCGAAGACCTCGGTGATGTGGCGCCCGAAGTCGTCGTCGGCGAAGGGCATCACCCACCCGCCCAATGCGAACCCGTGGCTCGGGTCCTCGCCGACCCCGCCGGGGCCTTGCATCACGCCATCGACTGTGACGAAGGTGGTGACCGTCAGTTTCATGGTTGCTCCCTTCCGAGCCTCGTTCGGTATCACTACGAACCGAACACGCCCAGATCGACAGCCCTGATACGGCTTTCTCCCCGGTACCGTTGGGCTGGTGAAGTTCATTCTCGGGTTTTCGCTCATCGCCCTCGCCGAGATGGCGACATTCGTCTGGGTGGGTTCCCAGATCGGGTTTGGTTGGGCCCTCGGTCTCGCCTTGATCACTGCGTTGCTGGGTGGCTTTCTGGTCCAGCGCGCCGGTGTGTCGACCTTCGGCCGGATCCGGAGCGAGTTGAGGCAGGGACGGCTCCCCGGTCGGGGGCTCACCGACGCTGCCGCGATCCTCGTCTCGGGAGCCTTCCTCATCTCCCCTGGCTTCATCACCGATACTCTGGGATTTCTCCTGCTGGTTCCGGCGGTGCGGGGCCTGGTTCATCGGACGCTCTCCACCAGGCTCTCTCCCCGCGTCTCTGTCTTCATTCCCGGCAGCTGGCGGGTGCGTCGGGATCAACCCGACGGTGAGGTGATCGACGTGATCGACGTGGAGGGAATCGAGCAACTCGACGCGTCGACTGACCGGACGACCAGCCACTAACGGCATCAATCCCGGGGGTCGGGCAGACGCAGTTCCTCCGCGATCCTTTGCGTCGCCGGCCATGCTCCCTGATCCTGGTTGCAGAGGACGACCACGGCGACTCCCTCGGCCACGTAATTCGACACCATGGTCGAAACCCCTGGGTCGGCGCCGCTGTGGCCGTAGATGGTGATCTCGCCCCCGGAAACGACCAGCTCCATCCCGTATCCGTACGCCTCGGGGCTGTCCTCTTCGACTCCGTGGGGGGTCAGCATCGATGCGACGGTCTCCTCCGCCAGGATCCTCCCCGAGCGGAGAGCATCGAGGAAACCGGCCAGGTTGGAGGCCGTGGTGATCATCCCACCATCGGGCATCCCGCCGGCAGGGACGCTGTAGATGTTGGACCGCCAGCTTTCCGGGGGATTCTCGGATGTGATGTAGCCGGTGGCGAGGCGATCAGGGGCGAGATCGAGGTCGGCAAACATCGACCTCTCCATCCCGGCAGGCTCCAACACCTCGGCGGTCGCGACTTCGGCGAATGTTCGGCCCGTCACCCATTCGATGAGGACCCCGACGAGGATGTAGTTGGAGTCGGAGTACCTGAACTCGCCGAGATCCCCCGCGGGCGGCAGATCGATGAAGAGGGGCAACACATCGGCAGGGCCTCTGGCGTGATAGACCGGGACTCGGTCCCACGCGCTGGTGAATGAAGCCCACGTCTCGTCTTCATCGTCGTGATAGTTGGCCAGCCCGGACGTGTGGCTGAGGAGATGATGCAGGGTGTGGCGGTCGTCGAGCCCGGCGGGCCTGAAATGGGGTGGGAGAAACCCGGTCAGTGGCTTCTCCAGGCTGAGGCTTCCCTTCTCCACCAGGCGGAGTGCAGTGGCCGCGGTGATCATCTTGGTGACAGAGGCGATTTGGAAGCGGGTATCGGCCTCGTTGCGGAGCTGGTGTCCCCGATCCGCCCAGCCGCCGGCATAGACGAAGGCCGGGGCGCCATCGGCCCAAACCAGAGCCACCCCACTGAAGTCGGCAGATTCGACCCGCGGATCGAACCAGGGGCGAAGACCTTCGAGGTCCTTCATCGGCTACCGCGCACCTCGCCACGGCGTATGGCCCTGAACTCGCGATCGAGGAGCGACCAGAGGGAGTGGTCGACCCAATTGCCCCGGATGAGGAGTTCCTCGCGAAGCACTCCCTCGCGGGTGAACCCGAGCTTCTCGGCCACCCGATCCGATGCGTGGTTGCCAATCGCGATCCTGAGTGTCACCTTGTGATAGCCGAGGGAGTTGAATGCCTCCTCCAGGAGGCGATCGACGGCCTCCGTGCAGATGCCCTTCGAGTGCTCGTCGGTGCGGACCCAGTATCCGAACTCCGCGATCTTTCCGAGTTTGGAGACGGTCCACAGCGACACGCTCCCGACATGGCGCTCCGGGTCTTCTTTGAACCGGACCGAGTAATCCCAGGCCCGATCCTCCTTCCACGCTTGTATCGACTCTCGGATGAAGGCGGTGGTGTCACCGTGCTCGTAGTCGAGGCGTGCCCAGGGAAGCCATTGGTTGAGCTCGGGCAACGATGCTCGCGCCGCATCGTCGTACGTCGTGTGATCACGGCGACTGAATTTCTGCAGCCGGAGACGTTCTGTCTCGAGCAGTGGCTTCGGCACCGGTTCAGGTTATCGGCGGGCTTAACCTGAAGGTCGATGTGGGATCGGCTTCATTTGGTTCAGGACATCGAGCTGAGCGAGGGCGTTCACCTCGCCGCGGTCCTCGCCCCGCTGTACGAGGATGATGCCGGCGAGGTCAGGGTCGTGCTCACCAAGAGGCCAGAGACGATGCCCACTCACGCCGGGCACATCTCGTTCCCTGGCGGAAGGGCTCATCCAGATGACGCCGGACCCGTCGAGACCGCGCTCCGGGAGGCTCACGAGGAGGTGGGCATCGAGCCGGAGCGGGTGGAAGTGCTTGGCTTCCTACCCCCGATAGACACTGTCGAGTTCAAGCCGTGGGTGATCCCGGTGGTGGGACGAGTCGCCGTCCCGCTCAACCTGGTTCCAAGCGCCCGGGAAGTCGCCAGAATCCACACCCCACTCTTGAAGGATCTCGCCGACGCGGAGCGTTGGTGGCACGTCCCATGGAATGGCCGCCAGGTCTGGTACTACGACCTCGAGGGCGACACCCTCTGGGGAGCCACAGCTCACATGGTGCGCTCGCTCCTCGGACTGCCGGAGTTCGTCAACAGCTAGGTTTCCTTTCCACAGATTCGTCGCCTCGTCAGTGTCTTAGAATGGGCGACTCCGGGTATCTGTGAGCCAACCTGTGAAAAAGCGTCTGATCATCATCGGTGCGGTTGTCGCCGTACTGCTCCTCGGGACAGGAGCATTCTTTGCCATGTCCACCTGGGGAGATGTCAATCGGGTCAGCCTCGACCAAGAGCGGCCTCAGATCCAGGTTCCAGAGGAGGACGCGTCCGTCGACGAGTCGGATGCCGAAACCGACCTTCTGGGCTCCGCTCCGGCAGGCACCGAGGTGTACCTCCTGGTCGGCTCGGACTCGAGAGATCATCTCGAGAGCGTCGAGGGTTTTGGCGACTTCGCCGGGCAGAGGGCCGACGTCGTGATGGTGCTGATTCGCCCCGCCGACGGGTCGAGAGCCGCCCTCCTGTCCCTTCCTCGAGATCTCCTCGTCGACAATGTCTGCCAACAGGGAGGCGAGCATCGTCTCAACGATGCCCTCCAGGGATGCTCGGCGGTCAACGGGGCCACGGCCCTGGCCATGACCGTGGAGTCGGTCATTGGCCAAAACGTGGATCATTTCGCATTGGTCGACCTGGCTGGTTTCCAGGAGGCTGTCGATGCGGTAGGCGGATACGAGATATGTGTCGAACGGGCGGTCCGCGATCAGAGGTCGCTGCTCGAGTTGCCGGCCGGGTGCACACTCGCCACCGGGGCCGAGACATTGGCTTGGTTGCGCTCGCGGAGCACCGAGGAGCTGACCGCCGAAGGATGGCGGGTCATGCCCGGTGTCAATGATCTGACCAGGAACCAGCGTCAGAGGGAATTCCTTCTCACCATGATGGGCCAGCTGTCCGATTTCGGTAGCCCCACCGCCATCGCCGATGCGGCGTCGACGATCGCGCCCTTCATCACTGTCGACTCCGAGCTGTCCTTCCTGGATGCGGTAGATCTGGCTTGGACGATGCGTGGGCTGAGCCGAGGCCACATCGACGAGCTGGAGATACCGGTCTCAGACGCGACCACGGCGTCTGGCGCAGCCGTACTCGTTGCTGGTGTGGACATCGCCGACCTGGTCGACGACTACCTCGCCCCGGAGATCGCCGAGGACGACTCCGGCGCTTTCGCTGGTTGAGGCTCCCGCCCGGTCAGATCGAGACCAAGCGATTCCCCATCGTCGGCGAGCGAACGCCATCGGCCGAGCTGGCCGACCCAGGGTGGTGGCGGCTCGACCTGACCGGGTCCGTCCACAGCCCGATCACCCTCGATCTCGATGCCTTCCTCGCCCGCGCGGTCCAGGAGCTCGTGTTCGACATCCATTGCGTCACGAGCTGGTCTCGCTTCGGCTCCACCTGGACCGGGCTCCCGTTGGGAATCCTCCTCGACGAAGCCGGGCTCCTCGAGCAGGCTCGTTTCGTCTCCTTCGAGGCCTACTCGGAGCGCGGCCACCACACGTCGCTTCCACTCGATGTGGCGCGGGATGACAGCTGGCTGGTGCATTCGTTCGAAGGGAAACCACTCGAGGTCGGCCACGGTGGGCCGGTAAGGGTCGTCACCCCCAGCCGTTACTTCTACAAGTCGATCAAGTGGGTGCGGCGCATCGTGGTTCTCGAGGAAGACCGGCTCGGGTGGTGGGAGGAGGGCTCCTATTACCACAACAACGCCGATCCTTGGGCGGGCGACGAACGATTCACCACCGGCTCGATCCGCCCCGACCAATTGGACCGGTTCGTCCATGCCCGGTCTTACGACAAATACCGGAGCCGGGTGATGATGGGGCTCGATCTGCGAGGTTGGGTGCCCGCCAAAATGGACCTGCGACGTCTCTATCTGAAGAACTGCGACATCCGCGGCGTCGATCTGGCCGGGGCGGATCTGCGTGAGTCGAATCTCTCCCTCAGCGACCTGCGGGGGGCTGATTTGCGGGGCGCCGATCTCTCCGGTTCCGATCTCGAAGGAGTCAATTTCTCCGGAGCCAACCTGGCCGGGTCCGATCTGAGCGCGACGGCTCTCTCCGCTACTCGTTTCGTCGACGAAACAGGTGGCGCCATCCTCGAGGGCGCCAGGTTCGACGGCTCGTATGGGCTGGTCGAAGCCCAAGAGGAGTACGTCGCCAGTCGCGCCTAGGCAGGGCGCCGGATGCCGCGTTGCGGACCGGATCGAGAGGGGCAAGAATCGTCAGATGGGACCGAAACGTGTGTTCTCGGGCATTCAGCCCACCGGCGACTTCCATGTCGGCAGCTATGTGGGCGCCCTGAGGAACTGGGTGTCGCTGCAGGACGAGTACGACGAGACGATCTATTGCGTAGTCGACCTGCATGCCATGACCATCCCCTATGACGCGGCGGACCTGAGAGCGGGCCGTCACGAATCCGCCAAGATGCTGCTCGCGGTGGGCGTCGATCCCGATCGATCGCTCCTCTACTACCAGTCCGAGGTGCCCCAGCACGTCGAGCTGGCGTGGATTCTGGGGACGCTGGCCGGTCTCGGGCAGCTGGAACGGATGACCCAGTTCAAGGAAAAGTCAGATCGTGCCCGCCAGAACCTGGGGATCTTCGCCTATCCGGTTCTGCAGGCGGCCGACATCCTGGTCCACAAGGCGCACGCGGTACCCGTCGGGGATGACCAGGCCCAGCATCTCGAGCTGACCAGAGACCTGGCCCAGCGCTTCAACACTCGGTTCGGCGAGGAGTTCCCTCTTCCCGAGACGATCACCCCTGAGATCGGCGCCCGCATCATGTCGCTGACGGATCCCACGGCGAAGATGTCGAAGTCGGATCCGAGCCCGCGCTCCCGAATCCTCCTCAAGGACTCACCCGAGGAGATCGCCAAGAAGGTCAAGGCGGCAGTAACGGACACAGGCACCGATGTCGCCTATGACTGGGAGTCGAAGCCGGGCGTCTCGAACCTCCTCGAGCTCTTCAGCGTGTTCGCCAAACGGCCCATCGCCGATCTGGTCGCTGAGTACTCCGGTGCCGGTTACGGCGTTTTCAAGGTGGCGGCCGCCGAGGCGATCGCCGACGGCCTGTCGCCGGTACGGGAGGCATATCAGGCTCTCGACGACAAAGACGTGGCCGACGTGATGGCTCGGGGGGCTGCTACCGCTCGAGACCGGGCAGAGACCGCGATGAAGACGGTCCGGGAGAAGGTCGGGATCATTTAGTGGCACCCTCTAGCTAACCGGCTCGAGGAGCTCGGAGGGCACCAGCAGCACGAGCGCCGCCAGCAGATTGAAACCGGAATGGATGAAAATCGCCGGCCCGAGGCGGCCGGTCCGCTGGGTGACCCAGGCCAACACCAGACCCACCAGGAAGATGGTCGGCACTACGACCGCCGCCGCCTCGAGAAAATGGTCGGCCGGGAGCCCGAGCATGTGAAACGCGGCGAAAGCCAGCGAGCTGAGGATCATTGCACCGCGCCGCCCCATGTTCCCGAGGGACTTGAGCAACACACCGCGGAACGTCAGCTCCTCGGTGACCGGTGCGATCACGACGGCGGTGAGCACCGCTGCCACCAGCGCCGGGGTGCCTTCCAGATCGGCGATGGCGTTGGAGACCTCCTGTGCCGACTCGCCCTCCGGGAAGAACAACGTGGTCAGCGGGAGGAAGAGGACAGCCAGTGCGATCTGGAGGAGGAGCCCGATCCCCAGGTAGAGGACATCTGATCCGAGAATGGAAAAGCCGAGATCCTCGCGCTTGCGGGCCAAAAGCCACAGCACCACGAGGTGGCCGGCGTATTGCGCGGCCAGGCCGAGCACGAGGGCAGATTCGCCACCGCCCAGCAACGCCCCGATGGCTATGGCCAGACCCGCACCCAACAATCCGCCCAGGAAGACGAGGAAGAAGTCGGGGAGCGACCAAGGCCTGGGCACGTGCCGTGAGCCTAATGATTGGCCCTGGGTCGCCACTGTTACGCTGGCTGGAGCGCTGTTCGGAGGTCAGTCGGAGTGGAGATCGACATCGGGATCGGGAAATCGGGTCGTCAGGGGTACGGCTTCGATGACATAGCCATCGTCCCCTCGAGACGGACCCGGGATCCCGACGACGTCGACATCTCCTGGCAGCTCGACGCCTTCAAGTTCAGCCTCCCCATGATGGGCTCGGCCATGGACTCGGCCATCAGCCCCTCGACTGCGATCCAGATCGGGCGGCTGGGAGGTCTGGCGGTACTCAACCTCGAGGGTCTGTGGACCCGATACGAAGACCCTGACCCGTATTTCGAGGAAATAGCGGAGCTACCCGCGGAAAAGGCCACGCTCCGGATGCAGGAGATCTATCTCGAGCCGGTGAACCCCGATTTGATCGGGCAGAGGGTGGCGGAGATCAAGGCAGCCGGCGTGGTGACCGCAGCCAGCCTGACTCCGCAGAGGGTGCGGGGCTGGGCATCTCACGCCTTGAGCGCCGGTCTCGATGTGCTGGTGATCCAGGGGACGGTGGTCTCTGCCGAGCACGTCTCGAGCAGGGAGGAGCCCCTCGATCTCAAGCAGTACATTGCAAGCAGCGACGTGCCGGTCATCGTCGGCGGTTGTGCCAGCTATTCGACTGCGCTTCATCTCATGCGCACTGGCGCGATCGGCATCCTGGTCGGAGTCGGCCCGGGGGCGGCCTGCACGACTCGGGGCGTGCTCGGCGTAGGGGTACCGCAGGCCACGGCGATAGCCGACGCTGCGGGCGCAAGGATCCGCTATCTCGACGAAACAGGCCGGTATGTCCATGTGATCGCCGACGGCGGGATGCGCACAGGTGGGGATGTCGCCAAGGCCATCGCCTGCGGGGCGGACGCCGTCATGATCGGGTCCCCGCTGGCATCGGCCACTGAAGCTCCGGGCCGGGGGTACCACTGGGGGATGGCCACCTTCCATCCGACCTTGCCTCGCGGGGCCCGGGTGGAGGTTGGCGACAGGGGCACCCTGGAGCAGATCCTGGTTGGCCCGGCCCATGAGAACGACGGCAAGCTGAATCTGTTCGGCGCCTTGCAGGTCTCGATGGCCACCACCGGCTTCTCCGATGTCAAGGAGTTCCAGAAGGCCGAGGTGATGATCGCTCCGTCCCTCCAGACCGAGGGCAAGAGCCTGCAGCGATCGCAACGGGTGGGAATGGGATGAAGCGTGCTGGAAGTGTCCGGAATCGTGAGACGAGGCGGTAGCCCCGGCCGACCGGCGTCTGTTTGCCCGACGTCAACAGCTTGGATCGGGTCGGCCCTTCCGTGGTCCCCGGCTCCGAGGACATGAGTCCCGACGGAGACACACGGGCAAAGTCGGCCGGCAGTGAAACAGTTCTGGTGCTCGACTTTGGCGCCCAATACGCCCAGCTGATCGCGCGACGGGTGCGAGAGAGTCATGTTCGGTCTGAGATCGTCTCCCGGGAGATCAGCCGTGAAGAGATCAGGAGTCGCAACCCGATCGGTCTCATCCTCTCCGGCGGGCCGGCATCGGTGTATGCAGCGGATGCCTATCGGATGGATCCCGCCATCCTCGAAATGGGGATTCCGGTGCTCGGGATTTGTTACGGCCACCAACTTCTGGCCGATCTCGCCGGGGGAACGGTGGCCAACACCGGTAGCGCCGAATACGGGAACACCTCTTTGGAGATGACCGGGGATTCGGTGCTGCTGAAAGACCTTCCCAAGCAGCAGCAGGTCTGGATGTCGCATCAAGACCAGGTGACCGAGCCCCCGGAAGGATTTGTCGCGGTCGCCACCTCCGATGGTGCCCGGGTGGCGGCGATGGAGGATCGCGATCGAGGGCTGTATGGGGTCCAGTTCCACCCCGAGGTCGCCCACACCCCCAGGGGCGCCGAGATCCTGAGACGCTTCCTCTATGACGTGTGCGGCGCCGCCCCGTCGTGGACCTCCCATTCGATCATCGAATCACAGGTCGAGTCGATCAGAGCCCAGGTCGGGGATGGGAAGGTGATCTGTGGCCTGTCCGGGGGAGTCGACTCTGCGGTGGCCGCCGCCCTCGTCCACGAGGCGATCGGTGACCAGCTCACCTGCATATTCGTCGATCACGGCCTGCTGCGGTCTGGGGAGGCGGAGCAGGTTGAGGAGACCTTCCGCTCCCATTTCGAGGTCGATTTCGTCCACGTCAAGGCGGCCGATCGGTTTCTCGAGCTCCTCGCTGGTGTCATCGATCCCGAGCAGAAGCGCCGGATCATCGGCGAGACGTTCATCCGAGTCTTCGAGGAGGCGGTTGGGCCTCTAGGTGACGCCCGCTTCCTGGTCCAGGGAACGCTGTACCCCGACGTGATCGAGTCGGGGTCGGCCAGCGCGGCGACGATCAAGACTCATCACAACGTCGGCGGCCTGCCCGACGACATGAAGTTCGAGCTGGTCGAGCCGCTGCGCGATCTGTTCAAGGACGAGGTGAGGGCGATTGGGGAAGAGCTGGGGCTGCCTGAGGAGATCGTGTGGCGCCAGCCTTTCCCCGGGCCGGGGCTTGCGGTGCGGGTGATCGGCGAGGTGACCCGGGAGCGACTGGAGCTGCTCCGAGCCGCCGACCTGATCGTGACCGAGGAGATCAAACGGGCTGGTCTCTACCGTGAGATCTGGCAGGCATTCGCCGTTCTCCCCTCGGTCCGGACGGTTGGAGTCCAAGGGGATCTCCGCACCTACGCGTATCCACTGGTGGTTCGGGCCGTCACCTCCGAGGATGCCATGACGGCGGATTGGGCCCGATTGCCCTACGAAGTCCTGGAGCGGATCTCCAGCAGGGTGATCAACGAGGTCCCCGGGATAAACCGGGTCGCCTACGACATCTCGAGCAAACCACCCGCCACCATCGAGTGGGAATAGGAGAGTTCTCCCCGCATCAACCGGGGGTTGCCGAAGGGCGAAGTGGGCCGGCAACAACAGAGGCGAGCTTTCAGTACGTATGTTGAGTTGCCGATAAGACCTGACAAGTCCAGGGAGCCAGTTGGACCTCAACACCCCCGAGCTGATGCGGATATTCCGCGACGAGCTGGAAGATCGTTCCGGTCGCTTGGTCGCGGGCGCGATCGCTCTTCGCCAAAACGATCTCGATGATGCACGCCTCCAGAACCTGATCCGGGACGCCCACACCATCAAGGGCTCGGCGGGCCTGCTCGGATACGACGACATCAGACAGGTCGCCGCACGTCTCGAGCATCTCTGGAAGCAGATCTCCGAGGGATACTCGCCGCCCAGCGACGTTATCGTGGCCATGGAGGCAGGTGCCGGGCGTCTTCTTCCTTCGCTCGATGGGGACGATGCTGATCTCGCCTCCATCGCCGACAAGCTCCTGCTTGCAGAGCGACCCGAGGACATGGGCGAGGGAGCTGATTGGTCCCCGCCGGCCGAGGTCATCCCATTGCGGCGTCCCGAGCCAGGCAGTCTCGGGGGGCTACTCACCTCCGTGTCCGACTCCCTGCTCGGCGGGTCGACCCGGGTCGACACCGGTGAGCTCTACCGCCTCATCAACCGCATCGTCGAGGTCTCGCTCGATTCCGAAGCGCTGGCCGACCTCTCACTGCTCTCGATCGAGGGATCGGACCCGGCTCTCTTCAGGAAATCCTGGCGTCAGCAATTGGAGAGGCTCGCCGCCTCCGTCTCCGAGATCCAGGATCAGGCCGTTGCCCTGGCCAACATCCCGTTCCGGGAAGCCACTGCCACCTTCCCCCAATTCGTTCGTTACCTGGGCCGACGGATGGGCAAAGACGTCCGCTTCGAGCTCGTGGGCGACGACGTGCAACTCGATCGGCAGATCGTCGACCTACTCCGCGAGCCGCTGCGCCACCTCCTGGTCAATGCCATCGACCATGGGATCGAGCCCACGCAGGTCCGTGTCGCCGCCGGGAAGAGGGCAACCGGGACGGTGAGTGTCGGCGCCGAGATCATCGACGAGCGAGTCGAGGTGTCGGTCTCGGACGACGGCCGCGGGATCGATTGGGACAAGGTGGCCGACGTGGCCACCGAGCGAGCCATCCCCTTCGTCTTCTCCGACCTGAGCCCCGTTCTGTTCCAACCCGGCTTCACGACTGCCGACCTGGTCACCGACTTCTCCGGTGCGGGTGACGGGCTGGCGGCAGTGCGGGACATCGTGGAGAAGGTCAACGGCGTGGTCCACGTCGAGAGCCCCGAGGGCATGGGGACACGCGTCACCATGACGCTGCCCCTCTCAATGGTGCTGCAGAACGTGGTGGTGGTCGCTACCGGGGACCAGTTCTGGGGTCTTCCCGAGGCGTCGATCGAGGCGGCCATGCCGCTCACCCGGGCCGAGATCAGCCCAACCGATGGCGGCCGGGAGGTCAGATTCCAGAGCAGGGAGATCCCATGTGTCTCGTTGGCGAAGGCAATGGGTGTGACCAACCCGGGAGATGAGTCCGAGCTGTTGGTCATCAACACCAGGTTCGGGCTGGTGGCCATCACCGTCAGCGAGCTCATCGATCGTCGTCGTGTTGCGGTGAAGAACCTCGGCCCGATCCTGGAAGGAAGCGGCCACGTGACCGGAGCGGCCCTGCTCGGAGGTGGCCAGGTCCTCGTTGTCCTCGACCCGAATTTCCTTGGCTATCTCGCCAAGCGGCGCCCAGGCGTCGTTGGGCGCCGCCCCCGGATCCTGGTTGTCGACGATTCGGCCGGCGTCCGCCAGCTCCTCTCGGCCACCCTGAACGGGGCCGGCTTCGAGGTCGAGGTGGCCGCAGGGGCACGTGAGGCGATGATGGCAATGGTCAATGTGGGTTTCGAGGCGATGGTCATCGACTTTTCGATGCCCCGGTCCAACGGCGTCGAGCTGGTTAGGGCGATGCGCGCCTCCGACCAGAATGTCCCCATCGTCATGGTCTCTGGTGTTGCGACTCAGGACGAGAAGCAGGCGGCTTGGGAAGCCGGGGTTGATGCGTACCTGGACAAGTTCGACCTTCGCCAGGGCGTGCTCACCGAGACCCTGCGCCGGATGATCGGCGTCGACGAGGGTGCCGACGCCGGCTGAGGATCGAAATCGCGCCCCTTCAGGTAGCTTTTGAGCAGAGCGAAAGAGACGTGAGTTGCCCCAGATACCGGATTCACTGAGCTGGCTGTCCCTCGCCCTCGCCGTGGTGGGTGTGGTGGGCGTCGTCTGGGCCATCGCCATCACCCGTCAGGGCCGGCAGCGCGAGCGTGAGGTGATGCGTCTCTCCGAGGAGGCGCACCGGATCAAAGACGAGTTCGTGGCCATGGTGAGCCATGAGCTGCGAACTCCCTTGACCTCGATCGCCGGATTCGCCGACACATTGGTGGAGTCGTGGAAGGACCTGCCCGACGAAGAGGTCGACGAGTTCCTCGGGATCATCAACCGCCAGTCGATATACCTGAGCGACCTGGTGGAGGACGTTCTGGTCATCCCGCGTCTCGAGGCGGACCGGCTCCGCTTCCACCCCGAGTTGTTCGATCTCGGCGATCTCCTCGGCGATGTTGCCAAGATGGTGTTCCCGACCGGCGGGAGGAAGAGCGCAGTCGTCTCGCTTCCCGACGGGGTGAGGGTCCGGGCCGATCGCCGCAGAGTTCAACAGGTGATCCGGAACCTGATGGAAAACGCCCGCAAGTACGGCGGAGATCAGGTGATGGTCGAAGGCTTCGTCCTCGGGGATCAATACCTCGTTGTCATATCCGACAACGGGCCCGGCGTCCCCGACGAAGAGACACAGCGTGTGTTCGAGAACTTCGAACAGGTATCGAAGGGCGACAGCAGGGAGGCGACCGGGATCGGCTTGGGTCTTCCCATCGCCCGGCGACTCGCACGCGCCATGGGAGGAGAGGTTTGGTATGAGCGCCGGTTCCCGACAGGTGCCCGCTTCTGCTTCTCACTTCCGCTGCGTCGCCGGTCGGTCATGGGCGAGGACGAGGTGCAGGAGGTGGTCGATCTGGATGCCACCGCCTCGGTGGAGTTCGACGACACGGTGCTCGCCAACTGATCACACACGTGTGATTCGTCGCTGGTCACCGGTACCATCCATCTTCGATGCAAGCAGAGTGGTTCATCGACGACGTACCCGCGGAGTCTCCGCTCTTCGCCGACCTCAACCCATCGCAGCGTGAAGCCGTGGCGGCAACCGAGGGCCCGGTGCTCGTTGTCGCCGGGGCCGGTTCCGGGAAGACCCGCGTCCTCACCTACCGGATCGCCCACCTGATCCGGGATCTGAGGGTGGCACCCGACGCCATCCTCGCCATCACCTTCACCAACAAGGCTGCCGACGAGATGAGGAACCGGGTGGGGGCGCTGGTGGGTGGCGCTATCCGATCTATGTGGGTCTCCACCTTCCATTCGGCCTGTGTCCGCATTCTCCGTCGGGAGGCGTCACGACTCGGTTACCGCTCAGGGTTCTCCATCTACGACGATGCCGATTCGCTGCGTTTGATCAACCTCGTCCTGAAAGATCTCGATGTCGATCCGAAGCGCTTCCCACCCAAGGCCATGCGGGCGGTGATTTCCAAGGCCAAGAACGAGCTGGTCGACTACGAGGCCTTCGCCGACCAGGGCGACGGGTTCTATCACGAGCAGGTTGCCGACGTCTATCGCCTGTATCAGCAGCGCCTGCTCGAGGCCTCGGCGATGGATTTCGATGATCTCCTCATGGTCACGGTGGAGCTGTTCGGCGCATTTCCCGAGGTGCTGGCCGCCTACCAGGACCGCTTCCGTTACGTCCTCGTCGACGAGTACCAGGACACCAATCGGGCCCAGTACATGCTGGTCAAGCAGCTCACCGCGAGTCATCGCAATGTGTGTGTGGTGGGCGATTCCGACCAGTCGATCTACCGGTTCCGCGGGGCCGATATCCGCAATATCCGCGATTTCGAAGTCGACTACCCCGACGCCCGCATCGTCATCCTCGATCAGAACTACCGCTCCACCGAGACGATCCTCGATGCAGCCAACTCGGTCATCGCCAACAACACCAAGCGGACTCCCAAAAACCTGTGGTCGGATCGGGGACGCGGTGTGCCAATTCTTCGCTTCGAGGCGGAAGACGAGCACGACGAGGCCGGTTATTTGGCGGACGAGATGGAGCGGCTCCAGGGCGAGGGTTTCAATCTCTCCGACATGGCCGTCTTCTATCGCACCAACGCCATGTCCCGTGTGATCGAAGACGTGCTGGTGAGAAGGGGCGTGCCCTACACCGTGGTCGGCTCGGTCAAGTTCTACGATCGCAAGGAGATCAAGGACGCCAATGCCTATCTCCGCGCAGTGGTCAACCCGGCGGACGAAGTTTCCTTGAAGCGAATCATCAACGAGCCGAGGCGGGGGATCGGTGACACCACGATTGCCCATATCGACCGGTTCAGCCAGAGCCAGAGGATCGGTTTTGCCGAGGGCCTGCGGCGGGCACCGGAGATCCATCAGCTCAACGCCAGGGCGCAGACAGCCATCGCCGAGTTCGTGGCGATCATGGACAAGCTCCGCGAAGTGACCGAGGACGAGGGGGTGAGAGCCGGGGTCGAGTCGGTCCTCGTCGACACCGGGATGCTGGCGGCCCTGGAGGCGGAGAAGACGATCGAAGCCATGGGCAGGGTGGAAAACCTGCGTGAGCTGGTCGGCGTGGCATCCGAGTTCGAGACCTCGAACGAGGGAGCGGTGATCGGAGACGATGAGTTCGACTCACTCGACAACCTGCGCCGCCTCGAGGTGTTCCTGGAGGCCACTGCGTTGGTCGCCGACATCGATGAGTGGGAGGAAGGCGCCGGCGCGGTCACCTTGATGACCCTGCACACAGCCAAGGGTCTGGAGTTCCCTGTCGTGTTCATCGTGGGCATGGAGGACGGGGTCTTTCCTCACATGAGATCGCTCGGTGACCCGAGCGAGCTGGAAGAGGAGCGGCGGCTCGCCTATGTCGGGATAACCCGAGCCCAGGACCGGCTGTACCTCACCTCGGCCTGGAGCAGGATGCTGTTCGGAGGGTCCAACTACAACCCGCCATCGAGATTCCTCACCGAGGTCCCGGACGGGCTCATGGAGAAAGCGGGGAAACGCCAGCGGCGGACTGCCTCAGAGCGAGCCGCGGCCAACGGCCCACGCACCACCGTCGACGCGACCCAGATCGGGCCCGGGGATCGGGTTCGACACGACAAATGGGGTTTGGGCACGGTACGTGAAGTCGTGGGGAGCGGGGAGCTCGCCGAGGCCGAGGTCATGTTCGACACCCAGGGCAAAAAACGCCTGCTCCTGGCGTGGGCGCCACTGGAGCGGGCCTGAGCTTCAGGGCGGTCATCGAGTCGGCGCCGCGGGGTGGCGCGTATGTGCGCATCCCCAAAGACCAGGTCGATGGGCTCGGCGGAGGCGGGAGGATCCCGGTGCGGGCCAGCTTCGACGGAGTCGAGTATCGGGGCAGCATCGTCCGCATGGGTGGGGAATCGGTGCTCGGGGTTCTCAAGGAGATCCGAGAGGGGCTGGGCAAGGGCCCCGGCGATGAGGTCGAGGTGACAGTTGAGCTCGATGTCGAAGAGCGTGAGGTCGAGGTCCCGGTCGAGTTGGCGCGGCTGCTCGCGGCCAACCCGGCGGCCCGCAAGGCATTCGAGAGTCTGAGCTATTCCCATCGTCGCGAGCATGCCCAACACGTAGCGGAGGCCAAGCAGGCGGAGACCAGGGACCGCCGGGCCTACAAGACCGTTGAGGACCTCACTCGAGGTTGATGCCGGGCGGGGGGTGCTGCCGGTTCTAACTTGTCGATGTGTTTCGGGATCTTGTCAGGACTTTGCGGGAGGTGTGGGCAGAGCCGGCGGGCCGGGTCTTGGTCTTCGGTGTCATGGCGATCGTCGCCACGGGGACGACCTTCTACAGCATCGTGGAGAAGTGGTCGATCATCGACGCCCTCTACTTCACCGTGATCACCCTGACCACCATCGGGTACGGCGACCTCCATCCCACCAACGACGTCTCCAAGATCTTCACAATTTTCTTCGTCCTCGCTGGGGTGAGCTTCATCCTCGGCTTCCTCAACTTCATCATCGGCCGCACCGTCAAGGACCGAGTCGATAGGAAGCAGAAGGAGCAGTAGGCGGCGGCTACTGGCTGTCCGAGGCGACCCGGCCCATCGAGCCCACCTGACCGGCGTCGTTACCTGCCTTGATCCTTGCCCCACGATCGAGCTCGCGCCGAACAAGGGTGCCATGCAGGTCCGACATCTGCGTGTCGGTCACCTCGGGAAGGTCGAAAGCGGCGCGGACGAAGGCCGCGGTGTCGGCCCGGTAGTCGTGGCCGAAAGACTTGAACTCACCGGGAACCGTCACCATGGCGTTCATTGCGTCGACGATGACCTGGGTGAACGTGATGACCGGGGACCACTTCATCGACTCCGGCACCCCCCTTCCCCGCCGGCCGTCGAGCCACGGCGGTCGCTTCACCGCCATCCGCAGCGACATCTGTGCGATCGGGTCGTTGTCGTGATCGACGATCACCGATCGCAGGTTCTTCCGCTCTTCCTCGCCCAAAGCCTGGTATTGCTCGAAATGGTCGAAGGGGACCACTGTGCCCGCAGGGGTGAGCGGGTTGCGCCCTTCCCGCATCCCGGTCTTGGACCACCGGGCCAACCCGGGCAGACCGAACCAGAGGGCCCGGTGGATGCCGTAATGATCGAACCCCTCGATCCCCTGATGCATCACGACATCCGAGCTGGACCATGCCCCGAGACTCTCTCCGAACACGAGGACCTTTGGCCGCTTCTCCTCGGGGACCGACCGGAGTCGTTGTTTGACGCCCCACAGCAACTGCCTGAATTGGGCTCGCCCCAGTGAGACGCCCTGCACCTCGAGGAACGAGGGAGCCTTGCCATACTGGATGCACGCTGTGGCGATGTCGCCTCGGGTGAGGATCTCGGCCGACTCGATCACGGTGTGATCCACCCAGCCGGTCCCGGTGGGGGACACCAGCAGCAGATAGCTCCGATCGAATGCGCCGAGCCGCTCCATCTCGTTGAGGGCGAGCTCCGACCTGCCGGTGGCATAGATCGGTTCGTTGTCGACGCCGACATAGGCCCGAATCGGATGGGCGATGGCAGGTTTTCCCATCGTTTGTTCGATGACCTCCGGCGTGACGACCTCGGATGCGTACCTTCGTCCCTGGAGGCCCATTTGGTCATAGGGGGAGATGCTGTTGGGGCCGCCGGATACGTGCTCATTGCTGGGCGGTGTGGCGAAAGCCGGCTCGATCTTGGAGTTGGCTCGGGAGATCTTCGTCACCAGCCCTCGGTAGAGCGCCACGGCGCCGACCCCCCACAGTGCGAGGTTGAGACCCCTCCCGATGACCGCGTGACCCGCCCCGCTACCCATGTAACTCACCATCGAGTTTCTGGAACTGGCATAGCCCCGGCCCATGAGGCGTCCCCCGTTGGCCACCAGCGCTGCGATGCCAACCGACGCGAAGATGTTGGCCGGCTTGTCGTCATCGGTCCACTTGGCCACGACTCCTTGCCGGGTCTCCAGCTCCTTGGACCATCTCGTCATCGCGTATCCGAAACCACCGAGGCCGGTGACGATCGGCACGATCGGAGTCTCGATCTTCTCGCTGACATCGGTCGCTGCCTCATAGATGATCCCGCCGACGGCAGCCACGTTTATCAGCTTGCCGGCTGTGCGAAGCGATGCCCTGCCGGTGGACTCGTCCTCGGTCTCGGAGATCCGTCCCAGGGCTGCGCCTCCAACGGCCATCGCGGCGCGGGCGCCTATCCGCCAGGCCAGAGGGGAGGTCTCGGGGGCGAATCGACGGGCGATCGCATCGACGCTGGTGCCGATGGCGCGTGCCGAGATCACCGCCAGGCCTCCGGCAATGCCCTGGTGGACTGAGGAGCGCGGCATCAAGGAGGGCCCGAACGAGTCGAGGGCGGCGCCTGTTATGAGCGGTGCTGCGGGCCCGCTGGTCAATGGGTTGAGCCGGTCGGCCAGTTTGAGCAGCCAGTTGAGATACGCGGAGGTGTCGGCCATTACCTAGACGGTATACCGATCATCCGACGATGGGTGTCGATCAGCCTAAGTGGTTGGGGTCCGGGCTTGAGAGGTGGGGAGAAGGGGAAACTGTTCCGGTCCAATCAGGAGGTGCCCGGTTGACCCGGCGGAATCTGATTCGTCCGTGGTCGGGGTGGTGGTAGGGCTGGAAGCCTTGTTGGTGGATGACGATCTGGTGGTGGTACCAGCAGAGGGTGATCAGATTGTCGGGGTCGGTGGGTCCGCCTTGTGACCAGGGGATGAGATGGTGGATTTGGAGCCGGTTTCGGCTGTCGCATCCGTCGGCGCGGCAGGTGTTGTGGTCGCGGTGGAGGATGGCCCGTCGGAGGGCGGGTGGGATGGTCCTGTTGCTGTCGTCCGTAACGCATCGGGGTGCCGTCTTCGGCCCGGGCGGTGATCTCGGTGATGGCATCGCAGAGGATGGCTTCTAGAGCGTCCCGGCCGATCCTGGGCCCGGCCTCCAGCACCACACCTGCTTGACCGTTGGAGGGGCCGGCTTGGGTGGCGTCGACGAATACGGTGAGTTGGGCCGGGGGCGGCTCGTCGCTGACACAGAGCTCGGCGAGGGCGAGTGCTTTCCGCCATGAGCTATCCCCTCGGCTCCCGTCGGGGAGGAGAGGCAGCTGGTCGGCTTTCTCTGAGATCACCTTGTCGACCAGGGCACCGGTGGCTCCGTCCAATCCTCCCCACAGTCTCCACCAGGATTCGTCCAGGGAGGGTTGCATCACCAGAAACTGGTCTTTGGTGGTCCGGTGTTCGTCCTCGGCGCTGATCCGGGCCCGGTGGGCTGCTTCTCGACGGACTCCGGCCACATCGAGATGCTCCAGTAGCCCAACGTTCTCGGGGATCCGGGAGAGGGCTTCGAGACGGTCGAAGCTGATCTCACCCGAAGCCAACGCTTCCCTCAGCTCGGGTCGGTCCACCGTCCGTCGCATCGTCCGCACCAGGTTCTTCGCCGAATCGGGATGGAAATCGAGCCGAGCTGTCGTCCACTCCGACAGGTTCCGGCAACCATCCGCAGTTGCCACCTGCCGGTAGTCGAGCTCCTCGAGATCCAGTATCTGATCGTGGGTGAGCCGGCTGATCTCGGCCTGGCGAGCCAACATTCGCTGTTCCAGCTGGTCGGTCGAAAGTAGCGTGCGCTCCATACCTCCGAACATACGTTCGGGGTGGGACAGAAACAAGGGGTTCGTATGCCGATTTGGGAGATTTCTTTGAAGACGGCGCCGACTTGGTTGCTACGCCTTCTCCACCTCATCCAAGAGCTCGTGCCAGCTCTTGGTGAACTTCTCCACTCCCTCGTCTTCGAGCACTTGGACCACGTCGTCGTAGTCGACCCCCACCTCGGCGAGCCGGGCCAGATCGGCCTCGGCCAACTGGATGTCGGGGTCGGTGAACGGCTCGGGAGCCGGGTTGCCATGATCCTGGTAGGCGTCGATGGTGTCCAGGGGCATGGTGTTTACCGTGTCCGACGCCACCAGATTCTCCACATAGAGGAGATCGGGATAGTCGGGGTTCTTGGTCGACGTCGAGGCCCAGAGCGGCTTCTGCACCCGGGCACCTTTGTCGGCGAGGGCGCGGAATCGCTCCGTCTGGAATTCCTGAAGGAACCGGCCGTAGGCGACCCGGGCGTTGGCCACGGCGGTGATTCCCCTCAAGGCAAGGGCTTGGGGGGTGCCGATCTCCTCCAAGCGCTTGTCGGTCTCGGTGTCGACCCGGGAGACGAAGAACGAGGCGACCGAGGCCATCTTGCTCAGATCGCCGCCTGACGCGTCGAACTCCTCCAATCCGGAGAGGTAGGCGTCCATCACCTGGCTGTATCGCTCCAGGGAGAAGATCAGGGTGATGTTCACCGAGATCCCTTCGGCGAGCAGACGTCTGATCGCCGGGATGCCCTCCGGGGTGGCGGGGATCTTCACCAACAAGTTGGGCCGATCGATCTGCTTCACCCAATCCCGGGCCTCGGCCACGCTCGCGTCGGTGTCCCCGGCAAGAGTCGGCGCCACCTCCACCGAGACGAATCCGTCCGTCCCCTGACTCCTCTCGAATACGCCGAGCAGCTCCTCGCAAGCTCGTTTCAGGTCGGTGGCCATGAGGGTCTTGGCGATCTCCTCGGTGGAGACTCCACCGGCCTTCAAGTCACGGAGCTGGTCGTCGTACTCCGAGGAGCCGACAATCGCCCCCGCGAAGATCGTGGGGTTGGAGGTGACCCCGGTCACGGCATCATCGGCGATCCGGCGGGCCAGCTCACCGGAATCGAGCATGGCCTTGGAGATCTGGTCCGACCAGATGGAGACTCCGGCTGCGGCCAGGCCGTGAAGGTTGGAAGCGCTCATGCCGCAAGGGTAGGACGGTCGCTGCATTCGGGTTCTCGACCGCATAGCCTCGTGGCGTGAGCCTGGTTGTCGTCGAGCCAGAGGGGCCGACCACCTCGGGAACGCCGGCGCCGCGGCGCTCGCCGGCTGCGAGGCATTGGGCGTTGGCCGCGATCGTGGGGGTCCTCGCCGCAACAACGTTCGCCATAGGGGAGAGTGGCGGCATCGAGCTTGCGACGGGCTCAGACCGACGGCTCATCGAAGCCCATCTCGCTGCTTGGTACGGCGGCGATTTCGATGCAGCAAACGCACTCCGAGCGCCCGAACGGCTTCGAACCGGTCCGTCGGAGGAGAGGGCACGGGAAGAGGTGGCTTATCAAGCAGCCTTGGAAGCCGGCACAGAGCTCCTCGACTGCGAGCGGCTACCTCCGTCGACGCTGCGATGCGACGTTGCCTATTCCAACGCCCTCAATGACGCCGCAGACATGCCGCCTGCGATCGTCTCCCAGCAATTCGGCATCGAGGACGAGCGGGTCCTTTTTGTCGCCGGGCCCTATCTCGAAGACGAGGCGTTGACCGCTTCGTTTCGCAGATTCGCCGAGGCCGAATTTCCCGTGGAGTACTCGGATGCCTGCTTCGAGGAGCCCAACTACCAAACAGTCGCTTGCGCCGAGCTGAAGCTGGCTCATCTCGAGGAATGGGCAGCCTGGCACCGGATTGAAGAAGGCTGATCCATAGTGGCCCGTCGCCCTATTTCTGCGACAGACCACTAGCTACCCTTCGGCTCCGGCATGCCCCGACGCATCCTCATCGCCAAACCAGGTCTAGATGGTCACGATCGCGGAGCGAAGGTGATCGCCCGGGCCCTGCGTGACGCAGGCTTCGAGGTCATCTACTCGGGGCTGCACCAGACGCCGGCCCAAATCGCCGAGGCTGCAGTCCAGGAGGATGTCGATGCCGTCGGTCTCTCCTCCCTCTCCGGGGCTCACAAGACCCTCTTCCCCCAGGTGGTCGAGGAGCTTGCCGCCAGGGACGGCTCCGACATCATGGTGTTCGGGGGCGGAGTGATCCCGGAGGCCGATTTCCAGGGATTGCTCGATGCGGGTTTGGCCACGATCTTCACCCCGGGGACGCCGCTCGATGCCATCACGTCGTGGGCCGAGTCCAACGTCCCATCCAAGGTCTAGTGTCCCACTGGAGCGCCGTTTGAAGATCCATGAGCACCAGGCCAAGCAGATCATGGCCGAACGGGGGATAGCCGTTCCTCTCGGCCGGATGGCCACGACGGTGGAGGATGCCGTCGCTGCAGTTCGGCCGCTTATCGAGGAGTCGGGCAAGCCGGTGGTAGTGCTCAAGTCGCAAATCCACGCCGGCGGGCGGGGCAAGGGCACCTTCAAGGAGTACCCGGACCTGCGCGGGGTCAATGTGATCACCGAGGGCATCGAAGGCGGACCCGCCGCTGCAGAGGAAAGGGTCCGCGAGCTCGCCGGCAAGATGCTCGGCTCGACCCTCGTCACCGTGCAGACCGGGCCCGAGGGCAAGGTGGTGAACCGTGTCTATCTCGAGCAGGGGATCGACATCGCCCGAGAGCTCTATCTAGCCGTCCTGCTCGACCGCTCGGCGAGCCGGAACATCGTCATGGCCTCCACCGAAGGGGGGATGGAGATCGAGAAGGTCGCTGCGGAGACTCCGGAGAAGATCTTGCGACAGGAGATCGACCCCGTAATCGACCTGGCGGACTTCCAGGCCAATGAGCTGGCTCACGGCCTCGGCATCGAGGGCGATACCACTGGCGACTTCATCAGGTTCGTCAAAGCCCTCGACCGGGCTGCTACCGAGCTCGACACCGATCTGATCGAGATAAACCCTCTGGTCATCACCGGCTCGGGGCAGGTAATGGCCCTCGACGGGAAGATGGCCTTCGACGACAACGCCCTGTTCCGCCATCCGGATATCGCAGCGATGCGCGACGAAACCGAGGAGGACCCGGCCGAGGTGGAAGCCAAGGAGGCAGGGCTCAGCTACATCAAACTCGACGGGACGATCGGATGCCTGGTCAACGGGGCGGGGCTGGCCATGGCCACCATGGACACGATCAAACACGTTGGCGGCGAGCCGGCCAACTTTCTCGACGTCGGGGGCGGCGCCGACGAGCAACAGGTGACCACCGCCTTCCAGATCATCACCAAAGACCCGGCGGTGAGGGGCATATTCGTGAACATCTTCGGTGGGATCATGCGCTGCGATGTCATTGCCGCCGGGATCGTGGCCGCGGTCAAGAGCGTTGGGCTGGCGGTGCCGCTGGTGGTCCGACTGGAGGGAACCAACGTCGAAGAGGGCAAGAGCATCCTGCGGGACTCGGGGCTCGACCTGGTGGCGGCGGACAGTCTGAAGGACGGTGCTGAGAAGATCGTGGAGCTGGTCCGATGAGCATCCTCGTTGGCAAGGACACCCGTGTCTTGATCCAGGGGCTGGGCAAGACGGGCCAATTCCACACCGACAAGGCCATTGCCTACGGGACTCAGATGGTCGGAGCGGTTCATCCATCGCGGCAGGGGACCATTGCCCACTTCGAGGGCGAGACCGATCACTCTGGCGTGCCCGGGCGTGACGAAACATATTCGGTCGATCTCCCGGTGTTCGCCACGGTGTCCGAGGCTGTGGCCGCAACAGGGGCCAACGCCTCGGTTGTCTACGTCCCACCTCCCTTCGCTGCCGATGCCATCATGGAGGCCGCCGCAGCCGGCCTCGACCTGGTGGTGGCCATCACCGAAGGTGTCCCCGTCACCGACATGATCGAGGCCAAGCGATACCTGGCGGACAAGCCAACCCGTCTCATCGGCCCCAATTGCCCGGGTGTGATCACTCCGGGGGAGTGCAAGATCGGGATCATGCCCGGCTATATCCACGAGCGGGGAAGAGTCGGGGTGATCTCGCGCTCGGGGACTCTCACCTATGAGGCGGTCTATCAGCTGACGCTGAATGGGCTGGGGCAGACCACAGCTGTGGGGATCGGAGGGGACCCGGTCAACGGCACCAATTTCGTCGACATGCTTCGCATGTTCGAAGACGACCCCGAGACCGACGGAGTGATCATGATCGGTGAGATCGGGGGCACGGCGGAGGAGGATGCCGCCGACTTCGTCTCGGCTTCCATGACCAAACCGGTCGCCGGGTTCATCGCCGGGACTACGGCGCCGCCCGGGAAGAGGATGGGCCACGCCGGCGCCATCGTCTCCGGAGGCAGGGGCACTGCGGCGGCCAAGATCGAGGCCATGAACAAGGCCGGCATCGTCATGGCCGAGACTCCCAGCGACATGGGCGAGGCCATGGCCCGTGCTCTCGGCTGAGCATCTAGAGGCGATTCGCTCCGCCGGCGAGCGCATCCTCGAGTTGGCCCGCAGGGATCGGGAGCGCCCGGTACCTCAGTATCCCGGTTGGAAGGTCACCGATTTGGTGTCGCATCTGGCCTCGATTCATGGCCGGACGACACTCATCTGCCGGGAGCTCCCCGAAGAGCGGCCCTCGGCCCCGCGTCTTCTGGAGGGCGCCGACGTCCTCGACTGGTATGCGTCGAACCTGGCCGAGATGCTCGCCACTCTCGAGCGGGCCGACCCGGACACCCTGGTCTGGGGGTTCTGGCCACGCTCCACCCTCGGGCTGTGGGAGCGAAGGATGGTGATCGAGACCGGTGTCCATCGTTGGGATGCGGAGCAGGCATTCGGCGACCCGGGACCACTGACCGAGCTGGTCGCCCTGTCCGGCTTGAACGAGTTTGGCGAGATGTGGTTGCCCCGCTTGGGCGAGCTGCCCGTGTTGGAGGTGAAAGCCTCGGATCTGGGTCGCAGCTGGGTGTTTGCCTCCGGGTCGCCGTTGCGGACGGTGGACGGGACCGCGTCGGACATCTACTTGCGGCTCATGTCGCGTCCATCGCCTGTCGAGCTTCCTCGCCAATGGGCGGCGGCCGTAGACGCCCTGGAGCCGCCCCCGAAGCGGTAGTCAGAAGCGGGCCAAGTCGGCCTCGGCGTAGCCGGCCACAGCGACGTCGGCCGTGGTGACCTGACGCAGGGCCGCGACCAGCCCATCGACTCGATTCCCGGGCACGGCCACTGTGAGCTCGTCGTCGCCCATCCCGGTGCGGGCCCGGGAGAGGGCACAGCCCATCGACGCCGCGATCACACCATCGTTGGCTGCCCTGGGCAGGATCTGGCACTGCGGCTTGCCCGACCAGTCCACCTCGACCGAATCATTGATCTCCATCATCTGCCGGGGGGTGACCCGGAGGAGCACGACGTCGGGGACCAATCCCGCCTCAGCCAGCGGCCCATATCGCACGCCCTTGGGGCGGCGGGAGAGGGCGGCCACCCCGGCGAACGCCTCCATCGTCACCCAACCGACTTCGAGGAGTGCGGCCACATCACTCTTGTCCAGGATGTCTTCGGCGTCGGCGAGCCCGTGAGTGAACCTCCCTACCGAGCAGTTGCCGTGGTCCTCCGCCACAGTGTCGAACGTTCGTTGTTGGGCGTGCATCCAGAACACGCACGGCGCGGCGGCCCGGCCTGATCGCCCGTCCTCGGTCGGCTGCGACATCGGCTCGTCGAACCTGGGCACACCGTCATTGGGTAGTTCATCGTGGAAAGTGATCGCAATCGGCGCATGTTCGAGGCCGAGCAGGTCGGTCAAGGCGTCGGAGAGGGCGGTTGGGCTCATCGTTTCCTCGGCTAGGGGGTCGTCGGCGAACTTAGCCGATCTTCTGGAACCCGATTCTCTGGTCGAAGAAGAGGGCGATGACCTCCAAGTCGGGAAACCTCCCGGAGACCACGTCCACTGCCCTGAGCAGTTGTTGCTTCTGTTTCTCATCGGGGACGGGGTTGCCTGCGCAGTCGGAGTGAGCAGTCAGAGCAACCTGGTTGGTCCCGTGGGCTCGAATTGACACCTCCAGACTGCCGAGGAGACCTTCGCCGGTGGGGCTCACCGTCCCGTCCAGATGCTGGACGGCTCCGGTCGACGTGATGTTGTCCACGTAGCGCACCCCGAATCGGGTCATCACTTGATCGAGGGTCCGGGTCTGGATCCTCCCGTCCATGCAGCCGATGACGGCGCCGAACTTCCCTTGCGAGGTCATTCCCCCATTCTGGCGCGGAGATCTCCGCGCCAAAACGGTTGCCTCTACACTGCCCGGCCATGGATCTCATCTGGATCGTCGTGATCGTCGTCCTGGCGATCCTGTTATTCGCCTTCATCGGCATCTACAACGGGCTAGTCCAATCACGGAACCGGGTCGACAACTCCTGGGCCCAGGTCGACGTGCAGCTCAAGCGTCGTTACGACCTGATCCCCAATCTCGTCGAGACGGTCAAGGGATACGCCTCTCACGAGCGGGAGACCTTCGAGCGAGTGACCCAGGCGAGGAGTGCGGCTCAGTCGGCCACCGGCCCGGCCGAGCAAGCCCAGGCCGAAGGCTTTCTGACCCAGGCCCTCCGTCAGCTGTTTGCGGTCGCCGAGGCATACCCGGAGCTGAGGGCGACGGAGAACTTCCAGAACCTGCAGAACGAGCTGGCCGAGACTGAGAACAAGATCGCTGTCTCCCGTCAGATCTACAACGACACCGTGCTGACTTACAACAACAAGGTGCAGCAGATCCCCACCAACATCGTGGCTTCGATGACCGGGTTCGACATCCGGGAGTTCTTCGAGGCCGGGCCCGAGGCGGTAGAGGCCCCGACCGTCGATTTCTGAGTTGCGCAAGCTCGCCCGGGCTCTGATCGTCTTCCTGCTGGTCGCGGCCCCGGCGACGGCGGTCTTCGCCAAGTCGTTCTGGATGAGCAACGCCGATGTCGACATCGTCGTGAACGACGACGGATCGCTGTCGGTCACAGAGAGATTGACGTTCGACTTCGATGGGGATTTCGCCGGCGCTTATCGAGACATCCCCCTCCGACCGGGCGAGACCATCTCAGGCGTCACCGTCAGTGACGAGTCGGTCACCTACGAGCCGGGGGCATGTACCGAGCTCGGCTGCTCGTCGCCTCCGGGCTCGTTTGGAGTGGAGGAGCAGAGCGATCTGGTCCGGATCGTGTGGCATCACAGCTCGTTCAGCGAGCAGCGGACCTTCGAGATCAGCTACGTGATGACTGGTCTCACCATTGCCCACGACGACGTCGTCGACGTGAATGTCCAGGTGTGGGGCGACCAGTGGGCGGTTGGCCTCCAGGAGCTCGCCGCCAGGATGACCCTGCCCGCTGGGGCGGAGCCCGGCGAGGTCCGTGTCTACGGCCATCCCTACGGAGTCGACGGGGAGACCTCGCTCGGGGCCGACCAGATAACCCCGTCTCTGGTGGCGAGCAACGTGCCCGCCTATCAATGGGTCGAATTGCGCGCGGTATTCCCCAGGTCTGTGCTCACATCGACCGAGGGCGCAACAGTCGTCCCCGGAGAAGGTCTGCCCGGCATCATCGCCGAGGAAGACGAATTCGCCCGGGAGGCGTCCGACGCCACCACCGCGGCCCGGTCGGGGCTGATCTGGGGCTCGGTCCTGGCCCTGGGGCTGTCCGCGGGCCTCGGGGGCCTCGTGTACCTCCGGTACGGAAAGGAGCCGCGGGTCGACTACGACCGGGAGTACGAACAGGAACCGCCGACCGAGTTGAAACCGGCGGAAGTCGGGGCCCTCCTCACCCAGGGGGCGGTGAGCGAGAAGGAGTTCACCGCCACCATGTTCGATCTGATCCGGCAGGGCGCGATCAAGGCCACCCCGTCGCAGGTCGAGCGGAGCACCTGGGGCGGGCTTCGCGAAGAGACGATCACCGACCTGGTGCTCGAGCTCACCGACAAGGACACCGGCTACCGGGACTACGAGCAGTCGGTGCTTTCGGTCGTCGGCCGCGTCCTCGACGAAGGGCCAAGACCGCTTCATGAGTTCAAGGAGCGAATCCGTGACGATGCTTCGGAGAACGCATCGAGCTACCAGAGCTTCAGGAGCAAGGTGTCCTCGGCGATCAAGCGAGGCGGTCTGCTCGACGAGACCGGCAACGGCGTGGCGTGGTTCGTGGCCATCGCGGTCGGGCTCCTCGTCTTCGGTGCGATCGTGTTCCTGCCCGACCTGCTCAGACGCCGTCCCGGCGGCCAGACCATGGCCATCTTCATCGTGATCGGGATGGTGATCGGCGCCCTCGCTCTCTACATACTCCTGTTCTTCCGCCGGGTGCGGGTCCGACGGACCAAGGAGGGGGCACTCGAGGCCGAACGCTGGGACGCGTTCAGGCGCTATCTGACCGATTTCTCCCGGCTCGAGGAAGCCCCACCGATCTCACTCGCGCTCTGGGACAAATTCCTGATCTACGCCATCGTGTTCGGGGTGGCGGAGGAGGTGTTGCAACAGGCGCGGATCCACGCCCCACCCGAGTTGGAACAGACCTCGTCGATCTATTGGTTCGGGAACTACGGATATTCGGGAGGCCACACCGAGAATGCCTTTGCCGGTCTGAACTCTGCTCTCACAGGTGCTTTCAGCCCGCCTTCGTCGAGCGGTGGTGGCGGCGGGTTCTCCGGCGGAGGGGGAGGCGGTGGCGGTGGAGGAGGCGGCGGGGGTGGAGGCGCCTGGTAGGGCGATCGGCAGCCAAATCGCGGCATCGGTTTAGCGTGTCAACGGGATGAGATCGTCACTCGCCATCGTCGCCATGGTCATCGGGACCGCATTTCCACCGTCGGCGCAGACCGCGGAAGTGGAGTTTCCCGTATACACGGGCGACGAGTTCAAGGCTCTCTACGACCATGCGGTGCGGCGTGTCCTCCCCAACTTGGTGCCCCCGGCCGGCCGTCAGCCGATCACGGGCGACCCGGGCCTGGACGAGCGGATCTGGGAGATCGCCACCGCTCGCGGCTACGTCCTCAGACCTGTGGCGGGGCCTGATCTGGCCGGCGCCGACGGCGTGCCGATGCAACCGCAGGCTGCGGCCGCGTGGCTGGAGCTGAAAGAGGCGGCGCGTGCCGCCGGCCACGGTTTCATCGTCTCCTCGGCGTACCGCTCACCTGACGCCCAGCGGACGCAGTTCAATTCGAAGCTCAGGGGGGGCAGCGACGAGGCCATCGACGCCGCCCTGACCTGGTATTCGATCCCGGGCACCTCTAAACACCACAGCGGATACGCCCTCGACTTTCGCTATGCCAACGGGACGTTCGGTGAGTTTCGGAACACGTCCGACTACGCCTGGCTGGCTGCGGACAACTTTTACAACGCCAAGCGATTCGGCTTCATCCCCTCGTACCCGGACGACGTGGCCGCCCAGGGCCCCAACCCCGAGCCGTGGGAGTTCGTTTGGGTGGGGGTCGACTTGATCCGTTGTGGGAATCCCTGCGTCGATGCGGCGACCGGACCGGACTCCCGCCATCCCGGCACCGTCACCCCTGCCGATCTGGGCCTGGATCGAAGTGGGCGCCGCCGGCACTGGCGGGCGCCGGCCGTTATCGGCTGAGCAGAAAGAACGCCGAGAACCTGTTGGTGATCTCGTCCAGTGGCCGGAACGTGCCAAAGCCTGCCTGCCCGGCGAGCTCCTCGGCTCGCTCACGGCCCCACGCCGCACCCAGGCCAACGCCACCGCGAGCCAGGGACTGGGTCATGCAGTGCAGGGTCGAGATCCCGTACAACATCGCGCCTCGGGGATCGAGATTGTCCTCCAGCTTGGACCCGGCGTTGGGCTCCATCATGAGGTACACCCCGTCGTCGGCCAGGGACTCGCGGATGCGACGGAGCCCTGCCAGGGGGTCGGCCAGATCGTGGATCACATCGAAGCTGGTGATCAGCCCGAACGGCGGCTCCGTGGGGATCTCGGTGACATCATGTCCGAGAAAATCGACGTTGTCGGCGTGGTCTGCTCGGCCCCGGGCGACGGCAATCGATTCGGGGGAGACATCGAAACCGATCACCTGAGACTTGGGGAAGGCCTCGCCCATGAGCAATGCGGCCGTGCCGGACCCGCAGCCGACGTCGGCAACCCTGATTCCCTTCTCCAGATTCGGGACCAGGCCAGGCACCGCAGGCAGCCATTTGGGGATGAGAAATGTCCTCTGGGAAGGCGTGTTCCCCCGGTCGATTCCCCGAATAATGACGTCGCCGTACTCTTCGAACCCAACGCCGCCCCCCTGCGCCGTCGCCACCGCAACCCGATCGACCTGGGCGAGTACCGCGGGAAGCAGGTCGAGGAAACCGCCCATGAAATACGGGCTGGAGTCGTCCGACAAGAACAAGGCATGCTCGGCCGGCAGGTTGAACCGCCCCGACTCCGGCTCGTAGTCGACGACACCCGCCGCGGCCAGCCCGGAGAGGATCTCCTCGACATAGCGGGTCTGGAGCGCGGCGCCGCGGGCCAGCTCATCGGCGGTTCCTCCGCCCGACTCGTCGAGATATCGAGTCAGGCCGCTGCGGTCGGCGACAGCGAGCAGGCCGACGGTGGTAGCTCCCGAGGCGAACTCGAGGAACCTCTCGAGGAAGGTCTCGATCTTGGCGCGGTCCACCCGCGGAAGCTAGTGACCGGAGACGACCTTGCCCGCCTTGATCGTCATCCGCACCAGGTTGGTCCCCGGCCGGTAGGGGAGATGGGCCGGCGAGGGCGCGTTCAGGACCACGACGTCGCCTGCCGATCCCGGCGCGATCAACCCATGATCACCCATCCCCAAGGCGAGTGCCCCTCCTCTAGTCGCGGCGTGGATCGCCTGCTCCACGGACAACCCCATCTGGACCACGGCCAGACTGATCACCGCGCCGAGCGACTCGAAGTAGGACGTGCCCGGATTGCAGTCCGTGGCCAGGGCCACCGTGACCCGGTGGTCGAGGAGCATCGGCCCGGGCGCTTGTGGGGAGCGCAACATGTAGGAAGCACCAGGCGCGAGCACGGCAACCACACCGGCCTCGGCTAGCGCCCGGGCGTCGTCCTCAATCACGTGATCGAGGTGGTCGGCGCTGGCCGCCCCGATCTCGGCAGCAAGGGCCGCCCCACCGGAGTGGGAGAGCTGCTCGGCGTGTACCCGGGCTCCCAACCCGAGCCCCTGGGCTGCGGCGAAGATCCGCCGCGCCTCCTCCACCGAGAAGGCGCCTTCCTCGACGAATACATCGCAGAAATCGGACAGTGGGGCGGCAGCGGGGAGCATCTCCTCGACCAGCAGGTCGACATAGCCGGCTCGGTCGTTGCCGAACTCGACGGGCACCGTGTGGGCACCGAGGAAGGTGGTCTTGACCGAGACCGGCAGATCGGCGGCGATCCTCCTGGCGACCCGGAGCAGGGTCAATTCGGTGTCGAGATCCAGCCCGTAGCCGGATTTGATCTCCACGCTGGTTGTCCCTGCCCCGATCATCCGGCGCACCCTGGTTGCAGCCGACGTGAACAGGTCGTCCTCGGACGAGGAACGGGTGGCGGCCACCGTCGACAGGATCCCACCACCAGCCTCTGCCACTTCGGCATAGGAGGCACCGGCCATCTTCATGGCGAACTCATCGGCGCGGTCACCCCCGAACACGAGATGGGTGTGGCTGTCCACGAACCCGGGGATCACCGCCTGGCCAAGACAGTCGACTCGCTCAGCCAGGCGCTGATCCGGAGCGTCGGACTCCGGCCCGGCGTAAACGATTGTCCCGCTCTCGATCTTCACCGCCGCTTCGGCGATGGGGTCGCCGACGTTGGTGGTGAGATGGCCGATGCCGGTGAGGAGAACGTCGGTCACGCGTAGGCGGCGGCGGTCACCGACCCATCGGCGATGAGTTCCGCCACGAGCTCGATCTCATCAGTCAGGGAACGGTCATCGGTCAACGAAGGCACATGTGCGCGTACCAGGTCGACGATCACACCTGTCCCTGGGGCGGGCCGCAGAGGCCGGCGATACTCGATCCCCTGCGAGGCGCAGAGGATCTCGATGGCGATCACCCTACGTGTATTTCCCAGCACTTGATTCAGCTTGAGGCCGGCGCCCCATCCCATGGAGACGTGGTCTTCCTGGTTGCCCGAGGTGGGGATGGTGTCGACAGAAGCTGGATGGGCGAGCACCTTGTTTTCGGCGACCAGCGCCGCTTGGGTGTACTGGCCGATCATGTAGCCGGACTGGACCCCGGGTCTGACCGCGAGGAAGGGGGGCAGGCCGCGGGATCGGGCCGGATCGAGGAGGCGGTCGGTGCGGCGCTCGGAGATGGAGGCCAGCTCGCTGACGGCAATGGCGGCGAAGTCGAGCACGAAGGCGAGGGGCTGGCCATGGAAGTTGCCCGCGGATACGACTTCGGAGGTATCCGGAAAGACGATCGGGTTGTCGACGACGGACCCAAGCTCCCGGGACAAGACGTCTTCCATGTGGTCCAGGGTGTCGGAGACGGCACCATGGACCTGTGGGGCGCAGCGCAGTGAATAGGCGTCCTGCACGGCGTGGTCGAAGTCGTCCTGATGACTGGCGCCGATCGGGCTGTCCTCGATCAGTGCAGCGATGCGCCCGGCGGAGGCGATCTGCCCGGGATGGGGGCGAAGTCGATGTATGTCCTCACGGAAGGGACGGGCGCTGCCCATCATGGCCTCGATGGTCATGGCGCAGGCCGCATCGGCCGCAATGAGGAGCTGGCGCGCCTCGTGCAAAGACAGTGCCCCCATGGCGGCCATCCCCTCGGTCCCGTTGAGGAGTGAGAGGCCTTCTTTTGCCTGGAGTGCGAGGGGGACGAGGTCGGCTTCGCTCGCAGGGACGATCGCGCCGTCGATCTTCACCTTGCCTTGGCCGATCAGGGGCAATGCCATGTGGGCAAATGGGGCGAGGTCACCTGACGCACCCACCGAGCCCCGGGATGGGATGACGGGAAGGATGTCCCGATCGAGCATCTCGAGGATTCGCTCCACGACGAGCGGTCGGACCCCGGAGTGGCCCTGGGCGAGGGTCCTGGCCCGGAGCAAGAGGATGGCCCGCACCAACGGATCAGGCAGTGGAGCCCCGACGCCCGATGCATGCGACCTGATGAGGTTGTACTGGAGGGCCTCGGCCTCGTCTCGATCGATCCGGGTCGAGGCGAGAGCGCCGAATCCGGTGGTGATCCCATAGACGATTTCGCCTGATTCCACCGCCGCCTCGACCACGGCTCGGGCCGGTTCCATCCGAGAGGCCAGGTCGGGCCCGGGGATTGCCCGCGCCCGCCGATAGGCGACTTCAACCACCTGGTCGGGAGTTAGTGGTCCGCCATCGACGACAACTTCCGTCACGCTGGCACGGTAACGGGTTGATTCCCGGCAATGTGGGCGGGCCGATACCGTGCCTGGCACATGATGACCGACCTGACCCCACTTCTCTCCGAGCCCGACGCCTCGATCGCAGTGATCGGCGCAACCGATCATGCCGGGAAGTACGGCGGGATCATCTATCGGGATCTAAAGCGGAGGGGGTATCGGGTCTTCGCTGTCAACCCCTACCGCGAGGCCGTCGACGGCGATCAGTGCTGGAAGACCGTGCTCGACCTTCCCGAGACTCCGACCATCGCCGATTTCGTCATCCCGGCCCGGCGGGGACTCGATGTGCTCGACGAATGCCAGCAGGCCGGGATCCTCAACATCTGGCTCCAGCCCGGAGCAGAGTCACCTGAGCTGATGGAGAAGCTGGACACCGGGCCGTTCAATTGGCTGGCCCACGCCTGCATCATGGTGAGAGCTGCGCTGTCTTGATTGCCGGCCGACTTCGCCCTGGAGCGCCACCCCGGCCGCATGACCAACTCTGTTTAGCCGGACGGGCACGGTCTTGGGCGAACAGACGCCCGGTCGGCTGAGGGTGCCGCACGAAGGCAAGGCGTTGGCAATCAAAGTCGCCCGTCGAACAGCTCCCGGGCGATGATGTTGCGCTGGATCTCGGAAGTGCCCTCGTAGATGCGGGGCGCGCGGACCTCGAGGTAGAGATGGGCCAGGGTGGAGTCGGCCTCGAGCCCTCTCGCCCCCATCACCTGGATCGCGGTGTCGACCGCTCGTTGCGCGGTCTCGGTGGCGTGGAGCTTGGCCATCGCCGCCTTCCCGGTCAGGGACTCGGTATCGCCGCTGTCGTGAGCAGCGGCGGCGGAGTACACGAGCAACTCGGCTGCCTCGATGTCGAGTCGGACGTTGGCCAACTGGTGGGAGACCCCCTGGAAATCGGAGATCGGCGTCCCGAATGCGGTGCGGGTTACCGCATGGCCGGCGGCGATGCGAAGCGCCGATTCCGCCATGCCCAGGGCGAAAGCGCCGACGCTGGGCCGGAAGAGATCCAGGGTTTGCATGGCAACCCGGAAGCCGTGGTCGACCTCGCCGAGGACGTTGGCAGAAGGCACAAACACACCATCGAGGTGGAGTCGGCCCAGTGGGTGCGGGGAGAGCATCGGGATCGGCTCCCCGCTCAGCCCTTCCATCTCGCTGCTCACGACGAACGCGGTGATTCCTCGGGAGCCGGCCCCGTCGGTGGTGCGGGCGAAAAGGGTGTAGACGTCGGCGTCGGGAGCATTGGAGATGTAGGCCTTCTCTCCGCTGATCCGAAATCCTTCACCATCGGGCTCGGCGATGGTGGAGAGGGCGGCGGCATCGGAGCCGGCACCGGGCTCGGTCAGGGCGAAGGCCGCAACCGTCTCCCCGTTCCGGATACCCGGCATGATCCGGTCTCTCAATTGGTCGTTTTCGGAGAGATGAATCGGTATCGCTCCGAGACCCTGCACGGCGAAGGCGGTCTCGGCCTCTGTGGACACCCGGGCCAGCCCTTGTCGAACGGAGCACAGCTCGGTGGCCGTGATGGTCTGCTCGGCGAAGAGGCGCTCGAAGAGCCCATGGTGGGCCAGGGCACCGACCAGTTTCCGGTTGACTCGCCCGGGGACACCGCCGTCGGCGATCTCGATCAGGGCATGCCCGAGACGCTCGGATTCCTCGACCAGCGGCCTGCTCATGACCCCAGTATGAGCCGTGCCATCGGCGGGTGCCATGAGAGGGCCGATTTGACCGCCCGCGGCTTGCCTTCGCTGACATAATCCGGGGACCCCGAGAGAAGGGATGATCCATGGGAGCGATGCCGTCCGGTGTGCGCAACCTGTTCCGCGCCGCGTTGGTCATCTTCGTCATCACCGTGGTGATCGGGATACTGAACGGGCTCGACGTGTGGGAGCCACCCCGAAACACCCTCCTCACCCACGTTCACGCCGGCACCCTGGGATGGATCACCTTGTCGGTGTTCGGCGGGGCGATCTGGATGTTCGGCTCGGCAGATGACCGATCGAGCAATCTGCTCGCCAATCTGTCGATCGCGGCCCTGGCCCTCTATGTGCTGGCGTTCTGGTCGGTGGACCTGACCACTTCGAGCGTTCAGCGGCCCATCGGGGGCACGCTCGCCTTCATCGCCATCGTTTGGATGTTCGTATGGGTGTTGCGGGCGCACCGCGGCAAGACCTGGACCGTCTCGGAGTACGGCATGGCCCTGGCCCTTCTCTTCCTGGTGATCGGAGCGGTGCTCGGGGTGGCGCTGGGCCTCCAGCTGGCTGACGTCGAGGTCGTTCCCGCGGAGAATGCCGATTCTCTCGGCGAGGCCCATCCGGCCGCCATGGTGGTCGGGTATGTGATTCTCGCCGCCGTCGCCATGGTGGAATGGCTGCTCCGGGGAGGGCGGGTGCCCACAGTCTCCGAGGCCAAGTCCGGTGTGGTCCAGATGAGCCTCATCTTCCTGGCCGGCGTTCTTGGGATGCTCGGCCTGCTCCTGGACAACGACGCGATGCTCCAAGCCAATGTGCCTCTGGAAGTGATCGGGCTGATCATCCTGATCTGGAGGCTCCGGTCCCTTCTCGCCCCGTCGCAGTGGGGCGGGCCGATACCGGGCATCATGGCCCGCACCGCAGTGGTCGGGTTGATCCTCGGTGTGGCGCTGCTCGCCTACGTCGTGTCCCTATTCGTGTCGGGGGCTGAGTTCGAGGAGGTTGCCCCCTGGTTGTTGGCGATGGACCACATCAACTTCATCATGGTCATGACCAATCTGATCTTCGCCATGATGGCCACCGCGTCGTTGGTCTCGGACACAGCCAATCGTCTCATCTTCTGGGGGGCGAACACGGGTGTGCTCGGCTTTGCAGTCGGGCTGTTCACCGAGAACGCGACCTTGAAGCGGATCTTCACCCCCATCCTCGGCGCCGCCCTCCTCTTCGGGATCTACACCTATCTCACCGCCAAGGAAGCCCGACCGGTCGTCGCGCAGGAGGTAGGCGTCTAGGCGCGTCTCTGTGAGCCCCTACCGCGCCTCGGCCGGCTTCACCGAGAGCTGGGATCACTTCGGGCTCGAGATCGGAGATGGGGTGGCAACTGTCACCTTCAACCGACCCGAGAAGCTCAACGCCCTGACCTTCGACGTCTACGCAGACCTGCGTGACCTGATCGCCGAGATCGAGCATCGCGAGGACGTGCGGGTCCTCGTCCTCATCGGGACAGGGCGGGGATTCTGTTCCGGCGGGGACGTCAACGAGATCATCGGCCCTCTCCTCGAAATGGACTCGAAAGGCCTGCTCGAGTTCACCCGCATGACCGGCTCGGTGGTGGAGCGGATCCGGCGGCTTCCGATGCCGGTCATTGCGGCGGTCAATGGGGTGGCCGCGGGGGCAGGGGCGGTGATCGCCCTCGCTGCCGACCTGAGGGTCCTTGCCGAATCCGCATCGTTCAGCTTCCTGTTCACCAAGGTCGGGCTTGCCGGAGCCGATATGGGCTCGGCGTACCTCCTGCCACGGGTGATCGGTCTGGGTCGGGCGACAGAGCTGCTGCTTCTGGGCGAAACGGTCGACGCGGATCGAGCGGTGACCATTGGTCTTGCCTCCAGGCTCGTGGCCGACGACGAGTTGAAAGAGGCGGCCGGGTCGCTGGCCCGGGAGCTTGCCTCGGGCCCTGCCCTGGCCTACGGAGCCACCAAGGTGCTGATCAGCCGCGAGCTGGACATGGACCTCGGCTCGGCCATTGAACTGGAGGCGTTCACCCAGGCGTTGTTGATGACGACCGAGGATCACAGCGAGTTCTATCGAGCCTTCACCGGCAAGCGCCCTCCGGAATGGAAGGGCCGATGAGCCGGCATCGTCTCGTGAATCCAGGCGACCTGGCGCCGGCCCTTGGCTTCTCCCATGGCGCCGTTCCGGCCGATGGTCGGACCATCTACGTCGCCGGCCAAACCGGTCACTATCAAGACATGACCATCGACGATGGGATCGTCGAACAGTTCGCCCGGGCCTGTCGTGCGGTGGCCACCGTGATCGAAGAGGCGGGAGGGGCGCCGGACGATTTGGTATCGATGACGATCTACACGACCGATGTCACCGGATACCAGGGGGCTCTGGGGCCGATCGGGGAGGCTTATCGGGAGGTGTTCGGCAAGCACTTCCCGCCGATGGCCCTGATTGGGGTCGCCGAGCTCTTCGACCCCAAGGCGAAGGTGGAGCTGGTCTGTGTCGCGGTGGTTTGAAAACGGGGTGCCGCTCGGCCGGGGCTGCCGCTCCGAGGCAAGACCTAGAGCAGCTCCAGGAGACGGTCGACGTCTTCTTCGTCGTGATAGACCCCGAAGCCGATGCGGAGCCGGTCACCGCGGAAGTCGGTGATGACTCCCTTGTCGTGCAGTTGCTGGTAGATCTCTCCGGCGCTGTCGGACCGGAAGGTGAGGAAGTTCCCCCTTCGGCCGGCGTCGCTGACCAACAATTCGCCCAGTGGCGGGTTGCCGCCGAGGAACCTCTCCTGGAGAGAGACGGCATGGCGGTGGATGTCGGAAGGGGTGACTCCCTCGGACTCGAGCCATTCCAGCACCGCCTCCATTCGATAGATCCCCGATGGGTCGAAGGTGGCCCCGAAGAATCTGGATCCGTCGGAGCCATATGGGATGACCTCGCTGACACCCGATTCGAGCTGGCCAAAGCCGGCATACCAACCGGTATCGAGGGGTCTTGGGCCATACCCGGGAGGCGAATGCAGAAAGCAAGCGCCCTCGCCCGCCATGGCGTATTTGTACCCGCCGGCCAGGAAGAAGACCCGGTCCTGGATCGCCCCCAGATTGACGGGCAGGGCCATGAAGGCGTGATACCCGTCGATGACGATGAAGGTGCGGTTCTCCGGGACCGATGAGACGACCTGGTCGAGGTCGGGCACCGCGAACCCCGAGTCGAACAGCACCTGGCTCAGATAGATCAGGTCATGGGCCCCGGCCCTGGCCTCCCGGGTGAATCGGTCGCCGAACGACTCGAATGGCTCGGTCGGGATTCGATCGACGATGGCGAGCCCGGATTCCTCCCATCGCCGCGACTGCCGGTGGAAAGAGTGGAATTCGGCGTCGGTCGACAGGACGCGAACGGGTGGCTCGAGACAGGAGAAGATCCGGAGTAGGAACGAGTGGGTATTCGGCCCAAAGGCGAGGGTTTCGGGGTCGGCTAGACCGAGGATGTCGGCGACTCTCGAACCGGCGCCTGGGATCACTTGGGCGAAGATGTGCTCCCACTTGTCGTCCATCATCTCAGCCGCGTCGAGCCAGGCTTGTTGCTGTGCATCGAAGCTGATATCCGGCCAGGGATGGTGGGAGTGCGCCGCGAAATGAAGAAGATCCGGTCTGGCCCCGAGGAACCGGGAGAAGTGAGGCTTGAGGTTCATCCCTCGTACTTGAACCGCATCGACTCCACGATGCCGTCGGGTAGTGGAGGTCGATCGGCTCTAGGGATGAGGAAGGTGGAGAGGTTGTACAGGTCGGCGAAGATCCGGCTTCGCTCCGCCGATTTCTCCAGGTACTTGGCTCCGGCCGACCCGCCGGTGCCGATTCGCCGCCCGATCATTCGCAGGACCATCTGGGCGTGCCGATAGCGCCACGAGGTGAATCCCTCATCGATGTCCATGAGCAACTCGAGAAGCCGGTAGGGCTCCTGGAGGGCCGGTTGGTCGCGGTAGAGAGTGATGAATAGCGCCGCCTGGAAAGCCCGGTGAGAGAGGCGTCGCTTCCCGGCGGCCTGCTGTTCGGCGTGCTTGGCGGGATCGAACAGCGCCTCGTACTGCTCCATCGTCGACTCGAAGTCCTTGAGCTGGTTTGCCTTCTCCTCGGCCGTCAACCTCGGGTTGGTCTCGACCACCTCCCGGTCGGCCTCCAACCGCTGCTTCACCGCCTTTTGGAAGGCGTCCCAGAATGAGAAGTCCTTGTGGTCGAGGAACGGCGTGCGCTCCAGCCAGCCCTCCACCAGGTCGAACACCGATGGCTCACTCTCGCTGGCTGCCACGGCCGCCATGTCGTCGGGGTTGAAGCGGGAGGTGTAAACGGCGCCTCCCAACTTCATCCGGTCTCCTGAACGGAGGCCGAGTTTGTTCTCCACCACGCGGAATTGAGCGGACTGGAAGCCCGAGGCCGGGAAGAGGTAGTCGCGGAAGTCGAGGAAATCGAGGGGGGTCATCGTCTCGAGGACCGACACCTGCTGGATGAGGAGCTTCTGGATCTCGGAGATGCGGCGCAGCAGTGAGACAGCCGAGCCCATGTCGGCCTCGTCGACGATGCCCTGGCCGAAGATGCGTCTCACCTCGTCCAGCTCCCAGAGAATCTGTTTGAACCAGAGCTCGTAGGCCTGGTGGACCACGATGAACAGCATCTCGTCGTGGACCGTGTTTCCGGCCCTCGTGCTCTCCAGGTCCTGGGCGTCGAGGAGCTTTTCGAGTCTGAGATAGCTCCCGTAATACAGGTCCCGGTCCATCACCCGGACGGTACCCGTCTGTCTACCTGCTCCACCGCTTGCGAGAGCTCACGTCGCCAAGCCTCCAGGCTCTGTCGTCCTGTCGATGAACTCGATGATCGTCGCCCAGTATCGGTCAGGCGTGTCCATCCACGTGAAGTGGCCGGCTCCCTCGAAGATCTCGAGCTGCGCAATGCCTTCGGGCAAGGCGCCGACGATCTCCTCGGCCGCGGCGACAGGTGTGACCGGGTCGAGATCGCCGACCGAAACCATCGTCGGAGATTCAATACGACGGAGCTGAGCGACGATGTCGAGTTGGCGGACGAGGTCCATACCGAGCGAATTGAGCTCGAGGTTCTTTGGCGTATTCGCCTTGCGCTCTTTGTCCGGCAGGTGTGGGCCGAAGGCGGTGAAGACGCGATCCCACTCCTCGTCGCTTACCGACTCGCCGGCGTAGCTGCGCCTCGCGATCTCCGCGACCTCGTCGCCCGCGACCCGGCGGAACCCCTCGACCACTCGGGCTGCGTCCCAACGGGCAAATCCCGATTGAACGACCAGCCCCGCGGCATGACCAGGGTGACGGGCGCCGTAGAGGAGGACGATCGGTGCGCCCATCGAGTGCCCCAGGACGATGGGCCCGGCTATTCCGAGCGCGTCGCAGAACAGGCGAATGTCATCGGCGCATGCTTCAAGACTCCACGCGTCTGTGTCGCCCCAATCCGACCGCCCGTGCCCGCGCTGATCGAGGTAGACGACCTGGGCATGGTTGGCGAGCCGGCTGAAGTCCGGCTTGAAGTACGTGTGGTCATAGGTGCCGGGGCCGCCATGGACCAGCAGCACGGTCGGCCGCTGCCGCATCTCGCTGCCATCCGGCACCAACGCCGGCCCCTCCGAGTCGAACCACAATCGGATGCCATTCACGTCGATGTGCATCAGCGTTGATACCGCCTATCACTCATGTCCCGTCCGCCTGTCCGCACCACTCGTCCGACCGCTCCCACAGCTCCCGGGCCAGGTCGTCGTCTTGGGCTTGGGCCGAGGGAGGAAGCCGGGATCGCTGTTGGTAGTAATGGCCGCTCTCCGATGCCACCGCCTGGGAGAGGGCGCACCAGAGCACAGTGTCTGCACCCTGTTCCGGAGTGAGCATGCTGGAGCCTGAGAAGGCCCGGACCGGACCGGGTATCAGCCGGGTTCGAACCAGACCGGGATGGACGGCATAGGCGCGTAGCGCGGGGTTGCGGCGGGCCAATTCCCTGATGAAAAGGACGTTTGCCAGCTTCGATACCGCGTATTCGGCCAGCCCGATGAGAGCGGTCGGTCGCCGCACTCGAGCGAAATCGACGCCATCGGCTCGGAAGTGCATGGCACTGGTCAGCGACACGACCCGGCTTCCTGGTCTCAGATGGGGGAGGAGCTCTCGGGTCAGGAGAAAGTGGCCTAGATGGTTGATCCCGAAATGGGCTTCAAACCCATCCTCGGTGAGCCCGCGGCGATTGACCCCGATCCCGGCATTATTGACCAGGATGTCGAGATCCCGGCCCATGTCGGCGACGCTCTGTGCGGCCGTCCGCACCGAGGTCATGGAGGCGAGATCGAGCTCGAGGAACTCTGCGCTTCCCCCTCGCGCCGTTATCTCGTCCAGGACCGGCCGGACGCGCTCCGCCGAGCGACCGGCCGCGATCACATGTGCGCCCCCATCGGCCAACCCGATCGCGGTGGCGCGGCCGATCCCGGAATTGGCACCGGTGACCAGGGCGATCGGCATCGCGGCAACCTAGCCCCCAACTGACTGGCCAATCCATGGCCCCGCATAGCCTGTTCCGGTGCACATCACCGCCGACAAGTTGGTCGACGCCTTGAGCGACCGTGGATATCGGATCACCAATGCCCGTCGTGCGGTATGCGAGGTGGTGGCGGCGGCCCACGATGAGCATCTCAGCGCCGCCGACATCTACGACCGGGCGCGGTCCATGAGCGAGACTCGTATCGACCGGTCCACCGTGTACCGGACCCTCGAGGCTCTCGAGGATTCCGGGTTGCTCGCCCATTCGCACATGGGCCACGGGCCGTCGGTATATCACCTGGCCGAAGATTCCGGTCATCAGCATCTGATCTGTCGAGGCTGTGGGGTGACCGTCACCCTTCCCGAGGCAGAGACCGAGCGTCTGGTCCGCTCGATCACGACTGCCACGGGCTTCGTTGCCGATCTGAATCACTTCGCCCTCTCCGGTCTCTGCGCCGACTGTTCCTCAGGGAACACCGTCTGATCCACTGCGCTATCCTTGTTGCGACAAGGTCGCAAGAGAGGACAGGTCTTGCACATCCCCGACGGATTTCTCAATGGCGCCACCTCGGCGGGTACCGCGGTCATCGCCGCAGGGGGTCTGGGATACTCCATCAAACGGGCGGGGGCCTATCTCCAGGAAAGTCGCATTGCCCTGACAGGGCTGGTCGCCGCCTTCATCTTCGCCCTCCAGATGCTCAACTTCCCCGTGGCGGCGGGCACTTCGGGACACCTCCTCGGCGGGGCGCTCGCTGTCATCCTGGTGGGCCCCTGGCTGGGAATAACGGCGGTGAGTGTCGTGGTGATCATCCAGGCCCTGGTGATCGCCGACGGCGGCGTTTCGGCCTTGGGCGCCAACATCCTCAACATGGCCCTGGTCACCGGGTTCGTCGGCTGGGTTGTGTTCCGGCTGATGGTGAAGACCCTTCCCAGGTCCTGGACCACCATCCTGGTCTCCACCTTCACCGCCGCACTGGCCTCAGTGGTGGCCTCCTCTATCGCGTTCGTCGTCGAGTACGCCATCGGGGGGCGGGGCAATGTCGACCTGGCCACGGTGTTTGCGGCCATGGCCGGTGTCCATTTCCTGATCGGTGTCGGTGAGGGTCTCATCTCGGCGGCGACCGTGGGCGCGGTGGCCGCAACTCGACCCGAACTGATCGTCGGCGTGGAAGACCTCGATCTCCTCGACAAGGAGAAGAAGCCAGTCCGTGCCGGGGCCTGGGGCTTTGCGACGGCCGGTCTGGCGGTAGCCGCCCTGCTGGTGTTGGTGGTCGCGCCGCTGGCCTCCAATGAGCCGGACGGGTTGGAGCGTGTGGCCATCGACCAGGGCTTCGTCGACTCGGCCGAGGACCACCCTTTGTCTGACTCACCATTGGCCGATTACGGAGTCTCGGGAATCGAGGACGAGGCGACAGGCACCCGTCTCTCCGGCCTGATTGGGGTGCTGATCACCTTTGGTGTGGGCGCGGCGATCGTCGGCGCGTTCGTTGTGATCAGAAGGAAGAGCGCGACCCCGGTCTGAGCGGCACGTATCACGACCACGTGCTGTACCGGCACGGGACGACGCCCGTCCACCGGCTACCGGCACAGGTGAAGGTCGTAGCGCTTCTTGTTTTCGTCCTGTCTGTGGTTGTGATCCCGCCGGTGGCCTTCTGGGCTTACTTCCTGGCCGGGTGTCTCCTGGTCGGCGTGATGATCCTCGCCGAGCTTCCCGCCGGGTTCGTGGCCAGGAGGATGCTCGTGGAGGTCCCGATCCTGATCTTCGCTCTGCTGCTGCCTTTCGTTGGGCAGGGGGAGACCACCGAGATCCTCGGGCTCTCCCTCTCAGTCGAAGGGCTGTGGGGGGCGTGGACCATCCTGGCCAAGGCAACTCTCGGCCTGGGGGCATCGATCGTCGTCTCTGCGACCACGACCATCCCCGACATGCTCCGGGGCCTGGATCGCATCCGGGTGCCCCGGGTTCTCACCGCCATCGCCGGATTCATGGTGCGCTACCTCGACATCGTCGCCGGCGAATTCTCCCGGCGAAGGGTTGCCATGGCCGCCCGGGGATACGAGCCTCGCTGGTTGTGGCAGAGCGGGCCACTGGCCCAGTCGGCCGGATCGCTCTTCATCCGATCGTTCGAGCGGGGTGAACGAGTCCATCAGGCGATGGTGGCAAGAGGATTCACCGGGAGGATGCCGACCTTTGGTGACCGGCCGGCGACCATCGGCGAATGGTGGATCGGGCTTTCGGTGCCGCTCGTGGCCGTCGTCCTGGCCCTTCTCTCCGTGACGGTGCTGCGATGAGCGAACCGTCTCTCGAGATCGTCGACCTCAGCTTCGCTTATCCCGACGGCCGTCAAGCGCTACGCAACGTCGATCTGCATGTGCACCACGGCGAGCGGGTTGCCCTTCTCGGACCCAACGGGGCAGGCAAGACCACGCTTCTCCTCCATCTCAACGGGATTCTTCGACCGGCCTCCGGAGAGGTGCGCGTGGCGGGTCTCGTGGTCTCCGACGATTCGGCCCTCGAGGTCAGGCGAAGGGTGGGCCTGGTCTTCCAGGACCCCGACGACCAGCTCTTCATGCCAACAGTGGGGCAGGATGTCGCCTTTGGCCCGGCCAACTTCGGCATCGAGGCCTACGAGCTCGAGGAGAGAGTCGCCGAGGCACTGGGGGCGGTCTCCATGCTCGAAGCCCGGGAACGAGCCCCCCATCACCTCAGCTACGGGGAGAGACGCCGGGTGGCCATCGCCACCGTCCTGGCGATGCGACCCGAGATCCTGGTCCTCGACGAACCGACCTCGAATCTCGACCCGGCTTCGCGTCGCGAGCTCATCGATGTGTTGCGTGGCCTTCCCATCACCCAGCTCGTGGTGACCCACGACCTTCCCTTCGCGCTCGAATTGTTCCCCCGCGCCGTCGTCATGGATGAGGGCAAGATCGTGGCCGGGGAGGCCACGGTCGAGATCCTCAGCGATGACACGCTGATGAAGGAGCATCGGCTCGAGCTGCCCTACCTCTTCGATCCGCGGGCCCAGCAGGAAGGCTAACCGGCGGTAGCTTCGCAGCGTGACCGAGCGCTGGCCGGACCGTTTGAACCTCGACGAGCACTTGCTTCGACGCCGTCTCGTCGAAGGGAAGGGGGATCGGGTGGCGATCCGTCTCGACAACCGAGACGTCACCTATGCCGAGGTCGACCGGGCGGCCTCCGGCTTCGCCTCTCTTCTCGCCGACAGAGGGGTCGCCCCCAAGGCCCGGGTCCTCGTTTTGATGCCCGATGGCCTCGACTTCGTCGCCGCCCTGTTCGGCCTGCTCAGGATCGGAGCGGTTGGGCTGCTCCTCAACCCGGGCCTGACCCCGGCCGATCTGGCCGGGATTGCCCGACTGGCCCGGGCCTCGGCGGCAGTGGTCCACGACCACCATCGCGAGTCGTTCCAATCCGCTCTCACCGCTCACGACGTGACCGTGCCGCCGTTGGTCGTCGCCGGCCCTGAACTGAACTTGGCCGACGTCGAGGTGCCGACGTTCGACACGGCTGCGCTCGATCCCGCCCTGTGGATCTTCTCGGGCGGGACCACAGGCGTTCCCAAAGCCGTGGTGCAGACCCATCGCTCCTTCGCCAACACCACCGAGTTGTACGGGAAAGGGACGCTCCGGTTGACGGAGGAAGACATCACGATTTCCTTCCCGAAGCTCTATTTCGGGTACGCCATGGGGTCGAATCTGTTTTTCCCGTTCTCGGTGGGCGCCTCGGCGGCGTTGTTCGAGGACCCATCCACGCCGGACGCCCTGTTCGACCGAATCGAAAGGCACGAGGCGACGCTGTTGGTCAATGTCCCTTCCGCCATCAGCCAGATGCTGGGTCATCCCGATTCGTCACGCCGGAACATGGCGCTCGCTGCGTGTCGCCACTTCCGCCGGTGAGGCGCTGCCGGACACCCTCTATCACCAGTGGACCGAGCGATTTGGCGTCGAGTTGCTCGATGGGTTGGGCACGGCGGAGATGTGGCACATCTTCGTCTCCAACCGAATCGGCGAGATACGTCCCGGCACTCTGGGGAGGGTGGTTCCCGGATTCGAGATCAAAGCCTGCGACGACGACGGCAGAGAGGTGCCGGTCGGTGAGGTAGGCCGGCTCTGGGTGAAGGGGGACTCCCTCGGCCTGGGGTATTTCGAGAATCCCGAGGCGACGGCCGAGGCATTTCGGGGTGAGTGGTTTGCCGGTGGCGACCTGGTGTCGATCGACCCTACGGGGTACGTCACCCATCGGGGCCGGGCCGATGATGCGATCAAGGTCAAGGGGAGGTGGTTCAGGCCGCAGGAGCTCGAATCGGTGCTTCTCGACCACCCGGGGGTGAGAGAGTGTGCGGTGGTGGCTGTGACCGATGATTCTGGACTGGCCCGACCGGTTGCCTTCGTCGTCGCCTCGGACGTGACCGAAGCGGAACTGACCCAATGGGCGCTAGACCATCTCGAGGCGTACAAGCACCCCCGGCGCATCGTCTTCGTCGACCATCTCCCCCAAACCCATCTGGGCAAGGTCGACCGGGGGGCGCTGAAGAAGCTGGTGTGACAGTGGGAGGTCATGCCGTGGAGCGGTAGCCCCGGCCGACTTCGCCCAAGACCCCCTCCGGCCCTTCGGGCCACCTCCCCCAACGTCGCTTCGCTCCTGGGGGAGGAAATGTCCCCCACGATTGGCAGACTCGGCTCATGGGTGAGCCGACCATCCTCCATGCCGATCTCGATGCATTCTTCGCCTCTGTCGAGCAGCTTCTCGATCCCACGTTGAAAGGACGGCCGGTGCTGGTCGGTGGCGGGATCGTCCTCGCCGCCTCATACGAGGCCAGGGCTTATGGCGTCTACTCCCCGATGCCCACCCGCGACGCCAAACGGCTCTGCCCTGAGGCTGTCGTGGTCCATGGGCATTTCGAGCGGTATCTCGACCTTTCGGCGCAGGTCATGGCGGTCCTCGAGGACGCCTCACCGGTCATCGAACAGATATCCATCGACGAGGCTTTCCTCGACGTCAGGGGCTCCACCCACCTGCTGGGCACTCCATCGGCTATCGCCCGTCAGATCAGGTCGCGCGTGGCCACCGAGGTCGGATTACCGATCTCGGTGGGCGTCGCCTCCACCAAGTTCCTGGCCAAGATCGCTTCGGCTCGGGCCAAGCCCAGCGGGCTGGTGGTGGTGGCGGTCGGTACCGAGCTCGATTTCCTGCATCCCCTGCCCGTGGAGGCGATGTGGGGAGTTGGCCGGGTGACGGCCGCGCACCTCCATCGCTTCGGGATCTGCACCATCGGCGATCTCGCCGCCGTTCCCGCTCGAGCCCTGTCGGCATCGCTGGGCCCGGGGGCTTCCAGCGCGCTCCACTCCCTCGCTTGGAACCGCGACCCGAGGGTGGTGCGCGGCGGCCGGCGGGCCGGCAGTGTCGGCAGCCAACAGGCATTGGGCCGTGGGCTGACCGACCCTGATGAGCTAGCCGTGGTGGTGCTCGGGTTGGCCGACCGGATCGGGAGGCGAGCCCGCAAGAAGGAGAGATCGGGCTCGACCCTCTCCCTTCGGGTCAGATTTCCCGGGCCCCGCATCGTCTCCCGGAGTCACACCCTCCCCTCGCCAACTTCCTCCACGGCCGCCCTGGCCGAGTTGGGCGGTGTGCTGCTCCGACGCGCCATCGAAGGCGAGGTGGAGCCAGTGACCCTGGTCGGCATGTCGTTGTCCAATCTCACGACCGACGACTATCTCCAACTCGAGTTGGAGGTCGATCCCGGTGATGTCCTTCGCGCCGGCAGTCTCATCGACCTGAAGCGAAGGGCCCTCGATGCCTCGGTGGACGGGATCAGGGAGCGATTCGGGAGGGACCTGCTGAAATTGGGGTCAGCTCCCGACCGGGGCGTCACCCCTGAGGAGTTCCGGCACCTCGCCGAGCACTCAGACTGAGCGTTCCTCCCTGAGTCTGACCGGGCCCTTGCCATCGCCGTTCTTGCCCACACCGGCGGTGTAGAAGAGGCGAAGACGATCCATGAGTTCCTTCTCGTCGCCGTCGTACGTCAGCGGGTCGCCCATCACCACGTTCTTGGCCGGGAAATCGATGTAGACCGGGACGATGGGCACTCCCGCCGCCTCCGCGATCCGGGCAAAGCCCGATTTCCAATAGGGCACCTCCCTGCGGGTCCCCTCGGGAGCGACCACCAGGATCATCCGATCAGACCTTTCGAACTCAGCGGTCACCTGGCCCACCATGCCGCCTGGTTGGTCGCGGTCCACCGGGATGCCGCCAAATCTCCGAAAGAAATAGCCGAACGGCCACCGAAAGAGTGTGTGCTTGCCCACGAACCTCGGGGAGATCTGCCAGTGCCGGATTGCCCCGAGATAGACGACGAAATCCCAATTGCTGGTGTGGGGAGCCCCGATGATGATCATCTTGTCCAGGGAGGGGACCTGGCCGGAGTACCTCCATCCCCGCCATTTGAGCCACTTCTCGGCGAGCCAGGTCATCGGGGACAACCCAGTTGCGGGATGTTCAAGATTCTCTCGCGGCCGCCACCCGGAAACCGCCTTCGTCGACCCAGACCAGTGACGAGATCCCTCCAACCGCGCTGATGATCGCGGATGCCATCTCGTCATTGACCACGCCCGCATCATCGCCCCGGTACAAGACCCGCACCGTCGCCTCCTTCGGGAACATGGTCGAGAGGATGCCTGGATGTGAGCAGACCACCGTCACCGTGAAAGGCTCGACGGGCGAACGTTTCAGCATCGAGCCGTCGGCTCGAATCTGGGTGAAGAGATGCCAGGTGGCCAGCCCGGACGTCAGAGTGAGCGTGACAGGTACGCGGAGGATGTCGGATCCCGCTTCGACCTCCCCGAGCAATGCCCGGAACACGACCACGAGGACCGCGATCAAGGCGCCGGCAGCAGTCAGGCCCAGGATGATCGCCATCCCGATGAGATAGAAGCGCCGGGGCACGGCCCGCGTCTCCTCCTCCCGCGGTGCTGCCTGGGCTTTGCGCCAGAAGGTGAGCCAGACCCAGCCGGAGGCGATCACGGTGCAACCCAATGCGATCAGCGGGGCTCCGCTGTTGGTTCCGGCCAGTGCCGGGGTGAAGACGGTATCGACCAGGGCCGTGGCGGATCCCACCAAGGTCGCCAGACCCGTGGCGGCCATTGTGTATTCATAGCCCCTCCGACCGCCGGCGCGCCCCTCGCCCATCCGTCGACGGTGATGCCACCACAGGGTTCCGCCGACGATGAGCAGGGCAAGGGCGATCGGGTAGTAGCGGAAGTGCTCGGTCGCACTGCCTGCCTGACCCAGTAGGGAGGTGAGCAGGGTTGCGATCATCGTGACCCCGGCTCCGATGGTCATCGTCAAAGTGAGTGCGGCCACGAATCCGACGTAGAAATTGCGGAGAAGGTTTGTCTCCTCTTCCCAGGCGGGGAGCCAGCGCCACGCCCACACCGGGGCGGCGGCGACGGTCAGAGCGAGGGGAAGTTCGGGAGAAGGGACTTCGGCGAGACCCCAAAGACCGTCATAGGCGAGCGAGAACAGCCAATCGAGGACACCTACCAGGCCGATGGTCAGGGCGATGAGGGCGACGCCTGAGCCGACCAATCTGGGCAGCTCGCCGATGTCCCCCGCCGGTCGCTCCTTTCTCTCCGCCCACCAATGGAAGACAACGATCCCGCCGTAGACCAGCAAGTCGGTCCAATCGAAGGCATCTTCGCTCCCCTCCAGCATCTCGGCGACTTGGCCGACCGCGATGAAGAAGGCGGTGAGGAAGACCAGTTCGACGATGGCCAGATAGACCGGCCATCCGGGTGTCTCCGGGAAAGCCCGGCGGCGACGAGCCTGGCGACGCCACAGGAGAAACGCGATCGGACCGGCCACGACCAGACCGGCCAGAGCACCTGCGATCTCGGCCGTTGGTCGCCCGATCAGGCGATCGGGTGTGAGACTTGCCCGGGCCAGCGCGGCCAGGGCGAACCCGGTTGCGCCGACAGCGAGGGCGAGGAGAAAGTACGGGATCAGGTCGAGGCCGCCGGTGTCGTCTTCCCTGCCCGGGCGGCGCACCGCTCGCACCACGAGGGCAACGCCCCCTCCGACCACCAACAGGAACAACAGGCCGAGCAGGGCGACCGAGGTCAACTCGGATCCTCGCAGACCTGGTCGTAATAGGGCCAGGACGGCTGGCGGATCTTCCATCCGTCTTCGCCACGCACCAGCGTGAACCACTCCTCGTACTCGTAGAGGCCGTTCATCGGGTCCGAGGAGTTGTCGGTGATCCCGATGACGACGGTGGATTCGTCGTCGATCCCGTCCACGCTCACCAGCGTTGCCGAGATGTCGGGCGCACCCCCGGTCGGCTCGCTCGACTCGGGAATGCAGCTGTCGTCAGCCCAGAACGATGCGGCCGTTTCGAAGTCACCGTCGACCAGGGCTGCGATGTAGAGCTGAACGGTGCCCTGGGGAGTCGACGGGTCGAACTGCGCCGGCTCCCGGTTGAGGCCGATCGCCACGAGCCCCACCACCAGCAACACTCCGAGCACGGGCAGAACCCACCCGGGCACCTTTCGGGCCTCTTCCATCGGGGCTCATTCTCGCAGGTCCACCGTCTCGAATCGGGACCGCGGGGTTTCAGTCCTGGAGACCCAACGCGTGCATCCCGCCGGTCATGTTGGCCACTTGCTCGAAACCGTTCGTGACCAGATAGGCAGCGACTTGATGGCTGCGCCCCCCCGATCGGCACACGACCAACACGGCCTGACCCGGGTCGAGCTCGCCGAGGCGCTCGGGAATGTCACTCATCGAGATCAGGGTGGCGTCGGGAAGGACGCCTTGTTCCCACTCGAACGGTTCCCGGATGTCGAGAATCCGTCCATTCGTGCTCTCGATCCATGTCTCCCACTGTTGAGCCGGCACGTTCTCCACGGGCATGGATGGATTCAAGCCGATGGCACGCCTTGGGCGGCGCCCCCCCACCAAGCTCTACACTCCCGCCGCCATTTGCGCGGTTCGAGTGGAGGTCGTCATCAACATCGCAGTCCTCGCCTCGGGCTCCGGCACCAATCTCCAGGCCCTCATCGACGCACCCGATCTGGGAGCGGACATCGCTCTCGTCGTCTCAGATCGGCCGGATGCAACGGCACTGCAGCGGGCCCGGTCGGCGGGGATCCCCTCAGTCGTCGTGCCGTGGGGTGACTTCGGCTCCCGAGCCGAGTTCTCGACGGCGATCCGGAGGGAGGTAGAGGAGGTCGCCGCCGAGGCGTTGGTTCTGGCCGGGTTCATGCGCGTGTTGAGCGGTGAGCTGGTGGCTTCGTACAACAACCGGATCCTCAACATCCACCCCTCCCTACTGCCCGCATTCCCCGGCGCCAACGCGGTCGACCAGGCGATAGAGCACGGAGTCAAAGTCACCGGTGTCACCGTTCATTTCGTCGACGAGGAGGTCGATCACGGCCCGATCATCGCCCAGCGAGCCGTCCCCGTACTGGCAGACGACGATCGGGAGAGTCTCCACGCCCGGATTCAGGCCGAGGAGCACGATCTCTACCCGAAGGTGGTGGCGTCCCTCGCCAGAGGCGAGATCGCGGTGGAAGGGCGAAAGGTGAGGTGGAATTGAGCCGGGTCGAGGTCAAGCGAGCGCTGGTCAGCGTCTATGACAAGACGGGTCTGGTCGAGTTCGCCGAGAGGTTGGCCGCGGCCGGCGTCGAGATCGTCTCATCGGGTGGCACCGCGGTGGCGTTGACCGTCGCCGGCATCGAGGTGGGCACGGTTGCCGAGGTCACCGGGGCCCCCGAGATGCTGGGTGGCAGGGTCAAGACCCTTCACCCATCGATCCACGGCGCCATCCTGGCCCGCACCGACCAGGAGGAAGACGTGGCCGATCTCGAAGCGAACGGAATCGAGCCCTTCCAGCTGGTGGTGGTGAGCCTCTATCCCTTCCGGGAGACGCTGGCCACGCCAGGTGTTACGGAGGCCGAGATCATCGAAAAGATCGACATCGGTGGCCCGACGATGGTGAGAGCAGCCGCCAAGAACCACCAATACGTCGGCGTCGTGACTTCATCTGGTCAATACGAGGCGGTGGCTACCGCGGTGGAGAACGGCGGGCTCGACGACGACCTGCGGCGAGAGCTCGCGGCTGAGGCCTTCTTCCACACCGCGTCCTACGACGCGGCGATCGTGGGCTGGATCGGCGAGGACCGGGTCCTTCCGATGAGGCATTTCTCCGACCTCCGGTATGGAGAGAACCCCCATCAGCTCGGAGCCCTCTATCTGCAAGATGGGGCGAGCCCGTGGTGGGCGGCTGCGGTCCGGCATCAGGGCAAGGAGATGTCGTTCAACAACTACGTCGATGCGGAGGCGGTCTGGAGGTTGGTTTCCGCCCGCCCGGGCTCGGTCGCCATCGTCAAGCACACCAACGCCTGCGGCGCCGCCTATGGCGAGGTGGTGGCCGAGACCTTCGAGCGGGCATGGGCTTGCGACCCCTTGTCGGCTTTTGGGGGGGTGATCGGGATCAACGGGACCCTCGATGTGGCAACGGCTGAATCGATCGCCGGGAAGTTCGTCGAGGTGGTGGTCTGTGCCGGCATCGAGGAAGAGGCCAGATCTGTCCTGGAGTCGAAGGAGAGCCTGCGTCTGCTGGAGGCACCGATGCCAGGGGAAGGTGACCTCGACCTGCGACGGGTCGAGTCGGGGCTCCTCGCCCAGGCTCGGGATTCGGCGGAGGGCGAGGAATGGCAAGTGGTGTCGGACCGTCAGCCGACCGAGAATGAGCAAGCCGACCTCGAATTCGCCTGGATCGTCGCGATGCACACCAAATCAAATGCCGTCGTCGTGGTCAAGGACGGGGCCGCGGTCGGCGTCGGCGCCGGCGACCAGTCGCGGGTGGGGGCAGCGGAAAGGGCCCTGGCCCGCGCCGGTGACCGATCGGCAGGGGCGGTGGCCGCCTCCGATGCATTCTTCCCCTTCCGCGACGGCCTCGATGTGCTGGCCCGGGCCGGGGTGACCGCGGTGTCGGAACCAGGTGGTTCCCGCAACGACCAGGAGTTGATCGCTGCAGCAAACGAGCACGGGATCTCGCTGGTGTTCACCGGACGAAGGCATTTCAAGCACTGATGAGTGCGAGGATCCTCGACGGTAAGGAATCCGCCCGAAAGGTGAAGGCGGAGGTGGCTGCGGCGGTGGCATTGCTCGACTATCGGCCGGGGCTGGCCACCGTCCTCGTTGGCGACGACCCGGCCTCACACACCTACGTCAGGGGCAAGAGAAGCGATGCCGAGGAAGTGGGGATTCGGTCCTTTCACCATGAGCTGCCCCCTGACGTTTCTCAGGGGGGCCTCGAGAGCGTGGTCGGCGAATTGAGCGCCAACGATGAGGTCGACGGGATCCTGGTCCAGCTCCCGTTGCCGGGGAGCCTCGATTCGGAGAGAGTGGTGTCTTCGATCGACCCGGCCAAAGACGTCGACGGTCTCCATCCCCACAACCTCGGTCTCCTGGTGCTCGGCCGCCCCGGTCTCAGGCCATGCACCCCGAGCGGGGTCATGCGGATCCTCGAGGACAACGAGGTGGAGGTGGCAGGGAAGACGGCGGTGGTGATCGGGCGCTCGTTCTTGGTGGGGCGTCCGCTGGCGCTGATGCTGTCGAGCAAGGGGGTCGACGCCACCGTGACCATGGCGCATTCCCGGACTCCGCAGCTAGCCGAAGTCTCACGAGGGGCCGACATCCTGGTAGCCGCGGTCGGCGTCCCGCGGATGATCACCGCCGAATACGTCAAGCCAGGCGCCGCCGTCGTCGACGTTGGCATCAGCCGCGTGGAGGACGGGCTGGCCGGGGATGTCGATTTCGACTCGGTGCGGGAAGTGGCGGGATCGATCACACCGGTTCCCGGCGGGGTCGGGCCGATGACGAGGGCAATGCTCCTGGTCAACACCCTGGAAGCGGCCCGGGTCCGACGCCAGTAAAGAAATTCGTCGAAACGGTCGAAATTGATGGGGTGAGACGTCAATTCCGGCAACTGATTGGAGTCGCCGCAATCGCATTGCTGCTCGGTGCCTGCTCCGGCAACGTCTTCGAGCTCGCGGTGGGGGATTGCTTCGATGATGGCGATCTGGCCCTCGGCGAGGTCGAGGAGATCGGTGAGGTGCCCCTGGTCGAGTGCTCGGAGCCACACGACAACGAGGTCTATGCGGTAGTCGATGTCGAGGGTGATGTCTTCCCCGGCGATGAGGCCATCCGGACTGAGGCCGACGAGGTCTGTCACGCCGCGTTCCAGGGATTCGTCGGGCTCGACTACGAGACGTCGGCTCTCGACTTCGGGTGGCTGGTGCCGACCGCCGGATCATGGGATGCAGGCGACCGGGTGGTGGCGTGCTTCATCTACCGGATGGACCTGGCCAAGGTATCGGGGACTCTGGAGGGCTCGGGCATCTGAGCCGAGTTGGCCGCTGGCCCCCAGGGCTAACCTCGCCCTGCGATGCCAACATCCATCACATTGGGCCCGAACGGCTTGATGGTGCCGCCCGACCCGATCATCCCGTACATCGAAGGCGACGGGATTGGTCCTGACATCTGGGCGGCAGCAGTCAGGGTCTTCGATGCCGCAGTGAAAGGGGCCTACGGCGACGAGCGTGCGGTTGCCTGGAAAGAGGTTCTCGCCGGCGAGAAGGCATTCAACGAGACCGGTTCCTGGCTTCCCGACGAGACGGTGAATAGCTTCCGAGACCAGATGGTCGGGATCAAAGGCCCGTTGACCACGCCGGTTGGGGGCGGCATTCGCTCCCTCAATGTGGCGCTCCGCCAACTCATGGACCTCTATGCCTGTGTGCGGCCGGTGCGCTGGTTCGAAGGGGTTCCATCACCGGTGAAGGACCCCGGGCAGGTCGACATGGTGATCTTCCGTGAGAATACAGAAGACGTGTACGCCGGGCTGGAGCTGGAGGCAAACACAGAGGACGTTGCCCGCCTCATCGAGTTCGTTCGGGCCGAGTACGGCTGGGAGGTCCGGCCCGACTCCGGGATCGGGCTCAAGCCTGTGTCGATCACCGGCTCAAAGCGGCTGATCCGGGCTGCCATCAAGCACGCTCTCGCCAACGGGCGGCGGTCGGTGACCCTGGTCCACAAGGGGAACATCCAGAAGTTCACCGAAGGAGCATTTCGCAACTGGGGATACGAACTGGTCAAGGAGGAGTTCGCCGATGTGGCGATCTCGTGGGAGGACAGCGGCGGGGATCCGGGGGACAAACTGCTGGTCCAGGACGTGATCGCCGATGCGATGCTGCAACAGGTGCTGACCCGGCCGGCCAACTACGACGTGATCGCCACTACCAATCTCAATGGGGACTACATCTCCGACGCCCTAGCCGCCCAGGTCGGGGGCATCGGGATCGCACCCGGCGGGAACATCAACTACGACACCGGCGTCGCAGTGTTCGAGGCGACCCACGGGACTGCTCCGAAATACGCGGGCCAGGACAAGGTCAACCCCGGGTCGATCATCCTCTCCGGTGAGATGATGTTCCGCTATCTCGGATGGCCCGAGGCCGCTGATCTGATCATCCGGGGGTTGGAGGGGGCCATCAAGGCCAGGACCGTCACCTACGACTTCGCCCGTCTCACCGACGATGCCACCGAGGTCAAGACCTCCGAGTTCGGCGACGCCATCATCGGGCACATGTAATCGGGCAGGACCGGTCACCGAGCACACTGCTCGCCTGATGGCTGCTGCAGCACCTCTCCTACACTTGATCCCACCGAGCGGGAGCCCATGACCACCGTCCAAATCACCCGTCCTTCTGATGTCCTGCCCGCAGAAGAGATCGCCGCGCTCGGTCCGATCATCGGTGAGATCGACCGCCTCAAAATAGAGCGGAACGCCATCGTTGCTGCTCACAACTACATGACGCCCGACATCTACCACCTGGCGGCGGACATCACCGGAGACTCCCTCGCTCTTGCCCAACTGGCCCTGGATACCGACGCCGAGGTGATCGTGCTCGCCGGCGTCCACTTCATGGCGGAGACGGCCAAGATCATCAACCCGGAGAAGATGGTCCTCATCCCCGACCTCGAGGCGGGATGTTCGCTGGCCGACGGGATCACCGGCGCTGACGTCCGCCGGCTGAAGTCCGAGCATCCTGGCGTCCCTGTCGTCACCTATGTCAACACCTCGGCCGAGGTCAAAGCGGAGTCGGACATCACCTGCACGTCTTCCAACGCGGTGGCTGTGGTCGAGTCGCTCGGTGCCGACAGGGTGATATTCACCCCGGATCAGTACCTCGGGAGGTGGGTCGCCACCCAAACCGATGTCGACGTGATCCTGTGGGAGGGGTCCTGCATCGTCCACGAGAGATTCACCGGAGACGAGATCGCCGATTACCGGAAGTCGTACGGCGAGATCCCGGTGATCGCCCACCCCGAGTGCCCGCCCGACGTGCTGGCAGAGGCCGACTTCGTCGGCTCCACCCATGCGATGATCGACTGGGTCAAGACCCGGCAGCCACCGCGGGTGATGATGATCACCGAGTGCTCGATGGCGGACAACGTGTCACGGGAGACACCGGGTACCGAGTATGTGCGCCCCTGCAACCTCTGCCCGTACATGAAGCGCATCACCCTCGACAACATCCGGAACTCGCTGGCCACTCTCACCCATCAGGTCGAGATCGCTCCCGAAGTGGCCGGCCGGGCCAGGCAGGCCGTGATGCGGATGCTCGATGTCGGCCGCAAGGACTAGGGACTTCCACCCTTGACCGAGATCACACGGCTCGATGCCCCGCTGGTCGTTGGTGCCGGCGTTGCCGGGCTGACCGTGGCATTGGGGTTGCCCCGCGCCTATGTGGTCACCTCCTCCGAGATGGGCTCGACCTGGTGGGCCCAAGGCGGTATCGCGGTGGCCTGGTCCCACGATGACTCACCTCGGCAGCACGCCGACGACACGCTCAGTGTCTCCGGAGGCCTCGGGGTCGAGAAGATCGTCGACATCTTGACCCATGGCGGTCTTGCCGCGGTCGAGAACCTGATCGCCCTCGGTGCCAGATTCGACCGCGACGAGGATGGCGAGCTACTGCTCGCCCGGGAGGGCGGGCACCGAACCCGCCGGGTCCTCCACGCCGATGGCGACGCCACCGGGGCCGAGGTGATGAGAGCGCTGATCGCGGCGGTAGAAGCCGGGGACAGGGTCATGACCATCCAGCGTCGGGTCATCGACCTGGTGATGATCGGCGACCGGGTGTCCGGCGTTGTTGTAAGCGAGGGGAAGAAACGCGAGGTATTCCTCGCCCCTGCCGTGATCCTCGCCACCGGCGGCGCCGGTCGGCTCTACTCGCAGACAACGAACCCAAGTGCGGTGACCGGAGACGGCATCGCCATGGCGGGGCGTGCCGGAGCGCGGCTCGCCGACCTCGAGTTCGTCCAATTCCATCCGACCGCTCTGCACGTCGGCAAGGACCCGATGCCCCTTCTCACCGAAGCGCTCCGGGGAGAGGGAGCGATTCTCGTGGATGCACACGGCAGGCGTTTCATGCCGCAATATCACCCCATGGCCGAGCTCGCACCCCGCGATATCGTGGCCAGGGCCATCTTCTGGCAGTACGACCGAGGGCTGGGTGGGGCGTACCTCGATGCCAGCTCCATCGTCGACTTCGCCGACAGGTTCCCGACTGTCAACGCACATGCCCACTCCGTCGACCTCGATCCCTCGGAGCACCTGCTCCCTGTCTCGCCCGCCGCTCACTATTACATGGGCGGGATCGATGCCGACGCCAATGGGAGGACCTCGGTCCCGGGTCTCTGGGCGGTGGGGGAGTGCAGCTCTACCGGGGTGCACGGCGCCAATCGTCTCGCCTCAAATTCGTTGCTCGAGGGCCTGGTCTTTGGGGCGCGGGCGTCGGCCGACATTGTCACCTCCATGGTCGAGCCCGAGGGTGAGCCCTCGGCCCCCAAAGAGGCCTTCGACCTCCCACTGGTCGCTGGGCCCGCCTTGGAGGATCTCCGTCAGATCATGTGGGATCGGGTTGGCCTGGTACGCACCGGGCCCGGTCTGTGGGAGGCGAGGAATCACCTCCTCGATATCGACTCCGTGCTGCGTCGGACGATCGCGGGTCGGGTGGCCGTGGAGCTTTCTTTGATGGTCATCCTGGCCGCTCTTCGGAGGTCTGAGTCGAGGGGTGGCCACTATCGGGCGGACTATCCGGACCCCGACCCGATGCAGGAGCACCGCACCCTCATCGACCCGACCCGAGCACAGATGTCCGGGGTGGGTTGATGCTGCGCGCCGATTATGTCGAAGTGGTGGGCCGGGCCCTGTCCGAGGACCTCGGGGCTCAGGGCGATATCACCTCTGATTCCTGCATCCCGCAGACGGCGGAGAGCAAGGGAGTGTTCGTCGCCAGGGCTCCCGGAGTGATCGCCGGGTTGGAAGTGGCTGCTTATGTCTTCGAAGCCCTCGACCCGTCGATCGTCTTCGATCCCCAGGTGGAGGAGGGCGAGCGGGTCGAGGACGGCGATACCGTGGCCGCGGTCGCGGGTCACGCCCGTTCGATCCTGAGCGGGGAGCGGACGGCTCTCAATCTCTTGGGCAGGATGTCGGGAGTGGCCACCGCCACCGCGGCACTGGTCCAGGCTGTGGAGGGAACCGGGGCCCGAATCTCGGACACGCGAAAGACCATGCCCGGCCTCCGAGCTCTCGACAAATATGCCGTACGGGTGGGGGGAGGCATGAATCACCGATTTGGCCTCTACGACGCGGTCCTCATCAAGGACAACCATCTGGCCGCCGCCGGGGACATCGCGGCCGCAGTCGAAGCCGCCAGGGCATCGGTCAGCCCCGGAGTGATGGTCGAGGTCGAAGTGGTGAGTCTCGAGCAGTTGGCATTGGTCCTGCAGACCGATGCCGACCGGGTGTTGCTCGACAACATGGGCCCCGAGATGCTGAAACAAGCGGTCGAGATGGCGGCAGGACGGATCACAGTCGAGGCATCGGGAGGCGTGACCCTCGACAACGTGCGGCTCATCGCCGATACCGGCGTCGACATCATCTCGGTTGGCTGGATCACTCATTCAGCTCCGCAACTCGACATCGCCCTCGATTTCACGTGAGCCCGAGGGGCGGGATAACTTCGCAATCATGAGCGAGCCACTACGCATTGCCGTGACGGGAGCGGCCGGCCAGATCGGCTACAGCCTGGTGTTCCGGATCGCGGCGGGTGACATGCTCGGATCAGACCAGTCGGTGATCCTCCAGATGCTCGAGATCCCGCCCGCACTCGCCGCCCTCGAAGGCGTCGTCATGGAGCTGGAAGACGGAGCGTTCCCATCGCTCGCAGGTTCGCTAGCCACCGATGATCCCGAGACCGCATTTGCCGATGCCGACATCGCACTGCTGGTCGGCGCCATGCCACGCAAGTCGGGCATGGAGCGATCGGATCTCCTCTCGGCGAACGGCGCGATCTTCACCACACAGGGCAAGGCCATCGCTGCTGCGGCGAAAACGGACGTCAAGGTGCTGGTCGTCGGCAACCCGGCCAACACCAACGCTTTGATCGCCATGAGCAATGCCGCGGGGATGAACAGTGCAAACTTCACCGCCATGACCAGGCTCGACCACAACCGGGCAGTGGCGCAACTGGCGAAGCAGGTTGGGCGTCCCGTGTCATCGATCCGGAGAATGACGATTTGGGGCAACCATTCGTCGACCCAGTACCCGGACCTGTTCCATTGCGAGGTCGATGGTGTGCCGGCCCTCGAGTTGGTCGACGATCAGGCCTGGATCGAATCCGAGTTCATACCGACGGTGGCCAAGCGGGGAGCCGCCATCATCGAGGCACGAGGGGCATCATCGGCAGCATCGGCGGCCAATGCCGCCATCGGCCATATCCGGGATTGGTGGCTAGGCACGCCCGACGGCGACTGGGTGTCCATGGGGGTCCCCTCAGATGGCTCCTATGGAGTGCCCGAGGGCCTGATGTCGTCCTTTCCTTGCATCTCCCGTGACCGAAGGTGGGAGATCGTGCAGGGCCTCGAGATCGACGATTACTCACGTTCCCGGATCGATGCCTCCGTAGCGGAGTTGATCGAGGAGCGGGATGCGGTCGAGGGGCTCGGTCTGATCTGACTCAGGGGAGAAAGGCGAGACCGACCATCGCGCCCAAGATGACTACGAGGCCGCCGATCTCGGCGAGAAAGAGCCGGTCGATTCGAGCATTGACTGCGGCCAGGCCTTGCGTCAGGTCTGTCTTGAATTCGGCGCGGAGCCCCGCCATCTCGGCGTGAAGGTCGGTCCTGAGCACCGCCAGATCAGCCTTGGTGGCCAAATCCGATAGGGCATATGCCGGCAATGCTGCCATCAGCGTCTCCGCTCGTTGTGGCCCGAGCAACTCGCTCAAGCCATTGTAGAGGTCATGGCGGGCAGCTTCTGAAGCAGTCACGCGGCCAACATGCCACGTTGACGACGACCCCGGTTTCAAGGGGTATGCCCGACGGGCGGGAGCCGTCAGGCCATTGGCCCCTCTTCGAACTCCACCACCGGGCGAACCTCGACTCGCCCGTACCAGGCACCGGGGATCTGCTGCGCCCACTTCAGCGCCTCGTCAAGGTCTGCGACATCGAGGAGGTAGAACCCACCCAAGACCTCCTTGGTCTCGGCGAAGGGACCGTCGGTGAACACCGCCTCACCACCCTTGCCGCTGGGGATGTGGATCGTCGTAGCGGTGTTCGTGTCGTGCAACGCCTCGCCGCCGGCGATCACGCCCGCTGCCCCCGCCGTCTCACTGAACTCGTTGTATTCGACCATCACTCGTTCCAACTCCTCGGGCGTTCCCTGGGTGTCGGCCGGGCCGTAGATGAGCGCTGCGTACTTTGGCATCCGTGGTTCCCTTCTCTCGGGGACGCCTGTCAACTCTATGTCGTGCGGCGTCGGCCGATCTCGACACAGATCTCAGCCGGTGACGACACCGGGCTCGATGTGGAAGACGGCATCCTCCTCCCATTGGACCGAGCCAGTCCACCAGAGGAAATTCGTCTTCCACTCGTGGTCGACGATGACCTTGACCCCAAGCCAGTCCCGGGCGGAGCCGCTGTCCACCCGCGAGGAGGAGGGCCAGCCATTCGCCGACAGGAACCAGGTGCCTGCCGCTGCATTCCAGACCTACCTCGTCCTCGTTCGCCGGGCGGTACACCTGGCGGCTCAGACCCACGGTGCCGTTCGCGTCCGATTCGTAGATCCAAAGCTCTTCCACGGCATTGCCTGCCACCGCGTTGAGAGAGCCGGCCGCGGCCTCGATTATCCGGCAATCGGCCGTGGGCAGGTCCCCGGCTGCACTCCCGACACGGGCGGCTTCCCGCACGGCCGAGGTCATGGCGATGCGGTCGGCGAACCCGGTGCCCCATTCGTAGGCGCCGAGGGCGAGCATCAGCATGATCACGATCGCCATGGCCAGCTCGATGGCGGCTGTGCCCCGATCCTTTCTCATGGCGCCGGTTCTTCGGTGATGGGGTTGGGGATCAGTCGGACCGGGTTCCCGATGACCCGGGCCCGCCAGGTGGTTCGCTCGTTGGGCTCGGAGAGGTCGAGATCCATATGCCAGAAACATTGGAGCTCGGCAGACTTCGACTCGTCACACATCGCCTCCGGGTCGTCGGGAAGGTCGATGACAGCCACGATCCACTGATTGTTGAAGAGCTGGATGGTGGGTGGATCGGAGGTGACCCACGAGCAGCCCGAACCGTTGCCCAACTCTGATGTCTGGTCGTGGTTCCACGCCGTCCACGTGCAGTCGGCAGGCATGTTCCCGAACGGGTCGCGGACACTCATCTGGGAGAACCCCTGGGCGTCGCCGGCATCGAAGAACTCGAGCTCGAGCTTCTTCCCGGCGTGGTCTTCGCTGATCTCGGCCAGATAGAGCTGGGAGGCCGAGGTGAGGCGATTGGAGAAGATCGACATGTCGTTGATGCCGTAGACCTGGGGTTGGGGGCTGCTGCTGGTGGCGGCGGCGACGGAGTATTGATTCGACCCCGATCCCACCCCGGACGACCAGACGTGGAGCATGTAGAGGCCTGGCGTCGGGCTCCCGATGCTGCAGAGCGTGCTCCAGGCGTTCTTCTGGGGCGAGCTCGACGGGTCCACATTTGGGGTCAAGTCGAACGAGCACCCGCCTAGCGACGGATTGTCGGTGGGATCGGATGGTGAGGTGTCGACGTCGTGGAGCTGGAAATGGGTGGTGACCCCCGGATTGCCGGCGCCACCGGGGTTGAAGCGGGCGTCGGCGCTCTCGATGTTCGGGTAATCGGGCCTCTCGTCGAATCTGGCGTCGTAGATCGAGACAGTCAGATCCGATGCGCCGATCGGGACATCAACCGCGAAGTAATAGCCGTCATAACCCCCGGGCCCCCGGCTGAATGTCGGATTGCTCGAGGTGCACGAGGAGGCGCTGCTGTTGACGACACAGTTGGTCGAGTAGGGGTCCCCGTCCTCTTTCAGGGTGAACGGGGCCGACACCGCGCCCCAGAAATCGTTGATGTTGGCGGTGCAGAACCCCCCGGTCGGGTCCTGGCCGAAGCAGCGGTTCGGGCTGCCCAGGGGCACCGGCTTGACGTACTCGGCCGTCGCCTCCCGACTGATGTCGAAATGATCGAAGCCGAGCACCTTCAGGAAGAAGGTATCGACCTGCGTCTGCAGCTCGGCGTGCAGCCGATCCTCGTCGAGAGGTGTCACGATCAGGGTGTCGGCACCATCGGGGTCGTACCCGTTGGCCCGCGCCGCGTCTTCCGCATCCTCCTCGGCGAGGTTGGGGAAGCCGGGCAGATTCACCACTCCGGCCAGGGCGGCGGCATCGACGGCCTTCTGTGCCCGGGAAGTGTTGAGGAACAGCCATCCCAGATCGGTGCCGAACCCGGCCATTCCGATGAGCAAGACCAGGGTGAGGGCAAGCCAGACAAGGGTGATGCCCTCGTCTTTGGGTCGCTGCCTCATTCGAAGGCCTCCGGCTCGAGACGCTGCAGAGCGGTGCGGCTCACATTGATCGTCCCCCGCCACGGCGGAAACCCGGTCACCCACTGGTGGTCTTTGGCGATGGTCACGCCGAGGATGTCGAGACTCGTGGTTGCCCCGACGGTCACCTCGCGTGAGATGCTGGGCCAGTTCTCGGTGATCGACCAATCGGCCGGGTCGCAGGTGGTCGGGTCTCCGCTCGGGCGCAGAGCCCAGGTGTTGATCATCCCGGGCTCCGGCTCGCCGGATCCCTCATTGGCCTTGAAGATCTCGATGTCGACTTCACTGAGGTCACCGGGCCCGAAGGCGGCGACGATGCTCTGGATGATGTGACAGTCGGCCTCGGGATCGTTGCCGGCCAATGAGCCAACCCGTGCCGCCTCCCGAGTCGTGAACGAGAGGGTGAGGAAGTCACGGAAGGCGAGCCCCAGTTCCAGGAGGCTGACCATCAGGAGGATGATGATCGGCAGTACCAGGGCGGCTTCGACCAGCGTTGCCCCGCTTTGCCCGTCCCTGCTTCCCATAGATGCCCCCGTCGCGCGGTGAGCCCTTCGCTGCCACCCGGCGCCATTATCCCGTTGTCCCGAAGGGGACGCCAGGGGACTCCTGTGGAAAACCTGAAAGGACTACTCGAGCGCGATGTGTCGGTCAGTACTCCACGTCGAGCTCGGACACTGCCGAGCTCCACTGCTGGATTGCCCCCTGATGCATCATCAGCTTGGCCAGGTTCCCCGACACCTTCAGCTTGCCCGTCATGAAGGCCGTCTGGGTGTTGAGCTCGCCCTTCGAGATGGCAGTGGCGGTGTCGTAGGTCTGCTTCACCGTCACGTCGGCGCCTTCAAGACTGCCGAGGGCCATCGTGGCGTTACCGCCACCGGCTTGGAGGTAGTAGTCGACCTCACCGTCCGGGGCGTCGGTGGTGTTGAACTGGATGCCCAACTCGGCCTCGCCGATGGCGTTCTTGAACCCCTGGTGGCCGTTGAGGGCCGAAGTGACCTCCGAGGCCCACTCGGCACTTAGAAACTTGGACACGCACAGACTCCTTGGTGATTGGGGGGCCGAATGGTACAGGCCGACGCAATCATTGAGGAAAGGGCGATTCAGCCCGTTTGGCTCAGATCAGCTTGGCGATCGAGGTCTCGGCGCCCCTGGAGAGACGGGTCAAGGGCTCGCGCGGGTGCCCGGCGTCGAGCCCGGCCGCCTTTGCCGCCGCTTTGACCCCGGGCACGCCATGGGCTTCGACGTCGGAACTGATCGCGCTGAGACGCTTCTGCAGCTTCCTCGCCTTGGCCGGATCGGCCTTGGCGGCGGCCAGGGTCTGCAGCACCAACTCGGGGACGTAGTTGCCCGATCCTGTGATCGCCCCGTGACAACCCACGGCCATCGCCGCGGTCAGGGCCCGCGACGAGCCCGAGTAGAGGATGAACTCGGACGGCGAAGCGTCGATGATGGACTGGAGTCTGACGACGTCTCCGCTCGAGTCCTTCATTCCCACCACGTTCTTGTGCCGGGACAGCCTCCACACCAGCTCTACCGGGAGGTTGTAGGCGGTCACGCCGGGTACCGAGTACAGGAAGACCGGCACTGTCGAGGTCTCGGCGATGGTCAGATAGAAACGGAGGACTGCATCGTCCCTTCCCCGGGTCATGGTGGTGGGGGTCATCACCAGCACAGTGTCTGCGCCACCTTCGACTGCCTCCTCGATCTGGTTGATCGCGACGCGAGTCGACTCGGCCGCGATGCCAACCATGAAATGAGCCTTGCGACGGCGCCCGGCCTTGACCAGGCGATACCGCTCACCCGGTTCCAGATACGGCCCCTCCCCGTTGGAGCCACCGATGACGAAGCCGTCGATCCCGGCATTGGAGAGAAGGCGGAGATTGGTGGTGTGAGCCCTGGTGTCGATCTCCCCGCCCCGGGTGAACGGCGTGATCAACGCGGGCATGTACTCGGGTGGTGGCAGCACCGGGGAAGATTAGGAGGACCGAGCGTGGTCAGTCGATGAGGTGGATCGGGTTCCCGATCATGTAGGCACGCCAGGTGGTGGTGTCGTTCACCGCCGTCGGATAGGCGTAGCTCATCTTCCACCAGCAGTTGGTGCACGAGTACGCCGCAGGTAGATCCATCTCGAACTTGAGCCAGCGCCCGTTGTACTCACCGGGGGTCACCGTCTCCTGACAGTTTGAGCCACTGGGGATGGTCTGTTGCAGGTTCCAGGCCACGGTCGGGTTGTTGCGGCTGTAGATCCGGCACTGGCCGTCGTTGAAGACCGCTGGTCGAGGGATCGACCACGGCAAGGGTCCCATTGGCGGCGGACTCGCCGGCGTCGTACAACTCCACAACGAAGGTCTTCCCGTGGTAGTAGGTGGGCACTTCTGCCAGGTAGAAGGAGGTTGTGGTGCCGCTGGCGTTGTTGTAGATCGAGAAGTCACCGAGGGCGAACAGCTTGGCCCCGTTGTTGGTCGCTCTGACCGAGTAACGATTCAGACCGGCGCGGTCGACCGTGGTGCCGGGGTCTTGCACTGCGATCTGGAGGACATAGATCCCGGCTGCCGGATGGGTCCAGCAGGAGGCCGGAGAGTCCAGTGGCGTTGGCGGCGTTGCCCAGTTGTAGGCGGCGGCGGGCAGCACCTGCCCGGTGGGGGTGAGGGTGGCCGTGCACAAGGGGGCGGCATTGTCGGAGAGGTCGAGTGGGGTGGGGTCCGGGGCGTAGAGCTTGACCAGCATGGTCGGCCCACAGGTGGCGGCGGCGCTCGGGGTCCAGTCCTCGCATCCACGGTCACCGGTGCGGATGGTGTCACTGGTGGGATTGCCCCCGGAAGTGTTGAAGAATCTGAGATCGATTCCCTGGATCGTGAAGGGCCCGGTCCCCCTCTCGATTCCGTAGAGATAGCCGCCCGGTCGGGCGATCGGGTTCGCGGTGCAGGTGGGGACATCCGAGGCTCCCACGCAGTGCGAGGTGTAGGCATCACCCATGCCGGTGTCGGTGAACCATCCATGGATGTTGGCCCAGAAGTTGGGCTGCCCGGAAGGGCAGCCGGTCTGAGCCCGGGGCGCAGCCGTTGCCGAAGTCGCCGGCTGGACTCCCCAATTTCAAAGGCGGTATGTACTCGGCGATCGCCGATCGCTCGATTTCCATCGTGTCGACCCCGAGGACACTGAGGAAGAAGGTGGGCACGACGTCACTGACGGAGACTTCGAGTTGGTTCTGTTCCCCGGTCACGACGGCGGGCGAAACCGCGATGTCGGGTGCGCTGTTGTCGTACCCGTTCTGCAGTGCGACGGCTTGCGCCGTCGAGATGGCGGTGCCGGAGGCGCCGGGGAGCCAGACCACCCCTCCGAGGGCGGCGGCATCGGCGGCGCGCTGCACTCGGCTCGCGTTGAGGTAGAACCAGGCGAGATCGGTGCCAAATGCGGCCATTCCGAGCAGGACCACCATCGACATCGCCACCAGGACCATGGCCGCGCCCCGGTCGTTGTCACGAGCCCTCTCGATCAACTTCCTCACTGGGTGCCCCTCGTGTCAGGCTCGATCCGCATCACTGCGGTTTCCGTCCAGTTGACCGTCGGGAACGGAAAGAACCCGGTGAGGTCGGTATGCGAGAAGGTGATCTCCACGCCGAGCGAGTCGAAGGTCGGCGGTACCCGATCCCGGGTAGATGGGGCCCATGGACAGCCGTTGTCGCATCCGAGGTTGGTGGCGGCGCTGTCACAGGCAAGAGCGGCTGTTGGGGAATAGACGTTGACCGCTCCGGACATCGGGTTCCCTGCCGAATCCGCCTTGAAGATCCGGACTTCCTCGAGGTCACCAAAATTGAGGTTGCAGGCCGATTCCTCGACGGCGGCGAGGATCAGGTCATCGGCATCGGTGCCGGTGACGGTGTCGTTGAAATTCGCCGCAGCTGCCCCGGTCCGGGCCCCTTCACGGGCCGAGTTGCTGACCGTGAGATAGTCGACCACCAAGAACCCGACCTCGGAGAGGCCGATGGCGAGCAGGATCAGCATGGGGAGGAGGATCGAGGCCTCGACGAGGCTGGCGCCCTTCTCGAGTCGTCGTCTCATGATGAGCCGAACACCTGTGGCTCGACCTGGAAGTCGGTGGAACTGGTGAAGTCGGTGGACGGGGTGAAATAGCTGGTGAGCCACTGGTGGGTGAAGTCGACCTCGACCCCGACTCGGTCCGTCGTGGGCGCCTCCACGTCTCGGTCGGAAGGATCCCATACGGGAGTCACGTAGTTGGTGCGGAAAGGTTCAGGGCACGGCGACCAGTCACAGCACCCCGGGAGGGCGGGAAGGACCGTGCTGGAGCAGCCGGTGCCGGGGGCGTAGGAATAGGTGGTCGACTCGCCGGAAGGTGCTGCTTCATAGATGCGTGCACTCATCCCGGCGGAGATGCCGGCCGGATTCAGGGTTTGCTCGATGTCGCGGAGAATCTGGATGTCGGCCCGCGGGTCGTCGCCGTAGGTCGCTCCGGCTCGGGCACCCTCACGGGCGGCGTGGCTGACGGAGAGCCAGTCCTTGAAGGCGAGCCCGAACTCGACGATTGCGAACAACGAGAGGAAAAGAAGGCCGTACACGATCGAAGCCTCGAGGAGCGTTGACCCGCGTTCGCGAGAACGATCTGTGCCGCTCTGGTTGCCCCTCATGTTCACTGCTTTCACGTCTTTCCACCCACCGAGCACGCTGCCTCGTCGAGGTGATGCTGATCGAATGCTCATCGACCAGGGTTCTTCGGCAGAAAGGGCCAACTACTTGAAGCAGAAATTGCCGATCGGGGCCGATTCGGGTCGATCGGCCCAGCCGGTGACCCTGAGTGGGCATTCGTGACCGAGGGTGTTCAGATTGGGGCGATTGCCGTTATTCGACCAGATGGATCGGATTGCCGATCATGTAGGCCCGCCAGGTGGTGGTGTCGTTCACCGGCGACGTGTAGACGTAGTTCATCTTCCACCAGCAGCCAGGAATACCTCCCGCGACGCAGGCATACTCGGGGGGCAGCTCCATCTCGAACTTGAGCCAGCGACGGTGGTACTCCTGCGGGGTGACCAGCTCCTGACAATCACTTCCGGCGGGGACGACCTGCTGCAAGTTCCAGTTCGGGCTGGTGTGGCTCCGCTCGTAGATGCGGCACTCCCCGTCATTGAACGTGTTGCCACTCGGGTCCTTGACCTGGAGGGTGCCGTTGGCCGACTGACTCACCGGCGTCGTAGAGCTCGATTACGAAAGTCTTGCCGTGGTAGTAGGTCGGGACCTCGGCCAGATAGAACGAGGTGACCGAGCCGCTGAAGTTGTTGTAGATGGAGAAGTCGCCGAGGGCGAACAGGTTGCCGGTCGAGGACCTCACTGAGTACCTGTTGAGACCCGATCGGTCGACAACCGCGCCGGGGTCGACGTGGCGAATCTCCACCACGTAGATGCCGGTGCCGGACTGGGTCCAGCACCCCTGGCCGTCCGGGGCAGTGAACGCGTACGGGTCGGTCTCCAGTCCCTGGGGGAGGGGTGGGATCGTGGCCTGGCAAAGGAGAGGGTTGTCCGAGACTTTCAGTGGTGTCGGGTCCGGCGCGTAGAGCGCCACATACATCGACGGCCCGCAGTCTGGCGCCGGGTTCGGGCCCCAGTCCTCACATCCCCGGTCGCCGGTGCGTACCCCATCGTTGGTCGGGTTGCCTCCGGACTGGTTGTGGAAGGCCAGGTCGTTGAACTGGAGAGTGAAGCTCGACGTCGATTCGATGCCGTAGAGATAACCCGTGCTTCGGGCGGTGGCGTTCTGAGCACACCCAGGGGCGTCGTTGGCGTTGTCGCACCACGACGAGTAGGCGTCGCCCATGCCTCGGTCGGTCCATTTCCCATGGATGTTCGCCCAGAAGTTGGCCTGCCCGGTGCACCCTGGCTGTTCCGGGTCACATGTGTTTCCGAACTGGTTCTCCGGGCTGCCCAGCCTCAGTGGGGGGATGTATTCGGCCACCGCTGTCCGCGAGATCGCCATCGTGTCGAAGCCGAGGACTTTGGCGAAGAACGTGGGGACCACGTCCCGAATGGTCACCTCTAGCTTGTTCGGCTCACCGGGCACGGCGGCCGGGACCACATCGACGTCGGTGAGGGTGTCGTCGTACCCGTTACGCGTGGCGATGTCCAGGGCGGTGGCGTCGGCAGTGCCTGGCTCGGCGGGGAGCCAGATGACACCACCGAGGGCGGCGGCGTCGGCAGCCCGCTGCATTCGGCTGGCGTTGAGGTAGAACCAGGCGAGGTCGGTCCCGAACGCGGCCATTCCCATCAACAGCACCAGCGAGCCGGCCACCAATGCCAGCGCGGCCCCGCGGTCGTCCTCTTTCGCCCGCCGGAAGATCCGTCTCACTGGGTTCCCCTGGTGTCGGGCTCGATCTGCATCACCGCGGTCTCGTCCCAGTCGACGGTGGGGAACGGGAAGATCCCGGTGACGCTGGTGTGGGAGAAGGTGACTTCGACACCGAGGACGTCGAGACCCGGAGGCTCACGGTCGCGTCCGGCGGCAGCCCAGGGACAAGTGTTGTCGCAGTTGAGGGAGTTACCAGGGGCGTCGCAGGTCAGGCTTCCGCTCGGCGAGTACTCGTTGATCGACCCGACGATGGGCTGCCCGGTCCCATCGGCTTGAAAGATCCTCACCTTCTCCAGAGTCCCGAACCGGAGGTTGCACGACGCCTCCTCGACCGCGTCGAGGATGATCTCGTCGGCGGTGGGAAAGTTGGCAGCCGCGGCGCCGGTGCGGGCCCCCTCTCTGGCCGCATTGGTGACGGTCATGTAGTCGACGACCAGGAACCCGATCTCCGAGAGACCGATCGCGAGCGTGATCAGGATGGGGAGGATGAGACCAACCTCCACGAGCGAAGCTCCGCTCTCGCCCCGGCGCCTCATGATTCGAACACCTGGGGCTCGATCTGGAAATCGGTGACGGTGCTGAAGTCGCTCGATGGGACGAAATACCCCGTGAGCCACTGATGGGTGAACACCACCTCGACTCCGATGCGGTCGAGATCGGGGGCCCGCACATCACGGCTCGAGGGATCCCAGCCCGGCACGGCGTAGGTGTCCCGGAACGGCTCGGGGCACGGCGTCCAGTCACAACAGCCGGTGAGGGGTGGCACCCCAACGGGTGTGTTGCTGGTGCAGTCGCTGCCCGGCGCGTAGGAGTAGTCCTCCCCGATTCCTGGGGATTCGCCGTTGAAGATGCGCACATCTATCCCGTTGGCGATCCCGGCCGGAGCCAGTGTCGCCTCGACGTCGCGGAGGATCTGGATGTCGGCGGTCGGGTCATCACCATATGTGGCTCCTGCCCTGGCCCCTTCCCGGGCAGCATGGCTCACCGACAGCCAGTCCTTGAAGGCGAGACCCAACTCGACGACCGCAAAGAGGGCGAGGAAGAGCAGGGCGTAGACCATTGCCGCCTCGACGAGGGTGGCCCCTCGCTCGTCACGTCTTCCAGTTGTCATTTGCCCCCATCCCGATCCTGGTCCCAGCAACCACCGTTCGTGAGTTCCGACTACCCAGAGTGGTCGCCAAGGACGCAAACCGGGCACGAGAGTGCTCGCGAATCCCGCTCAGGCTACGTCGCAGATTTTCGCTGACAAGGGGGGTTCGGCCAAAAAAACGCCGAGTGAACCGCTACTGGGCGACCAGTCGGCGGTTCTTCATCTTGGCCTTGAGGTAATCGGAGTTCATCATGGCGATGAAGTCGATCGAGATCGACTTCGGGCAAGCCTTCTCGCACTCGCCATGGTTGGTGCACGAGCCGAAGTACTGCTCCATCATCTCAACCATGTCTTCGGTGCGCGACCAGCGCTCCGCCTGACCCTGGGGGAGCAGGTTGAGATGGCTGATCTTGGCGGCCGTGAAGAGATTGGCAGCACCGTTCGGGCATGCCGCTACGCAGGCCCCGCACCCGATACACGCGGCCGCGTCGAAGGCGATGTCGGCGGCAGGCTTCGGCACCGGGGTCAGGTTGGCGTCGGGTGCCGAGCCGGTGTCGACCGTGATGTATCCGCCGGCTTCGATGATGCGGTCGAATGTGCTGCGATCGACCACCAGATCCTTGACGAGGGGAAAGCCGGCCGCCCGCCACGGCTCGACGGTGATCGTCGCCCCGTTCTCGAATTTCCGCATGTGGAGCTGGCAGGTGGCCGTGCCCAGCTGTGGGCCGTGTGCCTGGCCGTCGATCATGACTCCGCACGACCCGCAGATCCCCTCGCGGCAGTCGTGGTCGAAAGCGACAGGCTCGTCACCCTGGTTGGCCAGCCGCTCGTTGAGGACGTCGAGCATCTCCAGGAACGACATTTCCTCTGAGATCCCGGCCACCTCGTATGTCTTGAACCCGCCGGGTAGGTCCGGGCCCTCCTGACGCCAGATCTGGAGCGTGACGTTCACTTGTAGCTCCGGGTGCTCGGCTTGACAGTCTCGAAGGTGAGTGGCTCCTTGTTCAATTCCGGCTTGGCGGGGTCTCCGGTCCATTCCCACACGGCCACATGAGCGAATTCGTCGTCTCGCCGGAGGGCCTCGCCTTCGTCCGTCTGGTACTCCTCGCGGAAATGACCGCCGCACGACTCCTCCCGATGCAAAGCGTCGAGGCACATCGCCTGGGAGAGCTCGAAGAAGTCCTCGACCCGCCCCGCCCGCTCCAGGGTCTGGTTGAGATTCCCTGCGGTCCCGAGGATCCTCACGTCGCTTCTGAATTCCTCGTAGAGGGCGGGGATCTCTGAGAGGGCCTTGTTCAGCCCGGGCTCGGAGCGGGACATGCCGCAGTACTCGAGCATGATCTTGCCCAGCTCCTTGTGGAACCAGTCCACGGTCCGGCTCCCCCTTGTCGCGAGGAACCCATCAACTCGCTCCCGGACCGTGGTGCCTGCCTCTTCGAACACGGGGTCGTCGGCAGGGACGGGCGCCTGGTTGAGAAACCCGGCGAGATAGTCACCGATTGTGATCGGGAGGACGAAATAGCCGTCGGCCAATCCCTGCATCAGCGCCGATGCCCCCAAGCGGTTGGCGCCGTGGTCGGAGAAGTTGGCCTCTCCGATCGAATAGAGCCCAGGGATCGTGGTCATCAGGTTGTAGTCGACCCAGAGCCCGCCCATGGTGTAGTGGGGGGCCGGGTAGATCCGCATCGGCACCTCGTAGGGGTCCTCGTCGGTGATCCGCTGATACATCTCGAACAGGTTCTCATACCGCTCGGTGATGACCTGACGGCCCTGGCGCTCGACGGCGTCGTGGAAGTCGAGATAGACCCCGTTCTGGAGCGGCCCGACTCCTTTGCCTTCGTCGACGATCCGTTTCACCGCCCGGGAGGCGACGTCCCTGGGGACCAGGTTCCCGAAAGCGGGGTACTGGCGCTCGAGGAAGTAGTCCCGATCGTCGTTGGGCACCTCTGTCGGGCCGCGCTCGTCTCCGGCGCGGCTTGGTACCCAGATCCGGCCGTCGTTGCGCAGCGACTCGGACATGAGGGTCAGCTTCGATTGGAATTCGTCTGACGCAGGGATGCAGGTCGGGTGGATCTGGGTGAAACACGGGTTGGCGAAGCCGGCGCCCTTGCGGTGCGCCCGCCAGATGGCACTGACGTTGCAGGCCATGGCATTGGTCGAGAGGAAGAAGACGTTGCTATAGCCGCCGGTGGCGAGGACCACGGCGTGGCCGGAGTGATTGGTGATGGCCCCGGAGATCAGGTCTCGGGCCACGATGCCGACCGCCCGACCGTCCTTGACCACGAGGTCGAGCATCTCCGACCTGGTGTGCAGCTTGACCGTCCCCGCCGCAACCTGACGGGCCATTGCCTGGTACGCACCGAGGAGGAGCTGTTGGCCGGTCTGCCCCCGCGCATAGAAAGTCCGGGCGACCTGGGCACCGCCGAACGACCGGTTGTCGAGCAACCCCCCGTATTCCCGAGCGAAGGGCACTCCCTGGGCAGTGGCCTGGTCGATGATGTTGAGCGACTCGTGCGCGAGGCGATAGACGTTCGCCTCCCGGCTCCGGTAGTCCCCGCCCTTCACCGTGTCGTAGAAGAGCCGGTACACCGAGTCGCCGTCGTTCTTGTAGTTCTTGGCCGCGTTGATCCCGCCCTGGGCGGCGATCGAATGGGCCCGGCGAGGAGAGTCGTGGAAGGTGAAGACCTCGACTTCGTATCCGAGCTCGGCGAGTGTGGCCGCCGCCGAGGCGCCGGCGAGCCCGGTCCCCACGATCAGGATCTTGAACTTCCGCTTGTTCGCCGGGTTGACCAGGCGGACCGAGAACTTGTGGTTGTCCCACTTGTCCTCGACGGGGCCATCGGGAATCCTGGGATCGAGCTGGAGGCTCACCCGACGAACCCGAAGTACACCGCAAGGGGCATGATCGAGTTGCCCACGGTGACCAGCACCGCCAGCCCGATCGCGAACCACCGCCGCAGCGGGTTGAAGCGTGGGTGGTTGATCCCGAGGCTCTGGAACATCGACCAGGCGCCGTGATAGAGATGGAGGCCGAGTAGCACCATCGCGATCACATAGAAGGCGGTGACCGGCGCCCGGGAGAAAGAGGCGACGAAGTTGGCGTAGACCTCGCCCCTGGCCCAGACCTCGGGGGCGGCCGGCTGGATCCCCCAGGTGAGGTCGGCGAGGTGGAAGAGGAGGAAGGCGGCGAAGATCACGCCGCTCCAGCGCATGGTCCGGCTGGCGTAGTTGGCGGCGACATAGGTGCGGGGCCCCTGGTAGTTCTCGGGTCGGGCCTTGCGATTCATCAGAGTCAGGGAGTAGGCGGCGTGGATATGGAAGAGGAAGGCCACGATCAACCCGGTGCGGAGGATCCAAAGAGCGACATGGGCGGGTAGGAAGGGGACCAGCAGTTCACGCAATGCCTCGGCGTAGATGTCGATGTCCGGCACGCCGTTGACATCGGGCAGGAAGATCTTCCAGTTGCCCACCATGTGCGCCAGGACGAAGACGATGATGCCGAGACCGGTGAGCGCCATCACCCATTTCTTGCCGACCGCCGATCGATAGAAGCTGACCGGCCAGGGCGCTTTTCTCTGCTCGATCGTGGCGGACACCGCACCACCCATTATGGCAACTCTTGGTCTCCGGGGAATCACTCGGCGCCACAAGGAGAAATTCGGCACTCCGGGTTGACGGCGCGCGCGGGTGGTCGTAATCTCAAACGTGTAATTACACGGTTGTGAGGAGACCTGATGCAGAGCAAGCTCATCCAAGCCTTGGCTATTGGTGAGCTTTCCTGGCAGGACTACGCCAACTGCCGAGGCGCCGATGCCGACCTCTTCTTCCCCGAGCGGGGGGCTTCCACCCGGAAGGCGAAGGCGATCTGTGCCGCATGCGAGGTGAAGGCGGAATGCCTCGACTATGCGGTCGACATGGGCGAGAAATTCGGCATCTGGGGTGGTCTCAGTGAGCGCGAGCGCCGTCGGGTTCGGCGCGAGCGAACGCAACGGGAACGCAAGGTCGGTTGACACGTACTTGGTACCTGGTACCTGGTACCAGGTATTCGGTACCTAGAGGTAGAGACCGGTCTGGTCCTCGCCTGGATTCGGGGTCGTGGGCGGGACCAGGGCTCTCTTTTGCATCTCCGCCAGCTGTGATTGCGCCGCCATCTGCTGACTCCACAAGGATGCCTGGATCCCGTGGAACAGCCCTTCGAGCCAGCCGATGAGCTGGGCCTGGGCGATACGCAGCTCGGCCTCGGTGACACCGGCCTGGTCGAGGGGGACCATGATCTCGTCGAATTCGTCGAGTAGCTCCGGGGACAGGATCTCCCGCAGCTCGTCGAGAGATCGGGAGTGAACGTTCGCCAGCCGCTTCCGTCCCCCGTCGTCGAGTGGGGCGTGTCGCACCTCTTCGAGCATGGCCCGGGTCATCGAGGCGATCCGGATCAGCTTGGTCGGTTGGGAGACGGGTGGCTCCGACTGCTCCTCGTCAGGCGCTTCCTCCACCGCATCCGGCTTAACCGCTTCTTCCATGACCTCAGCCTAAAGCCAATCCATTCTCGCGCGCCGATGTCGACCTATAGACCGACATCGCCGCGCCAAAAGGGTCGGGTCAGGCCCTGACCTCGTCCCGCATGAAGGCGATGTAGGCGGCGGCGAACATCACCGCGGTGAGGGCGACCAGGATGGCGATCTGGGGCCAGACCACGGCGAGACTCTGGGTGAGGTTGAGCTCGGAGACGATGGCCCGGTCGACCTGCTCCTGGGTGACCAGCCCGACGGTGCGGACCTCCGGGTCGAGCAGCACGCTCGACACCTGCTGGAACAAGGTCACCGGTGAGAGCTGGGACACGGCTTGCTGGGTCTGGAGGTAGGCCACCTCGGCCGCCTGCGACCCATCCCGCGGGCTGAGGACACTGGCGATGGCGCCGAAGATGAATGATCCGAACAGGGTCAGGACCAACCAAACCCCGATCGGGATCATCGCCGAGGTCGAGGCCCTTTTGGCGAGAACCGAGCTCAGAGTGGCGAGTGCCTGCCAGAAGCCGACGTAGATGATGGCAAAGACCAGCCACACCGCGAGGCGCGAGATCTCGGTAGGAGTGGGCACCAGCCCGAGCCTCACGATCCCGATGCCGGACACGAAGAGCACCAGCGCGGTGAGCATGATCGCCACCACCGTGAGGCCGGCCACGAACTTGCCGAGGATCACCTCGTCGCGATGGATCGGTTGGGAGAGGAGCCGTGGGAGCGTGCCCTGCGATCGTTCGCCGCTGACCGCGTCGAACCCGAACATGATCCCGAGGAGCGGGGCGAGAAAGCCCACGAACACGATCAGCGGGAACGGGACCGGGTCTGCGGTGACGGTGAACAGCTTCAAGAAAAGCGCCGTGATCCCCTGGGCGTTCGGGGCGACGTCGCGAATCCCACCGGAGGCGGCGAACACCGCAGCCGCGGTGGCGATCCCGAGCACTCCCATGAGGACGACGAACCGCCCCGAGAGCAGGTGGTCGGCGATCTCTTTCCTGGCTACCGCTCTCCAACCTCCCACCCGGGGGGTCGGCTCGGCGGCGGGCACCTCTTCGGCAGCGACTTCGGTTTCGTTGGTCACGCCGGCACCTCCTCGACCTCGTTCTCCACCTCGAAGTAGCGGCGATAGATGGTCTCCAGGTCTTCATCGAGCCGGTGGACCCCGATCACATCTGCACCCTGGGACACCAGACCGCTGACGGCCGGCGCCAGCGAACCGGCCTCGAGATCCGCCACCCAGGAGCCGGGTGCCCGGCCCGGGGTGACGCCGCTGACGGTCCCCAGCGACTCCAGCTGGGCCTTGCCTTTCGAGGGCTCTCCGCCGAGACGGAATTCGACCCTGATCTGACCACCCTTGTCCACGGCCGCCAGCTCATGAGGCGTGCCCTGAGCGACGACCTTGCCACGAACGAAGATGGCGACCCGGTCGCAAACGGTCTGGACCTGGTGGAGCAGATGGCTGGCGAGGAGGACGGTCACCCCTTCCTCCTTGGCCAGGCGCTGGATCAGTGCGAGCATCTCGACCACGCCCTCGGGGTCGATGGCAGTGGTGGGCTCGTCCAGGATCAAGACCGATGGTCCTTTCACCAGTGCGTCGGCCACGCCGAGCCGCTGCTTCATCCCTCGCGAGTACTCGCCGGCGGGCTGGTCGGCGGCATCGGCCAGGCCGACCAGGCCGAGGAGCGACTCGATCAGGTCCTCGAAGTCTTCCAGCCCGTTGAGTCGGGCAGTGAAGCGCAGGTTCTCCCGTCCCGTCATCGGGTCATAGAACCCGACCGCGTCCGGCAGATAGCCCACCTTTCGCTTGACCTCGATCGGGTTCCATCTCGGGTCGAGGCCCAGAACCTCGATCTTCCCCTTGGTCGGCTCGATGAGACCGAGCAGCATGAGGATGGTCGTCGTCTTGCCGGCTCCGTTCGGGCCGAGCAAGCCGAAGACCTCTCCGGCGTCGATTTCGAGGTCGAGCCTGTCGACCACGGTGTGCTCGCCGTAGGTCTTGGTCAGCTTCCTGGAACGGATAGTCGTAGCCATTGTCAGCGACGGCCGAAGCGCCGGAACACCCAGGCCAGCCCGGCGAGCGTCAGAGCGATGACCGCGATGCCGACGAATCCCCAAATCGCCGAGGGGTTGACCGTCGTGCGGATCTCCATCTCGGCGTCAGCCTCCTCGTGGGTGGCGGTGAAGGTGATCACATAGTCGCCGGCGACCGCTTCCTCCGAGGGGGTGATGGTTGCCGTGACCGGCACGGACTCTCCCGGGCCAACCGCGACTGTGTCGTTGTCGAAGACGACATCCCAACCGCTCGGGGGGGTGACACCCATGGTGACCGCCTCGAGAGGGGCCGTACCGGTGTTGGTGAGAAGAATCTGGAAGTCGCTGGAGCTTCCCACCGTCACCTCGGCGTTGAGACGCTGGTCTGCGGTGGACATCTCCAAGGCGAACGAGCCGACGACCTCGACGATCATCTCGGTCTCGACCGTGGTTCCCGGGGCAGTCGCCTGGAGGGTCACCGGGTACTGGGCAGCCTCGGCACTGAACGGCGGAGTGACCGCGACATTGATCGTCTGCGTGCCCCCGGCCTCGACCAGGACGGTGGAGGCCTGGGCCTGCCCGGAGAGCTCGGCGGTGACATCCCACCCGGAGGGGGCGGTCGGAGTGAGCTCGAATTCGAGATCGGCCGGCGTGCTGTTGGCCAACTCGACGTCAAAGGTCACGGCCTCACCAGCGGGGGTGCGGAGACCGGGGAAGTTGGGAGTGAGTGTGACCTCACCTCCGGCCTGTGCCGACACCCGGACTGCAATCGGGAGCGTGACCGTCTCACCCCCACCTGAGGCGGTGATCGTCATCGGGTAATCGCCTTCGGTCGCGCTGGTCGGGACGGTGACGTCGAAGGTGAGCTCCGGCTCCAGCCCTGGCCCGGCGGTCACCGAGTCGACTTCGAAGCCGCCGCCACGGAACGCGGCTGTCCACCCTTCAGGAGTGCCGTCGACTGCCAGGGTGACCGGGACCTGGGCCGGGGCACTGACGGTCAGAGCGAAGCTGACCTGGTCCCCGGGCTCGACCGCCACCGACGGGAACGGTGTGCTGACGGTCAGGGCGGTGGCCGGGAGCGTCGTCGGTGTCTCTTCGGTCTGGGCGAGGGCGGCAGGCGCTACGGCCAGCGTGGACACCACGGCCAACGCCACCAACAATTGCCTCTTCGACGCCAACGTGATCAGAGCTCCTTCTTCATCGGTTTTGGGCACAAACACTGGAAATGACCGCAGAGACCCTAAAACGATGATAAATCCATTGAGAAAACCGTTCCTAATGCTGGCGTCATGGATATGCGACGCACTGCGTTCGGCCTGGCCCTATTGCTCGGCCATCTGGGAGAGTCGTTCGCTGCTGATCCGGACCTCGACACCGAGCTCGTGCTCGGCACCCCCGTGGTAGACGCCACGCAAAGGCATCACATCCTGATAGTCCCGGCCGTGGCCGATCTTGACATGCAGCTCACCGACAGGCTGGGCATTGGTGGGGTCGAGGGCCCACCAGCCGTAGCCGGGAATGAAGACCTCGATCCAGGCGTGGGTCTGAACGCTGAGCTCGGGCTGGTCTGGGGCCACGGCCGCTGTCTGGTCGGCGGCATATAGATAGCCGGACACGTAGCGGGCCGGGATTCCAACGCTTCGATACATGGCGATGCCGAGATGGGCGAAGTCCTGACAGACCCCTTTGCCCTGAGTCAGCACGTCGCCGACGTCCATCCCCACGTACGTGGCCCCCGGAACGTAAGCGAGCTGGGAGGTGACGGTATCCGAGACGGTTGTCGCCACCTCGACCATGCCGTCGGATCGCCCGAGCGCTTCTCGAGCAATCGCCTCGATCTCGCCGTCCCAGGCGGCATGTGGCGAAGGCCGGAGATAGGTCGACAATTCGCCGCGCACCGTGTCCAACGAGTCAATGGGCGCGTCGTCCTCAGGGAACGTGGGTGCGCTGGTCTCGACCGTCGACTCTGCCCTGACCCTGAGCAATTCGTGCGGTTGGACGATCCCGAATTCGTCTACCCGCGTCCCCCAGTAGTCGGTGTAGGTGTGAACCTGAGTCACCGGGTCCACGTCGACCCGATAGCTCACCAGCCGCTGGTTCTCGGTGCTCGCCGGGCATGCCCTGAGCAGATTGTGCGACTCCCACGCCGGCTCGCTGTAGTTGAACTCGTTCAGGTAGCGGATCTCGAGCCTCATGCCCACCTCTGCGAATGGAGCTGCAGGTCGGTGCCGGCACGGAAGAAGTGGTCCTCCACCTCCTCGGAGACCTGATAGATCTCCTTCTGCAGCAATTCGAGGAAATGGTCGAGCCGCTCACCGAGAATGCTGGGGATGTCGGTGAACTCGGCCTGGGCTCGTACCTTTCCGATCGCTCGCTCCATGCTGGTTTGATGACTCGAACCGGCGAGGCGGTCGATCAGGCGCTCGACCTGTTGGAGGCAATAGAGGACGCTGCGGGGGAACTCCGGGTCGAGGAGGAGGAACTCGAGAACATCGGTCGGGTCGAGAGATGCGTCGTGCGCCTTGAGGTATGCCTCGTAGGCAGACACCGACTTGAGCACCGAGACCCAGGAGTGGAACTCCGACTGCTCCTCGCTACCGGCGAGCCGCGCATAACGGACGGAAAGCAGGCGGCAAGTCATCTCCGCACGTTCCAGCAAGAGCCCGAGCAGCATGAAGCGGTAGCCCTCGTCCCGGGGCATGGTCTGGGCGGCGACACCGCTGATGAGCTGGCACCGGCGCTTGATGGTGCCGAACACCTCGTAGGCGCGGCGATCCAGGTCGAGATGGAAGTCGGCATGGGTCAGCTCGAGATGGAATACGTTGATCGCCTCCCACAACTCGGTCGAGATGCGGTCCCGCAGCCCGCGTGCGTTGTCTCGGGCGCGGTCGACTGACGAGATGATCGAACCCGGGTTGGTTCGGTCGGCGACCAGGTAGGTGCTGACCGCTCCACTCTCCATCGGACCCTCGTAGAGCGCGTTGACATAGAGGACCTCGAGCAGCTCGCCCCAGGTGGTGGCCGCCCGGTCTCCGGGCGACTCGAGCAGGTTGTGATAGGTCACGTCGAGCATTCGTGCGGTGTCTTCGGCCCGCTCGACATAGCGGCCAACCCAGAACAGGTCTTCAGCGTGCCGTGACAGCACGACCCACCCCGTTGTTCAGCACCCATGTGTCCTTGGAGCCGCCACCCTGTGACGAGTTCACGATCAACGATCCCTCCCTCAGTGCCACCCGGGTGAGCCCGCCGGGCACCACCTCGATCCGCTCCCCACTGATGACGAAGGGGCGTAGGTCGACGTGGCGCGGCTCGAGATGCCCGCCCACGAAGGTGGGATGGGTGGAGAGCTGGACGATCTCCTGGGCGACGTATCCGCGCGGGTTGGCCCGGAGGGCGGCGGCCGTCATCTCCAGGGTCGCCTCATCGGCCACGGTGCCAATCACGATCCCGTAGCCGCCGGCCTCGGCGACAGGCTTCACCACCAGCTGGTCGAGCCGGCTCAGGATTAGCTCGAGCTGTTCGGGCTCCCAGGGGAGATAGGTGGTGACATTGGGGAGGATCGGTTCTTCACCCAGGTAGTAGCGGACCAGATCAGGAATGTACGGATAGACGCCCTTGTCGTCGACCGCTCCGTTCCCGATCGCATTGGCGATCGTCACCGATCCCGCCCGGGCCGCGCCATGGAGACCGGGGACACCGAGCAGGCTGTCCTGACGGAATACGACCGGATCGAGGAACTCGTCGTTGACCCTTCGGTAGATCACATCGACCTGCTTGAGGCCCTGGGTGGTGCGCATGAACACTTGCCGGTCGTCGACGAGCAGGTCGCGGCCTTCGACCAATTCGATGCCCATCTGCCGGGCGAGGAAGGCATGTTCGAAGTACGCCGAGTTGGACACGCCAGGGGTGAGCACGACGACGGTGGGATCGGTGACGATCGGTGGGGCGATGGAGCGCAAGGCGCGCAACAGCGAGGCCCCATAGTGGTCCACCGGGCGAATGGAGTGGCTGGCGAATCCGACCGGCAGGATCCGGGTCATCGCCACCCGGTTCTCGAGGACATAGGAGATGCCGCTGGGGACGCGCAGGTTGTCTTCGAGCACCCGATAGGTGCCCTCGTCGTCGCGGACGATGTCGATGCCGGCGACAACACAACGCGAGCCCTGCGGGGCGGGGATCCCGTGAGCCTCCCTGACATAGCCATCGGCGGTCTCGACCAACCATCGGGGGATGACGCCATCGAGGATCGCCTGCTGACCGCCGACGTAGAGGTCGTCGAGGAAGCGGTTGAGCACGGTGACCCGTTGAACCAGCCCGGCCTCGATGTGGTCCCACTCGTCGGCGGGGATGATCCTCGGCACCAGATCCATCGGCCAGGTGCGCTCGAGCCCGCTCTCATGACCGGTGACGGCAAAGGTGATGCCGAGGGTGCGGAAGAACGAATCGAGCATCCCGAGCCGGTCGGAGAGCTCTGCATCACCGATCTCGCTGAGCCGATTCATCAGCGCCCGGTAGTGGGGACGAACCCCGTCGGGGCCGTGAACCTCGTCGAAGCTGCCCATCGGCCGAGTGTATTGAGCGAGATGTTCCCGCTCTGCGTCGGCCGGTGCGTCAGACGCTACTGAGCGGGTGGCCGGTGTCGGGCCTGACCTCCGTGCCGCACAGCTGGCAGTTGCGCAGTCCCGGCGCCACCTTGGATTGGCACGATGGGCACTCGACGATCTGCTCTCGCATCCGGTCGTCGTCGGTCCCGTCCTGGAGATCGAGCTCTTCGATCTTCGCCATCAGCCGCTCCGGGGTGATCCCCTGCTCCTCGAGGAGGGAGAGCGTCGCCCGGAGGATCATCACCAGCCGATCGACCCGCTCGTTGAGGTCCTCGATCCGATTGGTGTGGAGGGTTCCATCGGCAACGGCCGCGCTGCGTGCAAGTGCGGCGGCGCGACTAGCCGTACCTTGACCCATGCTGTATCCGAGATAGAACTCGAGCATGGTGGGGTTATCGGCTAATTAGCCGGATCCGTTAAGCAACCGGACCGAAAGCGAAACTCGCCGTCACCCGGTGACGTTGACCTGGCAGCCGACTCTCAGGGCTGACGGACGTAGTACTCGGTGAACTCCGAGCAGCGCCCGTCGTCAGCGAACATCATCAGGAAGCAGTTGTTATAGGTGCGCTCGGGCTTGTCGGCCGTCGCCAGATATCGACTGGTACCAACACCCACGCCGCGATCGCCTTCCACCGCCCATGCCTCATAGGCCGCCTCCCAGGTGCCCGGGTCGTCGGGTTCCTCCAGCCAGGCGGCGACTATCCCGTCTCGGCCGACGACCATCTCATCACCCTCGTCATAGGGATGGAACCGATATCTGGCGTCTTCGGTGAACAGCTCCGCGATGGCTGTCGTCGTGTTCGCCCGCCACGCCAGGATGTAGCGGTCGAGCCAGCTCTGGAGATCGGTCTTGGTCATCGGTCGATCGTACGCGTCTCTGCTGAAGCGGCCGGATCGAACCCATTCCAACCCAACCGTCAATGCCGTACTCTCGTTTCGAGTAACGATGAGGACGACAGATGGCTGAGGACTACCCCCCGATCCTCGACGCGGCGCAGGTAGCGGAGCTATTGGGCATGAACGTGCAAATGGTGAGGCGCTATGCGAGAGAGGGGCGGTTGCCCGCCTACAAACTCCCCGGCGGCCGGACCTTCAAGTTCTTCCGGGACGAGATCTATGAGTTCGTCCGGTCCCATCCGGTGTACCGCGGAGACCGATGATGTCAGAAGCGAGATGTAGAGCGGACCACCGCGACAATCAAACGGAGTGGGATGACAAGGCTGTTCCCGTCCTGGATCACCTCGACATGATCCGTCGCCACCAGCGTCGATCGATCCCACGATCGCCTTCCCATCCGAGACGATCATCCGCACCGACTCCCCGGAAGCCGAGATCTCGGAGAGCCGGGCCCGAAAGGTGAGCGGGTCGCCGCTCTGGTCGTGGCCGCCCGAGTCAGTCCGCTCGAGGGTCCAGACCGCGGCCGCGAAGACGACTTCCACCATGTCGTCGCCCCGGTCCACGGTGGCGAAGTCCGCCCCGGCGTACACCAGATGACCCGAGAAAGTGTGTGCGCCAATCTCGGCGCGAACCCTTTCACCCCTATGGACGATCTCGATGGCGCGACCGGCCAGGTCGAGCTTCCTGCGCCGCAACAACTCGGTGAGTCTCTCGTCCTCGGCAGCCTCCTCCAGCCACTCCCTTCCGGCTCCTTGGCGGAGGTCTGTTTCCATCTCGCGATCCGGCGTTCTCTCCACGATCTTCTTTCGCGCTCTCGACATCAACCGAAGCCAAGACGATAGGTTCAAATCGATAGGTCCACCGGAAGTGGCGAGTACTCCCTCCATCATGGCGAGGGAAGCGGGCACCTCGGCACCGACCTCCAGGTCGGCTCGGTATCGACCGTCGCTATCGCACATTGCCATCGCTCTGGCGGCCATTCTCGCCTTCTCACTCAACTACCTCGCGTTGCAGAATCGGGATGCCACCACCTTGGTGGCGATCGCCGATGGCCCGATTTCCGAGGGCGCCCCGCTGTCGGCGAACCTGATTCGGCTCGTCCCGCTGCCCGCAGATTTCGAGGGTCTCCAACATCTCGTCAGTGAGGACGATCTTCCGAACCTGGAAGGCTGGATAGTCGGTCGATCCATCGCAGAAGGGGAGTTGATCGACAGGACGATCGTGATCGAGCCTGGATCGGGCAGCGGTCTCCCGCGCGATGAGCATCCCCGTGCCGTCGGAGCATGCGGCAGGCGCCACCCTGGTCGCCGGAGATCGGGTGGACGTGATCTCGATGGTCGGGGAGCAACCTCAATTCGTCGCCTCGGATCTGGAAGTGGTCAGCATCGCGGACACGACACAGGACGGGCTCTCCGGGATTTCTCCGTATCACGTGGTAGTGGCGGTGTCTCCTGAGGAAGCCCTCGCCCTAGCGAGGGCCATCTCCGAAGGATCGCTGGAGATCCTTCGTGCCACTGGTGCCCGGGCTCTAGACGAGGTGGGCGAGTGAAGCCCGGGCCGGAACTTGCCCTGGCCGCCTCGGCGCGAGCTTGGCCCGACCGTGTGCATCGCTTCTTGTTGGACCACGGCGGAGGCAGAGTTCGGTCACGGGTCATGGGGCCCGACCAGGCCGTGAGTGATCGGTACGACATCCTCTTCATCGATGATGTCTGCTCCTTCCTCACCCCACGCCTCGTCAGGAGAATCCGGGATCTGGGTCGAGAGATCGTGGGCGTATACGACCCTGCCGATGCCCCTGACGCCAAGCGCCATCTCCTCGAATGCGGGATCACTGACGTGATCGAGGAGGGTGCGGCTCCCGAGGAGTTCATGGCCGTGGCCGAAATGATGCTTCTTCACCGAAGCGACCCATCGCCAATTGTCACGCCGGCACTTCGGTCCTTCCGCGTAGGTGTGCTTGGGCCCGTAGGCGGCGTGGGTTGCACCGAGATCGCCACAGGCATCGCGGCGGTCATGTCTCGTTCCCGACCGACAGTGTTGATCGACCTCGACCAGCAGGCGCCCTCGGTGGCGCAGCGTCTCGATCTCCCTCTCCACCCGAACCTTCTGACGGCGGTGGATGCGGCCCATCACTCGGTTGGTGCAGTCAATGAAGCCATCTTGAGTCATGAGGCTGTCGACGTGATCGGTGGGCTGGTCAACCCTGTCACCACTCAAGACCTGCCACCGATCGAGATCGAGGCCGTGCTCGATGAGGTCGGCGCCGCCGGGTATGAGGTCGTCATCGCGGATCTGGGGACCGCTCGATTGGATCGCTTGGACTTCGTCCGCTTCCACGTCCTGATCGTCGTCGGTCAGGCCAACCCGGTGGGGATGGCAAGGCTGGTGCGGACCGTCAACGATCTCTCCTCGAACTCCGACATGACCGACACTGTTGCCGTGGTCAACCGGGTCGCACCCGGGAGCCGGCGCCGCCTGGAGATCAGGGCCGAGATGGCCCGGCTGCTCCCAGGTATGCCCGTCGTCCTGTTACCGGAGGACGGACGTTTGGAGAGAGCCTCGTGGGATGGCACTCGCCCATCACGAGGAGGTTTCGCCAGGGCGATCACGCGTGTCGCCTTGTTGATCGATGAGGCGGTCCGGTGACGGTCGATGCCTATCGGGAGATCAGGAAGCGGGCCCTCGAGCGGATCGATGGCTCGGGGCTCGATCCCCAACGCGACACGGCCCGGCTGGTGGAACTGCTGCGGTCGACCGTGGATGACTACCAACGTCACGCCCACATGGGCGAGTCCAGGTCTTTGGCCGATCCCGACGCGACCGTGCGTCGTCTCCTCCAGTCGGTTTCGTACTACGGCCCATTGGGAGATCTCCTCGACCGGGATGACATCGAGGAGATATTCATAGAGGGTGACAGAGTCACCTACCTGGAGGCAGGAGGCTCGTTGCGCGGGCTAGACGTTCCCAGTTCCGAGGCCGAGAACCGCCAGGTCGTGGAGAGGTTGATGGCGGCAACCGATCGGCGGCTCGATGCATCACACCCTGTGTCACAAGCGCGGATCCTCGACGGGTCAGCTCGGCTCACGGCTGTGATCCCTCCGGTGGCGGACCATCTCTCGGCGACGATCCGTCGATACGCGCTCCGCCGCGAGACGCTCACCTCCCTGGTCGAATTGGGGTCGCTGACCAGGGGTTCCGCCGACTTCCTGACCCTTGCCATGCGCGCTTCGACGTCGGTGATCGTCAGCGGCCCACCTGGTGCGGGAAAGACCTCCTTTCTCTCGGCGCTCATCGCCGCCGTCCCATCCGATCACTGCGTCCGGGCGTGCGAGGAGATCCGTGAGCTCCACGTGCCGATCGTCCATGGGTCCTATTACGAGGCACGACCCCCCTCCCTCGACGGCGGCGGGGAGATAAGCCTGCGGCACCTGGTCAAGGCCACACTCGCCATGAGGCCCGACCTCATCGTGGTTGGCGAGGTCCGTGGCAGCGAGGCCTTCGAGTTGACCAGGGCAGTCAATGCCGGCTGCGGTCTGGCGTGCACCATTCACGCCAACTCGGCGCCCGACGCTCTGGATGCACTGGTGAACGCAGCTCTCATGGCAGGGGAGAACATCCCGGAGCGGGTCGTGCGAAAGGTTTTCTCTTCGTCGATCGACCTCGTGGTCCATCTGGAGCGTGACATCGATCCGAAGGAAGGAGGCATCCGCCGCCAGACCATGGAGATCCGGGCTCTGGTCCCCTCCCTTCACGACGACTTCTCATCCGAGCCGCTCTTTCAACGCGATCGGCTGGGGAGCCCGCTCGAGTGGACCGGCTCATTACCACCCGAGAGCTTGGGGCGGCGGCTGGAGCGAGCTCTGCCGCGAGGGGCAAATATCGCGGGGTTGTTGGAAGGTGGAGGGCAGTGGTAACGGCCCTTGCAGCCTTGTGCTCGGCCGTCGCCGTTGTGCTCGTGTTGAACAAGGTGATGGTTAGGGCAAAGGACCGCGGGAGGCCTCGGGTCCCAAAGGGGAATTGGCTCCGGGAATCCGGGCTCGACGTGACACCTGCTCAATTCTGGGTTGCTTCGATCGGCGCGGGCGTCGGCACCTACATCGTCGTATTCGCGTTGACCTCACTTCCGATTGTCTCGCTGATGCCATCGGTAGTCGTCGCCACCCTGCCCAAGGCATATTTCTCCAGGAAGAGGGCTCAGCGGCTCGACGAAGTTCAACGCGCCTGGCCGGACGGGCTTCGGGATCTCCTGGCGTCAGTTCGATCGGGAGCATCGCTGCCAACAGCGATGGAGAGCTTGGCGGATTTTGGCCCGGCGCCACTCCGACGGGCCTTTCAGGAATTCTCCGTCTATTCGCACAGTCTCGGAGTTGTTCCGGCCCTCGAGATGATCAAGTCAGACCTATCCGACCCCACTTCGGACCGGGTGATCGAGGTGCTGATCCTGGCCTATGAGCGTGGTGGAGCAGTGGTCCCCGAAATCCTCTCCGATTTGGCGGACGCGACCACTAAAGATCTCTGGACCCTCGAAGAGATTCGGACTGATGCGCTGGAGCAGAAGATCAACTCGCGGATCGTGTTCATCCTGCCCTGGCTGGTCCTGGTGGCGTTGACGGCTCGGGCAGGGGCATTCCGCGAGTTCTACGCGTCTCGGGCCGGGGTGCTTGTCGCGGCAATTGGCGGCGTGATGAGTGTGGTCGGGGTGGTCATCGCCTCCAGGCTTGGTTCGCAACCGGCCGAGCCTCGCGTGTTCGTATCGGCTCGAGGTGGCGATTGACCATCACACCGTTGATGCTCGTCGCTGCGATCACTACTGCGTTTGCAGCTGCCTTGGTGGTTCATGCGCTGTTTCCGCCAGCTCGCAGTCTCGCCTCGAGGATCAACCCGTACGTCGGCCCGGCGAGGGTGGTTGCCAGGTCCCGATCTGTAACTGGCCCTCTCGGTGCCGTGTTCGGGCCGATTCTCCGCTCATTGGCCGCATCCGTGGGAAGGCTCTTGGAGAGATCTGGAGAGCAGGTGACGATCCTCCAGCTTCGACAAGCCGCTTGGTATCGGGATCTGCCTGAGGAGGAGACCGTGCCCGTCTTTCGGATGGCCCAACTGCGGTCGATCGCCATCGGTGTCGGGGTCGCGTTTCTCATCGGGCATTTGCTGGGGCTGTCCCCGATCCAACGGATCGTGCTCGTCGCTCTTGGCATAGTGGTCGGGGCCACACGGCAGCGGGCGTCGTTGCACGCGGCGATCGAGCGGAGGCGGGAGAAGATGTGCATCGAGATCTACACGGTGAACCAACTTCTCGCCATGCGGGTCCGAGCCGGTGGTGGGGTTGTCCACGCGGTGCAGGACGTCGTGCGTCGTGGTGAGGGAGAGGTCGTGAGCGAGCTCGCCGACGCCCTTCGGCTCCATAGGTCTGGGTGGCGGGCCGGTGACGCGTTTCGGAGGATGGCCGAGCTGACCCCTGAGCCGTTTTGTGGCCGTACCTATCGCCTGTTGGCGACCGCCGAGGAGCGCGGCGCCGACCTTGCCCCAGCACTCCTCGACCTCGCTGAGGACGTTCGGGAGACGCGACGTGAGACCCTGCGAAGGTCGGCGACCAAACGGAGAGCGGCGATGCTCGTGCCAACCATCGCCATCCTGGCCCCAGTCCTCCTCCTCTTTGTGGCGGCACCTCTTCCGTACCTGATAACCGGCTGGCGATGAAAGGAGGTTGACATGCTGGCCCTCAAGCAGTGGTTCCACGACGTGTGGGGCGACGACCGGGGACTCAATACCGCCGAGCTCATGGGAAATGCCGCACTGGCGATTGCGGCTCTCGTAGTCATCTGGGGCGCACTCCAGGCGCTCGGTGTGGACATCGTCGGGTGGATCCGCTCTCAGCTCATCGGAGGCTGAACGACCGGGGCGTCACCTCGGTCCAGTTCCTCTTGGCCAGCGGGCTTGGACTGCTGCTCTTTCTCGCCCTGGCCAACCTCGTCGTAGTCGAATACGGGCGGGGCGCTCTCAGGTCCGCGCTCGATCAGGGCGCCCGGGTCGGATCGGTCAACTCGTCGGCGGAGGAATGCCAGCGGAGGATTGGTCAGGTCTTGGATCAATTGCTCGGAGGGAGGATGGGTGACACGGTGGTGACCGACTGTGTGATTGGGCCTGTCTCGGTCAGGGCCTCCGGACAAGGAGTCTTCTCCTCCTGGACTCCCCTGACGCCGGACTTCGTCGTCGAGATCACCGCTCAGGCCACACGGGAGCTCCCGCCGTGATGGACCGCGGTCACGCCGCCGTCGAGCTCGGGTTGGCGGTCGGTCTTCTCCTCCTTCCCGTAGCCATTGCGGTGCTGGCGTTCGGGCCATGGTCAGAGCGACGGGTGTTCGCCGAGGCGGCCGCCGCGGAAGCGGCCCGAGCGGCGGTGATTCACCTGGATACATCTGCCGGTGCCTTGGTATTGGCGGAAATGGCGGCCAATCACGGCCTCGGATCTGACCTGGTCCGTCTGGGTTGGTGCGGTGCCGGCGCGCAGGAAAAAGACGACAGGCCCGATTCTTGCTCCTTCGAGCGAGGGACCGAGGTGATCGCCGAGGTCGAAGTCTGGGTACCTCTCGTCGCAACGCCCTGGGGTGAGATCGGGGGTCTTTGGGTCGGAGCTACCCACTCCGAGCAAGTCGACCTGTACCGGAGCCTGCCGTGAGCTCGGACCGCGGCTCGGTCACATTGTGGACGCTGGGGCTCTCGATGCTGCTGCTTCTTTTTGGTGGGCTCGCGGTGGACTTCTGGCGGGCTCTCGCATTGCAGCGTGAGCTGGCGGCGATTGCCGATTCGGCCTCGGTGGCGGCCGCCTCGGGCATCGACGAGGAGCACTATCGGGACACCGGTGAGGTGGTCATCGATCCGGATCGCGCCGCCGACCTCGGCTCGGCGTATGCGGCATCACAGGATGTGGTCCTTTCGGCGTTGGTTGTGAGCACGTTTCCTGGAGGGGAATCGGTTTCGGTGCTTGTCGAAGGCCGTTTGGATTTGGGGCTGATCGGGGTGTTCGTCGATCAAAACGAGCCCGTCACGGTGCGAGCGGAGGCGACCGCCGAGCCCGTATTGGTCCCCTGAGGTCGACTTCGCACTGGACCTACTGTCGATTATCCTTAGCTCCTACCCTGCATCGCCTTCGGGTGTGCGCGTTCGGGGGTGGTGTAATAGGTAACACGGCAGGTTCTGGCCCTGTTATTGAGGGTTCGAGTCCTTCCCCCCGAGCCAGGCCGGCGATGAGCCGACCCAACCTGGTCCCGTCGTCTAGTGGTCTAGGACGCTGGCCTCTCAAGCCAGAAACGGCGGTTCGAACCCGCTCGGGACTGCAAAACCCCTGGTAGAGGGCTATTTTTCCAGATCCTGTCAACCAGTCTTCTTGAACTTCGGAACGTCTTGAGGCACGCCTGTCCTACGGATGGCCCAGGAACCGATCTCTGGGGCGTATCGGGCCAACATTTCGATGCTGAATGCAACGACGTCCTCAACACGCTGACCCTTCGGGTGTGAGGTGAGCCATAGCTCCAGGTTCTCGATTCGATTGTCGGTTCGATTCCCGTTGAGGTGGTGAACCACTTCCTCCGACCGTAAAGGGCGCCCCAGGTGCAGGGCCATGACGAGTCTGTGCTCGCCGACCGAAGGGGAGCCTCCCACCAGATATCGAAGCTCGGGCGGCACAGGGATGTTCAAGTAACCATGACTGAGGCTGCCTTCCCCAGTGGTCTCCCGAATCGGTCTTTCGGGCTGAGGGTCTCCGGTGGCGATTACCCGTTTGTAGTGGGCGGCGCAAAAGCCATTGGCCTTGTGCAGTCGTGGGCAGTCATGGACCGAGCAGAGTCGCCCCGGTTTCCTCAGCGGCTCCTCGCTCACCGCTCCGTTTCGAAGCAAGCGCTGATAGTGACCATGGCAATAGCCCCAGGCCTCTGCGTCCTCGTCACAATCCACCGCTACACACATTGATCGCTCCCTCGTGATCGGACCCGGCGGACCCGGTTCGCCGCTTCGGAGGACCCGTCTGTAGTGCATCTCGCACATGCCTCGGGTCCGCGCATCGCGAGGACAGTCGATAACCGAGCAGCCAGCCATGACGTCAACGTATCGGTGCAATAGGACAGAAACCGGTGCGCGGTATCTTCCGATCGTGGCTCCAGAACCTTCCCCGATCCGGATCGATGTCTGGTCCGACGTCGCTTGCCCGTGGTGCTACATCGGCAAGCGAAATCTGGAGAGCGGCATCGCCGGCTTCTCCGAGACGCCTATCGAGGTCGTCTATCACAGCTTCGAGCTGTCTCCTGACACCCCGGTCGAGTTCGCCGGGTCTGAGGTCGAGTTCTTGATGAGCCATCGGGGCGTGTCGGCCGAGCAGGCCCAGGCGATGATCGATCGGGTGGTGGGCATTGCCCGGACGGCGGGGCTCGACTACGACTACGAGTCGCTGCAACATACCAACACCATCAAGGCGCACCAACTTCTCCATTTCGCCAAGGAACGGGGTCTCCAGCTGGAGATGAAGGAGCGGTTGCTCAGCGCCTACTTCGTCGAGGGACGGCATGTGGGACGGGTTGAGATCTGGCAGATCTCGCCGCCGAGGTCAGGCTCGACCGAGCGGACGTCATGCAGCTCGCTCGAGGCCGATGAGTACCTACCGGCGGTGCATGCCGACATGGCCCAAGCGCGCCAATACGGGATCAACGGTGTCCCGTTCTTCGTCATCGACGGTCGCTACGGGATCAGCGGAGCCCAACCACCTGCAGTCTTCGTGGAGGTCTTAATCGGGTCGCCGCCGATCGCGCCGGCCAGCCGGTCTGATTCTCAGGCGCTTGCCAGACCCGCCTTGGCTCTCTCCACCGGCGGGGCGGCGCAGTTGCAATCGTTGAAGGGATCCTGTGACGGACGGGTATGCAGCCACATCGCCACGATCATCGGGATGAACACGATCAGGTTGTAGACCAGGTGCAGCTCCGGTCGGGGGATGAACGGCTGGAGGAAGCTGGTCGGGACCGGGGAGCCGAAGAGGTTGGTCCCGACGATCGCCTGGATCTGCAGCGTGCTGTGCTCGATCAGGTGCCAGCCCTGGATGATGGTCGAGGCCAGCCACCAGCCACGGGCGGCGCCGCGGAAGCCGGGGAGCAGGAGCACCAGGCCGGTGAACATGATCAGGGCATATCCGAAATGCATCACCTCAGACTTGACCAGCCATGGCCACACGTAACCGAGCGCGCCGAGCGCCTCAGGCCGCGGCATCTCGAGGATCCAGATCTGGGCGGCCTGGAAGAGGTGCTCGATCCAGTGGAGGACCACGATGGCCAGGTAGATCCACAGCGCTCGCTCGTGCCACGGGCCGTTCAGTTTCTGCATGAAGCCCAGCTCCGCGGTCTGCTCAGGTGTCCGAACCATTCCCTTGTCCTCCCGTGTCTGTTCAGCCTTCCAAGCCAACGTTTCGATACGTGATTGGCCTCCGCCAGGCCTGTGCGGCACGGCCTCCGATCCACCAGGCCACCGCGGTGGCGAGGAATATAGATAACGCGATCAATGCACGCATCGGAAGCACCGAGGTGAGTGGCGCCGGGATCAAAACATTCGGCGTGCTCCATGACTCCCCGCCGTCGGAGACAGTGACGGTCACGATGTCGTCGGTTTCCACTCCGGTCGCAGTTTCCCAGGCGCCCGGGCTGGTCATCGAGGGCATCATCTCGACACTCTCCGCATCGACCGTTGCGGTGATCACAGCATCCGGGCCGGCCGGCGCGTCGTCGAACATCACGATGAGGTGCGGGGTCATTGCCGACCCGACATCCGGGTAGACCTGCCAGAGCGAAACGGTGTAGGGACCGAGCGGGGCATGGCGGAGGAGGGGGCGGGCGTCGTGGTCGCCGTGGCCAAGCGCAGGCAGGGGGATGGCCAGCAGCACGACGATCGCCAGGGTTCGGAAGGCCACCTTCATGCGGCGGGTGACTCTAACGCTGCACTAAGCCATCTCCCAGCGATGGGGGGAGAAACGGCGCCTCCTACGTCGAGGAAGCGGTACCTACAATCCCGCCCCCCTGTGTCGGATCTGATCCTGTACGGCGCGCTTGGCGCGGGTGTGGCTGCTCTGCTCTTGGCCGTCGTCTATGCACGGGCGGTTTTGGCAGCGCCACGTGGCAACGAACGGATGATCGAGCTCTCCGATGCGATCCGGGACGGAGCGATGACCTTCCTGCGCAGGGAGTATCTCTGGGTAGCGGCGTTCGTGGTCGTGATGGCCATCCTGATCGGTGTCCTGCTCGACTGGGGTCGGCCCTGGGGAGCAGTCGCCTACGTGTTCGGGGCCCTGCTGTCCGGCGCCGCCGGCTATTTCGGGATGAGGATCGCAACCCAGGCCAACTCCCGCACCACCGAAGCGGCCCGCACCGGCGGGGTCGGGGCCGCGCTCCATCTCGCCTTCAGAGGGGGCGCAGTGATGGGGTTCACCGTGGCCGGGTTCGGCCTGCTCGGGGTCGGACTCGGCTTCCTGATCTTCAACCGGCTGTTGGACCTCGATGAGTGGGCGGAGATCATCGCCGTCATCGCTCTCGGCGGGTCCTCGATCGCTCTCTTCGCCCGGGTCGGCGGTGGCATCTTCACCAAGGCGGCCGATGTCGGCGCTGACCTGGTGGGGAAGGTCGAGGCGGGCATTCCCGAGGATGATGCGCGCAACCCGGCGGTCATCGCCGACAACGTGGGGGACAACGTCGGGGATGTGGCCGGAATGGGGGCGGACCTGTTCGAGTCCTACGTCGGCTCCATGGTCGCCCCGGTGATCTACGCCGCCCTCGTGTTCGGCTCGTCTCCGTTCGTGGAGGAGGCGATCATCTTTCCCCTGGCGGTGGGGGCGCTGGGGATGCTCGCCGCCATCGTCGGGTCGTTCCTGGTCGCGGCGAGAAGCGAGGAGCCTGGGGCCGCTCTCCGGCGGGGCGTCAATTTCTCGCTGATCGCCACTGCCGTAGGCGTTATCGGTCTCGCCTACTGGGTGTTTGACGATGTCGCCGAGAATCCTCTGGGGATCGGGCTCGCCGTTCTCGCCGGCCTCGTCGTGGGCTGGCTGGTCGGCAAGATCTCCGAGTGGTTCACCTCCGACGAGCACAAAAAGGTCAAAGAGATCGCGCGGCAGGCCCAGACCGGCCCGGCGACCGTGATCATCTCGGGAATCGCCGAGGGTATGAAATCGGCCGCTTATTCGGTCATCGTGGTTGCCGCCGGAATCGGAGCCTCGTATTTCGCCGGTGACTGGGCACTGGGCGACGGAGGCGGAATCTATGGAGTCGCCATCGCCGCCATTGGCGTCCTCGCCACCGTCGCAATCATCGTGTCGGTCGACGCCTACGGCCCGATCGCCGACAACGCCGGCGGCATCGCCCAGATGGCGCACCTGCCTGAGGAAGTCAGGGAAGCAACAGACGCCCTCGACTCTCTGGGCAACACCACCGCGGCGGTGGCCAAGGGATTCGCCATGGGCTCGGCCGCGGTCACGGCCCTGGCTCTCTTCGCCGCCTTCACCGAGGCTGCCGGGTTGGAGCAGATCGACGTGTCCCGCGCCCCGACGGCGATCGGGCTGTTCATCGGCGCCATGTTCCCGTTCCTTTTCGCCGCATTGACCCTGAACGCGGTAGGCCGGGCGGCCAACAAGATCATCGACGAGGTACGCCGCCAATTCGATGAGATTCCCGGTCTGAAGGAGGGTGATCGTGGCGTGAAGCCCGACTACAACTCCTGTGTCGACATCGCCGCCACCGGGGCACTCAGAGAGATGCTCATCCCCGGCTCACTCGCTGTCGCCCTGCCCCTCGTCGTGGGTTTCATCGATGTGGAGGCGCTGGGTGGGTTGCTGGCCGGCGCCCTGATCACCGGGTTCCTCCTTGCCGTATTCATGGTCAATGCCGGCGGCGCCTGGGACAACGCCAAGAAATTCATCGAGTCGGGGGCGTTTGGGGGCAAGGGATCGGACAGTCACATCGCCGCGGTGATCGGCGACACCGTCGGAGACCCGTTCAAAGACACCTCGGGGCCGGCGATGAACATCGTCATCAAGGTGATGACGATCGTGTCTTTGATATTCGCTACCGCCTTCGTCGGGGCTGAGCACTTCGCCCGCCCGTTTAGTTGTAGGTTCTGAGTGATACGACTGAGATTCCGCCCCGTTCGACCTGAGGGCATGTCCCCGCATGACTGAAATAACTCTCATCCGCCACGCCGAGTCGCAGGCGAACATCGACGGTGTCTGGAACGGCCAGATCGACGGGCCGCTCAGCTCGGCAGGGGAGGCCAGCCTCGACGCGATCGGCAAACGGCTTCACGACCGAAAATTCGATGTCGTGATGTGCTCCCCCCTGGAGCGCGCTCAACGCACTGCTGTATCCTTCACCTCCGACTTCGAGATCTGGGATCAGTTGGCCGAGCTCGACATCGGTCGATGGGAGGGCAAGTCCAGGGAGCAGATCTTCTCCGAGGACGGCGACTACCTGAAAGAGGCGATCCGCGACCGCCGGCTCCCGATGGGGAAGAACGGGGAGAGCCTCGAGGACTTGCACCGGCGTGCCACCGGGGCCATCGACGCTCTTGCCGCCGATATCGGTGAGGAGGGTCGGGCGGCCGTGGTCACCCACGGCGGCTTCATCCAGGAGGTCCTGCAACGCCATCTGGCCAACCGGGGTCACCGGGTGCACAGCTTCGCCGGCAACACGTCTCTAACCAGGCTGGTCTGGTCCTTCGATCGCCCCCGTCTCGCGGGCTTCAACGACCTAGCCCATTTCGGGCCACGCCCCACCGCCGTGAGCGAGCATCTGGAGAACGGTGAGCCGGTACTGGCGCTGGTCCGCCACGGCCAGACCCGGGCCAACACCGAGGGGCGGTGGCAGGGTCAAGGAGACTGGGGTCTCGACGATCTCGGGCATCGCCAGGCGCGAGCATTGCGCGATTGGTATGGCACGGCCGAAACCGTCTACACGTCGCCGTTGGGGCGCGCCCTCTCCACCGCGGAGTACGTCGCCTCAAATGGGATGACCACCCTCGACGGCCTCAAGGAGCTCGACATGGGCAAATGGGAGGGCCTCACCTCGGACGAGATCTACGAGACCTGGCCCGACCTGATGAGCACGATCTATCGCGATGGGGTCGACCTGAAGCGAGGCGAGACCGGGGAGAGCTGGGGAGAGCTCACCGGCCGCTTCCGGGCGGCGATCCATGGCCTCGAGCCGGTCACTGGGGAGCCGACACTGGTGGTGGCCCACGGCGGGGCGATCCGGGCCTACGTTTCCTCTCTGACCACCACATCGGACTCACACTCCGAGTCGCTGTACACCCCGGCCAACACCGCCGTCACCCATGTGGCGCTCACCCCCGACGGCCCTCTCCTCCTGGACTACGCCGTTTCGGCCCATCTCGAAGGCCTCTCCTAGCCTCCCGTCGATGTCCGATTACGACTCACGTCGTTACGCGCTGGTCAACCGTTGGGATCCGTCCCATCTCAAACGGATCGACCGATTGCTGCCCTTGCGGCCGGGTGAGCGGGTGCTGGAGGTCGGTTGCGGCCAGGGGCATCTCACCACTCGGCTCGCCGCCAGAGGGATCGACGTGATCGGGATCGACGCCAACCCCAATGCCCCCGAAGTCTCCGGGTCCGATCGGGTGGTGCACATGATGGCCGAGAACCTCGGTTTTGATGACGGCGAGTTCGATGCCGTTCTCTCGGTCCACGCCATCGAGCACATCCCCCAGCTCGACGAGGCGGCTTCGGAGATGGCCAGGGTGCTCAAGCCGGGAGGAAGAGCCCTGCACATCTATCCCGCCGAGCCGATTCAGGGCCTGTTCGCCATCCCCACCTCGGTGATCCTCTACGGGACTCCGTTGAAAGCGACGACGGTCCATTGCCACCGATTGACACCTTCGAAGGTTCGCCGTCTGATGGAGCCGAATGGGCTAACCGAGACCCATCACGAGTTCAACTTGTTCAAGTCACCCCAGTTCATCTCTCGTTTCTCCAAGGACGGAAAGGTCTAGGCGGTGTTCACCTGTCAGACCTGTGGGCGGGAGTTCGAATTGAGCCAATCGGTGCTCGATCGCTATCCCGGTTGGGTCCCTCGCCAATGCATGGATTGCCGGGATGGCAGTGGGCGCTCCGCCACGTCGAGCGGGCCGGCCCGCAGCCCGAAGCCGGCGAGCCGTACCAAGACCAGGGATCTCACCGTTGCCGAAGTCCTCGCTTCCTTCACCGACGGCCCTGAGAGCGGGGTCTTCACCGACGGCGCCTCCGAGGGCAATCCCGGGCCGGGAGGCTGGGGCGCGGTGTATGTCGTCGACGGGGAGGTGGTCGATGAAGCGCAAGGCGCCGACCCGCACACCACGAACAACAAGATGGAGCTGACCGCCTTGATCGCAGGGCTCCGCATGATCCCTCCCGACACCCCGGTCGACGTGTACACCGACTCCCAGCTGATCGTCAACATCCTGACCCAGTGGGCGGCCGGCTGGGAGGCGCGTGGTTGGACGAAGAAGTCATCCGGCCCGATTGCCAACCTCGACCTGGTCAAGGAGGCCTATGCCCTCCATAAGCAACGGCCGAATGCCCGCATCCAGTGGATCAAAGCGCACAGCGGCTACCGGTGGAACGAGTACGCCGACGCCCTGGCCACTTCGTATCGCCGCCAGGTGCACTAGTGCCCAAGCCCCTCGTGGACGCGGAGTATCTCCGGGACTGGGGCAAACACACCCACGGGTCGCCCCTCTACTCCGAATTGGTCGAGGTGGTCGCCGGAGATCTCGAGCTGCTCCGGGTGATGAACCGGATCGAGCACCTCCCACCACCCAATCTCATGTTCGCCGCCGTCCAGTGCCTGCTCATGGACGGTTCGGGCGACCCGCTATCCCGGTATTACCGCTCGGTGGTTTCCAATCCGCGACCACCGGAAGGGGTCGGCCCGGAGTTCCGCCGGTTCGTCCTCGATCACGAGGAGGAGATCGTGGTGATGGGCAACACCCGCTTCACCCAGACCAACGAGTGCCGGCGGTGCGTCGCCCTCCTCCCGATGGTGATGATGTCGGGGTTCGAGTCATTCCACCTGATCGATGTCGGTGCCAGCGCCGGGCTCAATCTGGCTCTGGACCTATACGGGTATCGGTGGGACGGCGTGGAATTCCACGCCGACTCGGACTTGGTCCTGGAGGCGGAATCCCGCGGCGGGTCGGTGCAGGTGCACGAGATCGAAGTGCTCAGTCGCATCGGGCTCGATCTCAACCCTCTCGACCCGTCTGACGAAGACGCCCGTCGCTGGCTCGAGGCGCTGATTTGGCCCGAGCGTGTCGAGCGGCGACAGCGGCTCAGGGCCGCCCTCGAGATGATGGCGGGGCTCGAGATCGAGATGATCGGTGGGGACGCACTCGAGACTCTTCCCGGCGCTCTCGACCGGCTGCCTCGAAGCGACCCGGCCGTTGTGATGAGCTCCTTCGCCCTCAATCAGTTCGACAAGGCGGGAAGAGGGCGGCTGGAGTCGACGGTGTCGGAGGCACGTGCGGCGGGGAGGCCGATCTATCGGGTGTCGATGGAGGTGCTCCACAAGGCGGACGACTGGGCCCAGCTGGTGGTCGACGATGGATCCGGTGCTGTCACGGTGGGTCAGGCGCATCCCCACGGGGAGTGGGTCGAGTTGTTCCCGGTCTAGGCCCGCCCGTACACCGGGATCTCGGCGCCGTTGATCACGCCGGAGTCGTCGCTGAGCAGAAAGTGCGCCACGGCTGCGATCTCGTCCGGGGTCGGCCAGGTCACGTAGTCGGCGTAGGGGAGTGACCGACGAGTGGCGGCGGTGTCGATGACCGAAGGAAGCAGGACGTTGGCGGTCACCCCAGTGCCTTCGAGCTCCTGAGCGATGGACCTGGTCAGCGCCACCACACCCGACTTAGCCACATTGAACGCGGCCTGGCCGGTCGGGAAGTCGACCGTGGCGCGGCTCCCCACGGTCACGATTCGCCCCCAGCCGGCCTCGACCAGATACGGCGCAGCGGCGCGCACCGAATAGAAGGTGGAGCGCAGGTTCAGGTCGATCATTCGCTCGAACCTGACATCGTCGGTCTCGCCGACATCCCGCCCGCCGGCCCATCCGCCCACGAGGGCGACAAGGCCGTGCAAGGCCCCCCACCGGTCGGCGACGCTCTTCATGAAGGTGTTGACCGCTTCGGCGTTAGTGGCGTCCACGCGCACCAGGAGAACCCGGTCCTCGTCGATGTCGAACTCCTGCTCGAATTGCTCGGCTTCATCGGGAAGCAAGTAGGTGATCGCCAGCCGGTAGTCCTCGTAGATGAGGCGGCGCACCAGGGCGGTGCCGAGCCCGCCGGTGCCACCGGTGATCACAAGTGTCTTTTCCATCTCCCGTGCTCCTCTCCCACTCTACGGGCAGCTTCGACACCTACGCCAGAGAATCCAGAGATCGGGTAGTTCGGCTCTAGCGCCAAGCCACCGGGCGCCAGGATGCGATAGGAATGGAGGTGTCGTCGATGACGATCGAATACATCCACGCCTCGAAATTCGGAAACGGGGCGATGGTCGCCGAGGAGGTCAAGGACCGAATGGCCGCCGAAGGGATCACGGTCAACGTCCATCACATCCGCGAGCTGCGGCCGAACCAGCTACCCCCGGCCGATCTCTACATGTTCAGCTCGCCGGGTCGGTTCGGCAAGCCCATCTCCAGCATGCGCCGCTTCCTGATGAAGCTGGACTTACCGGCAGGCACGAGGTACGCCCTCCTCACCACGGAGTTAGGACCGAAGCCCGACGAGAAAACCGAAACCAAGCCCAGCACCGAGGAACAGGACAAATGGCAGCGGGTTATCCCCGTGATGAACGAGATCCTCCAGGGCAAGGGCCTCGTCGAAGTGGCGGAAGGCAAGGTGCTGGTGACCGGGATCAAGGGGCCGCTGGAGGAGGGCTGGCGGGACAAGGTGGCGGCCTTTCTCACCCGCATCACCGTTTCATCTTGATGCCGCCATCCTCGCCGGGCCGGCGTATCAATAGGCTGGTGAGCCATGCGCCACTGGGGTGGCTGCGCGCCGACTCGAGGTCGGCGACGGTGTCGATGTCATGGAGCAGGCCGGTGCGGGTGATGATCGCCGCTTCCGGGCATCGGGCGAGGTGGCGATGGAAGCTGCCCGGCCCATAGGAGAACGCCAACGGGCCGGAGTCCCGAGGGCCGAAGTCCCACCGTCGGCCGAAGGAGCGATCACGGCGCCGTGACGAGACAGCGCCTCGTCCAGCTCTTCCAGCTCATATTTGGTGAGGAGGGGAAGATCGGCGTGGATGACGATCCAATCGCTGGCCGCTTCGCCCGCCCATTCGGCCCCAACCCCGGCGGCACCGTCGAGCCCGCCAGCCTGGTCCGGGATCGAAGGGAATCCCTGGAGCAAGGCCCACTCCGCGACCTCAGGGTCACCGGCGACCAGCACCGGGATGAGACCGGCCTCGACCGCGAGTGCCGCGGTGCGCTCGGCGAAGGCGCGGCCCAGGCTCGAGCGTGCCCCTCCCGAAAGAGCATCCGCCATCCGACCCTTGCCCAGTCGAAACGACTTGACCGGGAGGATGGCGACGGTCGGCACTGTGATGCCTACGTTTCTAGCACGGGTGACAGAGAGAAAAGGAGGATGGCCCGACCGGTGTTCCAACCCAACCGAGCCTCCCTTATCGGCCCTTCCCCTAGCTTCTGTAAGAGAGGAGTTCGCCTGGCTGGCACCCAAGGAACTCGCATAGCGCCGAGAGGGTGGAGAAGCGGATCGCCCGGGCCCGGCCGTTCTTCAGAATGGAGAGGTTGACGATGGTGATGTCGACCGCATCTGCCAGCTCGGTAAGGGTCATTCCTCGACTCGCCAGCAACTCATCCAAATGCACCACGATGTTGTAATCGGCTTCGGCAGGAGCCATCTCGGTTAGACCGTGGCTTCGACGTCTTCGCGCAGCCCAATGCCGTATCGAAAGACTTCTGCGAGAACCAACATGCAGAGTCCGCCCAGGATCGCGCCCAAAGAAATGATTGGGAAGCCTATGACCAAGCCATCAGCTAGCTCAGGACTGTGCTCGTTTGAGAAGAACCAGTTTGTGAAGAAGCCCCCGATGATCACTGCGAGTGGATAGCCGATCAATAGGAGCACGCCGATCCAACGTAAGCGCCGCACGTTTGTTTGGTGGAACGGATTGCCCCGTCTGATCGAGGCGGCGACCCTTTGGATCAACCAGAGGACACCGACGACCAGAAGAAAGTCGGCGGCCCTCGACCCGACCAACAGAAGAAACTGGGAAATAGGAGGATCATCCATCGTGACGCGAACCGGCAGTACCCCGGCAACCTCCCACCCGTCAGGAAGAGACACAGGTGATTCCACCGACACTGTCGTCTCCATCGCCACTTGAAGTTCCCCGTTCGCCGCCTGCACACCGCTGAGAACAAGCCACACCACAGCCGGCAAGATCACCAGCCCCAAGGCAATGCACGCGATTAGCCAGGCACTCCAAGCGCCACGAAAGCCGATGGTTGCTGTCACTCTCAACTCCTCATCTACCTATCGAATAGCGATAATAACGATTATCGATAAGATGTCAAGAGATGAGCGACGCAGCTAGGTGGCGGTGACCCGGATCAGGGGACGACCATCACCGGGACCGGCGAGTGATGACAGAGGCGATCGGCGACGCTTCCCAGCATCACCCGCTCCGCCAGGCCCGCCCCCCGCTTGCCGATGACGATGAGCCCTGCATCGCGCTCCTCGGCTACCGCGATGAGCCTGGAGGTCGGGTCGCCGAGCTCCTCGGCTGTCTCGTAATCGACGCCGTCGAGACCGAGATGCTCCTCGGTCTCTTTGAGGACCTGCTGTTGGCCCTCGACCAGAGCAGCCGACAGTGCCTCGGGTGTGGGAGGTGCGCCACCGATACCCCACCAGCCTTCCGGCGGCCGCACGACGGTGACCAACACCAGCTTGGCTTGCCGGGAACGCGCGATCTCGGCGGCGATCTCGGCCGCGCGTATGCTCGTCTCCGAGCCATCGACGCCAACGACGATTGCTTTCGGGTTCCAATCCATCTGCTCTGATACCTCCGCGATAGACCATACGCAGGTTCTCCGAGGCCGGCGCCGTCAGAAAAGGGTGGCGTTGATCAGATGGCCGATGGCCAGTGCCCACACCCCCGCCACCAGGTCGTCGAGAACGATCCCGGTGCCACCCCCCATGGAGTCGGCCTGTAGGACGCCTGGGAACGGTCGTTTGGTGATGTCGGCGACGCGGAACATCACGAAAGCGACTATCGCCGGCCATCCCAACAACCCGATCGTGGAGACGAAGGTGCCTGCCCCTTCGTCGATCACGATCCAGCCTGCGTCACCCGCCTCTGCTGCGACGGCGGACGATGACCAGAGGGCGGCCGCGGTAAGAGCCGCGGTTGCCACCAGCTGTCCCGGCCATCCCCATGTCTCGCCAATGAGGAGGCTGAAGGGAAGCGCCACCAGACCACCGATGGTCCCTGACCCTGCATCCGACCCACGCACCCTCCGCAGGATCAAACCGGCGCCGAACATGGAGGCCACGAGTCGGTGCATCGGCGTCGAGGCTACTTGTGGCCCTCCCACCCATCGAGGACTCGCATCGCTCTCAGCGTGTTCCATCGGCTCGGTTCACCGACCGTCTCCATCTCGAACCAGGTCTCTCCGGGCCAGCGTTGCTGGAGCGGCCATCGACCGCCGCCGTCCTCTTTTCGCATCACCACGTCGATTGCGTCGCCGAGACGAGGGTCGGCCAGGCTGCCCGCCGACCAGAAGTAGTCGAGCCCGCGCAGAAGGTCGTAATGCCAACGGGGCGGGAAAGAGAAGCGGAGGTACCGCCCGTCGACCACTTCGCCGCTCCGATGGGAGCGGAACAACCGGTGTTGAAGGAAGAACTCCTGGCCCCGGGCTTCGGCCCCCTCGATCTCTTCCTGGCCCGAGGCGCCGGCGACGGCACATTGGCGCAGGGCCTCGAGGGCAGTGCAGGTGGTGTGGAACGACCCATGCGTCGACTCGTCGTCGCAGTTCCAGCCCCCGTCGTCGAGCTGCAGGCCGAGCACCTCCTCCAGATAGGGCTCTCGCAACCCGTCGTCCACCTCGAACCAATAGAGGAGGGCCAGCACCATTGCCGCGACGCAGGTGTCCCTGGTGAGCCGAATCCCGAGCCCTTCCTCGACGAATAGATGACAGGACTTGACGGCTCTCGGATCGGAGCGGGCAAGTCCCATCTGTCTGAGCAGCACCATGGAATAGGTGGTCGAGATCCACTTCTTTCCGTAGAGCCGTTGCGTCCATCGGCCTTCGCCGTCCTGATGCTCGAGCAGCCTGGCCCCCCAGCCCTCGGCGGCGACGCGCTCTTGCTCCCGCTGCCACCCCGACCGGTTCGCCCCAGCTAGGTCACGCAGGGTCTGCCATCGGATGGACGGGTCACCGTCGAGCAGCCACTCGATCGTTGCGGCGCGATTCCGGGCAGCCACGGGCATGGATTGATTCAACCACCGGAGTCGGAATCGCGAATCGTTGGTTCCGCTCCGGCGGACACCAGTTAGCCTTCAGGGATGGAACCGGCAAAGAAGATCTGGGTCGATGGTGACTTCGTCGATTGGGACGATGCCACCGTCCATTTCCTGTCACACTCCCTTCAGTACGGAACCGGTGTCTTCGAAGGCATTCGCGCCTACAAGACACCCGAGGGAACCGCCGTATTCCGTCTCCACGATCACATGGTCCGCCTTGTCGCCTCGGCTCGGGCATACGGCCTCCCTATCGAGGAAACCGCCGAGGAGATGAACGAGGTCTGTCTCGAGCTGCTTCGGGTGAACGAGCTCGAGTCGGCCTACATCCGCCCCTTCGTGTTCTATGGATTGGGCGCATTCGGAATCAACCCGAAGTCGAGCCCGGTCCACAACTACATGGCCGCCTTCTACCTGGGCAGCTATCTAGGTGAGGATGGGATGGAGAAGGGGATCACGACGATGGTGTCGAGCTGGCGCCGCATCTCGCACACCAGCTTCATCCCCACCGCCAAAGGCTCCGGTCAGTACCTGAACTCGGTCCTGGCCAAACAGGAGGCTCTGAGAGCCGGCTATGACGAGGCGATCATGCTCAACGATGCAGGTCTCGTTTCAGAAGGCAGTGGCATGAACCTGTTCACCGTCAGCCGCGGAGTGGTCTTCACACCGCCGGTCTCGTCGGGGATCCTCGAGGGAATCACCCGCAACACTGTCATCGAATTGCTGACCGGCGAGGGTGTCGAAGTGGTTCAGAGCGATCTGGCCAGGGGCAGCCTGTACACCGCCGACGAGGTTTTCCTGACCGGGACCGCAGCGGAGGTGACTCCGGTGAGGGAGATCGATGGTCGCGTCATAGGCTCCGGTGAGCCGGGACCGATCACACGGAAGGCACAGGACCTCTTCTCGGACCTGGTCGCAGCCAAAATTCCCGAGTATCGCCACTGGCTCAGCTTCGTCTGATGGGCCAAGAGCCCAATATCGAACTGACCGAGGCGGAACGCCCCCGCACGGTTCTTCAACCCCCGCCGGCACGACGCTGGAAGCCGAGTATCAAACCGGGGATCCCGACCTCACCGGAAGAAGTTCCCAGCGGGGGCCGCTTCGGGCAGGTGACCCCCGACGGTGGATGGGCGTTGCGTCTGGTCAATGCCGTCGATTTGCCCGACGACGACCCGGACCTGAAGTCGGTGATCGCGGCTTTGACAATGGCCCGCGCCGGGGCGCTGGGACGTGGCCCGGTCCCCGAGGACATCGAAGTTGCCCTGGCGATCTGCGGCTACGGCTATGACGCCTCCGAAGAAGTGATCGAGCGGCGCGAGCGATGGAAGGCGGCGGTGCCCCATGAGGTCAGACCAGGGCAGACCGCGGTCGGTGAGGTCGATCGCCAGCTGATGGTGAAGAAGCCGAACGAGGTCAGGGGCGCCCTGGCTGCTTCAGGTTCGGGATAGCACCGCCACTAGCTTTCCCCTCCTCATGAAGCTCGTCCGCATCAAAGCCGGAGACGACATCGCGTACGGCGTGGCCGACACCGAGGGCGTGCTCGTCTACCGGGGCTCGCCATTCGTCGCCTGGGAGCCGACCGAGACCGTGGTGCCATGGGAATCCGCCCAGCTGTTGGCGCCGGTGCTCCCCTCCAAGGTGGTGGCGGTAGGCCGCAATTACGAGGATCATGCAGCCGAGCACGGGGCGGCGCTCCCTGAGGAGCCCCTGATCTTCCTCAAGCCGGCCACCTCGGTGGTCGGGCCGGACGCCAGCGTTGTTCACCCGGCCATCTCCGAGGATGTTCAACACGAGGCAGAGCTGGCCGCGGTGATCAGCCGCGTGGCCCGGCATGTCAAGGCCGAAGACGCCTCCGCCTATGTGCTCGGATACACCGCAGCCAACGACGTCACAGCCCGGGACCTGCAGGCGAAGGACGGTCAATGGTCGCGGGCCAAGGGCTTCGACACGTTTTGCCCATTGGGACCGGCCATCGAGACCGAGCTCGATCCTCTGGAGAAATTGGCCGTCATTTGCCGGGTGAACGGCGACGTTCGTCAGGCAGGCTTCACCTCGGACATGGTGTTCGGGGTCGCCGAGATCATCGAGTTCGTGACCGAGGTCATGACTCTTTTGCCCGGTGACGTGATCATGACCGGCACACCCGCCGGGGTTAGCAAGGTGGTCCCGGGAGACGTCATGGAGGTGGAGATCGACGGCATCGGCGTCCTGCAGAATCGCGTGGTCGCAGGACGATGAGTGTGCGCCTGCGGGTTGCACCCTCGCCCACCGGTCATCTCCACGTCGGGACCGCCCGGGCCGCACTCTTCAACTGGCTGTATGCACGGCATCAGGGCGGCACCTTCATCCTCCGGATCGACGACACCGATCGGGAGAGGTCGACGGACGCGTTCGAAGCGGACATCCTCGGTTCGCTTCGTTGGCTGGGGCTCGACTGGGACGAGGGAGTCGGCGTCGGTGGGCCGCATGGCGACTACCGCCAGTCCGGTCGACATCAGCGCTATCAGCAGGCTGCAGCGTCGCTGGTCGAGTCGGGCGCCGCCTATTACGACGACCGGTCACCGGACGAGTTGGAGGCCCTCCGCCAGCAGGCCACAGCGGAGCGAGCCCACCCCGGTCACTACATCAGACGCCCGGAGAGGCCAGCTTCGGAAGGCCCCATCAGGCTGTCGGTGCCCCAGGATCACCCGGTGGTGTTCGAGGACGTGGTCAGGGGGACGGTGAGCTTCGAGGCCCGTGATATCGACGACTTCGTGATCCTGCGGACCGACGGGAGCCCGACGTATCACCTGGCCTCGACGGTGGACGATGTCGATTATGAGATCACCCATGTCGCTCGTGGCGAGGACCTGCTCCCCTCGACTCCCAAGCACATCCTCCTCACGAGGGCGCTCGGGGCGACCGAACCGACTTACGCCCATCTCCCGCTTCTGTTCGGGACCGACGGCAAGAAGCTGTCCAAACGACATGGCGCCATCTCGCTCGTCAGCTATCGCGACCAGGGGTATCTGCCCGACGCTGTCTTCAACTACCTATCGCTGTTGGGCTGGTCTATCGACGGCGATCGGACCGTCTTCTCGCGGGACGAGGCCGTCGCCGCCTTCGATCTGGCCGATGTCTCCCGCAATCCGGCGATCTTCGACCCCGACAAGCTGGCTTGGCTCAACGGCGAGTACATCAGGGCAATGGACCCGGACACCTTTCAGGAATCTGCGCTGCCACACGTCGAGGCGGCGGTGGGACGACCGCTCGACGCCGATGAGTGGGGGCGGTTCAGTTCAGTCGCCGGCTTGGTCCAGGAGCGAACCCGGCTGCTCCCCGAGGCTGGGGAGCAGGTCGTGTTCTTGTTCTCCGACTTCGATGAGTACGACCAGGCGGCGTGGGACAAAGTGATGACCAAGGACGGGGTCACCGTGATCCTCACCACGGCGCGGGAAAGACTGAGCGAAGTCGACGTATGGAGCTCGGAGGACATCGAATCGGCGTTGCGGGGGATGCTCGACCAATTGGAGATCGGAGCGGCCAAGGGCCTCCAGCCGCTCCGGGTGGCGGTGACCGGGTCCTCGGTCAGCCCGCCACTCTTCGAATCGCTGGCGGCCCTGGGCAAGGAGAAGACCCTGGAGCGTCTGGAGCGAGCCCAGCATCTGCTCACGGAGGGGTAGGCCCCCTTCGACGGGTAACCTGGCTCGATCCACGAGGTCCCGTCGTCCAGTGGCCTAGGACGCCGGCCTTTCAAGCCGGAAACGCCGGTTCGAATCCGGTCGGGACTGCCCAGTTTCGCTCATGAACGGGGCCGGACGACCGTCCGGCCCCGTTCTCTCCTCCGAATCACCAGAAACCGATCTTCGGCTTCAGGTGTCTTCTGTCCGGATGGCGCTGACGGTTGACAGATTTCAGGACGACAATCCATGTCATTTCCGTGTGGAGGCGGACATTAAGGATTGATGGCAAAGGTTCCGTCAGAAGACGAGCGGAGGCACTTCGAGTCCCTGTACAAGGAGTACTGCCTTCGGGTGCTCGCCTACTGCACCCGGCGAACAAACTCTTTCGATGCAGCTGATGTTTGTTCGGAGACTTTCCTGGTGGTTTGGCGCCGTCTGGACGAGATTCCCCCACCACCCGAAACCCTTCCCTACATCTACGGCATAGCTCGCAAGCGGCTCACGAATCAGATGAGGACCGCGGATCGTCGGTCTCGTTTGGAGGCCAAGCTGCACAACCTGGGTGTGGCCACGGTTCCCGACCCTTCCATCGTCGTTCTGCAGAGCGCCCGCAATCGGGAATTGGTGACCGCCTTGCGCAAGCTCAAGCAGAAGGATCGTGAAATCGTGATGCTCTGGCTGTGGGAGGAACTGCCCCATGCGGTTATCGCCCAAATGATGGGGATGACCAAGACGGCCGTCGACCAACGAATCCACCGCTCCTATCGACGTCTGGCACGGATCCTCGATCCCGCTCTCGATTTACCGACACCGAATTCTCCTCCGGTTGCCGAGAAGGGAGGGACATGACACCGGAACAGATCGAACGGCTGATCTGGGAGGCGAACCCGGTTCCCGACGTGAACGCGCTCGAACCATTGGACGTGTCTCTCCTTGTGCTCGAACCGCGAAGGAGGACGGACATGCCGAGCAACGACCGTGTGGAAACGGAACCGGGGACGCAGAAGAGACGTACCGGCACGCTGACCGGGGTGACCGCTGCCGCCTTGTTGGTGATTGGAGGACTGGTCGCGATCGGGCTGTTGAATCGGGAGCCGGTGGCAGCACCTACGACCACCGCTGTCACCACAACAACTACCCCAGCGACCACTACAACAGATGCACCGACTACTACTGCACTGGCAGGCCCGAAGGAAGCCGAGATGTTCCCCGCAGGACAGGGTCCAGGCACCACCCTGACATTGAGCCTGCCCGAGGGATGGAGGAATCTCGGCTGGGGCGTCTTGAGAGGCTCCACGCGAGTTCACAAGACGTCGTTGCAGGCGCCGTCCTACCGACGGCGCCTGCGTCGGATAGGCCGCGTTAATAACGCGTTAGGACCCTCGTTCAGGGGCCACGGTCGCGCTAAGCAATAGAAGAGCGCGCCGTTCGGTGGGCGGCGCGTCGTTTTGCGCGGCATGCCGGCCTTGGTTGAAGTCAGAGGTGAGGGATTCTGTCCCAAGTAAATCTCAAGCACAGGTTGTTCGGGAGACCGTTCGCCACTGACGAAGAGCACAATCAACTCCTTCCGAAGCGGCTGGCTCTTCCGGTATTCGCCTCCGACCCCTTGTCCTCGGTGGCCTACGCGACCGAAGAGGCGATGCTGGTATTGGCCCTCGCCGGGACTGCTGCGTTCGCACTGCTGACGCCGCTCTCGCTCGCTATTGCCGCTCTGCTGCTGATCGTTATCGTCTCCTACCGACAGACGATCAAGGCCTACCCGGATGGGGGCGGGGCCTTCATCGTCGCCAACGACAACATCGGCATCCGCACAGGTGCAGTGGCGGCTTCCGCGCTGTTGATCGACTACGTGTTGACGGTTTCTGTCTCGGTGGCTGCGGGTGTCGCCGCCATCACCTCGGCGGCGCCGGGCCTGATTCCCTGGCGGGTGGAAATTGCACTCGGGTTCGTGGCTCTCTTGACCATCGCCAACCTGCGTGGTGTCAAGGAGGCTTCCACCCTGTTTGCCCTTCCCACGTATCTGTTCGTGGCCACGGTCGGGACGATGCTGTTAGTGGGCTTCGCCAAGTGTCTCGATGGCGTTTGCCCCACCGCGATCTCGGCGGGTGCCGATCTGGAGGCGGAGGTGGGGGCGGTTGGCCTCTTCCTCATTCTGAGGGCCTTCGCATCCGGTTCGACCGCTCTCACTGGTGTCGAGGCTGTCGCCAATGGTGTCCAGGCATTCCGTGAGCCAAAGGCGCACAACGCCTCGGCAACGCTGGGAATCATGGGGGCGATATCGATCACGATGTTCCTCGGTATCTCGACACTGGCGCTGTGGTTCGACGTGCGGATATCGGAGGACACGATCGACCAATACGGGACAGTGATCTCCCAGATCGGTCGAGCCGCCTTCGATGGCGGTATTGGTTTCTATATCTTGCAGGTATTCACGGCCGCGATACTGATTCTCGCCGCCAATACCGCCTATCAAGACTTCCCCCGCCTTTCGGCGATTCTGGCCCGGCACAAGCTGGTCCCCCGTCAGTACCTGAACCGGGGTGACCGCCTGGTCTTCTCCAACGGGGTCATCACCCTTGCCCTGGTCGCCTCGGCGCTCCTCGTCGTTTTCAACGCCGAAGTCAGTCGGCTGATTCAGCTCTATGTTGTCGGGGTCTTCACCGCCTTCACCCTGAGTCAAACCGGGATGGTGCTCCACTGGCTCAAGACGAGAGAGCAGGGGTGGAGAAGGTCGGTGGCGATCAACACGGTCGGCGCCATCACCACCGGGGTGGTGTTGATCGTTGTGGCCACGGTCAAGTTCGCCCACGGGGCATGGATCGTGATCCTGATGATGCCGATCCTGGTCGGTCTGATGCTGAGCACACGCCAGCACTACCTGGGGGTGGCGGCACAGCTCAAACGGGTGCCGGTCGAGGCCGAGCCACGCCCGACGAGGATCATCGTGCTCGTGGCTCACCACGACGAAGGAACCGACCGGGCTCTGCGTTATGCGGAGTTGGTCAATGCCGAAGCTGTCACATGTGTGCATGCCGAAGAGCCTGCGTCCGACGACCTGATCTACACATGGGATGCGGCGCATCCAGGGCACATCCTGGAGATCATCCCGGGGGAGAAGGATTCGATCTCGAGACGGGTTGTGCGGCGGATTCGCCGGGAGCGGGACGACCACCCCGACGCGATCATCACGGCCATCCTCGCCGACCGGGTGCGCACCCGGTCGATCCTTGCACCATTCGCTCACCGGCACAGCCTTGCCATCAAGTCTCGCTTGCTCTTCGAGCCGGGTGTCGCGGTGACCGACCTCAACGTCCCCGTGCGCTCACGACGCAGCAGGCTGCCCCGGGTGCCGACTCGCAAGATCGAACAGGTAGTGCTCGTCTCGGACATGACCCGCCCGATCAGGGAGGCCCTCACCTATGCCCAGAGCCTCGGGCAACCGGTCACCGCGATTCACCTCGACGTCGATCTCGCTCAGCGTGAGCGACTGGAGAGACAATGGGATGAAGCCGGGTACGAGTTTCCTCTCGTCATCATTCCCAGCCCGTACCGGGGCATCGTCGGTCCGCTGGTGGGGTACTTACGTGAGAGAAGACGGGCCGCCAGCCCGGGAACCCTCATCTCTGCCGTGATCCCCGAATTCGTGGTTCCAGGTCGGGTCACCCAACTCCTCCACAATCAGACCGGGCTCGCCATCAAAGGCATTCTCGCTGGAGAGCCCGGGATCGCGGTCACGAGCGTTCCCTTCCATCTCCAGACCAACGGGGACCGCGGCGACTGACCCAGAATCCCCACGGTCCGATCAGAAGACGTCAATGCTCCTGGTCACGACTCCGTTGGAGCTCCCGTCGCACCCGCAGGGCGCCGAGCTCGCTGGTGGCTATGCCGGCGATGAGGAGCAACACCGCTGTGACGATGTCATGGCGGTCAGTGATGACGAGGCGCAGATAGGGCTCGGTGAAGAAGAAGTCGAACGAGAGTGCAGCGACGATCGCTGCCAGGATCCCGCCTTGTCGACCCCCGATGATGGCGACGACCTGAACTCCGAGGAGCAGGATGATCGCGACGTTGGCGGCACCCAGGAAGTCACGCAGCGGGACCAAGAACATCGAAAAGACGAGAAGCGCCAGGGAACCCAACGAGGCTCCCAACATCGACTGATCCGATGCCCTACTCGTCATCTGATGGACCGTATGCCCCTTCACGATGACGTCCACGGATCCTGACAGAGAATTAGCGATGCGGCCGGGCATCTTGACGTGACGAGGGCAGATCCGTAGTCGCGTACGCAGGACCGGCATTCGCCCTGATTGTCGTTAGTCTCCGTCGCCGGTTGGCCCTCAGGAAGGCGCATGTCGGCGGAGACCATCATCTTCTTCAACAACCTCTATGCCATCCTGACCCTGGTCGCCATCGCGGGGGCGATCGGCTTGTTGGTCTATCGAGTGGTGAAGGGCCCGGAGGCGGCCGTCCTTCTCGGCGACAAGGCAATATGGCTCGCCTTCGCCGTGGCGTTGGTCTGCACCGTGGGGTCTCTGATGTACTCCGAGGCCTTCCACTACGTGCCCTGCCGGCTGTGCTGGTTCCAGCGCATCGCCATGTACCCCCTATCGATCATCTTGCTGGTGGGAGCGATCCGCCGAGAGGCGGTGGTCAGGTATTACGCGCTTCCCATTGCCCTCATCGGTCTCGTCATCTCGATCTACCACAACTTCGTGCAGTTCTTCCCCAGTCTCGAGGGCGGGTCTTGTGACCCGGCCGTCCCCTGCTCGGCCCGCAGCATCGAGGTGTTCGGCTTCATGGACCTGCCGTTTATGGCCGGGGTCGGGTTTATCGTTATCTCCGTCTTGCTCGCCTTCTACACGAAAGCTTCGGAATGACACAGACCAAGAAGCCCAAGCCGGGGGCCAAGAACACCAGGAGCAATTCCACCCTGTGGTGGATCATCGGTGGCTTGGTCGGCCTCGGTTTGATCGTCGCCCTGGCCATGTCGATCGCCGGCGAAGAGCCGATCGATGCGAGCATCGGTTACGGCGATCCCACCGTCGAGGGCGACCCTCTGCCCGTCTACGCCGCCGGGCAAGACGATGTCGGCGTCGGTCTCACCGCCCCATCCGTGACGGGCGCCGACTGGAACGACAACGAGGTCACGATCGAGCCCGACGGGACACCGAAGATCATTGTGTTTCTCGCCCATTGGTGTCCTCACTGCCAGGCCGAGGTCCCGGTGATACAGGACTGGGTCGATGCCGGCAATCTCCCGGACGACGTCGAGCTGGTCTCTGTGGCCACTTCCACGGACCGACTGCGCCCCAATTGGCCCCCGCAGACTTGGTTGGAGGAGGAAGGCTGGACCGCCCCGGTGATCATGGATGACCAGATCGGGACCGTCGCCGGCAACTACGGCATGGCAGGCACACCGTTCTACGTCGTCGTGGACGGGGAGAACCAGAACCTGGGCCGTGTGTCCGGAGAGATCGGGACCCAGGGCTTGGATGCCTTGGTCGCCCTCGCCCAGTCTGGGGGCCAGTAGAGCCCTTCAGGCCTCGAGCGACCTGATCTTCTCCAAGCGTCGCACATGACGATCCTCACGGGAGAAGCGCGCCTCGAGGAACGTCGTGACCAGCTCCTCGGCCAGGGCCTCGCCGATGACCCTCGACCCGAGGCTGATGATGTTGACGTCGTCGTGCTCCACCATCTGATGGGCCGTGTAGGTGTCGTGCGCCACCGATGCCCTGATCCCCTGGAGCTTGTTGGCAGCCACGGCGGCTCCAGCGCCCGAGCCGCAGATGAGGATGCCCCGGTCGGCGCGCCCGTCGAGCACCGCCTGCGCGACCGCCGCCGCGTAGTCGGGGTAGTCGACTGGTTCCGGCGAATGAGTGCCCAGGTCGTACACCGCGTGGCCCGACTCGGCCAGCCATGTGGACAGGTGTTCTTTCAAGGGGAAGCCGGCGTGATCGGCGCCGAGTGCGATTCTCATCTCCGGCGGCAGGGTAGCCAGGGCGGCTATGCCTACATGGGGTTGGCCCCGCACCTCACTACATTCGCCTGAATGTCCAAACTCGTTGTCGAGGGCGGAGCGCGTCTGCAAGGCACCGTCGGCGTCCTGGGGGCGAAGAACGCCGTCCTCAAGGAAATGGTCTCGGCGCTGCTCGCCCCGGGCCGGCATCGTCTCACCAACGTCCCGTCCATCCTCGACGTCGGGCTCATGTGCGAGGTCTTGGAGCACACGGGATGCCGGGTGGAGCAAGGCGACCACGAATTGTGGGTGGTCGTCCCCGACCAACTGCTTCCCGAGGCTCCCATCGAACTGGTTCGGCAGATGCGGGCGTCGATCGTCGTCCTCGGACCCCTGCTCTCCAGGTGTGGGGAGGCCAGGGTCGCCCTGCCCGGTGGGGATGACCTCGGTGCCCGGCCCATCGACATGCATTTGAACGGCCTCGAGGCGATGGGGGCCGATTTCGAGCTGGTGCATGGAGAACTGGTGGGACGGGTGGACGGGCGTTTCAAGGGCACCGAAGTCGAGCTTCCATTCCCTTCGGTGGGAGCCACCGAGAACCTGTTGTTCGCCGGGGTTCTCGCCGAGGGTGAGACGGTCATCGTGAATGCAGCCCGGGAACCCGAGATCGAGGACCTGATCACACAGCTGACCGAGATGGGCGCAAAGATCGCCGGCGGTGGGACCTCTCTGGTGACGATACGCGGCGTGGATCAGCTGTCGCCTGCCGAGCATCACGTCGTCCCTGATCGCCTCGAGGCGGGGACATATGCCGCCGCTGCCGCCATCACTGAAGGGGACGTCACGGTGACCGGTTGCTTGCCGGAGCACCTCCGCATGGAGTTGAGAAAGCTCGAAGAGGCAGGGTGCGAGGTCGAGCAGGGAAATGGCTGGCTCCGCGTCAAAGGCCCGGATCGGCCGACAGCGTTGGATTTCGCCACGCTGCCGTTCCCTGGCTTTCACACCGACATGCACCCCCAGATGGTTGCCCTGCTCTCGATCGCGTCAGGGACTTCGGTGATCACCGAGAACCTGTACGACTCCCGATTCCGCTATGTCGGCGAGCTGGCCCGCATGGGCGCCGACATCACCACCGAGGCGCAGCACGCCATCATCCGGGGGGTTGAGAGGCTCTCCGGTTGCCCAGTCCTCGCCCCAGACATCCGGGCCGGCGCCGCACTCGTGTTGGCCGGTCTCCGCGCCGATGGCACGACCGAAGTCGGCGAGGCCAGTCACATCGACAGGGGCTACGAAGAGTTCCCGGAGCGGCTCCGGGCTCTGGGAGCGAGAATCGAGCGGGCGTGAGATTCGGCCGAGCGGTGCTCGCCGTTCTGACGTTCGTCCTGTTGTTCGCACCTCCGGCCTTGGCGGTCCGGCCCGAGGGCTCCACCGTCGAGGTGTCGGTGGCCGGCGACGGCTATCTCGAGTTGAACGGTCGCCGATATCGAGGGCCTTTTCGCATCATCGCGGCATCGGACGGGGCCGCAGTTGTCGAGGTCGCCTCACTCGACGCCTATCTGGAGGGGATCCGGGAGGTTCCGTTCAGCTGGGACCAGGAAGCCCTCGCCGCCCAAGTGGTGGCCGCCCGGACCTATCTCGCCTGGACCCTCCAGGGTGGCCGGACCGAGAACGGTCGGCGCATCGGATACGACATCTGTGCCACGGCGGCCTGTCAGGTCTATGCCGGGGTCGAGGCTGTGTTGGGGGAGGATGGGGATCGCTGGCGTGAGGCCGTGGCCCGGACCTCGGGCGAGATCCTCGTCCACGAAGGAGAGCCCGCCCGGGCGTTCTACTCCTCTACGACGGGTCTCCGGACCAGGAACATCGAGGACATCTGGGCCGGGTCCGACCCGGCGCCCTACCTGGTCGGGGTTCCCTCGCCGGGTGAGGACAGCCCATTTGTGAGCTGGTCCTGGGAGCTGCCCGGCTATCTGATGGAGCAGCTCCTGCGAGAGGCCGACGTCGCCGGAGGCGAGGTCCGGTCGATCGCCACCAGAACGACCGAGGACGGTCAGGGCCCGTGGATGGTCGACATCGTCTCCGACACCGGGACCGTGTCGATGGATACCTGGTCGCTCAGATCCAGAATCAACGAGGCCGCGGCCATCCTGCCCGATCTGCTGCCGGCGAAGAGGCCGAACGGAGTGCCCTATCCGAACACACTTCTCAGCCCGGAGTACTCGATCCGGCGGGAGACGAGGACCAGCAGTGTCGGTGGCGGCGCCCTGGCGATCGCCCTTCCCTATTACGTGGTCGAGGGAGCCGGCTGGGGGCATCTGATCGGGATGTCGCAGTTCGGGGCTCAGGCAATGGCGGAGGCCGGCTCGACCTATCCCGAGATCCTCGGCCACTATTACGGCGGGCTAACTCCGGTCCCCGGAGCCGAATTCCTGCCCCAGGAGCTGGCGGTAGGTCTCGTGGTGGGCGCCAACTCGATCAAAGTGTCCTCCGAATCGCCTCTGAGCGTGGCCGTTGACGGCGTGCCGGTCGAGGCCACGCAGACCGGGCCCTGGAACTTCATCTGGGTCGATGGTGTGCTCCAGGTCGCCCCGCCGGTGCGGTACGTGCCATGGGGGCTCCCGGACGAGTTCTGAGCAGCCGACCGACGGTAGAATCCGGAACATCCCCCACTAGGCAAGGGTTCTTCAAGGCGATGTCAGACACAACACCGGTGACGATCTCGAGCAGCGTCAGGTCCGATGAGGGCCCGATCGACGCCGAGAAGCTGAGAGAGACCCTCGAATACATCCGTCCAGCCGTTCAGGCCGACGGTGGAGATCTCGTCTTGCTCGGTACAGACGGCGGCCGGGTCGACATCCAGATGGTTGGCGCTTGCGGCGGTTGCCCTCTCTCGATGATGACCCTGAAAGCGGGTATCGAACGGATCCTCGTAGATCGGGTCCCCGGTGTGGTCGAAGTGCATGCCAGCGCTGATGCTCCCGGTCTCGAAGAGACCGACAGCCCCAACGGCATCACCCTCCCCGCTCTCTGACCTTCCTTAACCTGTCGCCCGATGAGCGACACCGATCTGGCCGGCCGCGTCCGCGCCGGTGACCGCCGAGCACTTGCTCGCCTGATCAGCGCCATCGAGGCCGGAGACCCTGCCGGCGCGTCGGTGGTCGCATCGCTGGTCGAATCTTCGGCCCCGACCCGACGTGTCGGCGTCACCGGGCCTCCCGGAGCGGGGAAATCGACACTGGTCGAGCGCGATGATCGCGGAGCTCAGGTCGAGAGAGGCCACGGTGGCGGTCCTGGCGGTCGATCCCTCCAGCCCGATCACGGGCGGCGCCCTGCTCGGGGATCGAATCCGGATGCAGGATCACGTTGGAGACCCGGGCGTCTACGTCCGCTCGATGGCGTCGCGCGGGCACCTCGGCGGCCTCTCCGCTGCTGCGGCCCCCACGATCGCCACGTTGGCCCGGGCCGGTTTCGACATCGTCTTGGTGGAGACGGTGGGCGTTGGCCAGTCGGAGTTGGAGGTCATGGACCATGTCGACATCGTGGTCCTCGTCCTCGGGCCCGGTTGGGGTGATCAGATCCAGGCGGACAAGGCCGGGATCGTCGAGATCGCCGACATCTTCGTCATCAACAAGGCCGACCGCCCCGGAGTAGACATGGTCCACCGAGCCCTCCTGGACAGGTTGGGCAGCTCTGATGAACCGGTGCTGGTGACCGCCGCCATCAGTGGCGAGGGTGTGCCCGCCCTGGTCGACCTGATCAGATGAGTCAGATGTCGCCGCGGTCTGGGTCCAGGGCAGCCTGGGCCGCAGCGAGGCGGGCTCCCTCCACCCGTGGCGGGCTGCACGACACGTAATCCAATCCCAGATCGTGGACGAAGTAGATCGACGCGGGATCGCCGCCGTGCTCGCCGCAGAGACCGACCACCAGATCCTTGTTGGCCTCCCGACCTTCTTTGGTCGCCACCCGGATCAGGCGCCCCACCCCTGCCCTGTCGAGGGTCTGGAACGGGTCGGTACTGAAGATGCCCTGCTCCAGGTAGTCGCGGAGGAAGAGACCCTCGGCGTCGTCGCGGCTCAGCCCGTAGGTCATCTGGGTCAGGTCGTTCGTGCCGAACGAGAAGAAGTCGGCGACCTCGGCGATCTCGCCGGCGGTCAGCGCGGCCCGAGGCAGCTCGATCATGGTTCCGATGGGTATGTCCAGGGCAACTCCCGAGTCGGCGGTGGCCTTGGCGATCTCGTCCTCGATCATCTCCCGCATCCGGATCAGCTCCTCGGCCGCGGCCACCAGCGGGATCATGATCTCGAGATGCGGGGCACCGCCCGCCTGTATGCGTCGGGTCAGGGCAGTCGTGGCAGCGCGGGCCTGCATGCGATAGAGGTCCTTCAGCATGAGCCCGAGGCGAACTCCGCGCAGCCCCAGCATTGGGTTGTCCTCTTCCCAGCGGGCGACCTGGTCCGACATGGCCTGGAGGTCGTCGATCGGCCGGCCCGCTCGCACCCGGCGCAGCATCTCCTGCTCGAGCTCGAGGCGGGACGGTAGGAACTCGTGGAGCGGCGGGTCGAGCAGCCTGATCACGACCGGCAGCCCGTCCATCGCCTCGAGCAGGCTCTCGAAGTCGCCGATCTGCTGACGCTCGAGGTCGGCGAGCGCTGCGTCTCTCTTCGTCTGGTCGGTGGACAGGATCACCCTTTGCACGATGGCCAGGCGCTCGCCGAGGAACATGTGCTCGGTCCGGGCCAGCCCGATTCCCTCGGCGCCACGGCTCCGGGCCAAGGAAGCATCTTCGGCGGTGTCGGCATTTGCCCGGACCCCGAGCCGGCGGTAATCGTCTGCCCACTTCAACAGGTCTTCGAGCTCGGCCGGGACCTCGGGGGGAACGAGCTCGATCTCCCCCTGGAAGACGGCTCCCGACGTCCCGTCGATGGTGATGATGTCCCCGCGTCGGATATCGATCGGATTCGGTGGAAGCCAGTCCGGCGCCCGAATCCACCTGGAGCTTCGCTGCCCCGGTGACCGCCGGTTTGCCCATCCCCCTGGCGACAACCGCCGCATGCGAAGTCTTGCCGCCGTGGCTGGTGAGGATGCCTATCGCGGCCGCCATCCCGTGGATGTCGTCAGGTGTGGTCTCGGAGCGAACCAATATCACTGCCGTCCCGTTCCGAGCCTCTTCGACGGCTTCGTCCGCGGAGAAGACAACGGCCCCGGTCGCAGCACCGGGTGAGGCGGCCACTCCGATCACCAGTGACGACGAGGTCTTGACCCGGTCGGCGATGCGGGGCCGATGCAGCTGTTCGAGCGAAGCCGGCTCGACCCTGGTGACTGCCGTCTCCTTGTCGATCAGCCCCTCTCCGACCATCGCCACGGCCATCTTCACTGCAGCTGGTGCCGTCCGCTTGCCTGCCCGGGTCTGCAGGATGTAGAGGACATCTCGTTCGATCGTGAACTCGATGTCGCACATGTCCCGATAGTGGGATTCGAGCCCGTCCATGATCTCCAACAGCCGCCGATGGCATTCAGGGTGGAGACCGGCCAGCTGGTCGAGGGTCAGCGTGTTGCGGATCCCGGCCACGACGTCCTCGCCCTGGGCCCGGGGCAGATAGTCCCCGTAGATCGCTCTTTCGCCGGTGCTCGGGTCCCTGGTGAAGCAGACGCCGGTGCCGGAGTCGTCGCCGAGGTCGCCGAAGACCATCATCTGGACGTTGGCCGCTGTCCCCAGGTCGTCGGGGATGGAGTTGATCCGGCGATATTCGACCGCCCGCTTCGTGTTCCATGACCGAAACACCGCGGTGATCGCGCCTCGAAGTTGCTCCATTGCGTCTTCGGGAAGCTCGCCCGGCCGCTCCTCCTCGACGATCTCCCTGAAACGTCCGGTAGCCGTCTCCAGGTCCTCGGCGGTGAGCTCGGAATCGTCCTCGACCCCCCGTGCCTCCCTCAGCTCGGTCAGGACCTCCTGAAACCGGTGCTCGTCGACGCCGAGGACCACATTCCCGTACATCTGGATGAAGCGGCGGTAGGCATCCCAGCCGAAGTGGGCGTCACCCGACCAGTCGATGAGAGCCTTGACGACTTCGTCGTTGATCCCCAGGTTGAGGACGGTGTCCATCATCCCTGGCATCGAGAACTTGGCCCCGGAGCGCACCGAGAGCAAGAGCGGGGCGGCGCCGGTGCCGAACCCTCGTCCGCTCGCCTGCTCGAGACGGTCGACCGCGGCGTCCACCTCCGGCCACAGATCGGACGGGATTTCCCCGGTGGTCATGGCGGCCCGGCAAACATCGGTGGTGATCGTGAAGCCCGCCGGCACTGGCAGCCCCAGAGAGGTCATGCGGGCCAGCCCCGCCCCCTTGCCGCCGAGCAGGTCGCGGTCAGACCCGTCGGTGGCCGAGAAGTCGTACAGATGCGGCATCAGGCCATGAAGTTAACGGTCGCGTGCCGTTCGTCGACAGGGCCGATCGCGAAACATCGACGGGTCTTTCGTCACATGAATCCGAAGTTGGCGGTGGGGCCCTAGGTTCTGAGCCCGACGAGCTCTCGGAGTCGGGGGTCGAGCCCGGGTCGGGTGGGCGGATAGTTCTGTCCGTCGGGTTTGCGGAAGACGGGTTTGTGGTCGGGGTCGTGTTCGATCCGCCATCCGTGTTCATGGAGGAACCGGTGGTGATAGCCACACAACAGGATCAGATTGTCCAGATCGGTCGGTCCCCCGTCCGCCCAATGTCTGCATGTGGTGGGCGTGAACGAAGTTTCTGGTGCCACAGCCGGGGAATCGACAGCCTCCATCCCGGAACCAGAGCTGGTGACGTAACCAGGCTGGGATCAACCGGGAACGACGTCCGATCCCCAACAGTCTCTGGCATGGTGATAGACGGTGCATTCCACGATCGGGTCACAGGACAATCTTCGGGCGGTCTCATTGGGAATCACCGGACCACCCTCGATCTCGGCCACCCCGGTGGTGGCCGGATCCTCGGTCAATGCATCCGAGATCGGCATGAACGATGATCTGGGTCGGGGATGAGGTGTTCTCATCACCGGTGGTGGTAGCCAGAGTTCGACCAACCCGTCGGCGAGTCGTTGCGGATACGGATCGAAAATCCCTGATTCGGGATTCACCGGAATCCGATCCGCTTTCTCCCGGATCGCCGATTCGACCAGATGACAAATCAGGACCGGGTAGATCGGCGTGGAGACTGCCCCGGATCCCGTCCAGGGTGTATTGGATCGAGAGCCACCGATCCCGCCACGATTCGAGCTCATCCTGAGAAGAAGGAGGATCCGCTCTCCGGGCAGCACGGTCCAGAGCCGGATTGGACAAACCGAGACATGCGGCGATCACCGCCTCCTCGGTATCCGGGGTGGCCAGCTTCGAGATCGCATCCACCTGATCCAACGACAACTCGCCGGCAGCGAACCGTTCCCGCAACACAGGCAGATCCTGGAGCCGACGAGCCACCCGAACCAGTTGCGCGGCAGTCGAGTGGCGGAGACCGAACCGGGCCGAAACCCACTGGACCAGATTCGGGGAACCATCGGCCAAGAACAGTTGGCCCCGATCCGCCTCCAAGATCCACTCACAAGCCGCCGCCAAAGCAGCAGCCGAAAGACTCAGAAACTGGCCGATCCCCTCATCGACCTGATCACTCGAATACTCCCTCTCCATGGCTCCAACCTACAAAACGGGTGTGACAGAAACGGGTCAGAAACCGAGCATCCGCAAAGAAATCTGAGGATTTCTCAGGACTCGATTCAGCCCTTGGCGAACAGCTCTTTCAGCGCCTCCTGATCCTGATTGGCCATGGCATGCTCGGCTTTCAGTGATTCCAGGTCCCGGTAGATCGATGCAACCGCTTCGGTGACACCGCCCTTTCGATAACCGATCATCACGTCGTGATCGGCCGGGTCGCCGCGCACGATCTCCTCGTCCCAGTCCTTGGTGTGGCCGACGACGTTGATCGGAATGTCGTAGTGCTGGCTCCAGAAGAACGGGGGGTCGGTGAAGGAGGTGTCGTGCCCGAGGATGTTCCGGGCTGCGGCCTGCCCTTGCCGTTCTGCCAGGACCCAGTGCTCGATGCGCACCCGGCCCGAGTTCTGGTCGGGATAGGAGGCCACGTCACCGGCCGCCCATATGTTCGGGTCGCTCGAACGGAGGCGGTCGTCCACGACGACCCCATTGTCGACGTTCAGCCCGGCCTGCTCGGCCAGAGCGGTGTTGGGGACCACACCCACTCCGATCACTACGAGGTCGGCGGGGAGGGTGCTCCCATCGTCGAGGACCACCTCCTCGGTCTTGATCTCCGAGACCGTCTTCCCGAGGCGGAACTCGACACCGTGCTCCTCGTGCAGTTGCTGTACGAACCGACCCATCGTCTCGCCGATGATCGGCACCAGAGGGATGTCTTCGGGGGCGACGACCGTGACCGGGATCTCGCGCTGGCGAAGCGAAGCCGCCACTTCGAGACCGATGAACCCGGCGCCGATCACGATGGCGTGGTTGGTTCGGTCCAGTGCGGAGATGATCGACCGGCTGTCTTCCAGCGTTCTCAGATAGTGGACATGGGGCTGGTCCGACCCGGGAATGGGGAGACGTCTTGGCTCGGCCCCTGGTGCGAGGAGGAGAGCGTCGTAGCCAATGGAACGCCCGTCCTCGAGGGCGACCGCCCGCCCCTCGCTGTCGATCCCGGTGACCTGTGTCCCGGTGATCAATTCGATGTCATGCTCTTCGTAGAAGGCCTGACTGCGAAGCGGCATCCACTCCTCGGGAGCCGTGCCGGCGAGATAGTCCTTGGAGACGTTGGGTCGATCGACCGGGGCCTCGAGCCCGATCATGGTGACCGGGCCGGTGTAGCCGAGACGGCGCAGCATCTCGGCGGCGGCCGCCCCGGCGGCTCCGGAGCCCACGATCACCACTGATTCGGGAGTGACCGGTGGCTCTCGGTCGGGGATAGGAGCATCTACCGGGCCGGTCACATACACCCGCCCGTCCCGTTCCGACGGCTCGTAGACCTTCAGCGGGTTCAGCGCCGGCGCTCCGACTGCCTCGCCCGTGGCCAGATCGAAGATGGCGTGGTGCCAGGGGCAATGGACCTGGCCGTCGACACAGAGCCCGTCGCCGAGTGGGCCGCCGTAATGGGTGCAGGTCCCTGCGACCGCGCACAGCCCTTTGCCGGTGCGAACCACGATCACCTGCTTGCCGTCGACCTGGCCCTTCACCGGGGCGTCGGTCTCCAGCGAAGCCAAAGGAATGCCCTCGTTGACCAGGTCGGGCCCGGTCACCTTCGTCTCCGCCATCGGTCTACCTTTCGCTCCGGTTTCTTTCAACCATAGCGATAGCTTTTAGAAGGAGATCACGTCAGGTTTCTGCCCGATAAACCAGCCCCTGATCGCCGAGGGCAGTGAGCGTCAACACGTCGCCTTCGACCATGGCCCGGAACCCGTCGCCGAGCACTGTCACCACGTGGCTGTCCTGCGACTCGAGCTCCGGCGTGCATTCACCTTCGGCCGCCAGCTCCGGCATGTCCACGTCGGCGCCGTTGACCGCAAAACGCCCGTGGAGGGTACGACAGCCGGTCGACCCCAGCATGGACCCATCGGTGAACAGCTCGAGCGTGGCTCGTTCGCCGCCCACACTCGACACCGCATCTTCATCGACCATGCTCTCCAGCACCCACACGGTCCCGGTCAGCTCTGCCGCCGGCACTGCTGGGAGCGCCGCGAACACCAGATCCACCCCCTCACCGGTCAGAGTGAGGCTGTCGTCGGTCGTCGAGAACGTGTCCACCATGAGGAGACTCTCGAGATACGTCTGCTCGGATTCCATCACCCCGTCGGCCACGCACGCCATCGCGGTGCCGAACAGCTCGGAGAGGGTGATTTGGTCCCCAGCGATCTCATAGATCCCCCCGTAGCCGTTGCAAGCAGCGGTTCCGTCGAAGCCCTCGTCGGTAAACGAGATAGTGATCGGGTACCCGTCGACGAGAGGGACCGGCTCGCCGTCCACTGTCCCCTCGGTCAGCTCCCATGCGACGCCGGTCGGGTCGCCACCCGGTTCACCCGGCTCGGCACAGGCCGTCATCAACGCCACGGCGCAGCCGAGGGCGAGGAACGTCCGGCGCATGCCGAATCAGGTCAGGACTGGGCCGACTCGTCGACGACGAACAGGAGGTCGACAGCTTCGCCGGAGAGGTTGAGCTCGTCGCCCTCCATGGTGAAGATCTCGACCTGCATGAGTGCGTCCAAGTAGGCGGCCTCGGAGTCCATGATCTCGGGCGGATCGCAAGCCATCATCGTCGACCCGAGCCCGTCGAAGGTGAGCGTGTTGCCGGAAAGTTCGTAGGCACCGAAGTATTGGTTGCAGGCGGATGTGCCACCGATCGTTCCCTCATCTACGTTGAAGGTCAGGGTGATGGGGTGATCGGCGACCAGAGGTATGTCAGCCCCGTCGAGAGTTCCGGCCTGAAGCACCCAGGAATTGGCGGTGGGGTCGGAAGCACCTTCTTCGTCAGGGTTGGCGCAGGCGGTCAGAACGAGGGCAAGGATGGCGACGAGGGCGAGTGCTCTTTTCATGATGCTTGAGACGCTACGCAGTCCGTTAGCGGTTCCGATCAAATCAGGACACCGGCGGCAAGGACCAACCCGGTCCAGAGATGAAGGCGAGCAGTCATCTTCAAAGCTCGGACCAGAGCTGGGCCGTCGCTCTTCCGATAGATGATGCGAACCGGGCCGAGCGCATAGGGGACGATGAACGCGGCGAAGATGGTGGGAAACGGAGTCCAACCGACCATTGCAAAGAGGGCGATCAGGAGAAAGGCCCCGTAGACCACGACGACGAACAGGGTGCGGGTTCTCTCGGGACCCATCATCACTGCCAGCGTCCGCTTGCCAGCGGCGCGGTCGGTCTCGATATCCCGGTAGTTGTTGACGATGAGGATCGCAGCCGCCAACAAACCGATCGGAATCGAAAGCAACCACGCCGGGAGAGGAGCGGTCATGTCGTAGACGTACCGGCTCCCGACGGTGGCCACTACTCCGAAGAAGAGAAAGACGAAGATCTCACCCAGACCTCGATACCCATAAGGAACCGGCCCGCCGACATACCCCAGCATCGCGATGATCGAAACGACGCCGATGACGAGGATGATGGGCCCGGCGATCACGGTGAGGGCGATGCCGGCTGCGGCCGCCACAGCCAGGGCGATACCCACGCCGATCCACATCTGCCGCGGCGCGATCTGGCCCAGTGCGACCATCCGTGGCGGTCCCAGGCGGTCCGACGTGTCGGCGCCCTTCTCGGCATCCGAGACGTCGTTGGCGAAATTGGCGGCTACCTGAATGGCCACCGCCGCCAACAGAGTGCAGAGAAAGACGTCCCAGCGGAACACTCCGTCCGCTTCCGCCAGAGCCGAGCCGACCGCTACGGGCACTACCGCCGCGGGGAGGGTGTGGACCCGGGCCGCCGTCCGCCAGGCCTGGACTGTGGTCACCTGAATCAGAAGTGCCAGGGGTACTGGCCGAAATCGGGCTTCCGTTTCTCCAGGAAGGCGTCACGGCCCTCTTTGGCCTCGTCGGTCATGTAGCCGAGACGGGTGGCCTCACCTGCGAATATCTGCTGGCCCACGAGCCCGTCGTCGATCAGATTGAAGGCGAATTTGAGCATCCTCTGGGAGGTCGGGCTCTTCGAAGTGATCTCCACGGCCCACTCCAAGGCCACATTCTCCAACTCGGCGTGCGGGATCACCGCGTTCACCATCCCCATCTGATGCGCCTCGTCCGCCGAGTACTCGCGGCCGAGGAAGAAGATCTCTCGGGCTCGCTTCTGGCCGATTTGCCGGGCGAGGTAGGCCGAGCCATAACCGGCGTCGTACGACGCGACGTCGGCATCGGTCTGCTTGAAGATGGCGTGCTCTTCGGAGGCGAGGGTCAGGTCGCAAACGACATGGAGCGAGTGCCCTCCTCCGACGGCCCACCCCGGCACCACGGCAATCACCACCTTGGGCATGAACCGGATCAGACGCTGCACCTCGAGAATATGGAGGCGGCCGACCCGACCAGGGTCGACGATTTGGGGATTCTCGCTGCTCGCGTACTTGTATCCGTCTCGCCCTCTGATGCGCTGATCGCCGCCAGAGGAGAATGCCCAGCCTCCATCCTTGGGTGACGGACCATTCCCGGTGAGGAGAACGCAACCTACGTGGGATGTCTGCCGGGCATGGTCGAGGGCGGCGAAGAGCTCGTCGACGGTTTGGGGGCGGAAGGCATTGCGCACTTCGGGGCGGTCGATGGCGATCCGCACCACGCCGTGCCCGATGGCCTTGTGATAGGTGACGTCGCTGAAGTCGAACCCCGGCACCTCGTCCCAGGCCGATTCGTCGAACAGTGCGGAAACCACCCACGGAGGATAAGAGGCAGAATCCACATGTGAAGATCTCTGGCCCATGCTCGACTGGCTGAAACGTCACGATCCGGGCCGGACGTTCATCGAGGTCCGTGGAAGGCGATGGAGTTACGGGGAGATCGTCGATGCGGTCGAGGCCCGCACGGTCGATGGCACCGAGGTCCTGCGGCCACGTCTCGATGTGCTCTCGGTGATCGATCTGCTTGCCGTGATGTCCAATGGCTCAGCGGTCATCGTCGGCGAGGACGAGTCCGATGTCTTCCCCACCGATCCTGCCGGCGCCGCTTCAGTGATCTTCACATCAGGTAGCTCGGGGAGGCCAAAGGGAGTCCGTCTCACCAAGGGGAACTGGGAGGCGGCAGCAGATGCCTCGATGAGGCACCTGGGCCACGGGCGGGAAGACATCTGGCTTCTGGCCCTGCCTCTCCATCACGTCGCTGGGCTCTCGATCATCCTCAGGTCGGCCTTCGCCGGCGGGTCGGTGCGGATGCTCTCCGGATTCGACCCCGGGACCTATGCCCACCATTTGCGCGATGGAGTGACGGTCGCCTCGATGGTGCCGACCATGCTGACCCGGGTGCTCGACGCAGATCCGGGCCGGTACGAAGGGCTTGCCACGGTGTTGCTCGGGGGCGGGCCCATCCCGGATGATCTTCTCGATCGAGCCCGCATGGCCGGCCTTCCCGTCCTCCCAACGTATGGGCTCACCGAAACCGCGGGGCAGGTGGCGACGCTCCGACCGGGGGCGCCTCTAGAGAACAAAGCTCATCCGCTGCCCGGAGTCCAACTTCGGATCGAGCCGGACGGTCGGATTGCAGTCAGGGGCCCGATGGTGAGCCCGGGATACGTCGGACAGCCCGATCGGGGCCGCGGTGAATGGCTGGTGACCGAGGACCTGGGCCAACTCGCCAACGATGGTGCCCTTCGAGTGACCGGGCGCGCCGATTCCGTGATCGTCAGCGGCGGCGAGAACATCGACCCGGCGACCATCGAGACCCTCGTCGTCGGCGCGCCGGGGGTGGAAAGCGCCCTCGTCGTCGGCCTGCCGAGCCCCGAATGGGGGATGGAGGCGGCCTGTATCTATGTGGGAGAGGCGAGCCCGGCATCGATCGAGTCGTATGTCAGGGCCAGCGTGCCCGGATTCATGGTCCCGAAGCGTTGGCTGCAGGTGACCGATCTTCCGATGACCCCGATGGGAAAACCGGACCGGGCCGCGGCGGCGCGGCGCTTCAGCTGATTCGGCGTCCGACCAGGACACCTTCGCGGAACGGGAATGCGACAGCCTCGAAGTCTGGGTCGGCCGCGATCAAACGGTTGAAGTCGTCGGTGCCGTGCCCGTCGTCGATCCACCCGGCCCCGAAGCCATAGACATTGTCGGCGATGACCAGGCCCCCTACCGCCAGGAGCGCCCGAGCGGTGTCGAAATAGCCCACATACTCGGACTTGACGGCATCGAGGAACAACACATCCACACTTCCCGGCTCGAGTTCCTGGCTCAACTCGGATAGGACCTCCAACCCGGCGCCACGACGCAGGTCGACCCGATCGGCCAGACCGGCCCGCTCGAATTGGACCTGGGCGAACTCGGCATGGCGCGGCTCGTACTCGATCGTGATCAGCCGCCCCTCGGGTTGGAGCCCGCGGGCGATCCAGATCCCCGAGTACCCCGCCAGGGTGCCGACTTCGATGGCGAGCCGGCGCCGGGTCATCGAGGTGAGCATCATCAGCAATCTCCCTACATCGGGCCCGACTGCGATGGCCGGCATCCCGGCGGCGACGGCCTCCTCCATCAACCCGGCCAGGTGCACGTCTTGCTCACCGAACACCTCTAATGAGTATTTGTTGATGAACTCCCACGTGTCCGGGCTCATGCTGGCCATGGCGCGACCTTAGGTATGCAGCCGGAGGTCCGGGGGTCAGGCGGCGCGCATGTCCTCGACCGCCTGGAGGTCCTCGGCGAGCAATGCCAGGGCTTCGGCGACGAGGTCGCGGGCATCGGTCTCCGGCACCCCGGTCATGTTGGAGATGGTCGAGAAGGCGGCCGGCGCGCCGTCGGCGAAACCGAACCTGAGCTCGAGGACCTGGCGATGGAGGTCGGGGAGATGGGCCAGACTGGCTCGGAGAGCTTCCTCCACGATCCGCAACTCCACTTCGGCCGAAGGATCGGTGGCCTCGCTGTCGGTGATGAAGTCGCCGAGCAGCGCCCCATCTTCACCGATGGGGGTCTCGAGCGCGACCGTGGTCGCCACGGATAGGGCCTTCTCCACTTCGGTTACGGCGATGCCGGTCACTTCAGCGATCTCATCCGACGTGGGGGCGCGTCCCAGCGTGGTGCGCAGCTCCTCGCCGGCGCCGCGGACGACCGGGAGGATGTCGAACAGCGCGGACGGGATCCTGATGGTGTCGCTCTGGTCGGCGCGGGCGCGCTGGAGCGCCTGGCGAATCCACCAGGTTGCATAGGTGGAGAACTTGAAGCCCTTGCGCCAGTCGAACTTCTCGACCGCCCGGATCAGACCGAGGTTGCCTTCCTGAATCAGGTCGAGCATCTCGACGTTCGATCCGGAGTAGAGACGCGCGTTCGACACCACCAGGCGGAGGTTGGCCTCGATGAAATGCTGTCGGGCCCGGACTCCTTCGCGACAGACCCGCTCCAGCCGGGCTCGCTCGGCCCGGTCGGCCACACCCTCGTCCAGGGCCAGAGCCGCCTCGGTCGCGGCCTCGATCGCCTGGGCGAGGCGAACCTCGTCCTCGGCGGTGAGCAGCGGACGTCCGCCGATCCCGGCCAGATACTGGGTTAGGGAATCACTGCTGAGACGGCCCGACTCGTCCACAAGGGTGGCGCCGTAGCGATTCATGCGGTCTCGTTGGTTCTGCACAATCTGTCGAACATGGGTTCGCAGCCGGACATTCCGGGCTGATTCGGGTTTTCATTCGCGGTCGGGAGAGCGCCGGCTCTTCTTGACCTCGCTCCGTGCCTTCTTCTCGGCCAGCCTTCGTTCTCTCGACTGTCGGGTTGGCTTTGTCTTTTTCCTTGGCTTGGGCTCGATGAGGCCTTGTTCGAGCCGATCCGTCAGTCGCTGGCGGGCGATCTCGCGGTTTCGCCACTGCGATCGGGTGTCGGATGCGATGACCTCGACTGTGGGCCCGAGACGCCGGAAAAGCCGCTCCTTGATCTCATCCGGCAATGTCGTGGCGGCGATGTCGAGCCGGAGGGTGACCGCGGTCTCGTTTCGATTGGCGTGCTGACCACCCGGGCCGCCTGACGTATCGAATCGCTCCTCGATCTCCGACTCGGGGATCGACCACGAGCCAACGGTGATCCCCTCGCCGATCACACCTCGTCGTAGTACTCGGTGCCGAGATGGGTGATCAACTCTTCGCCCATCATGTGCCTCAGATTGTTCTTCAGCTTGGTCAACTGGATGAACAGGTCGTTTTCGGCGTAAAGGCCGGGGGCCGCTTGAGGGCTCTTGAAATAGAAGGAGAGCCATTCCTGGACCCCGGTTCGACCGGTGCGGGCGGCCAGGTCCATGAACAGGGCCAGATCGAGCACGATCGGAGCGGCCAGGATCGAGTCTTTGCACAGAAAATCGATCTTGATCTGCATCGGGTACCCCAGCCACCCGAAGATGTCGATGTTGTCCCACCCTTCCTTGTCGTCTCCCTTGGGCGGGTAATAGTTGATCCTCACCTTGTGATACAGGTCGCCGTAGAGCTCGGGATACACCTCGGGCTGGAGGATCTGTTCGAGCACCCCGAGCTTGGAGACCTCCTTGGATCGGAAGCTGTCGGGGTCGTCGAGGACTTCGCCATCCCGGTTGCCGAGAATGTTGGTGGAGAACCACCCTTTCACCCCGAGCATCCGGGCCTTGAGCCCGGGTGCGACCATCGTCTTCATCAGGGTCTGGCCGGTCTTGAAGTCCTTGCCGCAAATCGGCACTCCCTCCAGGGCGGCAAGCTCGACCATGGCCGGTATGTCCACTGTCAGGTTCGGGGCCCCGTTGGCGAAGGGAACTTTCATCTTCAGGGCGGCGTATGCGTAGATCTGGGAAGGGGTGATGGCGGGGTCATTGTCCTTCAGGCCCTTTTCGAAGGTCTGCAGGTCGGAGTGGACTTCCGACGGCTCCTCGTATGCCTCGGTCGATCCGCACCAGACCATGACCAGGCGGTCGACTGCCTTCTCGCCTCGGAAGCGGTCGATGTCCTCCATGAGGGCCTCTGCCAGGTCCATGTGCGTCGCCGCCTCCTTGACCTGGTCCACCTCATCGAGGTTCCTCACCCAACGACTGGAGAACACCGCCGGATAGGGCTTGACCGATCTCAGCTCGTCGCCGATCCCCTCGATGTCCCTGGGGTCGAGGACCCCGGCCTTCATGGCCGAGGTGTAGGCGTCGTCGGAGTAGGGATCCCATCCCCCGAATTCCAGATCGTCCAACCCGGCCAGTGGCACGAAATCCTTGATCAGCGGGTTGCGCTCATCTGTTCTCTTTCCGAGACGGATGTGTGACATCTGTGTGAGTGATCCAAAGGGGTGGGCGAATCCCTTGCGTGCGGCGAGAACACCGGCCACGAATGTGGTGGAGACGGCGCCCATCCCGGGGGTGAGGATCCCGAGTTTCCCGGTGGCGGGCGCCGGCTGCTGACTTGGGGACATGAGACCTCCTGTCCGAAACCATAGGGGAGAGGGCGGGCCGACCGGAACCAGGAAAGCCCGGCTGAACCCAGCGACGCGGCGGAAGCCCCGGCCGACCGGCGTCTGTTTGCCCGAGGCTGGCCTCGTGCGAGGAGCGTGAGCCGGTCGAAGGTCAAAGTGGGCCGAGGGCAAAGTCGGCCGGCAATAGAGTTCTCGTCCTCATGGACCGCGCTCCCGATTCGATCGGGCCCACCATCGATGTCGCATTGCTGGCCGACGCGGTTCAAGCGGTGCGCGGGAAGCTGTTCGTCCTCGGTGGGGGCTGGGACACACTTTGGGTCAGGTCGTTCCCGGCCCGGCACCCGAGCATGGCGATCGGGCTCCGCCTCCGCATCCCGACTTCGTGGAGAGCCGACGTGCTATCTCTCGCCGTGGAGCTCCAGGATGCCGATGGGGCGCCGGTGCTGGCGAAGCCGGTCTCTCATCAGGTGAAGATGCCGATCCACACTCAATCGCCGGCAGCGACCGACTTCGGTGTGGTCCGGTCCTTCACGTTCAACAACCTCCTCTTTGCCCGCGAGGGCTCCTACTCCTTCGTGATCTCGGTCGACGACGAGCAGGTGTCTCGTCTCCGCTTCACCGTTCGGGCCCGACCCTCGGTCCCGGGTTCCTGAGCCACTCCTGCTGAGCCTCTGCGCGCGCAGAGCGCGCACTCGTCACGCTCGGCGCGGAGTTGGTATAGCAAAACGGGGGGTCATAGGGTTCCACGGCTGCGAGGGACCCAGGAAAGTCCCTCGTTTTGTTTTCCCAACCTTCTAGGAGATTCAATGACGCCCCGAGGCAAGGCTTCACCCTTCCGGGCCATGACGGTGTCGGCGCTGCTCGCCGTCGGCACCCTGATTCCCATGCTGCCCGCGCAAGCTGCGACGGAGCCACCGTTCGCGGTCGACTTCCCCCAGGACACGCAGGCAACCGTCTTCTCCTCCACCTTCGGTGCTTCCCGGTCTGGTGGCCGGAGCCACCAGGGCAACGATCTGATGGCCCCGAAGCTGACCCATGTCTACGCGGCCGCGGAGGGGATCGTCACCGTGGTCGACACCTCAAGCCTCGCCGGCAGGTACATCGAGATCCAACACCGAGACGGTTGGTCGACCCGCTACATGCATCTCAACAACGATGAGCCGGGCACCGACAACGGGCAGGCGGACTGGTCGCTGACTTTGGTTCCCGGGCTCGAGGTCGGCAGCCATGTGGAGGCGGGTCAGCACATCGCCTATGTGGGGGATTCGGGAAATGCCGAGTGGACCGGGTCACACACCCATTTCGAAATCGTCTACGAAGGCAGCGAGGTAGATCCCTATCCGATCCTCAAAGAGGCGTTCGCACGGGCCGAGCACCTGCGCGTCCGTGGCGGCACGAGCGCACGATGCGGTACGGGGACACCAAGCTGTCCTGACCACGCCAGATGCTCACTGGGGGAGGACACGGGCGTCGTCGAGGGCAACCACTTCGCCGACGAGCCGGGGATGGCCGGGAGAGACGGTTCGCATCTCCTTGGCCCTCACCGGCGGCGTCTCCCCGTCGTGAACCCAGATCACCCTGGTGACACCGGCAGCAGAGACCGCTTCGGCCCAGCCGCGGAGGACCTGGGCCTCTGATGAGGCAAAGGCACGCTCCCGCCCGTCTCGGGCCGCCTCGGTGATCAACACTGCGGTGAAGCAGTTGGTGCAACAGCCCTGGACATGGCTGTCGTCGGAGACGTCGCCGAGTGCGACCTTGACCCCGAGCCCCTTCAACTCGGCGGCGACATCGGCATCCGACACGAAAGCACGAATCTCTCGTCCCGGCTCCATCAAGCCTTCGATCACCGCACGACCCTGTGGGGTGTCGCCTCCGACCACGATCACCGGCATGCGCCGAACTTAATGTCCCGGCGTCACGCGTTCATGACGTCCACCAGTTGGCAAGACCAGCGCGTGGCTGCCCGCTGGTGTCGACAGTCACACCCATCCGGTACAATCCCACTATCGGGATAGTGGAAATTGTGGGTCTGTGAAATGCGAGACCCCGCTCTCTCGTTCAAACAAGAGGCCAGAACGAAGCAAATGATCGAGGTGATCAGACCGTGGCCACCGTTGACCTAGATCTCGGCGCCTACCAGCTCGGCTGGAAGGACGACATCGAATACGCCTTCGCCCCCCGCAAGGGGCTCGACGAAGACGTCATTCGTGATATGTCGGCCATGAAGAAAGAGCCCGAGTGGATGCTCGAGTTCCGGCTCAAGGCGTATCAGCGCTTCCTGCGCAAGCCCATCCCCCAATGGGGCGGCGGTGGCGCGCTCAACACCATCGACTTCGACGACATCTACTACTACGTCAAGCCGGCCGGGGAACAGCAGAAGGACTGGGACATGGTCCCTGAGTCCATCAAGGCGACCTATGAGAAACTGGGCATCCCCCAGGCCGAGCGCAAGTATCTGGCCGGGGTGACAGCTCAGTATGAGTCCGAGGTGGTGTACCACCGCAATCGGGAGGATCTGGAGAAACTGGGTGTCCTCTTCACCGACATGGACACCGCGCTCCGGGAGTACCCCGACATCGTCAAGGAGTACTTCGGCACGATCATCCCGCCCAACGACAACAAGTTTGCCGCCCTCAACTCGGCTGTGTGGTCGGGGGGCAGCTTCATATACGTCCCGCCGGGTGTTCATGTCGACCAGCCGCTGCAGGCCTATTTCCGGATCAACTCGGAGAACATGGGCCAGTTCGAGCGGACCTTGATCATCGTCGACGAAGGCGCCTACGTTCACTACGTCGAGGGGTGTTCCGCTCCGGTCTACACCACCGACTCGCTCCACGCCGCCGTGGTCGAGATCGTGGTCAAAGAGGGAGGGCGCTGTCGTTACACCACGATCCAGAACTGGTCGAACAACGTTTTCAACCTGGTGACCAAGCGGGCCGCCGCCTACCGCAACGCCACCATGGAATGGGTTGACGGGAACCTGGGCAGTCGCCTCACGATGAAATACCCGGCCGTATGGTTGATGGAACCGGGTGCCCACGGCGAGGTGCTCTCCATAGCCTTCGCCGGTGAGGGCCAGCACCAGGATGCCGGTGCGAAGATCATCCACGTCGCTCCTGACACCACTTCCACCATCGTCTCCAAGTCCATAGCCAAGGGCGGAGGTCGAGCCGGCTACCGGGGTCTGGTTCGTGTCGAGCCCGGCGCCGAGAACGCCAAGTCGTTTGTGCGCTGCGACGCCCTGATCCTCGACGAAGAGAGCCGGTCGGACACCTACCCGTACATGGAGATCGAGGAGAACGACGCAGAGATCGGTCACGAGGCCACCGTGTCCAAGGTGGGCGAAGAACAGCTCTTCTATCTGATGTCCCGAGGTCTCACCGAGGACCAAGCGACGTCGATGATCGTGGCCGGGTTCATCGAGCCGATCGTCAAGGAGCTTCCGATGGAGTACGCGGTCGAGATGAACCGCCTCATCGAGCTCAACATGGTGGAGGCGGGAGCGGTTGGTTAAGACGACGGCGTCGTCTTAACCCGTTTTACGTCATACGTTCTACGACTTGGCGCGTCGGGCGTCGAGCTTCTGGATCAAGTCGTGGGCGGCCAGCTCGATCTCCTTGTGATCCCACTGTGTCGCCCGGAATCGACACGCCATCAGCCCGCTGCGATGAACTCTCCGCAAGTCGCCGAACACGAAGGCATATCGGGCCTTGGTCTCGTCCTGGGCTCCGTCGGTGAGCCCCAGATGCCATAGGGAGTAGGGCTCCCAGCCGTTCCGCTCCAGATATTCGTTTTCGGCGTTGGTGTCGGGCTGCACCTCGGACCACTCGCTGCGAACCACGTATTGGCGGGCCGCGATCATCTCTTCGGCCCTGGCCACGGCAGGCTCGTTGACGAGGTATTTCGGCATGGCGTCCTCAGTCACCTACCACCCCTGTCGCGGGGACAAACCATGCTGTCGCCCCGTCAGACTTATCCTTGTGCCAACCGTGAACCCGGAGTCTCTCCATCAGTAACTACCTCGGGTTGGGCGCGGTCGTACTGCTCATCCTGCTCACCGGGTTCTTCGTGGCGGCTGAGTTCTCCATCGTCGCCGTTGATCGAAGCAACGTGGAGCGCAGAGCCCAGGAAGGTGATCGGTCGGCGCGGCGGATCCTCGCCTCGTTGCGCAACCTCTCGTTCGAGCTCTCCGGGGCCCAACTGGGCATCACGGTCACATCGCTGATCCTCGGCGCCATCGCCGAGCCGACCGTGGCGACGCTGATCGAGCCCGCGATCGACGCGATTCCGTTCTTGTCGGATAGGTCCGTCCCGGCGGTATCGCTGGTGATCGCTTTCATCCTGGCGACCGGCGCGGCGATGGTCTTCGGCGAGCTCGTGCCCAAGAACCTGGCCATCGCCCGGCCCTATTTCTCCGCCGTGTGGTTCGCCATCCCACTGCAAATGGTCAATCGGGTGCTTCGCCGACTCATCGTCTTCCTCAACGAATCGGCCAACTGGACCGTTCGCAAGCTCGGGATCGAGCCAAGGGAGGAGCTGGCCGCCGTCCGATCGATGGAAGAGCTCGAATTGATGATCCGCTCGTCTGGTGAGGAAGGTCGTCTCGACGACGACGAGCTCGCATTGCTAACCCGAGCCATCACCTTCACCGAGAAGGTCGCGGCCGATGCGATGGTCCCCAGGGTGTCAGTTGTGGGTTTGAGCCGTCATGACTCGATCGGGGAGTTGCGCCGGACCTCGGCGGCGACCGGGCATTCCAGATTCCCGATCTTCGAAGAGGATCTCGACGACATCGTCGGCGTCGTCCACGTCAAGGACAGTTTCAATGTGTCCGAGTCCCGGATACCGCTCACACCGGTCGGGGAGATTGCAAAGACTGCTCTCCAGGTCCCTGAGTCGAGCACGCTGGAATACCTGCTCACCCAGCTGCAAACCACCGGGCGGGGGATGGCGGTGGTGGTCGACGAATACGGCGGCACGGCCGGGATCGTCACCATCGAAGACCTCCTCGAGGAGATCTTCGGGGAGATCGCGGACGAGTACGACGCCGAGGAGACGCCCGATGCAGACAAGGAGGAGATCGAGGTCCTATCGGGACTCTTGCATCGTCACGAGGTCGAGGAGCTGATCGGGTTCGAGTGGCCCGAGGGTCGATACGAGACGCTAGGTGGTTTCCTGGTCGCCTCGTTGGGGCGATTTCCTCACGTTGGGGAGGTGATCCGGGCCGACGCAACCGCCTTCGAGGTGCTTTCTATGGACGGCCATCGGGTCGACCAGGTGCGGGTCACCAGGGACTCCGCCCGGCAAGGTGAAAGCACATGAACTGGCCCGCGCTCCTCTGGCTGGTCCTGCTCCTCCTCGCCAACGGGTTCTTCGTCGCCGCCGAATTCGCCTACATCACGGCCCGTCGGAATGTGCTCGAGCAGGTGCCCCGCCGGTCCGCCCAGGTGGCGGTGGGCTTGAACAAGAACCTCACGCTCAGTCTTGCTGCAGCGCAACTGGGCATCACGATGGCATCTCTGGTGCTGGGCGCCGTGGCCGAGCCGGCCGTAGCCTCCATCTTCGAGCTGGGTCTTGGCTTCCTCCCCGTGTCCGAGAACGTGATTCACGGCATCTCACTCGTGATCGCGCTCCTCATCGTGGTCTTCCTCCACATGGTCGTGGGTGAGATGGCGCCCAAGAACATCGCGATCTCTGCCCCGGAGCGAGTAGCCGTGGCCCTGGCACTTCCCTTCCGAGGCTTCATCCTCTTGTTCAAGCCCCTGATTGCGTTTCTCAATGGCAGCGCCAACTGGGTGCTCCGTCGCTTCCGGGTCCCTGCGATAGACGCTCTGGAGGTGGGTCACTCGGCTGAGGACCTCGCCGTGATAATCGGCACCGGACGCAAGGAGGGGGTCATCGAGGACTTTGCCCACCGTCTGCTGACAGGCGCCATCATCTTCGGCGATCTCGACGCATCCGAGGTGATGGTCCCGAGACCTGACATCGTGGCCGTCCTCGCCGCTGCTCCGGTCCTCGATATCCAGGAGCTGATGCGGGCGACGGGGCACTCCCGTATTCCGCTCTATGCCGGTGACCTCGATGACATCGTCGGTCTGGTGCACGTCAAGGATCTGATGTCCGAAGAGATCGACCGGGATGAGCCCCTGCCGGCCTCGCTTCTGAGAGAGCCGCTGGTGGTCCCGGAGACCGCGCCGCTTCAGTCGGTGCTTGACGAGATGCGGCAGGCGCGCACTCATCTGGCCGTCGTGGTCGACGAGCACGGCAGCACGGCAGGGATCATCACGATGGAGGACATCGCCGAAGAGCTCGTCGGCGAGATCTCCGATGAGCACGATCGAACCCAGCAGCTCGTGTCCGTGGAGCCGACGGGGCGCATCGTCGCCGCGGGGTCTGTGCGCCCCGACGAGCTTTTGCGCTACGGGGTGAGGCTTCCGACGGGCGACTACGAGACCATCGGTGGCCTGGTCATGGACCGATTGGGGCGGCTGCCCCGGCGCGGCGACGTCATCGAGGACCTGGGTTGGAGACTGCGGGTCCGCAGCACCGATGGTCGGAGGGTCGGTCAGGTCGAGATAACGCCCGCGGATGGGGACACGCCCTGACGGGCCGCCCTCTAGTTGGATCGTCCGACGACGTAGCCGAGGAGGAGGCCACCGACGGCGGCCCAGACCAGGGAGAACCCATCTCCGACCGAGGCGAAGACGGCGGGGGCGCCGGCGATCCTCATGATGGCCGACCCAGCGATCCCACCGATTATCCCGATGAGAATCGCACCGATGAGGTTGTCGGCGCTGGCGATGAATCCGGCGATCAGACCCGCCACGCCACCAACCGCGCCGGCGATGGCCAGGGCTTGCCAGGTGGAGGCGTCTAGGAACATGGTGGCAGACCGTAGGGAAGCGAAGCCCCGGGCGCCATGGTGCGTCTCAGGCGGAGATGACCTTTTCCTCGACGACCGCGGTCTTGGGGAACTGAACCGATCGGCCCGCCATGCTGAAGGGCTCGGTCAGCATCAACACGATCGTCGATGGCCCGCGTGAGACCACGTGGCCGGTGAAGGTGTGGAATCCGTCTTGATCTTGGGTTATGAAAGTAACAACCATTTGCAAAGTATCCGACTCACATCATCGTCAATACGTTTCACTATCAGTTGGGTCGCTGGACCCATACTTGTATGGATCATCGGTGACCTCTGGTTTATCAGTTCGTTACCCGCGGCCCCTTAGCTTGGAGAGAAGTGCGTCTGTTAGTCGTCGAAGATGAGCCTGATCTGGCCAATGCCGTAGCGCGCTGGCCTCCGTCGTGATGGTCATGCCGTGGATACTGCCCTCACCGTGGGCGATGCCGACATCAAGCTCCGCACCGCCAGCTATGACCTGGTGTGTCTGGACTGGAGCCTCCCAGATGGCTCCGGCATCGATCTGTGCCGTCGGCTGGTGAGTGGCGAGCTTCCCACCCTCGAAGGGGAGCGTCCGCGGATCTTGATGCTCACGGCACGCGATGGTGTCGAAGACCGGGTGACCGGCCTCGATTCCGGCGCCGATGACTATTTGGTCAAGCCCTTTGCCTTCGCCGAGTTGTCGGCCCGAGTTCGCGCCCTGCTCCGCAGGGACGAAGGCAACGACCCGGTCCTCGACGTGGGCCCGCTGCGACTGGATCCGGCTCGGTTCCAGGCGAGCCGGGACGGCGAGCCGCTCGACCTCACCGCGAAGGAGTTCTCCCTGCTCCACTACTTCATGTCACACGCCGGCCACGTCCTCAGCCAGGAACACCTACTCGAGCACGTCTGGGATGAGATGGCCGATCCCATGACCAACGTCGTCAGAGTCACAGTGAGCAACCTTCGCAAGAAGCTCGGCGATCCGCCCCTGATCGCCACCGTGCCCGGCCGCGGCTACAGGCTGGGGGAGTGATGCAGGCCAGGAACTCGATCCGGTTCCGCCTCTCGGTTCAGTACTCGGCCATCGTCTTCGGGCTCGGGGGCGCGCTCCTCGGCCTCGTCTACATGGCCCTGAGGAACTGGCTCCGCGCCCAGACCATGACCCAATACGTGTGGTCGGGCCGACCGGTCATTCAGGACGGTGTCCAGATCGGTGTGATCCCCAGCCTCGCCGCACGTGAGGTCAGGATGATCGAATCGGTCTACAGCGAGATCGTCCTCAATGAGGTGGCGAAGGCCACGATCCTCGCTCTGGTCGCACTCTTCCTCTTGAGCATCGTGGTCGGGTGGGTGATGTCGGGGCGGGTCCTGAGACCGGTCAAGGAAATCACCGCTGTCGCCCGCGAGATCCAGGCGTCCGACCTGAGTCGTCGTATCGGTCTCACCGGTCCCGACGACGAGATCACCCAGCTCGCCGCCACGTTCGATGGGATGCTGGAGCGGCTCGACCGGGCTTTCTCCAGCCAGCGACGGTTCCTGGCCGACACCAGCCACGATCTGAGGACGCCTCTGGCCGTCATTCGGTCCAATGTCGAGGTGGTCGAGGATGACGAGAAGGCCACGGTGTCGGACTGGCGCGAGGTGGGCGGCATCGTGCGGCGCAATGCAGAGAAGATGTCGGAGATGATCGATGGGCTTCTCGCCACCGCACGTCTACAGGCTGGCAAGGCGCAGGCAGTTGCTCTGAACCTGGCAGACCTGGTCGAGGCCAAGACGGCCGAGTTGGGCAAGACGTTGGCCGAGCGAGGAATCGTGCTCGAGAGCCAGGCATCTCCCGCCTTCATCGAAGGCGTCGCCGTCGCCATCGATCGCGCTTTCACCAACCTCCTCGACAATGCCATAAGCGTCTCGGGACCGGGTTCGCGGATCCGGATCGGGGCCGGCGTCAGCGGAGATTGGGCGTGGATGGCCGTCGCTGATCAGGGCCCTGGGCTTCCCGAGGAGCCTGAGGGCGGCCGCATCGGGTTTGGCCTCTCGATCGTGGAGCAGATCGCTCAGGGCCATGAGGGCGCCCTGGTCTCCTCGATCGGTCTCGACGGAATGGGCACCACGATGACCATCTGGCTCCCGACGACCGGAGCCGAGGGACCGCCGCCTGATTTCACTCCCTTTACGAACGATTGATCTTCGGCCTCATACGTTTGGGGTCTGCCAGGAGGTTTTAGCGATGACCAATGAGGAAATGACCGGGCGTTCAGGCCCAGTCGCGAGCGAGGAGAGCCCGGTGAGCACAGAGAGCCCGGCTCCACTGGGCAGCCTTGCCACGGAGGCACCGGTGACCGCGGACACCCTGGAGTCGCCGCAGCCGGCACCAGCCACCCCACCCACCAGTACCGCCCAGGCGGCGCAGACACCGCCGACAATTCCCGCCCAGCCGGCGAAGACCTCGCAACCTGGGCGCGTCTCGCCATGGCTGGTCGCCTTCCTGGCGTTGTTGCTGGTCGTGGGCTCTTCTGCAGCCACCTATCTCATCACCACGATCGACTCCGATGACGAGGTAGCGGCAGAAGGCACGGCCCAGCCCGGATCTGACGAGGGAGAGCAGCCGGCCGCCTCGGGCGACGAGCTGGTCCCAGGCGAGGAGCCGGTTGCCGATGCTGCCGCAGTCATCCTCCCCTCAGTGGTGCAGATCCAGACGGGCGGCGGCGGCGTTGGGTCCGGCGTCATCTACGACTCGAGCGGATTGATCCTCACGGCGGCGCATGTCGTCGAGGGCGCCGACACCGTCACAGTTCGCTTTGCCGACGGTGAGCAGGTCGAGGGAGCCGTCGTCGGTGGCACCACCGGTGCCGATGTCGCCGTGGTCCAAGTGGACCGCGCCGATCTCCCCGCCGCCGAGCTCGCGCTCGATGATCAGCCCCAGGTCGGGCAGATGGCGATTGCCGTCGGCAGCCCATGGGGTCTCCAGGGCACCGTTACCTCCGGCATCATCTCCGCAGTCGACCAGGCCATTCCTCAAGGCGACAATTCGGCCAGAGCGGTGCTTCAGACAGATGCCGCGATCAATCCGGGCAACTCAGGTGGCCCACTGGTCGATCGCGAGGGCCGGGTGATCGGCATCAATGTCTCCATCTTCAGCCTCTCCGGTGCCAATGACGGGGTGGGCTTCGCGGTCCCGATCGACGTGGCCCATGACATCGCCGAGCGCGTGGTCGCTGGTGAGGAAATCGAGAGTGCGTATCTCGGCGTCTCGTTGGGTGAGATCGAGTCCGGGCGAGCCGGTGCTCTCATCGCAGAGGTCACGGAGGACAGCGCTGCCGACGAGGCAGGGCTCCAGGTCGATGACATCGTCATCTCCATCGATGGGGCTCCGGTGCAAGGTGGAGGCGACCTCGCCGCACAGGTCGTCACCCACCAGCCCGGCGACACTGTGGATCTCGTGGTCGTCCGTGATGGCGAAGAGGTCACGATCCCGGTGACGCTCGGGGAGCGCCCAGCCGACGTCGGCTGACCAAGACCTCCTCCCGGTGGGCCCGGCTATGCTGGCCGGGCCCACCGCCTTGTGGTGGGTGCCCCGGAGGCAGCGAAGCCGGTTAGACCCCGGTGCTGTCCCGCAACTGTGAAGCCCCCGCGATCAAGACATTGCAGGGGGACGAGCCAGGTCGCCTGTTCTCCAGGGCCACGACGAAAGTCTCGGATGAAGACGGAAGCGTGGGCTCAGGGAAGCCACCGGCCTCTTCATCCTCCGATAACGGAGGATGTTTCATATGAGAAGGATCACCCTGATCCTCACCCTGCTGGCCCTTGTCGCTTGCGGAGCGACGGCGGAGAGCACCAGCACGACCGCCGACGCGGCAGCCGAAACCACCACGACGGCAGCGCCTGACCCGACTACCACAACGGCACCTGACACCACCACGACCGTGGCTTTTCCCGTTGAGGTGACCGACGCCAATGGCGCGGTCACCATCGAGGCCATGCCCGAAAGGATCGTGTCGCTCTCTTCTACCGGGACGGAGATGCTGTTCGCCATCGGCGCCGGCGAACAAGTAGTTGCCGTCGATGAGTTCTCCACCTATCCGGCCGAGGCACCCATCACCGATCTCTCCGGTTTCACTCCGAATATCGAGGCGATCGTCGGGTATGAGCCTGACCTGGTGGTCATCTCGTTCGACCCGGGTGAGCTGGTCGCCGGTCTGGAGGCGGTTGGCGTTCCAACGCTCCTCCTGCCGACGGCGCTCAGCCTCGACGACTCCTACAGCCAGCTGGAGGTGCTTGGCGCGGCCACGGGACACATAGGTGAGGCGGCGGAGGTCGTGGCGCAGATGCAGGCCGACATCGACGAGATCGTGGCGACGACCACCATCCCGGCGGGTGTGACGTTCTATCACGAGGTCGATGCCACGTTCTTCTCGGCATCATCGAACAGCTTCCTCGGCCAGATCTACTCGCTGCTCGGTCTCACCAACATCGCCGACGAGGCCGACACCGACGGGAGCGGTTTCCCCCAACTCTCCTCTGAGTACATCGTGAGTCAGGACCCTGACCTCATTTATCTGGCCGACGTCGACTTCGGGGTCACGCCCGAGAGTCTGAGCGAGCGTCCCGGGTGGGCAGAGATGACGGCAGTCCAGAACGGAGCCATCGTCCCGCTCGACTCCTATCTCGCCTCCAACTGGGGCCCCCGAGTCGTCGAGTTGCTCGAGGTGATCGCCGAGTCCGTGACAGGGCTAGTGCCCGCTTCTTGAGGACCTTGCCGGCACCGCCCGTGATCGCCCCAGCTCGGGTGGGCGCCGGGCGGTGGCTGGTAGCGGCCGTTCTCCTCGTCGTGGCGGTGATGGCCGGGCTTCTTGTCGGTTCGGTGGCTTTGTCACCTGGCGACGTGATCAGGGCCCTGGCCGATCAACTCCCGTTCCTGGAGGTCAGCCACGGTCTGACCGAGGTCGAGACCAGGCTGCTGTTCGAGCTGAGGATGCCCCGGGTCGTGATGGGAGGTCTCGTGGGTGCGGTGCTGGCGGTGGCCGGTGCCGGATACCAGGGTGTCTTTCGCAACCCGCTCGCCGATCCGTATCTCCTCGGGGTTGCGGCCGGGGCAGGCTTAGGGGCGACGGTCGTGATCGGTCTCGACGGCGGATCGGCGGCGATACCCATCGTGGCCTTCGTCGGTGGTTTGGCCGCAGTTGGTGCGACCTATGTCCTGAGCCGGACCGTCGGTGGTCGGACGACGACTTCGCTGATATTGGCCGGGGTCGCCGTGGCAGCCTTTGCCACGGCCATCCAGACCTTTCTGCTCCAACGCAACTACGAGAACCTGCGCGAGGTCTATTCGTGGATCCTGGGCCGGCTGGTGACCGTTGGCTGGGGCGAAGTGATGACTCTCCTCCCTTACGCAGTCGTGGCCGCGAGCGTGCTCGTCGTCCTTCGCCGTCTCCTCGATGTGCTCGGACTGGGCGACGAAGAGGCTGCGGGTCTCGGTGTGGACGTGCTGCGAGTGCGCCGGCTGGTCGTGCTCGCGGCAACCCTGGCCACCGCGGCTGCGGTGAGTGTCAGCGGGCTGATCGCATTCGTAGGGATCATCGTGCCCCATGCCATCCGATTGCTCACCGGTTGGAGCTACCGGGTCATCATCCCGCTGTCACTGGCATACGGGGCGGCATTTCTCATCGTGGCCGATCTCGGCGCCCGGACGGTGATAGCCCCGGGCGAGCTCCCCATCGGCGTGGTGACCGCGTTCCTGGGCGCCCCCTTCTTCCTCCTGGTCCTCCGAACGATGCGGGGGTCCTCGTGATCTCCTGGCGCGATGTCTCTGTCTCCTTCAATGGTGTCACCGTCGTCGGGCCCGTGGATCTATCGGCGGGCGATGGGGAATGGATCGGGTTGATCGGTCCCAACGGGGCGGGGAAGTCGTCCCTGCTCAAGGCGGCGGTCGGAGTCGTCTCCCATGACGGGATCATCGAGGGCGGGGGAGCTGATCGGAAGGTGGGCACGGACATCGCCTGGATGCCCCAACGGCCCTTGCTTCCTGACGAGATGAACGTGGCCAACTATGTGCTTCTCGGGCGGACACCCCATCTCGGATATCTCGGGTCAGAAAGCAGTCACGACCTGGACTCGGTGCAGCGAGCGATCGAACGCCTCGATCTGGTCGATCTCGCCGACCGTCCCCTTTCGACGCTCTCCGGGGGAGAGGCGCAGCGGGCCGTCCTCGCCCGAGCCCTGGCCCAGGAGGCTCCGGTCCTCCTCCTCGACGAGCCGACCTCGAGCCTCGACATAGGTCACGCCTTGGAAGTGCTCGAGATACTCGATGAATTGCGGCGGATCGATGGGCTGACTGTCGTAACCGCGCTCCACGACCTGACCATGGCCGGCCGTTTCGCGGACCGACTGGTGCTTCTCGACAAAGGTCATGTCGTCGCAGAGGGCAGCGCGGCGGCGGTCCTCACCGAAGAGAACCTCATCCCCAGCTACGGTCCGGGAATTCGTGTCGTGACCAATGGCGACGGCCCCACCGTGATCCCCACTCGGAGGCAGAGTGACAGATCCTCTCAGCCCGCCGACTGACTCTCCGCTGGCAGCACACCGGCGGCTTCCCTCTCAGGTCCTGGTCAACACCGGCGATGGCAAGGGCAAGTCGACCGCCGCCTTCGGCACTGCCCTTCGAGCCATTGCCCGGGGTTGGAAGGTGGCAGTCATCCAATTCCTCAAGTCGGGGGAGTGGAAGGTGGGCGAGGAGGAGGTGGGCAGACGGCTTGGGATCGATTGGTGGGCGCTCGGCGACGGCTTCACCTGGGATTCCGAAGACATGGAGGAATCAGAGGCAGTGGCACGGGAGGCCTGGGCTTCGGCCAAAGAGAAGATCGCCTCCGACGACTACGACCTGCTGATCCTCGACGAGATGACTTATCCGATCAACTGGGGATGGATCGATATCGAGGACGTGCTGGCCGCGATCGCCAACCGCCCCGAACGACTCAATCTCATCCTCACCGGGAGGGACGCACCAGCTGCTCTGGTCGAGGTGGCGGACACAGTCACCGAGATGAAAAAGGTCAAGCACGCTTTCGACGCGGGCGTGATGGCCAGGCGGGGCATCGACTACTGATCGATCTCAGACTTCGGTGCGAACCATCTCGATGGCGTCTTCGATAGAGAGAGACTCCCCGGCGACGGTGGCGTGGGCGAAGTCCTGGCTGCCGAGGCTCTCTTGGGTCGCCGCCACCTGAGCGGCGTAGTCACGCTCCTCAGGCGGCGGCCAAATCGCGATGCGATGATGGCTGGCCACCCAGTCGGCGAGGCCGAAGAGGCGCGCAGCCAGCATGTCACGGCCGCGAGCATGGGCGCAGACAGCCAGACCGGCGGTTGCGATGGACACACCGCGCATGTCGTTGGCGCCGTTGCACAGGACCAAGCTCTCGACTAGTGCGGTTTGGGCCCTCTCGAACTGACCGTGGCGGAAGGCCGTCTTGCCCATGTGATAGAGGTACTCGCCAAGCGCGGCCCTTGCCCCCTCGCTCTCGTCGGCCGTCGTCGCCCGATCCCGATTCTGCTCCACCACCCTCTGCAGCTCATCGGTGGTCGGGTTCGATTGAATCATCGTCTTCATCTCGAAGAGGTTGTTCGCCGCCTCGTCATGGAGAGCGAATCCTTCCAGGACCGATTTGAACAGCTCCAATGCGTAGTCGTGGTCACCGGCCAGCCAACCCATTGCTCCCAGGCCCGCGTCGGCATGGGCCACCCCGAGGGAATCGCCGGCGATGACCAGTAGCGCACGTCCCTCCGTGTACCGGTCGGTGGCCTCGTTGTAGTCCCCTTCGTCGCGGGCAAGGGCGCCGAGTCGCAGCGCTGACCAACCCACATCGAGAACACCAGCGTGCTCGAGGAACATTTGGTGGCTCTCGGTCATCTTCGCCCGCGCCAGCACCAGGTCTCCCTGAAGACGAGCCATCGTTCCCCAGACGGCGAGCGTCCAGGCCAGCATCCAGGTGTCTCCCACCTCCCTGGTGAGTCGCTCGGCTTCGGGGGCGAGGCGTTCGGCCTCCATGAGGTCGTCTCGAAGCCATGCCGTGGCCATCAGCTGATACGCCTGCCGGGCCTCACCCCGCCGGTCTCCCAGACGCTGGTATATCTCCATCGACTCGGTCAGAGCGGCATGGGCCTCGTCGAAAGCGAGTCGTCTGCTGGCGAGGAGCCCGGCACCATTGAGGGCTCGGGCCACGATGGACGGGTCAACGCCCTCACGATGGGACAGGGTCCGCTCCAGCCACTCGGTGCCATCGCTCACCTCTCGTTTGATCACCCAGAACCAGCGAAGGGCCCCTGCCATCGCCATCGCGTCCTCGGCGCGCCCCGAGGTGTGCAGCCACTCGAGGGCGGCGCGGAGGTTGTACCGATCCGACTCGAGGCGATCGGCCCAGACGTTCTGCTGGATGTCGAGGATCTCATTGTCTCCTTCCTCCGCCATGGCGAGGAAGAACGCGGCATGACGGTCGCGTAGTTCATCCCGCTCCAATCCCTCGCCCAGTCTCATTCGGGCGTAATGGCTGATCGGCTCGAGTAAGCGGTAGCGGATCGGGTCGCTGTCGGTGGCCATGACCAGGGAGGTCTCGACCAGACGGCCCAGCAGGTTCATGACATGTTCTCGAGCAACGAGGCCACCAGAGCACACGCTCTCGGCCGCCTCGAGGGTGAAGCCGCCATTGAACACCGAGAGCCGGCTGAAGAGAGCGCGTTCCGCACCCCCGAGGAAGTCGTAGCTCCAGTCGAGCGTGGTCTCGAGCGTCTGCTGATGCGGGGGAAGATCACGGGCCGTCCCGGCGAGGAGGGCGAATTGTTGGTCGAGTCGCTCGACGAGCTGTCCAACGGAAAGGACCTTGAGACGCGCCGCGGCGAGCTCGATGGCCAGCGGGATCCCATCGAGACGCCGGCAGACCTCCGCCACTTGCTGGACGTTGACGAGATTCAGGTCGAAATTGGGGTTGACGAGTCGGGCCCGATTGAGGAACAAGGCGACGGAGTCGAACGCTGCGATGCCGTCCAGCGACCTGACTTCGGGGCCTGGGACCCCGAGTGGGGACAGCTGCACCAGGTGTTCCTCCCGGATCGAAAGCCACTCCCTCGTCGTGGCGAGAATCTTCAACTCCTCGGTCCCGAGGAGGAGTTGGTCCGTCAGCTTGGCCACGGCGTCGATCAGGTGCTCGCATCCGTCCAGGATCAAGAGCGAGCGAGCCTTGGCCAGGCGCGAGATCAGCGTGTCGCTGATGGATTTGAGAGGGCTCTCGGTGATGTGGAGTTGGCGGGCGATGGCTGCGGCCAGGAGGTTGTCGTCGAGGACCCTCGACACCTCGACGAACCAAACGCCGTCTTCGAACTCTGAGCTGAGCTCCTCGGCGACCTTGAGGGCGAGGGTGGTCTTGCCCACGCCGCCCGGCCCGGTGAGGGTCACCAGGCGGGAACGTCCCAGAGCCTCGATCACCGCCTGTTTCTCGAGCTGGCGGCCAACCAGCGTCAAATCTCGGATGGGCAGATTTCCCTTGGTCGAGGTGAGGGTCCGCAACGGGGGAAACTCGGTGGGCAGGCCATCGATGCTCAGCTGGTAGATGTGCTCGTCGTGGGTCAGGTCACGCAAGCGATGTGTACCGAGATCCTCCAATCGGGTCCCTTCGGGAAGGTTGTACTCGGTGAGACGGGCAGTGGCCTCCGAGACCAGTGTCTGGCCCCCATGACCGCTGTCCCCGATGCGGGCAGCGCGGTGCACGTCGATCCCCACGTAGTCCGACCCGCCCAGCCGGCCCTCGCCGGTATGGATGCCGATCCTGACCTTGACGCTCTGCGGTGCGGCCCATTCTTCGGAGGCCAAGCGGCGCTGAATCTCTATCGCGCTGCTCACCGAGTCGAGCGCGGACTGGAATGCGACAAAGAAACCGTCGCCCTCGTTCTTGACGATGCGACCGCGGTGCGTCTGGGCAGCCTCGTGCACGATTGCGTTGTGGCGTTCGAGAACAGGTCGAAAAGCATCGCCGAGCTCTTGAAGCATCCTCGTCGAGCCCTCGATGTCAGAGAAGAGAAAGCTGACCGTCCCGACCGGGAGGTCTCCTGATGTCATCGCGGGCCCCAAATTAACAACGCCGCGGCGGTTCCCTGCCTCCCGGGGAAGGATCCAGCCCCGATCAGGAAGCGTGACGAAAGCGGTGGAGTAGTGCGGCCCGCAACGCGTCCGGATCGAGATCCAGGCCTTCGAAAAGAGCGAGGGCGCGGTCAGGGGCGGTGACCCTGGTCAGGGCGAGGGCGATGTGCTCCACGCCGATATGGCGATTGCCCAGATCGAGTGCTTCTCGGAGAGCGCCCTTGAGTATGCCCTTCGCCCCGTTGTTGAAGGGGAGATGCCGAACCACGCCTCGTCTCTGGTTGTGGGCGGGCTCGGCCAGCCGGAGCAGGCCCGGGTCGAGCCCCACCGATTCCAGTGCTGCCTCATCCAGACGCTCCATGGCAGAACGTATCGCAACGGGTTCGGGCAATAGACCCATCATGCTCTCGCTGCCGGCCACCCCGATCAGGAGGTGCTCGGTGCCGATGCGGTTGTCGCCACGAACCTGCGCCTCCTCCACGGCCCTGGTCACGACCTGGCGGGCCTCTCGTGTGAATCGTTCGAACATCTCTACTTCCCGTATTTCTTGTGAACCGCCTGCCGTGACACCCCCAGGGCATCTCCGATCTGCTGCCAGGTCCATCCCTGGGCTCGGGCAGCCATCACATGAGTTGACTCCAGGCGATCGGTGGTACGACGCAGGACGACCACGGCTTGGAGGCCCTTTGCCGGATCGTCGCTGTCGGCGTCGGCCAGCTTGGAGGGTGTCATCCCTGTCACCCTAGGTTGACAAAGGCCCATCTGTCAACACGAGTTGACGCCGGAGGGGGGCTAGGACCTCCTTCGGGCCGCCAGACGGAACAGGGCGCGAGCTCCTTCGCCCAGGACTTCAAAACGTGGATCCTTGGTCTGGCCGCGTAGCCAGCGGATGTAGATCTGTTGCAGGACGACCCCGAGCTTCCAGGTCCCGAACACGACATACCAGTCGGCGCCGCTGAGATCGCGGCCAGATAGCTCCTGATACCGGTCGAGAGCCGCCTTCCGATCGAGCCAGCCCGGAGCGGTGGTCGGCATTGGAGCCAGAGTCGATCGCTCCTCCCCTTCGTCGTACCAGGAGGCCATCAACGTGCCCACATCCGCCAGGGGATCTCCCCTGGTCGCCATGTCCCAGTCGTACACCGCGACACAGATGCCCGGGTCGTCCGCTGACACGGCCATGTTGTCCAAGCGCCAATCGTTGTGGAGCAGGGTCGGGGGACCCGACGGCGGGACAGTCGATCGGAGCCAGGAGCCCACTTCGTCGGCGACGGGGTCGTCGTCGTGCTTGGCCAACTCCCATCGCTTCCACCACCCTTCGACCTGCCGCTCCAGGAACCCATCAGGATGTCCCAGGTCTCCCAAGCCCCAACTCGCCGCATCCACAGAATGCAGCTCGACCAGGGTGTCGATGACGACGGTGGACAGCTTTCGGTTCGCCCTTTCGTCGCGGCCTCCTCCGAATGCCGCAGGCACCGTGTCCCGGATGACAACTCCCACCTTCGGCTCCATCAAGAAAAAGGGCGCGCCGATGACGGACGAGTCGTCGCACAGGGCGACAGCTCGCGGCGCCTTGTCGAACCCTTCCCAGAGCCGGGAGAGGACGGTGTACTCCCGCGTCATGTCATGCGCGCTCTCAGCGACCGGGCCTAGTGGAGGCCTTCTCAGCACGAGCTGGTCGCCTTCCGGGAAATCGAGCAGGTAGGTGAGGTTGGCCTTGCCCCCGGCGAATTGCCTCACAGAAGGAGTGCCCTCGGGAAGCCCGTCTTGGCTCGAGATCCATCCGGTGAGGCGATCGATGTCGAATCGCTCGTCGGGCCGGACCTCGATCACGTCTTGCACCAGGCGAAGGGTATTCGGGGTCGGTATACCCTCCACCGCCAAGAGGAGGCCGACGTCACCACACCATTCGAGATTTGCGACCATCTGACCGATTCCTATGCCGCCCTGTCGCCGATCGCGGCGACCGAGGCCGGGATCGCCGGTCATGATCACCTGTGGGACGACAAGTCACCCGAAGGTGAAGATGCCAAAGCCGACTTGTTCACCAAGGGCATCGCCGACCTGTCGCAACACCTCGATCATCCGGACCCGATACAGGCGCGGGAGGCCCAGATCGTCAGTGCCTACCTCGATTCTCAGCGGCGGCTTTACGACAGCGGGCACTGGAAGAGAGACCTCAACCACGTCTACAGCGCCTTCCAGAGCTCGCGCGATGTCTTCGACATCATGCCCCGAGAAGGGGCGGAGGCCTGGGACAACATCGTCACTCGTTTGTCGACCTGGCGTGAGTTGCTCGACGGATACATGGCGAGTCTCCAGGTCGGTCTCGATGAGGGTCTGGCCGTGGCCCGGCGCCAAGTGGCGACCGTCGTCGAGCAGGTACGGTCCGCCGCAGGCCCGGACTCCCGATTCGCGCGTTTTCCGTCCCTTGCCGAAGAAGGTGGAGGCGCCGCAGACCGCGTCGAAGCCGCCGTGGAAGTGGCCCGATCGGACCTGGCCGAATTCGCCGACTGGCTCGAAACCGTGTACCGGCCTCGAGCGGTGGAGTCCGACGCCGTCGGGCGGGACCGGTACCTGGAGGAGGCAGAGCGCTTCCTCGGCATGGACCTCGACCCCGACGACACCTACGACTGGGGTTGGTCCGAGGTGCATCGCCTGATGGGCGAGATGGAAGACACCTCGGCCGAGATCGATTCGGCTCTCAACGTCGAGGATGTGATCGATCTCCTCGACACCGATCCCGCCCGATCCGCCCCGGACCACGCTGCGTTTGTCGAATTCGTCCGCAGCATCCAGGAGGATGCCGTCCGGCAACTCGACGGCACGGCCTTCGATGTCCCCGAGGAGATTCGGGACGTCACGGTGAACCTCGCACCTCCTGGGGGCAGTCTCGGGGCCTGGTACCACGCACCATCCGAGGACTTCTCCCGCCCTGGCTCCATCTGGTACGCCTTGGGGGAGAGGACCCGAATCCCGCATTGGCAGGAAGTCGCCACCGCCTACCACGAGGGATTCCCCGGGCATCATCTCCAAGTGGGCACCGCCGTGCTGCAGCGGGACAGGTTGTCTCGATTCCATCGCCTGCTGGTTTGGTACCCGGGCTCGGGCGAAGGGTGGGCGCTCTACGCCGAGCGCCTCATGCAGGAGCTGGGGTATTTCGAGAATCCCGAGTATCGACTCGGCTTGCTCGCCAGTCAGTTGTTCAGGTCGACGAGGGTGGTGGTGGATATCGGGGCTCATCTCGAGAAACGGATCCCCCAAGATGCTCCGCTCCATCCTGGCGAGGTCTGGAACCACGACCTGGCCGTGGAATACATGGAGAGGATCGGCAGACAGCCCCTCGACCTGGCCCAATCAGAGGTATTGCGATATCTCGGATGGCCCGGTCAGGCGATCTCGTACAAGGTCGGGGAGCGGGAGATCCTCGCCATCAGGCGCGAGGTGATGAGCTCCCAGGCCGGTGCCTTCGACGCGAAGGACTTCCATCGTCGATTGCTCGACGCAGGGGCGATCCGCCTCGATCATCTCAAGCAGTTGATCGTCTGAGCCTGCTCCGCAGGCCGGCTCAGCAGCCGTTTGAAGTCAGGGATGGGTTGGGGTTGATGGCAACGCCATCGCGGTACATGCCGAAATGGAGGTGGGGTGTCGTGCCTTGGGCGTTGCCCGACGTGCCCACGTAGCCAATGACATCACCGGCACTCACCTCGCCCGTCTTGCCGGCTTCGTTGAGGTGGGATCCGAGGTACTTGATCCCGTCGCTTCCGAGAAGGTTGAACTGAAGCCCACCGATGGTTCCCTCGATGAGCTCGACCGTGCCGGACACGGGGCGCGCACCGGCGATCCCAGGTCCGCAAACACGTCATTGCCCTCGTGGAAACGGCTCCCGCCACGGGGGAAGCCCCAGTCGTTGAAGTACCTGCCCCCTTCGACGGGACAGACCCAGCTCGACCCACCGGGTACTGCCAGGGTCTGACCGGAGCGGATCTGGTTGACGTCGGATAGACCGTTGAGGTCGGCGAGAGTCGAGATGTTGGTGCCGTATTTGGCCGCGATGTCGCCCAGTCGGTCTCCCTTCTGCACCACGTAGCTCCCCGCTCCTCCACCACTGCCCTCGCCCACGAATGCCGGGCCGTCGAGGAAGAGGCGCGTGCCTGTGTAGACCTTGCCATTGACGATCCCGTTGGCGTTTGCAAGCGCGTCCGGCGATAGCGAGTACTTCCCGGCGATCGTTTCCAGGGTCTCACCTCGCGCCACGATGTGGAACTCGCCGGATCGGCCCGAGCCGCCCTCGCTGTCGACACCCGATGCAGGCGCCGCAGCCACGGCTGCGTTCTTGCGGATGGCCGGGATCACCAGTTCCTGGCCAGGTTGGATGAGATTCGGGTTGGGCAGACTGTTCGACTCTGCGATGGCCGATGCGCTGAGGCCATACGCAGCCGCGATCCGGTTCAAGGACTCGCCCTTGCTCACCACGTGTAGCTGCTCTGGAGAGCCATCCACACCGGGGATGAGGATGACCTGGCCGGGACGGATCAGATCGGGATTAGGCATCTCGTTCAGCTCGATGACATCTGCAAGTGACACGTCGTGATCACGTGCGATCTCGCTCAGGGTGTCCCCACGCTGGACGGTGTACTCCAAGGAAAAGAGAGCCACAGTCAGGGCGAGAACCGAGCCAACAGCGATGGCACGGGCGCGTCTTTTGACTGGCATGAAGGTCCAACTCCTTCAGGCCCCCTGTTCCGTCCGCGAGGTCACCCTAACTCAAGATCGCGAAATTGCCAGCTAAACCGATTTCGTCAGTGGTTGCAGGCCTGGCTTCCCGGCAAGAAGGCGGAGCTGGCCGCAGGCGGCGTCGATATCGCGTCCTCGAGTGTCCCGGACAGTCACATTTATCCCACGTCGGCTCAATTCCCGGGCAAACCCGGCGATGGCCGTGGTGGTCGACGCCTTCTCCGCGGTCAGGGGCGTCGGGTTCAGCGCGATCAGATTGACATGGGCGCGCAACCGGCCCGCGATGGCGGCGAGTTTGACTGCCTGGTCCGTGGTGTCGTTGACACCCTCCATCATGGTCCACTCGATGGAGAGCCGGCGTCGCTTCTTCTCGAAGTAGCCGGCGGCAGCCGCCTCGAGCTCTGCCAGGGGGTAACGGCGATTGATGGGGACGAGGCTGCTCCTCAATTCGTCGTCGGCGGCGTGGAGGCTGACCGCCAGTGACACGGCCCACGGCTCGTCGGCGAGCTGTCTGATGCCGGGCACGATGCCGACGGTCGACACAGTGATCGATCTCGCCGACAGGCCCATCACTTCGATCATCCGCCTGATCGCCTCGCGCACCCGCCCGTAATTGGCCAGAGGCTCGCCCATCCCCATGAAGACGACGTTGGTCAGGTGGTCGGGCGTCCCGGGCATCCCGATCTGGCGGAGGAAGGCTTGGGCGTAAGCCACCTGGGCCATGATCTCGCCGGGCTCGAGATGACGTTCGAAGCCGAACTGGCCAGTCGCACAGAAGGTGCACCCCAGGGCGCAGCCGGCTTGGCTCGAGATGCATAGGGTCGCGCGACGGGGGTAACCCATGAGGACGGCTTCGATGGCGGCGCCATCCGGCGCCCGAAACAGCCACTTGCGGGTCGGTGCCGCCGTCGGCGGATTGCTCCACTTCGATCTCGAAGGGCCAGAGCTGCCCCAGCTTCTCTCGAAGAGGACCTGGGAGGTTGGTCATGTCCTGAGCGCTCAACACCGGCGTCTTATAGAGCCAGTTGCGGAGCTGGTCGACCCGGTAGGAAGGTTCGCCTTCGAGCAGTTCACCGAGTTGTTCCGGCTGGTGGAGATAGGGCACCGTCAGGCCAGGGAGCGGGCCTGTTCGATCCAGGTCCGGGCCCGGGCCCCGCTCACCTGCGCCACCTCGGCGATGGTGTCGGGAGTAGCGGATGCCAGTTTGTCGACGTCGTCTATGCCGGCGCCTTTGAGCCGGCCGGCGAACACCGGCCCGATGCCGGCGATCTCGTCGATGCCGGTGGCTTCCGAATCCGTGGGAGCTGTGCGCAGCACCGGTGGTTCGGGCTCGCGTGAGGCGGCGACCGAGATGAATCTGTCCCGCATCGCCCAAACCAGGGCGGCTGCCGCCCCGACGACGCCCACGACCTTGGCCAGAGTCTTCATTGGCCGTGATCGTACCCAACCGCGCTGCGATCTACTCTGGCCGACCGATGAAAGTCGACTTCTATTACCCACCGAGCCCTCCCGAGGGCGCGACCGAGCGCCGCGGTCCGAGCCGCCGGGCTCGGATATGACGGCTTCTTCACCGCCGAGACGCAGTACGACCCCTTTCTGCCTCTCGCCCTCGCCTCATCGGCCCAACCAGGCCTCGATCTGGGCACCGCTATCGCTGTCGCCTTCCCCAGGTCGCCGATGGTCACTGCGATGACAGCATGGGATCTCGCTCGGATGTCCCAAGGACGGTTCATGCTCGGGCTGGGGACACAGGTGCGGGCGCACATCGTCCGGCGGTTCTCGGCTACGTGGGACCGGCCTGTCCCACGTCTTCGCGAGTACATCCTCGCCCTGCGGGCGATATGGGGGTCGTTCCAGGATTCCAGCCCGCTCTCATTCGAAGGTGACTACTACCAGTTCTCCTTGATGACGCCGTTCTTCAATCCCGGGCCGATCCCAAATCCGGGCGTGCCGGTCTACATCGCCGGTGTCGGCCCCTATCTGAGCCGCCTCGCCGGTGAGATGTGTCAGGGGTTCCACGTCCACCCGTTTCACACGGTGGGATACCTCGATGATGTCGTGCTCCCCGGTATCAGCGCCGGAGCGGGCCCGGCCGGCAGGTCTCTGGACGACGTCGAGTTGGCCACGACAGTCTTTGTGATGACCGGCGAGAACGATGCCGAGGTCGAGCAAGCCATGGGCGCGGTCCGCCAGCAAATCGCCTTCTACGCATCCACCCCTTCGTATCTGCCCGTTTTGGAGGCAGAGGGTTGGGACTTCGGTGCCGAGCTGACTGCGATGTCGAAACGAGGTCAATGGGAGGAGATGGCCGGGCTCGTCCCTGACGAGGCGGTGCTCACGGTCGGTGTTGCCGCCCCCATCGACCAGCTCGCCGATGCGATCCGTGATCGTTACGGCGACAGGGTGCAGCGTCTCGGCTTCTACACCATCGGCTCCCTGTTCGACACCGACCCGGACGCGCTCCGCGAGGTGATCCAGCGGCTCAAGTGAGCGGAGGGGCCGATCAGGCGGTTTCAGCCGGCAACAGCGCTCGAGCGCTCAAGCGATATCGGACCACGCGGCGGCAGCCCCGGCCGACCGGCGTCTGTTTGCCTGGGGTCCGCAACCTCCCCCTGGACCTGATCGAAGTGGTCCCCTGAGCACGGTGGGCTAGTGGTGCCGGGGGAGCCATTCAGGCAAAGTCGGCCGGCAATATCACAGCACTGGTCGTGTCGACCCGAGGGTCGGGGGCGGTGGAGCGGTGTTCCCCGACGACTCGAATGATGGAGACGGGACCCCAATCGGGCCGGGTCTCGCTCGTCTCTTCGATGACATGGCCCCGTGCCCGTAGGTCGGCGAGCGTGGCCTGACCGACACCTGGCTCGACCTGGAATCGCGACGGTGGAGAACGGCCCGAACTCTCCTACGGTCCAACGAGGCTCCCTCTGTGCCACCTCCAGCGACTGGCCCGCCAGCACCGCTCGGGCGCCGACTTGGGCCAGGATCTGGGGCTGAAGCGAGCCTCCTCTCGTTCCGAGCAGCCGACGCGTCTCCCCGTCCTGTGTCCACAGAGTCGGTGAGAGCGTGTGCAGCGGCCGCTTTCCCGGTTGCAACTCGTTGGGATGCCCGGGAGTGAGCGTGAACCCGCTGCCCCGGTTTTGGAGCATGAACCCGCTGCGGCCCGCTCCGAACACAGACCCGGTCCCGTGGTAGTTCGACTGGATGATCGAAACGGCCATCCCGTCGGAGTCGACGATGCACATGTACGCGGTGCTCGATTGCGAGCCCATCCGTGGCCAGGTCCCGGTCTTCGCCCGGTCGACGGTGGCCGCGGCACGAGCAAGGCGCTCCCGATCGAGGAGGAGATGGGCGGGGAGCGGTGCATGAGCCGGATCGGCCACCAAATCGTTCCTCTCCCATGCCACCGAGCGGAATGCCTCGATCAGGAGATGCCACCAAACCGGATCGGCCGGGTCGGAGGGCGGATCCAACATCTCGAACACGGCCAGGGTGGCCGGGCCGAGATAACCCTGGGAGTTGGGAGGCACCGTCCAGACATCGGTCCCTGACACTCCGCACGAGATCGGGCTGACCCATTCCACATGTGACCGGGCCAGGTCGTCGGGTGTGATGATGCCTCCGAGCTCATCGACGATGTCCTCGGCCGGATCCCCGAGGTAGAAAGCGTCGCGTCCGCCGTCGGAGATGGCGCGGAGGGTCGTCGCGAGGGAGGGCCGCTGCACCCGATAGCCGCGGGCCACCGGCTTCCCCTCGGGGTAGAAGTCCCGAACCGCCTGGTGACCCGCGAGGACCGCGGCCTCCGCGGCGAACGCTTTCGCCTGCTCCGTCGAAACCTCGAACCCCTCGGTCGCATGGGCCACCGCCTGGGCGAGGCATTCCTTCAGCGAAAGGCTGCCCATCTCGGTGGACAGCGCCGCCCACCCGTCGACGCAGCCGGGGACCGTCACCGAGAGGGGATGGTCGCGGGGGATGATCCCGAGGCCTAGCTGTGGATCGGCTCTGGCGTTGGAGCCGGCCCGACCCGAGGCGTTGAGCGCCCGCGGCTCATCCCATCCAGGCCGGTGCACCAGGGCGAACAGATCACCGCCGATCCCGCATGTCTCGGGAGCCACTACGCCCTGTGTCGACGTGGCTGCGATGGCGGCGTCGACCGCGTTGCCCCCAGCCGCCAGGACCGACCTGGCAGCCTCGGTGGAGAGGTGGTGCGGAGTTGCGACCGCGTGCGTCAGGGCGTCTTGAGGTCGGGAAGCACCCGATTCAGGGCATCGAGCACCCCTCGGACGACCGCCCTGGACTCCTCGTCCTCCACGTAGGCGCACCCGATCAAATGACGCTCGCTCGCTTCTGTCACCACCACCACCTGGGCGACTGCCACCCTGCGACTGCCCAAAACCGGGATGTCCATCGACGAGACCGCCAGAGCCGCATCGGGATGGATCGCCTGTCTGATGGCATCCAGCGTCGCCTCGGCGATCTGGCGGGGCCGCGTAGTCATCGCCGCTGCTCCCTTGGCCGTGCCGGTGAAGACCTCATTCTGCCAACGCAGTGAGACCGAGACCTCGGCGCGGGAACCATCGAGCACCTCGCTCACATCGACCAATGCGGGGCGGAACCCGGTATCCAGATCGGTGTCGGACAACTGGACCACCGAAACCACCCTCCGGTCGATTTCCTCGCCGAACAGCGCCTGGCTGAGAGATTGCACGTCGCGCACGACTTGTTTTGGCGGCTTGTTACGCCGAGCAAGCACATGGATCTCTTCGATATGGCCATTGCCCGCGACGATCCTCGCCGCCTCGACGCCGTCTATGCATGCAATCTTGTCTTGGAGGGCGATCAAGTCCATTAATCCGCAGCGTACCTATAACTGTGGAGGTCTTCAGGCATAACTGTGCCCATTTCCTCTTGTTCAAGGTTCGGCGAGGCTCTAGATTGCGCCTGGCTGGAAGGCAGTTATTGGAAATGTGGGGCGGACGAGGTCCTCGACCCGTCTGCCTGGCCTATGGCGGGCGAAGTCAGGGGCCTTTGACATGTAAAAGGTTCCCCGACACTTTGCCGGGGAAAGCGGTGAGACCGGCGTCAGACGTCGGCCTTTGTAACTGGACGCCCATCGACCTGAAAAAGCGGAGCGGATCGTGAAACACCGGCACACAACGCCGGTGAAATACGGCACACAGGTGAGCGTTACTGGATGAAGGCATTTCTGGCCCGTAATCGCAGATGCGTCGCGAGCCTGAAGACAGTGCTCGCCGGCGTACGGATCGGCTGATAACCGGCGCCGGCTCACCATCTGACGGTCAAGAAAAAACATGTCGTCGAGGGGCTCAATGAGGCTAGGTAGGAATAGAGGGTTGCGGGGATGGTTCGGACGTCTCCGTCCCACGGTGCAGCGCCGGTTGAGGGTCGCTGTGCCCTACTCGCTGATGGGCCTTGCCGCTCTGGTCGGATCGTTCTTCTACTCCGAAATGCCGGACTGGCGCTATTGGCTCCCATTCGCCGCCCTCTTCGTCCTCCTCGAGTTCTTCGCGGTCGAGGTCAACGATCGGATGCTGCAGTCCGCATCGGTCATGGTGGCGATGAGCGCGGGGGTCGTCCTCGCATTGCTTCCCGAATCTGACGCAATGTTCGGCATGGCACTGATGGGCGCTCTCGCCCTGTTCACCCCGCTCGACTTCAAGGAGAAGCGGTGGTTCCAGCCGCTGGCCAACTTCGGGCAGATAGTCACTGCGTGTGCGGTCGCCGGCTTCATCATGGACTTCTTTCTGGACGGCTTCGACTCCGACACCGTCGATATCCTGATTCGGGTCCTCATCGTCTCGGCGGCCGCCGCCCTGGCCTACGCCACCGTGCAGAACCTCCTGGTCCGTTATGCGGTGAAGGTCGTCTTCGGCCGGGACAATCTCGAGCCATGGTCGCAGACGCCGGTCCTGTTCGCCGGTGAGGTGGCCATGGGCGTGGTCGGTGGTCTGATCGGCGCCGCCTTTCTCATCGTCGACAGCGAGGCGATCATCGTTTTCATCGTCGGTGTCTACGCCATCGGCCACATGTGGCTCTACGCCTTCGCCCAACTGCGCGATGCGCACATCAGCTCGATCCGAGGCTTCGTCAAGACGCTCGAGGCCAAGGACATGTACACCCGAGGTCACACCGAGCGGGTGGCGTTCTTCGCCCAGATGATCGGCGAGGAGATGGGCTTCACGGGCACCCAGCTCGAGACCGTGCGCTGGGCTGCGCTGATCCACGACCTGGGCAAGCTGGCGGTCCCCACCGAGCTCATCCGCAAGAGGGGCCGGCTCGACGAAGACGAATACGCCGAGATGAAGGCCCACGCCCAGCTCGTCGAGGAGATCCTCGCCGAGGTCGACTTCCTCCAGCCCATGGTCGAGATTGCCTCCGGCCATCACAGCAATTTCGATGGGAGCGGATACGGGGGGAGCGGGCACAGTCAAGGTGAGTCACCCCGGATCGAGGCCTGCATCGTCGCCGCTGCGGACGCCTTCGACGCGATGACGTCGGCCCGCTCCTATCGGATGGCCCTCTCCCAGCAATACGCCATATCCGAGCTGAGACGCAACTCGGGCGCCCAGTTCCACCCGGACGTAGTCGACGCCTTCGAGCGGGCGCTGAACAAGACCGGGCGTCGCTGGGGTGCGCCGCATGTGAACGACGAGGAGATGGCCCGTCGTCTCGCCGAGGAGCCGGAGTTGACCCTCCGTGGCTAGCTGGAGCCCACGCGCCTTGTCGATCGTCTCCTGGCTCTATGTCGTCGTCATCGCCGGGGTCGGGCTGTACGCGGCCACACTCGCCACCAGCGACCCGATCACGATCCTGATCGCGGTCACCGCGTTGGTCCTGGGGTCGATGGTCGGGGCGGCCGCGTCCAACTCCGGGAACCGCTTCACGGTGGGCCTGGCGGTGGCTGCCGCCGTCCCGTTCGTGCTCGGCTCGACCGATCATGTCGATCTGGCCGGTTGCATCGCCGTCTATGGGCTGGGGTTGGCCATAGTCTGGGCACTTCAGTATTCGCGCGGCGAGAAGCACACCGACCTCCTGCCCACCCTGGTGCGGAGATTCGCCGGGTATGTGGTCTATGCCACCGTTTACTCCACTCTCCGGGTCGGGCCGTTCGCCGAGCTCAACGGGGATTGGGAGGACTTGCTCCCGTTCGTGGTGGCCCTTGCCGCATGGATCGCGGTCGAAGTGTTCGCCCGGGCCATGCTGGTCGTCGGAAAGCGCGAGGTCTCGCGGAGCTATCTGGCTCGATCCCTGCTCCACGATCTCAATGTCTTCCTCGGCTTGGCCCTGACCGGTGGCCTGTTCGGTGAGCTCTGGCCCGAGATCGGATGGTGGGCGCTTCCCATCGCCCTTCTTCCCTATTCCTTCGCCCACCTCGCCTTCAAGCGGTTCCAGGAGACCAAGGTCACCTACAAGCAGACCATCCGGGCGCTCGCCCGCATCCCCGAGGTCTCCGGGCTCGGCGTCGATGGCCACGCCGACCGGACCACCGAGCTGGCCTCGGCGATCGCCAAGGAGATCGGGCTGGGCCCGGTCCAGGTGGAGGACGTCGAGTACGCCGGGCTCATGCATGACATCGGCCGGGTCAGCCTCAACGAGCCACAGATCCTGCGCATGGGATACGGCGATGACGACATCGCCCGTTGGAGCTCGGAGATCATCGCGGAGTCGCCATATCTGAGCCGGGTGGCCACCCACGTCCGCCACCAGTATGAGCCCTACCGCAATCCGGGTGAGCAGACCGATCCCGATGTCTCCATCGTCTCGAGGATCATCAAGGTCGCCGCCGCCTACGACTGGCAAGTTCATCTCGAGGGCCTGTCGCCGCTGCAGGCACTCGAGGTGCTGCACACCGGCGCCGCCTACGACTACGACCCCGAGGTGGTCGCGTCGCTGCGGCGTCTGCTCGAGAGCCGCGGGGTCCTCACCCCGGTCCGCGTCTGACCGGTTCTACGGCTTGCTCGCCGAACCTGGCTGAGCGTGGGCGCCACGCTTGAAGTAGCGGCGCGGCCGGCGCAGCTCCTGCTCGAGGAAGCGCCCCAGCCCGACGGCGAGGAAGACGTCGCCGAGGCTTATCACCTGTCCGAGCTCCCCGATCCGGAGCGGGATCACGTCGGCAAGCGCGGTGAGGCGCGAACTCGAATCGAGGATCACGTGCTTGAACGACCCGGTCAGATCGGGCGTGGTGACCGTGAACCCGCTCGCTACCTCCGCCGCTTCGGCCAGTACCGGCATCCCACCGTTGAGGGCGATGACGGTGAAATTCATCAGTACCCCGAGACCGGCGAGCCACATCCCGGTTCGGGTGCGGTTGAGGAGGACCAAGGTCATGAGTAAGCCGTACGAGACCAGCACCATGGCAAGACCGAGACCCTCGGCCCAATCCGACTCGGGCAGCCAGATGGTTGCAACCTGTAACCCGAGGGCAACCAGGAGGAGCCACCAGGCGCGTAGCTCGATGTCGCCCAGATTGGTCAGACGGCCCCCGCGCAGCACCGCCATGGCCAAGGCGATGAACAGAACGATGGCCAGCCATAGCATGTCCTTCGACGGTAATACCGGGTGTCAAGTCAGACGAAGGCGGAGGCGTGGTCGAATACGAAGTGGTTGAGGGCAGGGCGACCATCACCATCGCCGATCCCGCCCGCCGTAACCCTTTGTCGATAGCGACGATGGACGGCCTCTTGGCGGCGACGAGACGAGCTGTCGACGACCCTGAGGTCCGGGTGCTGGTCTATACGGGCGCCGGTGACCAGGCCTTCTCGGCGGGGGGCGACCTTTCCGGCTCCTTCGTGGACGACCCGGTCGGCTTGCACCGGGCCAGGGGGGCGCTCGCCGAATTGTTCCGGCTCATGGTTCGAGCGGGGAAGCCGACCGTCGCCCGGGTCAACGGGCACGCCCTCGCCGGTGGCTTCGGGCTCGCCATCGCGTGTGACGTGACGATATGTGTCGACGACGCCAAATTGGGCACGACCGAGGTCGGGATCGGGCTCTGGCCAATGATGATCTCCGCGCTCCTCGCACGGGTCATGCCACGCAAGGCTGCCCTCGAGCTGATGCTGACTGGCCGTGTCATCGATCCTCTCGAGGCCCAGCGCCTGGGTGTCGTTTCGCGCGTCGTGTCCCGCGGCGACTTGGACCGGGTTGTGGACGACATTGTCGAGGCCTTGCAGTCGAAGAGCGCTGCGACCCTGATGATCGGCCGTGACTCGTTCGCCGGCGTTGCCGACCTGGACTTCGATTCCGCGCTGGACCGGTTGCAGACAGGGCTGACCGCCGTCGCGATGAGTGAGGACGCCGCCGAGGGAATAGCTGCCTTCATGGAGAAACGGGAGCCGCGATGGAAGTGATTCCAGCCACCGGGGCGGACACGCGGGCAAAGTCGGCCGGTAACAAAGGCAGGCACGTACAGATCCTGGGTTGGACCCTCATCTGGAGCGGAGTCTTCATCTTCGGGTACGTCGCCTGGCAGCTCTTCGGCACAGATTTGCTCAACGCCCGGGTCCAGGCGGAGGCGGCTCCGGTTCTGGAGCAGCAGTTCGATGAGGCCTCTTTGACGCCTGCCGAGGTCGAGGAGGTCGAGGTCGCCGGCGAACCCGCGGAGCACGTCCTCGAGGCAACCCCCGCCGAAGACAGCGGATTCGCCATGCTGCGCGTCCCTCGGGTCGGGCTGGAGGCCGTGGTGTTCGAGGGGATAGCCAAACCAACCCTGGCCAAAGGCCCCGGCCATCTGCCGGGGACTCCTCTCCCCGGGCAACCCGGCAACTCGGTGATATCGGGCCACAGAACCACCTACGGGCGGCCGTTTCACGATTTCGATCTTCTCCAGGCGGGCGACCGCCTCGAGGTCGAGACCGGCATCGGAACGCATGTCTACGAGGTGAGGGATTCGTTCATCGTCGCACCGACCGATGTCTGGGTGGCCGACAACAAGCCCGGTGCCTGGCTGACCCTCACCACCTGCAATCCCAAGTATTCGGCGAAGGAGCGGCTCATCATCACCGCGGAGCTGGTCGAGGGCCCCAATCTCGAGTACGTGAGGCTCCTCGACGATCAGGTAGAGGCGCCGGCCTAGCCAACGGCGGTCTTTTCCTCCAGTGTCTCCGGGGTGAGCACGCCGTTGAAGATGTCCGTCACGTCACCGTTCTCGTCGAGGAAGTAGGTGACGGGCAGCCCGAAATTGGGATAGGCGTCGTCGAACTCGGTGTTTCCAAAGGCGAGTGCGTAGATCGGGTCGATCTCTGCACCGAAAGCACGAGCATCCTCCAAACGGTCCTCGACCGCGACCCCTACCACGGCGATTTCCGGGTTGTCCTCGGCGAAGGCCGAGAGGTCAGGCATCTCCTCCCGACAGGGGACACACCAAGATGCCCAGAGGTTGATCACGAGGGGCCGTCCGTCGTCGGCTAGGTGACTGGAGAGTGAGAAGGTGCCGCCTTCGAGCAGATCGACGGTGAAGTCGGGGGCGGGCTCACCCACGGCAGCCGTGGGGCTGTCAGAAGTGCCGTCGATAGCCCAGGCGACAGCGAGACCGATCAGGAGGACACCTACGAACACGCCGGACAGCAAGAAACCCCTTCTCGGCAGGGGACCCCCCGACTCGTCAGCCAGAGGCCATTCTCCTCAACACGTAGTGGAGGATGCCACCGTTGCGGACGTACTCGACCTCGATCGGAGTATCGACCCGGGCGATCGCATCGAACTCCATCCTCGAACCCTCGACCGTGGTGGCGGTGACCCTCACGATCTGTCGGGGCTGGAGGGAATCATCGACGGCGATGTCGAAGATCTCGGTCCCGTCGAGTCCGAGCGACGAGGGGTCCTGGCCCTCGAGATAGGTGAGGGGGAGAACACCCATCATGACGAGATTCGACCGATGGATCCGCTCGAACGACTTGGCGATCACTGCTCTCACCCCAAGGAGGAAGGTCCCCTTGGCGGCCCAGTCCCGCGACGAGCCCATTCCGTAGTCGCTGCCGGCCAGCACGACTAGAGGCACGCCTTCTTGCTGGTAATGCATGGCGGCGTCGTAGATCGATTTGACCTCGCCGTCCAGGAAATCGGTGGTCCAGCCGCCTTCGGTGCCGGGGGCGAGATCGTTCTTGACCCTGATGTTGGCGAAAGTACCCCTGGTCATCACCCGGTCGTTCCCCCGCCGCGACCCGTACGAGTTGAACATCGCGGGCTGGACACCACTGGCGACCAGATATTGGCCAGCCGGTGTCGTCGGGGAGATCGTCCCCGCCGGGCTGATGTGGTCGGTGGTGACCGAGTCCCCCAGCTTGACCAATGCCCTGGCGCCGACGACCGGCTCGATTGGGCTCACATCGGGGCCGAGACCGATAAAGAAGGGCGGTTCCTGGATGTAGGTGGAGGCCTCGTCCCAGTGATACAGATCCGATTCGGGAGTGCTGATCGCCCGCCACTCCTCGGAGCCGGTGAAGACCTCGGAATACCTCGCGACGAACTGGCCCTGATTGACGTGAGCCGCGACGAGAGCGGCAATCTCTGCCTGGCTGGGCCAGATGTCTCGGAGAAAAACGTCCCTGCCCTCCCGGTCCTGGCCGATCGGCTCGTTGATCGGGTCCCAGTCGACGGTCCCGGATAGGGCGTAGGCGACGACCAGCGGAGGTGAGCCCAGGTAGTTGGCCCTTGCGTCGGGTGAGATGCGCCCTTCGAAGTTGCGGTTCCCGGAGAGGACCGAGACCGCGACCAGCCCTCGCTCGTTCACCGCCTTCGAGATCGGCTCGGGCAAGGGCCCAGAGTTCCCGATGCACGTGGTGCAGCCGTATCCGACGATGTAGAAGCCGAGGTGCTCGAGATCCTCGAGGAGGCCTGCGCTGGTCAGATATTCGGTGACCACCTTCGAGCCGGGCGCCAATGAGGACTTGACCCATGGCTTGCGCTGAAGCCCGAGCTCGCGTGCCTTGCGCGCCACCAGGCCAGCTCCAATCATCACATCGGGATTCGATGTGTTGGTGCAGGACGTGATTGCCGCGATGACGACATCGCCATCGGTGAGCAGGAATCGCTCTCCATCGACCTCGACCTCGACGCCTGTCTTGGCCTTGAGCGAGCCGGCCTCGGCCGGCCGGCCACCTTCGTCTTCCCAGCTGACCACGGTCGAGGCAGAAGACCCTGCGTTCTTGCCGAAGAGATTGGTCAGGTCCGATCGCCACTGTGTCGCCATCGCGGAAAGGGCGATTCGATCCTGGGGTCGTCTCGGCCCCGCCAGCGATGGCTCGACAGTCGACATGTCCAGCTCGAGGGAGGAGGAGTAGGCGATCACCCTCTCGTCGACACGCCACAGCCCTTGGGTCTTGGTGTATTGCTCGACGGTGTCGATCAGCTTGTCGTCTCGGCCGGTGAGGCGGAGGTACTCGAGAGTGCGGTCATCGACAGGGAAGAACCCCACCGTGGCGCCGTACTCCGGCGCCATGTTGGCGATAGTCGCCCGGTTGGCCACCGGCATGTCGGCAAGGCCCGGTCCGTGAAACTCCACGAACTTGTCCACCACTCCGTGCTCGCGAAGCATCTCGGTGACTCTCAACACGAGGTCAGTGGCGGTCGCGCCTTCGATGAGACGACCTGAGAGCCTGAATCCGACCACTTCAGGGAGCAGCATGTAGATCGGCTGGCCGACCATCGCGGCTTCTGCCTCGATGCCGCCGACTCCCCAGCCGACCACGCCCAGGCCATTGATCATCGTGGTATGGCTGTCGGTGCCGACGAGGCTGTCCGGGTAGAGCCATCGCCCGTCGTCCCAGACCACCTTGGCCAAGTATTCGAGATTGACCTGATGCACGATCCCGGTAGCCGGTGGGACCACCCTGAAATTGGCGAAGGCCGACTGGCCCCACTTCAGGAACTCGTAGCGCTCTTGGTTGCGCTCGAACTCCTTGCGGGAGTTGATCATCAGGGCATCGGGCCGGGCAAACGCGTCGACCTGGACCGAGTGATCGACCACCAGGTCGACCGGTATCAGTGGGTTGACCTTCTGTGCCGCTCCCTCGTCGCCCGTCATCGAGACGATTGCGGATCGCATGGCCGCGAGGTCGACCACAGTCGGAACGCCGGTGAAATCCTGGAGGACGACGCGCCCGGGGACGAACGGGATCTCGCCACCGCCGACCGCGGTGGCGTCATAGCTCGCGATCGTCTTCACGTTCTCGGCGGTGATCGCTTTCTCGTCGAGATGGCGCAGAGCGGACTCGAGAATGACCTTGATGGAGTAGGGGAGGTTCTCCGTGCCCTCGATCGAGTCGAGGCGGGCTATCTCCCGGGACCCGAGTGGGGTGTCGAGCGTGGCGCGGGACCCGAAGGGATCGGTCGGCATGTTCGAAGGTTACCGATAGGGCGCAGTGTGCAATCTCGAACTACGCCGAAAGGCGGAGACGTATTTCGTAGAACGTAAAACGTAGAACGCTTAACCGATGGTCAAGGGGACCCGGGTCACGCAGTCCTCCTCGAGATCGGTGTGGGGGATGATGACCGGGTTGCAGTCATAAGACAGGGCGCCGAACATCCCGGCCACGATGCCGCGGTCCAGTGAGCAGATCACCTCGGGGTGGCTGGTGGCCGCTTCGCCGAATGGGCAGTGGCTGGTGAGCAGCCGCTGGCCCTCCACATCGGGGTCGACCGAAAAGCCCAGCCCGGTCATCGCCTTCGCCACGGCCTGGACGGCTCCGTCGTAGCCAGGCTCATCGGGGACACCGATCTCGGCGGCCAACTCGGCTCCGTAGGCGCGGCCCACCGACTCGGCCACCTGCCCGACGTCCTGCGGGGCTACCTCGTCCAGCACCCGAATCAGCATCTCGACCAACATCTCGAACCGCCGTGGGGCGAAATGAACCGAGACTTCCTTGCTCGATGCTTCGTAGCACTTCGCCGGCCGTCCGGCGCCGGGACCGTCCTTGCCCGACGGTCTGCGATGACTGATCGCGAGATATCCGTCGTCGGCCAGTCGATCGAGATGATGACGCGCCACGTTTGGGTGGATCCCGAAGAGCTCGGCGACGGTAGAGGTGGTGAGCGGCTCGGCGGATTCCCGCACTGCGATGTAGATCGCTCGGCGGGTGGGATCGCCCAAGGCAGCGGTGAGATCGGAGATCCTCGACTCGAGGGTCTTGGTGTCCATCAGGGGTACCAACCGACCAAAACTATAGTTGGCCGGGCCTTCTAACCACTGCCGGCGTAGGGGAAATCGATGCCTTCCAACGACGAGATCTTCGAAGCCATCGCGTCCATCGAGTCTCCACTCCTGGTGGGGCGGACCTTGGGCGGCCTCGGTCTGGTGAAGTCGGCCGAGAAGAAATTGGGCAAGGTCAAAGTGGACCTGCTCCTTCCCACGGCGAACCCGCCGGACGCCTTGAACGAGCGTCTTCAGATCGCGCTCGAGCCATATGGACGTGGAGCGGACGTGACGGTCGAGGTGATGACCGATCAAATGGCCGCCGAATGGATCGGCCGACTGCGTCAGGAGGCGGGCCCAGGGCTCGGAGAGCCTGGCTCTTCCACCCGGGTGCTGGCCATCTCGTCGGGCAAGGGTGGCGTGGGCAAGTCCTCGGTCAGCGCCAACCTGGCGGTGTCTCTACGGCGGGCCGGGCAACGGGTCGGCATCGTCGACGGCGACATCTGGGGCTTCTCGATCCCGAGAATGCTCGGCGTCACCGAGCCTCCGGTCATGGTCGGAGAGGCGATCGTCCCACCCAGTGCTCACGGGGTGAAAGTCATGTCGATGGACTACTTCGTGGGCGACGACAAAGCCGTGATCTGGAGGGGCCCGATGCTGCACAAGGCCATCGAGCAATTCCTCAAGGACGTGTTCTGGGACGCGCTCGATTTCCTCATCGTCGACATGCCACCGGGCACGGGTGACATCGCCATCTCCATGTCCCAGTTCCTTCCCCGGGCACAGGTCCTGCTGGTCACAACTCCTCAGCCAACCGCCCAGCGGGTGGCACGACGGGCCGCTCTCATGGCGGCCGAGGTGGACCAACAGGTGATCGGTGTGGTGGAGAACATGTCGTGGTTCACCGGGGACGACGGCAAGCGTTATGAGTTGTTCGGAAGCGGAGGCGGGAGCTCGTTGGCGTCCGAGTTGGGAGTGGATCTGATGGCTCAGATCCCCCTGTTGCCCGCAATGGGGCGGGGCGCCGATGACGGGCACCCGGTCTCGATCGCCGCCCCGGGCTCGGAGGCAGCCCAAGCCTTCGAGACTCTCGTCACTGCGGTCGTCGAGAAGCGGCCCCGAATCCGAACCAACCCGGCCCTCGTGATCAATTGAGCTCGGGCGATCGCAGTCGACGCTTCGCCATCGGCGTGGCAGGGTGGGTGTTCGGGCTCGCTTCCACCGTCCTCCTCGTCGGGATCTGGGGTCGAGCCGTGGTCGTCGACACCAACGAGCTGGCCGACACGCTCAGTCCGTTGACTGCGGGCGACATCGTCTCTGATCGCCTCGCCACCTGGATCGAGTCCGAGTTGGTCGACGCCGGGGTCGACGGGACCGGGGCCTCGGTTGTGGCCGACCAGGTCCTGGCCCATCCGTCGGTAGGCCCGGTCCTCGAGCAGCTCGTGGCCCAAGGCGTCGAGGCTGCCGCATCCGCGGACCCAACCGGGGGCTCGGTCGATGTGGCCGCCATCCTGGTCCCGGCCTCCGGTCAGATCACGACCGGGCTCAACGAGGCTGGAGTGCCGGTGACCACTGAACAGGTGGAAGCAGCTTTGTCCCAACTCGACCCGCTCGTGATCCGCGACCCGTCGGACCAGCCATTGATAGGAGCGTCCTCACCGCTGGCCGCCAACCTGGGCACGGCCGCGACGCTCGGCGGGCTGCTCATGGTGTTTGCGGGGACTGCCTATGTCGCCATGTCTCGGGATCGGGCGGGAGCGCTCAGGGCGCTGCTCACCCGCTTTGCCCTCGGTGCGCTTTCCTTTGCGGTGTTGCTGCGGATCGGCTCGTGGCTGGTCGATCCGGAGGGGGGAAGGGCGCCGTTCAGGGAGAGCTTTGCCCTCCTCGCCAACTCGAAGTGGATGGTGCCGCTGGCCATCGGCCTCGTCGCGATGGCCGCGGCGATCGTTGCTCGTGTCTTCCGCCGGCGGGTCAGACCGGCGGCAGTGTCCCGCTCAGAAGACGGGCGGCCCATACGCCAACGAGCATGACCCCGGTGAGGATGAGGATGGTGTTCACCCATCTGGCCGGAAGGGGCTCTACCCGACCCGAACGTCGGAGCAGAAACCACGCCCAACCGCCGATCGACAAGACGGCGATCAATGGCACCAAAGGGTGATAGCCCAGAGCAGTGCTGAAGTCGCCCCGGATCAGGGACGAGGCGGCCCGGGTCATCCCACAACCAGGGCACGCCATTCCGGTGATGAGGGCAAAGGGGCAGACCGTGACACCGTCGTCTCCCGGCCTGAATGTGGCGAGGAGCCCGAGTACCGCCACCGGGGCGGCGAATACGAGCCGGTCTCTCCACACCCGGGTCAACGGAACATGTCCTCCCGCCAGAACTCTTCGGACCAGGGGACCATTGCCACTCCGACGATGGCCCCGATGATCAGCGCGATGATCCCGAGGCCCAGGAGCACCGTGGCGATGATCCCGATGATCCGGGCCGCGGTTGCCGTGCCCTCGTTCTGCGGGTTGCGGCGCCCTGCCTTGATCCCTTCCAGCTCGTTGTTGGCCATTATCCAGGCCACGATGCCGAGCACCTGGCAGCAGACCAGGCCGACGATGCCGAGGACGAGAGCGGTCGAGGCCTGACTGGCCTCCGGATATGCGGTCGACTCTTGTGGGAAGCTCATGACCCGAGCCTATCGGTTGAGGCGATCGAGCGTGCGGTAGAGGATCGAGGCCGGAGTGAGGAACCAGGGATTCCCCCGGTAGTAGAAGCGGGTGGGGTGGGGCACCTTGGTGAAGACGCTGGGTGGATCTTCCCCTAGGAGCATCCCCCCGAGCTCATGACCCATCAGCGTGGACAGGCCAACCCCGTGACCGGCGTAACCGAGGGCATACCAGGCCCCATCGACCTGGCCCATGTGGGGGACGAGGTCGAAGGGGACGGCAAGCTTTCCACCCCAAACATGGGTCAGCGGCACGCCCTCGAGCTCGGGGAAATAACCGGTGAGCTGGCCCTTGAGCGCGGCGGCAGACTCGGCCAGATCCAGCCCGGCGTGAAGGTTTCGCCGGCCCCCGATCAAGACGCGTCCGTCCGGTGTGCGCCGCATGTAGTTGAGCAGCCGCTTCTTGGTGTAGGTCATCGCCCCTCCGGGGAAGAGCTCGGCGGCCTGCTCGGGGATCGGCTCGGTGACGATGATGTAAGACCCCACCGGGACTATTCGTCGGGCCAATTCGGCCGACGGCCGAGCGGTGGTGTAGCCGTTGGTGGCCAGGACGATCTCCCCGGCGCGGACCGTCCCTTTGGAGGTGCCGACCTGGAATCCGGTCTCGCCCCTCTCGAATGAGATGGCCTCGCAACCGCTGACCAGCCTGCCTCCAGCGGCGGCAACCCGGCGAGCCAATCCGAAAACGAACCGGGCCGGCTGGATGCCGAACCCCTCCGGTTCGAAGATGGCGGTGGTGAAGGGGCCGCCGCCGATCACCTCACCGATCCGGGCGGGGCCCAGCACCTCCCAATCGACTCCTACGTTTTGCCGATACCAGGCAACGCTCTGCTCGAATCTCGCCTGGGCGTCCGCCCCGATCCCCAGCGCCGCCATCCCTCCTCGCATGATGGAGGCATCGATCGATTCGGCCGCCGCCAGGTCTGACACGATGTCGACAGAGCGAACCGTCGCCTGCCACATCTCCCGGCCCAGCTCGGGGCCGTGTCGATCGAAGATGAGCTTGATCCCCGCTTTGATGTCGGGTGAGACCATCCCACCGTTGACACTGGACGCGCCCGACGCGATGTCGCCGGCATCGACGACGGCCACCGATTTCCCACCACGGGCGAGACGGAGGGCAGCGGTGAGCCCGGTGAGCCCCGATCCGACGATGAGCACGTCCGCCTCATCGGGCAGATCAGATGTGATGTTCTCGGGTCTCGGATGCTCCTCGACCCAGAAGGCGGTCTTCTTCACATGACCTCTAGGCCGCGCTGGAACAGCGAGGCCATCTCGGACACCTGCTCCGGGGTCATGATGAGTGGCGGCGACACCTGGAGTCCGCCACCGCCGACGGCCCTGGTCAGGACTCCGGCCTCCCGGCAGGAAGCTGCCGCGCGATAGGGAAGGGTCTCGTCATCGCCTACTGCCAGCTGCACGGCCGCCAAAGCGCCGAGCCCGCGACGTATGTGATCGACCACCGGCAGCTCTTCCAGCGGGAGCAGCGCCTGGTACAGCTCGTCCTCGAGCTTGGATGCCCGCGTGAGCAACTGCTCACGCTCCAGGATGTCCATGACCACCAATCCGGCCACGCATGCGGTGGTGTGACCCGAGTACGTGTACCCGTGGCGGAACATCAGCCCTGGGGTGTCGAAGAACGGCGCGGCGACTTTCGGGGAAGCGATCACACCACCGAGCGGCGCGTAACCGCAGGTCACCCCCTTGGCGAAGGTGATCAGATCGGGCTCGAGGCCGAACTTGTTGGCGGCGAACCAATCGCCGACCCGTCCGAAGCCCGTTATCACTTCGTCCGATATGTAGAGGCCGCCCGCAGATCTGACCAGTTCCTGGACGGCGCCGAAGTAGCCCTCCTCCACCGGTCGGACCCCACCAGCCCCGATCACGGGCTCGACGAAGATGCCGGCGATCCGGTCAGCACCTGCGTGGTCGATCGCCTTCTCCACCGCCTCGGCGTCGTCGTGGGGGACGATTACGACGTCCTGGACCAGGTCGCCGCTGTAACCGGCCCGATTTGGCTCCATGCCGCCCAGCGAGGTGCCGTAAGGGTGCATGCCGTGATAGGCCCACTCCCTCGAGATGAAGACGGTGCGCTCGGGTTGGCCGATGGCGTTGAAGTAGCGCCGCGTCATCTTGGCCGCGGTGTCGACCGCATCGGATCCACCCGACCCGAAGAAGACCTTGGAATCCTTGTCGGGCGAGACAGAGGCGATCCGGTCCGCCAGATCGATCGGAGGCCGCGTCCCGTAGTCGATGAAGGCGTGGAAGGCGGGAAGTTTCCGCATCTGCTCCGACATCGCGTCGATGATCTCAGTGCGGCCGTAGCCGACATTCATGTACCAGAGGGAGGCGGCGGCATCGAGGTATTCCCGGCCCGACTCGTCGTATACATAGATGCCTTCGCCGCGGTCGATGACAAATGGGGCGTGCTGCACCTTGCTCATCTCCGCGAATGGGTGCCAGAAAGCAGACATGGCCGCGAGGCTAGCGGGGGGGCGAGTTGTACCCTCCCCCGCCATGCCGGCCGACCTCGTCTTCGTCAACGGGCCTATCTATACCGCGGGCCCGGCCCGGTCCTTCGTCAGGGGGCTGGCAGTCACCGGTGACCGGATCACTGCCGTTGGAGACGAATCGGACATCGGCTCTTCAGTCGGACCGCAGACTCGCGTGGTCGACCTCGCCGGCCGCTTGCTCACGCCTGGGTTCCAGGATGCGCACTGCCACCCCGGCAGCAGCGGTCTCGATCTGCTCCGGTGCTCGTTCGAGGGGTGCCGGAACGCCGATGACGCCGTCGCCTTCGTGGCCCGCTATGCGGCCGACCACCCCGAAGCACCATGGATCCTCGGTGGTGGCTGGCATCAGACCTGGTTCTCACGCGGTTGCCCTCCCAAGGAGGCGCTGGACGCGGTCGTTTCCGATCGACCGGTCCTCGTCTACAACGCCGATGGTCATGGCGCCTGGGCCAACACCCTCGCGCTCTCGATGGCCGGGATCGACCGATCCACGCCGGATCCCCCGGACGGACGGATCGAGCGTGGCCGCGACGACGAGCCGCAGGGAACTCTGCATGAGGGCGCTGCCGCCCTCGTCGAGCAAATCGCGCCACCGGACACGGTCGATGATCTGCGCGCCGGTCTGCTCGCCGGTCAGGACTACTTGCTCTCTCTGGGAATCACGGCATGGCAGGACGCTCATGTCGACCCTGAGACACACGCCGCCTACCGAGCCATCGCCGAATCGGGCGAGCTGATCGGCACCGCGGTCGGGGCATTGTGGTGGCGCCATGACATGGGGATGGATCAGATCGAGGACCTGGAACAGATGCGATCAGAGCCACTCGGTCGCTACCTCCCCAAGACGGTCAAGCTCATGCTCGACGGCGTGGTGGAGAACTTCACCGCTGCAATGCTCGAGCCCTATCTCGACGAGGCGGGAAACCCGACCGAGAACACCGGCATCGACTTCATCGAGCCGGGCGTTCTTCGGGAGATCGTTACAGAGCTCGACCAAAAGGGCTTCTCCTGTCATTTTCACGCCATCGGCGATCGAGCGGTGCGAAGCGGGCTGGACGCGGTGGAAGCGGCGCGGCTGGCCAATGGGTGGACCGGGACGAGGCACACCATCTGTCACATCCAGGTCGTCCACCCCGACGACCGTCCCCGATTCCGTCGGCTCGGCGTGGTCGCCAACGCCCAGGCTCTGTGGGCGCAGACCGGGGCGGACCAGCTGGTGCTTACCCAGCCCTTCCTCGGGGAAGAGCGGACCGGTTGGCAATACCCCTTCGGCAGCCTGCTCGCGGCGGGGGCCGCCCTGGCGATGGGATCGGACTGGGGGGTGTCGACGGCCGACGTAATGGATCAGATCGACGCTGCAGTCACCCGCTCCAACCACGACGAGCCCGATTCCGCTCCCCTCAACGCCGGAGAGGGGATCGACTTCCTCGACGCACTCTCCGGATTCACCGCTGGATCGGCCTACGTGAACCACCTCGAGGACGTCAGCGGCACGCTGGCCACCGGTATGCTCGCCGACCTGGCGGTCCTTGACCGCGATCCAGTGGCGAGTGGGCACATCCGTGATGCCGCCGTGGCGATGACCGTGGTCGGCGGAAGGGTGGTGTACGAGGAGGTCTGATGGCGAGTCCCGCGGTCGAATTGGCAGGCGTTACCAAGCGATTCGGGGATGATGTCGTGGCGGTCGATGGGATGGCCTTGACCATCGAGGATGGGGAGTTCTTCTCCCTGCTCGGGCCTTCCGGGTGCGGCAAGACAACCACTCTCCGCATGATCGCCGGCTTCGAGTTCCCGACCGAGGGAAGCATCCGAATTCATGGATTGGAGATGGCGCTGAAGCCGCCTAATCAGCGGCCGGTGAACACGGTTTTCCAGTCCTATGCCTTGTTCCCTCACATGACGGTGGCCGAGAACGTCGCCTTCGGCCTCAACATGAAGAAGGTCGAGAAGTCCGAGATCCAACGACGAGTCAGCCGCGTTCTCGACCAGGTCCAGTTGGCCAAGCGAGCCGACGCCAAGCCCAGCCAGCTCTCTGGGGGGATGCAACAGCGGGTCGCGCTGGCTCGGGCCCTGGTGAATGAGCCTGAGGTGCTCCTGCTCGACGAGCCGCTCGGCGCCCTCGACCTCAAGCTGAGACAGGCCATGCAGGTCGAGCTGAAGGACCTTCAGGGCAGGGTTGGGATCACGTTCATCTATGTCACTCACGACCAGGAGGAAGCCCTGACCATGTCGGATCGGATCGGGGTGATGAGCGACGGACATCTCCTGCAAGTGGGCAAGTCTGAGGAGATCTACGAGCACCCGACCTCGCGATTCGTGGCCGACTTCATCGGTGACATCAATCTCATCGATGTGACGTTGAATGGGGCGGGCTCAGGCCGTCTCTCCAGTGGCGCCGAGATAGCCGTTCCGGCGGGCAGCGCCGGGGGGGCGGGCGAGATCACCCTTGCGCTGCGACCGGAGCAGCTGGCTCTCTATGACCTCGACGAGGAGATCCCTGGCAATCACAACCGGGTCAGGGTCAAGGTCGTTCGCCGCCTCTACTTCGGAGACGTCCATTTCTATGACGTCGACGCCGGGATCGGCACCGAGATCGAGGTGAAAGAGGAGAATCGACCCGGGGTTGAGCTCTACGAAGTGGGCGACGAGGCGTACCTCGTCTGGAGCCCGGAGGCCGCCAACCTGGTGACTTCCTGATGGCAGCACCTCCCGTCACCGAGCCCGAGGTGGCCGCACCGGTCACGCCTGAGCTCGAGGAGGCCTCGAAGAGGGCAGAGGCGAGGAGAGGCTTTCTCATTGCCCTCCCTTCGTTCTTCTACCTGGTGCTGTTGTTCGTCATTCCCCTGGGACTGGTGTTCGTCTATTCCTTCGCCACCCGTGATGCCACCGGGCAGACGGTGCTCGAGGACTGGAACCTCGAGTCCTACAAACGGCTGTTCTCTGCGGAAGTCCTGGAGATATTTCTTCGGTCCCTGGTACTCGCAATGCTCACCACGGTGATCTGCCTGGTGATCTGCTACCCGTTCGCGTTCTATATCGCCACCAGAGCGCCCCGGGTTCGCAACATCCTGCTCATCCTGGTGATGATCCCGTTCTGGTCGAACTTCCTGGTCAGGACGTACGCCTGGCGGGTGCTCCTCGGGTCCGAGGGCCCCCTCTCCCAGTTGAGCGAGTTGCTCGGCGGTGAGCCGTTCCGGCTGCTGTTCACCAACGTGGCTGTCTTGATCGGGCTTGTCTACGGATTCATGCCGTTCATGGTCCTCCCTCTCTATGCCGCGCTGGAACGGATGGACTGGCGGCTGGTCGAGGCGGCGCGAGATCTCTACGCCGATGGTTGGACCGCCTTCCGCAAGGTCACCCTTCCCCTCTCGATGCCCGGGGTGGTGGCCGGGTCGATCCTGGTGTTCATCCCATCGCTGGGCGCATACGTCACCCCGGCCCTCCTCGGTGGGGCGAGGACGGTGCTGATGGGTGATTACATCGTCAGCCAGTTCCTTGCTGCCCGCAACTGGCCGTTCGGCTCGGCCCTCTCCTTTGCCGTGATGTTCGTGATGTTGCTGGCGACGATCTTCTACTTCCGGGCAGGGGCGAAGACGTTGTGAACGAGGGAACCCGCCCCAGGGGTTGGGTCGATCGGCTGCTCGCCCTCAATGCGTGGATGGTCTACCTCTTCTTCTACGCCCCGATCGTCCTCCTCATCGTCTTCTCCTTCAACGAGAACGAGAACGTCGGGATCTGGACCCAGCCGTCGCTGCGCTGGTATGGGGAGATGTTCCAGGATGAGCGGGTGATGGGCGCCCTGCGCAACTCGCTGATCGTGGCCTTCTTCGCCACCATCGTCTCGACGGTGCTGGGGACGATGCTGGCCATCGCCCTGGAGCGGTACCGGTTTCGGGGGAGGGGGGCGCTGGACGGCATCGCCTATCTCCCGATCATCATCCCCGATGTGACCATGGCGGTGATGCTGCTCATCTTCTTCTTCCAGGCCTTTGGCATGCTCGACGACGCGCTCGGGATCAACCTCACTGCGGGACTTCTCACCATCACACTGGCCCATATCGCTTTCTGCATCTCCTTCGTCGCGATCGTGGTCCGGGCCCGTCTCTCCCAGTTGGACAGCTCGCTCGAGGAAGCCGCGGCCGACCTCTACGCCAACCGTTGGCAGGCGTTCCGCAAGGTCACCCTCCCCCTGATCGCCCCCGGGGTGGCCGGTGGCGCCCTTCTCGCCCTGACGCTGTCTCTCGATGACGTGGTGGTCACCCAGTTCGTCTCCGGGGCGGGGTCGACCACGTTGCCGGTCTACGTCTTCGGTCTGGTGCGACGTGGCGTCACCCCACTCATCAACGCCGTGAGCACCGTCATGCTGGTGGCCTCGATGGTCCTCGTCGGGATCTCCCTCGGGTTCCAGCGCGGGGCTGAGGCGAGAGGACAGCGGCTCGCTGACCCTGAAGCTCTCCTCGAGGAAATCTCGTCCGACTGAGCCCTTGCTGTGCGCCTCGCCAAACGCCGACGCGTGGATAAGGTGTCGGCCACAAGGCGGATCCCGGGAGGATTGATGCGACGGACGGCGAGGCTCATCGCCTCACTAATGGTGCTTGCTCTGTTGGTTGGCGCGTGCGGCGGAGACGAGGGCACGGGACCCGATGGCACCACTGCAGAAGGTGGCGAATCACCCGACGGAGCGACCGGAGCCGCCTGTGCTCTCGACGAGGTGGACGGCGACCTCAATTTCTACAACTGGTCCGAGTACATGGACCCGGATCTGGTCACCGCTTTCGAGGAGCAATACGGCGTCGATGTCGTCGAGGACTTCTATGAGTCCAACGAGGCCCTCCTCGCCCAGATGCAGGCCGGCGCGGTCTATGACCTGATCGTCCCGTCGGACTACATGGTCGGCATCATGATTGACACCGGCCTCCTGGCCCCGGTCAACACCACCGCCGTTCCCAACCTGGCGAACCTTTCCCCGCAATTCACGGAATTGCCCTACGACCCGGGACCCGGATACTCCGCGGCCTATCAGTACGGCACCACCGGTCTCGGGGTCAATGTGTCGGTCGTCGGGGACGACTTCCCTCGCAGCTGGGATCTCCTATTCGATCCCGAGCTCACCGCGGACTTTCCCGGCGGGGTCTCGGTGCTCAACGACCCGAGGGAGGCGATGGGGGCGGCACTGAAGAGCTTGGGTTACTCGCTCAATGACACCGACCTGGCTCATCTCCAAGAGGCATCAGACCTCATCTCCGCCGGTATGGGAGGGATCGCCACCTTCGACTCGGACCAGTACGACGAGGCGCTGGTGGCTGGCGAAGTGGCGGTGTCACACGGCTATTCGGGCAACATGATCGTTGGGATCGGGGGTGCGGACAATCCCGATGATTTCGAGTACATCCTCCCCGAAGAAGGAGCGACGCTCTGGATCGACAACATGGCGGTTCCGGCCAACGCCGAGCACCCGTGCACCGCGTTCACCTTCATGAACTACATCCTCGACGCCGAGAACGGGGCAACCCTCACCAACTGGAACTATTACGGCACTCCCAACGAGGCGGCGATGGAGTTCGTGGACCCCGAGGTCATCGAGTTCTACGCGCCTACCTTCGAGGCCGAAGGTCTGGAGATCATCGAGGACACCGGGGACTACGAGATCAACTTCACCGACTACTTCGCCATGGCGAAGGGTTAACGACTCCCGTCTTGGCGCGGAGATGTCGGTCTATAGGTCGACATCTCCGCGCCAGAATGATCCTTTGCCTCAGCCTTCGCTTGGCACCGGGGCCGGCGGGGTGGGTGGCTGGCGCCTTCTCCACTGGCGATAGATGAACAGCCCGATCAGGGCAGGTACCCCGAGCACCAGTAGCAACATCGGGAGGGTGTAGAGGGCGAAGTGGATACCCCAGTCCGCCAACCCTTGGAGCCCGCTCACCAGGCTGCGCAGGGCGTCGCGGGCCTCCTCCACCGGCTCCCAGGTGTCCTCCACGATGGGGACGACTGCCGGAGTCGGAGTGAGGCCGATGGTCAGAGTCGCCAGGTCGACGACGTCGTCGAGATAGTTGAGCTGTCCCTGGATCTGCTCGATCTGAGCCCGGACGTTCGAGACTTCGTTGTAGACCCGAAGCAACTTGTCCGGATCGGCATCGGGCTGCTCTCGCACCTCGGTGAGGAGAGCGCGAAGCTCGACTTCGAGCGCCTCGAGATTGGTGAGCCGCGCTTCGAGATCGATGTACTCGGCGGTCACGTCTTGTGCGCCCTGTGACTCCGAGACCACCTTTTCCACCGAGCCTTTGATCGAGGTCATGACCTCGGTGAGCTCGGTTGCCGGGATCCGGAGCGTGATGTTCGCAGCAGGCTGGTCGTCCTCGCCTTCCACCGGGTGCACCGTGGCGTCGGCCACGAAGCCGCCGGATGCCTCGGCAAGGGCGATGATCCGATCGATGGCCGCCCTGGTGTCGTCGGCCTCTAGCTGGAGCTGGGCCTGGCGGATCACTTTGCGGTCCTGGGCCACCTCTAGGTCGACGGCGATTGCGCCGTCGCCCGGTGGGGCGGCCTCCTCCGCTGCCGCCGTGGTGGTAGCTGCTTCCCCTCCGGAGGCGAAAGCACCCCCGTCAGTGAGCCGATCACCGGCGAAAGTGGTCTCGGCCCCCTCACCACCCCCGTTGCAGGCTGCGAGGACTATCCCCGTTGCCAGAATCAATGCCAGTCGTCTCATTGGATTCTCCTCTTTGCGCCCCTTCGGGGCATGGCGGTTGGACGAGTGGGATCGGCCGTTCGGTTCCACTGGGTCGGGCCGAGGGCTTCCATTACCGTTGTGGTCATGAACAGCGGGCCGCTCAGAGTGCTCGAGATCTACGGCGACCCCGCCGACTTCGGGCGAATCCACGGGACCGAGTGCAAGGCGATGATCCGGGAGTATCTCGACGAGCGTCTCGGTCTATCGGGTGACTCCACCTGGGCGGGACGGTCGGCGCAGGCAGAAACGGTCCTTGCACTCGCCGAGTCCACCCTGTCCCAGCATCGTGACTACTCGCCGAGCCTGTACGAGGAGATGACGGCGCTGGCCGAAGCCGCCGGGATCACACCGGCCGAGGCGGTCGTGGTCGGCGGGTTCACCGACCTGGTCGACGTGGTCCGGGCGCACGACGGATGGGCCCCGATCGAAGACGACTGCACCGCCTTGCTCGACCCACTCAACGGCTTGTTCGCACAGACCTGGGACATGCACGCTTCGGCCGGGGAATACGTGGTGATGTTGAAGCTCGATCCGGTGTCAGGCCCGGGGGCCGTGGTGCAGACGACGGCGGGATGTCTCGGCCAGATCGGGATGAACGAGGCAGGGATCGGGGTCGGGATCAACAATCTCACCTCGATCGGCAAACCCGGCGTGACCTGGCCATTTGTCGTGCGAAAGGTCCTCGAGCAGACCGATCTGGATGCGGCGATCGATGCGGTCACGGACGCGGACCTGGCCGGGGGCCACAACTACATGGTGATCGGGCCGGACGGCACCGGAGCCAACATCGAGGCGATGCCGGGCAGTGTCGACGTGACCAAAGTCACCAATGAGCCGTTCGTCCACACCAATCACTGCCTCGATCCTGGAACCCGCCTCGAGGAGGGCGAGCGGGCGCCGGAGCACGTGGCGGGGAGTGACGAGAGGCTGCAACGTGGTTCGGAGCTCGGTCACGATCTCGATGCCTTTTTCACCGACCCCTCGATAGCGAGACGGGCGGAGTCGCCGCACGACGTGGCCACCTGCGGGGCGGTGGTGATCCGACCTAGGGAGAAGAGGCTCGACTCGGTGTGGGGGATCCCGGGCGATAACCCGTGGGAGTCATTTCGTCTGTGAGTGAGGTGACGATCGTCAACCTCGAGGCTGGAATGGCCCCCGAGCTGGAGAAGATCGAGCTGACCTGTTTCCCGATGGCCAACCCCGACGACCTCCTGTCCGAGGAGGACATCCTCGCCTACGCCGATGTGTTTCCCGAGGGCTACTTCGTCGCCATGGTGGACGGGCGCCCGGTCGGGATGGGCGCCGGCATCTATCTCGACTTCGACTTCGAACATCCCCAACACACGATCGCGAGCATCTCCGGCGAGCATCAATGCGGGAATCACGACCCGAACGGTGCGTGGTATTACGGCACGGACATCACAGTCCTGCCCGAGTACCGGGGTCGGGGAATTGGGGGAATGCTCTACAGAGAGCGCAAGGGGCTGGTAGTCAGGGACGGCAAACGGGGGATCATCGCCGGAGGCGCACTCCCCGGCTTTTTCGACCATAAAAAGACGATGGCGGTCGACGAGTACGTTGACCGGGTGGTGGCCGGGGAGCTCTACGATCCCACCCTCAGTTTCCAGCTCTCGCACGGCTTCGAGGTCCGGGGTCTGCTCAAGGACTATCTCGAGGATGAAGCCGACGACGGCTGGGCCGCCCTGATCGTCTGGGAGAACCCTGTCTGATTGCCGGCCGACTTTGCCGTGTGGCGGCCAAGTCCCGCCGGTCTAGAGTTCCTGAATGACCCAGGGACCGCCCACGGAGCCACCCCCCGTTCCCGTACCCCAACCGGAACCGCCTCCCACTCCCGAGCCGACGCCCGAACCGTCGCCTGGTCCAGAGCCGACACCGGTGCCCGAACCATCCCCGGTTCCGGAGCCACCCGTTCCTCAGCCCGAACAAGCTCCGCCGGCCCCGGTTCAGCAACTCCCTTCGGCTGCACCCCAGCCCAGAGCGACGAGCGGTGACCAGCAGATGTGGCAGGTCCTCTCCCATGCCTCCGCATTCATCCAAGTGGTTGGGATTCCCTCCCTGGTCGGACCGCTGGTGATCTGGCTGATCAAGCGGGAAGACCCTGCAGTCGAGCCTCACGCTCGCGCTGCCCTGAACTTCCAGCTCTCATTGCTGATCTATTTCATCGGAGGGACGATTCTGGCTTTCCTCTTCGCGATCACGGTGATCGGCCTGGTGATCACGGTCCCGCTCGTCCTCTTCCTTCTCGTCCTGGTCGTCCTCGAGCTCATCTTCGCCCTGCTCGCGTCACTCGCCGCAGCGCGCGGCGAGCTCTACGACTATCCGCTCAGCCTCAACCTGATCAAGAGCTAGTCCCCCGCGGGCGGCCGGGGCTGCCGCTCTGTTTCGAGGTCACGTCCCGGACTTACGCTCCGCCATCCCGTTGAGTATCTCCAGCACCACTCGGTTGGCCAGATAAGCCGTCTGCTCGCCGGGGCCGTCGTACGGTGGCGACACCTCCACGATGTCGGCGCCCAACACGTTCAGGTCACGGGACAGCCGGCGCACGGTGTCGAGGAGCTCGCGTGAGCCGAGACCGCCCGGCTCAGGCGTCCCCGTGCCGGGGGCCAGGCCGGGATCCACCACGTCGATATCCACACTGATGAAGACACCTTTGGCGCCTCCCTCGAGCGAGTAGTTCACCGCCTCATCGACCACATCGGTCAGACCCCGCTCGACGATCTCGTTCATCAGGAACGATCGCATCTTCTGTTCCCGCATCCACTGCATCACCTCAGGCTCCGGCCAGTAGCCACGGAGCCCGATTTGCACGAAGCGATGCCCGGGAACAGCGCCGGATTCGACCAGCCGACGCATCGGGGTGCCATGACCCCACAGAGACCCGTTCTGGGTGAAGCCGGTGTCGGCATGCGCATCGAAATGGACGAGCGCGATCTCGCCGAATCCATGGACCCTGGCTACTCCCAGAGCGTCGGGCCAGGTGATCGTGTGGTCTCCGCCCAGGATGATCGGGACCTTCCCGGCGGCGGAGACCTGTTCCACGACATCGGCGATGCGACCGATCGAGAGCTCGAGCTCACCCGGCCGGACGTAGACGTCGCCGACGTCCACTACTCCGAGGGCCTCGAAAGGGTCGATTCCCGTGGGGAGGTGGGGTCGGTAACCGTCCATGGCCCCGTAGTCGGCGTTCCGTATCGCCTGGGGGCCGAACCGCGCTCCCGGCCGGTAGGTGGTTCCCCAGTCGAACGGTGCCCCGATGATCACCACCGAGCCGTCTCCGAGATCGTCGATGGTCACCGCCGGCACGCCGAGGAACGAGTTGCGAGAGGCAAATGAGATGTATTCGGCCGAGGCGAAAGGAATCTCGCCCTTTCGTTGTTCGTAGGGGGTGTACATGCGACTCGTTACGCTAACTGTCCGCCCTCCCCGTAAGCCATGACGCCAGAGCGTGTTCAACGCACGTACTACATCCTCCTCCTGCTCCAGACGCTCGCCGCGTCGTTGATCTGGGGGATCAACACCCTGTTCCTCCTCGATGCCGGGCTCAGCATCACCCAGGCGTTCGTGGCCAATGCCGGGTACACCGCAGGCATGGTGATCTTCGAAGTGCCCACCGGGGTGATCGCCGACACCTTCGGCCGAAGAACATCGTTCATCCTGGGCGCGGCCACTCTGCTGGTGACGACGGCGGCGTACCTCGGGTCTCTGGTACATCGAGGCACCGATCGGTTGGTGGATCGTGGTCTCGATCCTGATCGGGCTCGGCTTCACCTTCTTCTCGGGTGCGACCGAGGCATGGCTGGTCGACGCTCTCCACGCCACCGGATACGAAGGAGGCATCGAAACCGTGTTCGGACGGGGTCAGATCGTGGCGGGCGGCGCAATGCTGGTCGGCACGGTGGGTGGGGGATTCCTGGGCCAGGTCAATCTCGGATTGCCTTACGCCCTTCGCTCGGTGCTCTTGCTCGCGGTGATCGGGGCGGCAGCACTCTGGATGCGTGACATCGGATATGAGCCGGCGAAGGGTGTGGCAGTCGGGGAACAGGTCCGGGGGATCCTGCGCGCGTCGATCAAGCATGGATTCGGCAATCCTCCGATCCGGATGTTCATGTTCGCCGCGCCGTTCGCGGCAGGGGTCGGCGTGTGGGCTTTCTATGCGTTCCAGCCATACCTCCTCGAATTGTTCGGTGACCCCAACGCCACCTATCTGGCCGGCATCGCGGCGGCGGTGTTCGCAGTGGCCCAGATGGCTGGCGGCGCTTCGGTGAAAGCGGTCAGAGGGGTGGTCAAGACCCGGACGGCGATCATCATCCTCGAAGTCGTGGTCGGCACACTCGCCCTGATCGGGGTCGGGTTGGCCGAGCTTCTCGAGATCCCGATCGGCTTCTGGGTCGCGATTGGGCTACTCACCCTTTTTTCTCTGGTCGCGTCGCTATCAGGCCCGATGCAGCAGGCATACATGAACGCCTGCATTCCCTCCGAGCAACGAGCGACAGTCCTCTCCTTCAACTCTCTGATGGGCAGCGCCGGTGGTGTGGTGGCCCAACCCGCCCTCGGTCGAGTGGCCGACGCCGCGTCGTTCGGGACCGCATATGTCGTGGCCGGAGTCGTGTATGCGATACGGCTGCCGTTCATAATCGCGGTCCGCCGGATGGGTCTGCGCGCCGACACGGAAACACGCTCCGAGCCGACAATCGTGCCCTGACCTCTGGCATCATTGGGTCGTGGCCGAGCACGAGGGCAATCAGACCGACCCGATGGGTCCAGCCATCATCCGCGGCATACTCATCGGCATCCCGGTGGTGCTGGTCGGGCTCACCATCGGGATCTGGCTGATCACGCCGTTGGATATAGCCGAATCGGCCCTGACCGCCGTGCTTCCGGGGATCCTCCTCGGCGCCTTCGGTGGTGGATTCGCCGGCATGGCGATGACGATGCGGGAATAGCGAGCGAAGCTCGCTATTCCGTTTTGCGTTCTAAGTCTTACGTTTTACGCAGGTCGTCCGAACCACCTGGTCAGCGCGTCGAGAAGCTCTGCGTCCGTGAGGTCTCCAACCCAGGCAACATGGCCGTCGGGCCGAATCAATACAGCCGGGGGCGCGGTGACTTCGCCGATGACCGGGAGCTCCCACACGCCGTCGTGTCTGGCCTCGACCAACCGAACTCGATCCGCCCATGGAGCGATGTCGAAACCGCTGGGCTCACCGAGGTCGAGGAGCACGGGCCGGGCGTCGTGTAGCAGGTCGAATGCGCGCGTTGGACCGTCGGCGGTGACGAGATCGAGGTCGGGCATGCGCCGCCCGAGCAGCGGGTTCCCCTCGCCGAGGTCGTAGTGGATGTCGAGACCGGAGATCATCCCGGCGATGCGCTTGCGCGGCTCGTCCATGCTCAGCATTTCGAGCATGCTGTCGCGGAGCGCCTGGCTCCGCTCGTCGATCCGGACGAGCGCGACCTGAGCCATGGTGTTCTGCAACACCCGGGCACCGACCGGATGCCGTTCGGCGTGGTAGGTGTCGAGGAGGCTTTCGGGTGATGTCTCGTTGACCACCTGGGCCAGTTTCCATCCCAGGTTCACGGCATCCTGCACGCCCGTGTTCAGGCCCTGACCCCCTTGCGGGCCATGGACGTGTGCGGCATCGCCTGCGAGCAGCACGCGTCCCTCGCGATAGGACGCTGCCTGGCGGCACATGTCGGTAAACCGGGAGATCCAGGTGGGACTGTGCACCCCGTAGTCGGTTCCGTAGGCGGCGACGAGCGTCTCGCGCAGGTACTGCAGGGTGGGCTCGCCGGTGTGTTCGATCTCCTTCTCGAGCAATACGACCCCGTACGGGTTTCCACCCTCCTCCCGGTTGACGGGGCCGATGCCGCCACCCTCCGGGCGCATGCCGATCTCCGGCTCCTCGTCCATCTCGACCTGGGCGATCAGGTAGCTGGTGGTCGGGTCCCAGCCCGGGAAGTCGATGCCGGCCGTCTTGCGCACCAAGCTGCGTCCCCCATCGCACCCGATGAGATATTGGGATCGGAGTGTCGTGTCGTCGGACAGCTCGACATCGACGCCGCTGTCGTTCTGCATGAGGCCCACCACCTCGCGGCGGCGGTGGATCGGCACCCCGAGCTCTTCGACCCAGCCGGCCAGGATGGGCTCGATGCGGCTTTGCCAGAGCGCCAGTATGTAGTTGTGGCGGGTTGGGAAGTCGCTGATGTCCAGGAAGGTCCCGGCATAGCCGACGAACGGATGCACCTGGCCCTCGGAGAGGAAGCGTTCCGCGATGCCACGCTGGTCGAGCACTTCGATGGTGCGGGAGTGGAGACCGCCGGCCCGCGATCCGTCGACCTCCTGGCCGACGCGTCGTTCGACGATGACGACGTCGACCCCCGCCAACGCCAGCTCGCCCGCCAGCATCAGCCCGGTCGGGCCGCCTCCTGCGATCACCACCTCGTGCTCGGTCACGCTTGTTGACGTGGCACTAGCCCTCTTCCCGGAGCACGAATACCACGGTCTGCAGATCGGTGAACTCGTCGATCCGCTGGCGGCCCCACCCGGTATCGGTCCCCGCCGCCCCACCGAACGGCTGGAAGGTCTCCCAGAAATCGGTCGAATCGTTGACCACGACCGTGCCGGAGCGGATCCGGTCGGCGTACCAGAACGCCTTGGTCAAGTCGTTGGTGAACACCGCTGCTTGGAGCCCGAGATGCGTCCTGTTGGCGACTGCGACCGCCTCTTCGTCATCACTTGCGCTGAGGATGGGCAGCACCGGCCCGAATGACTCCTCCTGCGCCACTTCCGAAGCCTCGGGCACACGGTCGAGGATGGTGAAGTCGTAGTAGAGGTCCGTAGGGAAACCGGGCGCCCGCGTTCCTCCCATCAGCAACTCGGCACCTTTGTCGATGGCATCGGCGATGTGGCGGTCCATCTTGGCTGCCGTGGGCTCGTTGTTGAGGGGGCCCATGTTGGTGGCCTCGTCGAACGGATCCCCGAGTCGCACCTGCTCGGCTGCCTTCAGCGAAGCCTCGACGAACTCGTCGTGCACATCGTCGATGACGATGACTCTCTCCGTGGCCACGCAGACCTGTCCGGCGTTGTAGTAGGCGCCGTAGACCGCCGCTTCCGCGGCCTTGGCAACATCGGCATCGGCGGTGACCACCGTCGGGCCGTTGCCCGACATCTCCATGATCGACCGCTTGAGACCCATCACCGAGACGATCTTCTTCCCGGTTGCCGATGATCCGGTGAAGCCGACGGCGTCGACGCCTGCGTGGGTCACCAGCTGGGTGCCAATGTCGCCGGCGCCGGGAATCACCTGGATGGCGCCCTTTGGCGCACCCGCCTCCTCGAAGACGCGGGCCATCTCGAGCAGGGCCCACGAGGTGAACTCGGGCGGCTTGACGATGACCGCGTTGCCCGTGGCGAGACCCGGCCCGACGTACTCCATCGGGATCATGACCGGGAAGTTCCAGGGTGTGATCGCCACCCACACCCCGACCGGGCGCCGAACCGTGAACATGCGCCGATGACGGCTGGTGGTCGGGATCAGCTCCCCCTTCAGCCGCTTGACATCCTCGGCCGCGATCTGGAAGTAGTCGCCGGACTCTGCGATGTCGTCCTTGGCCTCCGCCTCGAAGGGTTTGCCCTGCTCCATCGAGAGAATGCGGGCGACCTCATCGACCCGGGTCTGCCAGAGGTCGTAGATGCGAAGACACAGTTCGGCGCGCTCGAAGGCGGTCCAGTGACGCATCTCCTCGGTTGCCTCTCTCGCCGCCGTCACGGCCCGATCGATGTCGGCAGCCGAGGCTTTGGGGACGTTGTACAGGTGTTCTCCGGTCGAGGGCGAATGGACTTCGTAATGGTCCTCTCCGGTCCCTTCGGTCCATTCACCGGCAATGAAGAGATCGAGGTCTTTCGCCATCCCACAACGGTAACCCGAATCGGGGCCGGGCTGAATGGCGGTTCAGTAGCATGGCCAAATGAGCCTCCAGGGAGATCAGACCAGGCAGTGGTACGAGAGGGCGAGCAAGGTCCTCGTCAACGGAGTGTCGAGCCAGTTCCGGTATTGGGGGCCCGACGACACCCTGGTCATCGATCACGGCGAGGCGGGGCACCTAGTCGACATGGACGGCAAGCACTACATCGATTACCAGTGCGGGTTTGGGCCGGTCATCCTCGGCCACGGCGATCCCGACGTGTGGAATGCCGTCGTCGAGACCGCCGGCCAGGCAACCAGCTTCGCCATGACCCAGCGTCGGGAGGTCGAGGCGGCGGAGAAGGTGATGACGGCGCTCGAATGGCCGGACGCGATGCGATTCTCCAACACCGGCACCGAGGCGACGATGCACGCCATCAGGCTGGCCCGTGGGCTGACCGGGCGCGACGTCGTGATCAAGTTCGAGGGTCAATACCACGGTATGCACGACTACGTGCTCTTCTCCACCGCCGGAGTGCCGGTAGAAGGCCTCGGCTCTCGTTTTCGCCCCATCGCGCTCCAGTCGAGCTCGGGCATCCCCGAGTCGATCAGGTCGCTGGTCCGCACCTTGCCCTTCAACGACCTCGAGCTGGTGGAACGGGCTTTCAAAGACGAAGGACATCAGATCGCTGCGGTGATCGTCGAGCCGATGCTGGGCAACGCCTTCGGGATCATGCCTCTGCCCGGGTTCCTCGAAGGGCTGAGGCGTCTTTGCGACGAGAACGGCTCGTTGCTCATCTTCGACGAGGTGAAGACCGGTTTCAGGGTGGCCTATGGCGGCGCCTGTGAGTGCTTCGGGGTGAAACCCGATATCGGGACCTACGCCAAGGCGATGGGCAATGGTTACCCGGTGGCGGCGATCGCGATGACCGACAAGGTGGCCGACGGTTGGCGATCCTCGGGGATCGCCCAGGCCGGGACCTACTCGGGCAATGGCATCGGCGTCGCTGCGGCCGCGGCCACCATCGACAAACTCGCCACCGGCGAACCGCATGCCAGGATCGAGAAGGTCGGTCGGAGTCTGATGGAGGGGATCGAGAAGGTGCTCGCCGAGCGTGGCGTGGAGGGCAGTGCCACCGGGCACCCTTCGATGTTCTCCGTGTTCATCGGCGAGGGCAGTCTCCATGAGTTCCGGGACACCTCCAAGCACAACGAGCCGCTCTACGAAGAGATCCTGTTCGCGATGATCCGTCGCGGCGTGATGCCATGCCCGGACGCCCTCGAGCCTTGGTTCGTCTGTGCCGCCCACACCGATGAGGACGTGGCGAAGACTCTTGAGGTGTTCGACGAGTCCTTGGTGGAGGCGCTCGGCTGACGCCACCTAACGTGAGCTGATGATTCGAGTTGCCATCTCCGGCGCCGGCGGCAAGCTGGCGACGCCCATCGCAGACGCCGTCGTCGACTCCGATGACCTCCAGCTCACCGCGCTCTACAACCCGAATCGGGCCGGGTCCGAGATGCATGGCGTGACCGTCACCGGGGCGCCTTCCGAGGTAGATGCGGATGTCGTCGTCGAGACCGCCCATCCTGATGTGGTCATCGACAACCTGAAGAGCTGGCGGGAGAAGGGTGTTGCCGCAGTTGTCGGCACATCCGGCTTCACGCCCGAACGACTGGAACAACTGCGGGGGATCTGGGGGACCGACGGCCCCGCCGCACTCGTAGTCCCCAATTTCTCGATCGGGGCGGTGCTCATGATGAGGTACGCCGCCGAGGCGGCGTCACATTTCGAGGCAGTGGAGATCATCGAGCGTCACCACTCGACCAAGCCTGATGCACCTTCGGGCACGGCGCTGGCCACCGCCATGGGGGTGGCCTCGGGAGGTGGCGTGTCGGCCCGGGAATCAGCGGAGCTGGTCGAGGGAGCCCGTGGTGCGGACGTGGAAGGAGTGCGGGTACACGCGGTTCGGCTGCCCGGCCTCATCTCCCAACAAGAGGTGGTGTTGTCCAATCTCGGCGAGGTGCTGTCCATCGAGCATCTCTCCACCAGCTACCAATCCTTCGCCTCTGGCGCTCTCATCGCGATCCGCGGGGTCGGCGGTCTCTCACCCGGTGTACATCTCGGGCTCGACGCGGTCCTCTGAAAGACGCGGCGTCACATGCCGGTGGGCAGGTCTCCCGTGGGGAGGTCGGGGAAGAACGAATAGACCCGCTCGCCAGTGAACAGTTGGGATTCGGCGTCCCAGGGGAAGAAGATCACGTTGCGCCAAACCATCTTCTCCCCGTTCGGCTCCATACCCAGCCAAGCAGCGGAGAAGGTGCCATTGACCACGGCCTCCTCGCAGACACCCTGTGGCCCGACCACGATGCTGGTCAGGGCGAAGTCGATATCGGGGAAGGCGGTGAGCAGCTCGAGGTAGAACCGGGTCGCTCCCTCTTTCCCCTCCCAGCGGTGACCGGTCTGCACGAGCTCGTAGACACAGTCGTCGGTCAGGGTTGCCATGAGCCCGGCGATGTCCCTGGCGTCTTCCGCCAGTGAGTGCGACTTCCACAGCTCCCGCACTGCCACATAGTCGTCTGGGGTCTGCGCCAGCAGGTCGCGAACGTGCTGGCGCTTGTCGAGTGACTCCTGGATCAGTGCGTGAGTCATGAACATCCTCCTGAGGCGAGGGTACCGCTTCAGAAGAAGAGGACTGTGGCCAGGCCGATCACGAAGCAATAGATGGCAAACGGGTAGAGACCGATCCGGTTGATCGAGTTCATCATGAATGCGATGGCGAGATACCCGGACACGCCCGCAACAACCATCCCCACCACCAACTCGGCAGTGAGCCCACTCGACTCGGGAAGGGCGAACAGCTGGCTGAAACCGGCCCCGGCGATGGCGGGGATGCCGAGGAGGAATGAGAAGCGAGCGGCCTCGGCTGGTTCGAAGCGACGCCCGTTTCCGGCCGCGATGGTCACCCCGGATCGTGAGATCCCCGGGATCAACGCGATGGCCTGGGCCACTCCGACCACGATCGAATCCGGAATCCGACCTTCGAGCAGCTTCCTGGCCCCGGTGGCGAGCCGCTGGCCGATGACGAGGATGACGCCCGTGGCGACGATCTGCCATCCAACCGCTGCTACCGACTCCTGAAGACTCTCGACCTGGTCGGCAAGGGGTAGGCCGATGAGGGCGGGGATGGTGCCAATGCCGACCAGCAGGGCGATCTTGCGCCCTTCAGGGTTGGTGCGGAATTGCAGGACGCTCATCACTTCGCGGCGGTAGTAGATGAGGACCGCGGCGAGAGTCCCCAGATGAAGGACGGCGGACACCGCCAGCGACGGGGGCTGGATGTCCATCCCCATCTCGTTGAGGAAGGCGGGGATGATTATGAGATGGCCCGAGGACGACACGGGTAGGAACTCGGTCAGGCCCTGGACGAGGCCCCAGATCACGGCGGCGAGCACGGCGGCACGGTAATGGTCAGGGTGGCGCAATCATGACCATGGCCCGGCCTTCACCGGCCGCTCTGGCGACCTCCGCCGCCCGCTCCGACTCCACGGCCACGAGTCCAGTTCCCGATCCGAGCGGGTCTTCGCCAGGATCCTCGACGACGACCCCGGCCGCGACGACGTCGCTGTCGAGGAGGACGATCTGAGCCGAATCGCCGCGATGGGCTCCCCGCGGTAGCGGCATCTCCAGGCTCCACCAGCCCCGTGGCACCGCTTGGCCGGATTCACCCACGCCGGAAGCGAGCACCGGGTCGCCAGCGGGGATCGACTCCAAAGCGACCTGGTTCAACTCGACCGGAGTGAAGGTCCCGACCGGTACCGGCCGGGTCTCGGTGTTGGACTCGTCGACGATCATTCCGGCGGTTATGTCCTCGGCGGCGAATAGATGGGGGGTGGTCGATGCGGGGCGGAACTCGATCCAAACCGATACCGAGGCGATGAGGATCGCGACAGCCCAACGTGCCCACGGAGGCGACTGCAGCCAGATCACTTTTCCGACCGTACGGAGCGCGAATCGGTGGGGGAAGTAGGTTGGCGCCCGTGACGGAGTCAACGAGCAAGATCCTGGTGGCTACTGGAATCGTCGCCCTCGTCGTCGGTCTGGTCGGCGGGATCATCGGCCTGGTCGTGGTCAACAACCTCTCCGACTTCCTCGTCGAGTCCGTTGGCATCTCCCAGTCCGTCGTGGGGGCAGTCGATGAGACGCTGGGCCTGATCGAGTCTGTCTCGGTGGACGTCGAAGAGGGGATCGGAGCGGCTTCGGCCAGTATCGCCGCCGCCGCCGAAGCAGTAGGGGCAACGGCGGCGGAGCTGGAGGGCCTCGCCGACTTCCTCGACGGCGAACTGCAGGCGAGCATCGAGGCTCTTCTCGGGACCATGCCTGCGGCGATTCAGACCGCCGGAGTCATCGACAACACGCTGAGTGCGCTCTCTTTCGTTGGGGTCGACTACAACCCCGAGCAGCCATTTGATGAGTCCTTGGTTGCCGTCGAGGATGCACTCGACGGGATCCCCGCCCAACTCGGCGAGCAGGCCGAGGCGATCAGGGCATTGGTGCCTGTATCCCAGCAATTCGCGGAAGATGCCGCAGCGACCGCTGAGTCGTTTGACTCCCTCCAGACCCAGTTGCAGTCGAGCCAGCAGCTGATCGACTCGTACGACGAGGCCCTGGAACAAGCCCAAGCCGTGATCGAGCGAACCGCTTCATCGATGACTACCACCACCTGGCTGCTCAGGTTGTTGGTGCTGTTCATGGCCGCGACCGGGGTGGCGCTCGGCTTCGGTTTTCTCACCCTGGGCCGGGAGGGCAGGGCCGCCGAGAGGATCGGCGTCAGCGGTTTCGACGACGACAGCGTCGGGTAGGTGGATAACGAGAGGTGCGTGGACCGCGATTCGTGAATCATCGGAGGCCACTGATATTCCACGAGTTGGGGTCCACCTCCTCCGTAGGACGCCATAGGAGGAGTGACCATGGGCGACAAGAAGAAGACAAAGGTGGAGGAGACAATCGTCACACCCGAAACCCACTGGGTCCGGTCGACGATGATTCTGCTGCTCGTCGCAGCGCTTACGTTTGGTGTTTGGTACCTGGTCAGCGAACGGGGCTGACCCCGTCGTTCAGTCCGAGGTAGGAGAACTGCCCGAAGAGGAGCTACCCGAAGAGGCAGTGGTCGAGCCGGTAGTAGATGGCTCGCTCTTCTTGGAGTCGGCCTTCTTGGCCGGCTCGCTCTTTTTTGCGGTTTTAGAGGAGCGGGAGTCGGTCGAGTAGAAGCCCGATCCCTTGAACACCACGCCACGGGCGTGGAAGACCTTCTGAAGCTCCCCGCCGCACTCCTGGTGCTTGCGCAGCGGCTTCTCCGAGAACGACTGAAAAACGTCGATGTTCTCGCCGCAGCGCTTACAGGTGTACTCGTAGGTAGGCATGACCGACTTCTGACCGCTTGGTGGGGTGGAGGCGAATTCTACAACCGGGACAGTGGGTCTTCCATTCCTCTGCAATATGATCGGCCCTCATGTCGCCCGCCGTCGCCCTGCCGCTGGCGATCATCGCCGCATATCTCATCGGGAGCATTGACTTCGCGGTGATCGTGGGCCGGATGCATGGGGTCGACATCCACAAGGAGGGGAGCGGCAATCCTGGGATGTCCAACGTCCTCCGCACCGTGGGACGGGTGCCGGCCGCCATGGTCTTCATCGGGGACACGCTGAAGGGGACGATCGGTGCCGCGATGGGTTGGGTGGCTTCTGGCTCCCCCGATCCGGCGGTCCATTGGGCTTTTCTGGCCGGCTTGGCCGCGGTCGTGGGTCATTGCTACCCGATTTTCCATCGCTTCAGGGGCGGGAAAGGGGTGGCTACCGGCGGTGGTGTCCTCCTCTTCACCGTCCCGGTCGTCGCCGTCATCGAGATCGCCATTTGGTTCCTGATCTTCTGGCTCACCAAGACCGCCTCCATCGGTTCGATGGTCATCGTCGTCATCACCATCCCGATGCTGATCTGGCAGGGTGTGACCGGTCTGGCCCTGGTCTGGGTGGCGCTGATCATCGCCCTGGTGGTATGGCGCCATCGCGGGAACATCCGGCGAATGGCGTCGGGCAGCGAGGAGAAGGTCGCGACGTGAGCATCGACGTAGCTGTCATCCCCGCGGCCGGGCGGGGCACCAGGATGAGACCGGCAACCCGCGTGGTGCCGAAGGCCTTGCTGACCGTGATCGATCGTCCCGCCATCCAATACGCCGTGGAGGAGGCGGCTCGAGCCGGTGCCAAGGAGGCGGTGGTCGTCGTCGACCTCGACGCAGGCCATCTCCTCGCTCAGCACTTCAACATCGAGGGCCCCCTCCCCGGTCTCGAAGACATCCAGCTTCGCCCCGTAGTGCAGGAGGAGCCGCTCGGCCTCGGCCACGCCGTCAACGAGGCCGCCCACATGGTCGCGGGCCGGCCCTTCTACTGCCTTCTCTCCGACAACATCGTCCGCCCCGGCCACGATGTGCTGGCGCATCTCGGGGAGGGGAGCCGGGACGGCGCGGTATCGGTGATGTGCCTCCGCGAGCTGACCGACGAGTTTCTCAGCAAGTACGGAGTCGTCGTTCCTGCTTCCGAGGTGAAGGATCGCTACCTCGACCTGGCCGGGGCCGTGGAGAAGCCGGGGGCGGCCAATGCCCCGTCCCGGCTGGGGCTGGTCGGTCGCTATCTGTTCACCCCCGAGGTCTTCGAGATCCTGGGCCGGCTCGAGCCCGGTCATGGCGGTGAGATCCAGCTGACCGATGCCATCAACGGGCTCGGCGTGAATGGTCGGTTGCGTGGCTACGTCGCCGAGGAGGACCTGCTCGACGTCGGTACCCCGATCGGTCTCCTCGAGGCGTCGGTGGAATTGGGCGAGCACGAGTTCGGGCAGGAGTTCAGTGCCTGGTTGAAGGAGCGCAGCCGGTGAAGCCCCTCGAGGAGGCTCGGTCCGAAGTCTTGTCCTCGGTGGGTCTCCTCGGAGTCGAACCGGTCCCGATCTGGGAGGCGGGCGGTCGGGTCCTCGCTTCCGACGTGGTCGCACCCGAGGACGTGCCACCTTTCGCCAACTCGGCCATGGATGGCTTCGCCGTCCGGGGCTCCGACGTCGGCTCGGCCGGAGCGGTCCTCGAGGTGCTCGAAGACCTGCCCGCCGGATTCCACACCGATACCGAGGTGGGCCCGGGCCAGGCAATCAAGATCATGACCGGGGCTCCTATGCCTGTGGGCGCCGACACGGTGGTCAGGGTGGAGGTCACCTCGGCCGAAGGATCGAAAGTCATCGTGGGCCCTGCGGTCGAGACCGGAACGTCTTTCCGTCCGGCCGGTGGTGATGTCGCCCGAGGCGACACGGTCTTCACCGCCGGGACCCGGCTCACCCCGATGCACGTCGGTGTCTTGGCCACCATTGGCATCGCCAGCCCGGATGTCTTCCGGCGGCCGCGGGTTGCTTTCATGTCGACCGGCGACGAGCTCACGCCACCAGGGGAGGCAGATCTGAGACCGGGTGCGATCAGGGACTCGAATCGCCCCATGTTGCTCGCTCTACTCGAGGATGCCGGCGTCGAGACGATCGATCTCGGGATCGTCCCCGACGATGCCGATGCGCTTCGTGACGCCCTCGATCGGGGGTCGGAGGCGGACGTCGTGATCTCGACCGGCGGGGTATCGATGGGTGATTACGACGTGACCAAGCTGGTCTTGCAGGGCGACGCCCATGTCGACTTCTGGCAGGTGGCGATTCAGCCGGCCAAGCCTTTCGCCTTCGGCCGGATCGGCGATGCACTGTTCTTCGGTCTGCCCGGCAATCCGGTCTCGGTGCTGATCTCGTTCGAGCAGTTCGCCCGGCCCTCCTTGCTGAAGTTGCAGGGTGCCCGGGCGATTCTCCGTCCGCAGATCAAAGCCGTTGCCGGGGAATCCCTCGAGACCGATCCTGAGAAGACCGTCTTCGTCAGGGTTCTGGTAACGGGGTTGGCCGAGGGGAGCCCGACAGTGGTGAAATCCGGGGGCCAGGCATCGAATGTCCTCTCCGCGGCGGCGGCCGCCGATGGTTTCGCCATCGTGCCACGAGGGACGGGGACCATTGGGCGCGGGGGAGAGGTCACTGTGGAGATGTTCAAATGGCCCGAGTCGAGGGAGTGGGCCCATGGGCGATGAGCGTGAGCTGAGTCATCTCAATGAGGCCGGAGAAGTTCACATGGTCGATGTCGGGGACAAGCCGGTGACCGACCGTGAGGCCGTTGCCGAGGGCCTAGTGGTGATGTCGCCCGACTTGGCCGAGCGGTTCTTCTCTGGTGATCTCCCCAAGGGTGACGCCGCCGCGGTGGCCCGGGTGGCCGGAATCATGGCGGCCAAACGGACCGCCGAGCTGATCCCTCTGTGCCATCCCATCCCGCTGACCGGCGTCGAGGTGGCGCTCGAGCCGAGTGGGCGTGGAATCAGAGTCGTTGCTAGCGTGCGGACGTCTGATCGGACTGGTGTCGAGATGGAAGCAATGACCGCTGTCGCTGTGGCCTCGTTGACCATCTATGACATGGTGAAGGGCGTCGAGCGCGACGTCACGATCGATACGGTCAGACTGCTGACGAAATCAGGCGGAAGGTCCGGCAAGTGGGTACGAGGTTGAGTCGTTGATTGGGCAGGGTCCCTTTCACTACGCTCATCCGTGGACGGAGTCGAAAGCCAAATGCAAACAAGCGTCATAGTCGGCCTTTTGCTGATAGCCGCTGTATGGAGTGTGTATCTCCTGCCATCGGTCTTTGGCGACCGACAGAACGCTCCCAAGAACTCGACCGAGGAATTCGACCGCTGGAGCCATCTGATGGCCGATGTGCAGAAGCGGCCATACGACCGCAGCGCGGTCGGGCAGCGGGACGTGATTCGCCTTCGTCGTCGTCGCACCATCGCCGTCCTCGTCATCCTTGCCCTGATCACCGCGGGTCTTGCCTTGTGGCAGAACTCGCTGGCCTTGCTTCTGGTGCATCTCTTCGTCGATTCGCTGATAGCCCTCTACGTCGTCGCCCTGGCTCAGATGAAGCAGCAGCGGCAATGGCGGCTCAAGGTCACCCACGTGTCCGAGCGTCCCACCGAATGGGAAGAGCCGCAGGTCAAAGTCATCGCCCAGTAGTGGTCTGTCGGGGAAATAGAGACGCCACCAGTATTTCTCTGACGGGCCACTAAGCGATGGATCTCACCTTCACCGATGACGCCCGAGCGGTGCTCGATGCCCGCTTCGCGGCTCGGGAGAAAGCGATCACCGAGTCCCGGAAGGTGATTCGCTCCGCTGCCAATGGGATCCGTGCCCTCCATCGCTCCGACTGGGAAGAGGCCGACCGGCTGATCTCGGACGCGGAAGCGACGCTCTCGGTCATCACCGCCGCGCTCGCAGAGAACCCGGAGCTGATGAGTCATGCCGTGGTCCAGGACGCCGAGAAGGAGTACGCCGAGGCCCGCATCACTCAGGCCGTGTTCACCGAATCGAACATCCCCTCGTTCGGGGACCTGGGCATCGATCCTGTGCCGTATCTGCACGGGTTGGGCGAGGCGGTGGGGGAGATGCGGCGTCGGATGCTCGATCTGCTCCGCACCGAAGGCCTGAAAGAGGCCGAAGACCTGCTCGACGTCATGGACCAGATCGTTGACTTGCTGGCGCAGGTCGATTACCCGGACGGAATGACCAACGGGCTGCGCCGCACCACCGACGTCTCCCGGGCCCTGGTGGAACGCTCCCGCTCCGACCTCACCGCCACGGTCGTCCAGGAACGCCTGCGGCAGGAGCTGCGTGGATGATCACTAGGGCGAGGCGGCAGGTGGCTGCGTAGGATCGCCGCCATGGAGTTCGACGGAGTCCGACTCGACATCGGCGACCGCATCGCCACCATCACCCTGGCTCGCCCCGAGAGACGCAACGCCCTGAGCCTCGAGATGCTGCAGACGTTGATCAAAGCATTCGAGGCGGTGCCCCCCACAGCCGGAGTCGTGGTTCTCGGCGCCGATGGGCCGGTCTTCTCCGCCGGTCACGACCTGGGCGAGATGATCGATCGGCCCGACGACTACTACACCGAGCTCTTCGCAACCTGCACGCGCATGATGGAGGGGATCCATGCGTTGACACAGCCGGTCATCGCCAAGGTGCAGGGAGTGGCCACCGCCGCCGGCTGTCAGCTGGTGGCTTCGTGTGATCTCGCCGTGGCCTCCGAGGACGCTTGGTTCGCCACCCCGGGTGTGTCCATCGGGCTGTTCTGCTCCACACCGCTTGTGCCGGTCAGCAGGGCGGTGGGCCACAAACGGGCGATGGAGATGCTGCTCACCGGGGAGCCGGTCAGCGCACATAAGGCCGTGGAGTGGGGGCTGATCAACCAGGCAGTTCCTGCTGATCGACTCGACGAGGCGGTCGACGAGATCGCTCAGAAGATCTTGCGGTTCTCGTCGGAGACCATCGCCACCGGGAAACACGCCTTTTACTCCCAGGCCGGGCTGCCCGAGTCCGCAGCCTACGAGGTGACCGAGCCGATCATGGCGAGCAACGCCGCCACAGCCGATGCCCAAGAGGGCATGAGCGCCTTCCTCGGAAAGCGCCAGCCGGTCTGGTCCGATCGGGCCCGATGACCTCACCGGTCTACCGCACCGAACTGACCCCTCTTTCCTTCTTGGAGCGCGCCGCGATCGCCTTCGGGGACAAGACCGCCATCAGCTACCGCGAGCGAGACCTCACCTATCAGGTGATGGCCACCCTCGCTACCAGGGTCGCCCGAGCTCTCCAAGCCTCCGGTGTCGGAAAGAGTGACCGGGTGGCCTTCCTCTGCCCCAACATTCCTGAGATGCTGGTGGCGCACTTCGCGGTGCCGCTTCGTGGGGCGGTGCTGGTGGCGGTCAACACCCGTCTGTCACCCGAGGAGATCAGGTACATCCTCGATCACTCCGGCTCCAAGATCTTGGTCGGTGACTCCGAGTTCCTGGCCAAGCTCTCTGAGGTCGTCGGTGATCTGGCCACGGTCGACGAGATCGTGTCCATCGACGACACCGGCACCGGGGTCCCATTCGAGACCGTGAGCTGGGATGCGTTCCTGGAGAGGGGAAGCGACGAGCCCTTGCCCTGGACCGTGGACGACGAAGAGCGGACGATCTCGATCAATTACACCTCGGGCACGACAGGACGTCCCAAAGGTGTGATGTACACCCATCGAGGCGCCTATCTCAACGCCCTCGCCGAGATGATCCACTCCCGGCACTCGCCCGAGTCGGTCTATCTGTGGACCCTGCCCATGTTCCACTGCAATGGCTGGTGCACCACTTGGGGTGTGACCGCCATGGGTGGGACTCATATCGGACTGCGAGTGGTCGACCCCGGTGAGATCTGGCGTCTCATCAGCACCGAGGGCGTCACCCATCTCAACGCCGCGCCAACCGTCTTGATCGGCCTCGTCAACCATCCCGACGCTCGTCTATTGGAGCACCCCCTCACCGTGACCACCGCCGGCGCCCCGCCCTCCCCGTCGCTGATCGAGAGCCTGAGCGAGCTCGGGGCGAAAATCGTCCACGTCTACGGGCTGACGGAGACCTACGGCCCGCACACCGTATGTGAGATCCAGCCGGGGGTTTCAGACATGTCACCAGCGGAGCAGGCCCGGTTCCTCTCCCGGCAGGGCGTCTCCTTCGTGACCGCGGACCCGACTCGGGTGGTCGATGACGACATGGCCGACATCGCCCGTGACGCCACGGCCATGGGCGAGGTCGTGATGAAGGGCAACAACGTGATGAAGGGCTACTTCGACAACCCCGAGGCGACCGAGGACGCATTTAGAGGCGGTTACTTTCACTCCGGTGACATCGCGGTCTGGCACCCCGACAACTACATCGATCTCCGTGACCGGTCGAAGGACATCATCATCTCCGGCGGCGAGAACATCTCGACCATCGAGGTAGAGCGAGCCATCGCCTCCCACCCCACTGTGCTGGAGGCCGCGGTAGTGGCGGTGCCCGATGAGAAGTGGGGTGAGCGCCCCAAAGCCTTCGTGGTGCTCAAGGACGGGGCGGCGGCAGAGCCGGGGGAGATCATCGAGCACGTCAGGACACTGCTGGCCCATTTCAAGGCCCCGGACCAGGTCGAAATCCTGACCGAGCTACCGAAGACGTCGACTGGCAAGATCCAGAAGTACGTCCTGCGTGACAAGGAGTGGGCCGGTCACGAGAAGCGGATCCACTAGCGGCGATCTGGTCTGCCACCAACCCCTCGGTACAATTCCCTTCCCGCAAGGGGCTGTAGCTCAGCCTGGCAGAGCACCTCGTTCGCAACGAGGGGGTCACGGGTTCAAATCCCGTCAGCTCCACTGATTTCGCCTTGTACTAGTTGACAAAATGCCCGAGCCTGATTCAGGCCCGACGAGGGTTCTCAGCCATACGCGCCACACGCCGCTCCACAGGCGTGCCACAGGATCGGGTCCGAAGCACCTCTCAACGGACGGTTCTACTGGCGGGCCATCGCAATCCGGTACCGCTCGTCTGGCGATATCAGATGGTCGAGGTCTTCGGCTGCCTCGTCGATGTCGAACTGGACCCAGTTGATGCGACCATTGAACTCGGTCTCCTTGGGGCCGAGGTCGTCGCTGACCGGGGTGCCGCCGTCGGTGCCGACATCTGTGGTTTCGTCGCCGGAGAAGACCATGGGAACGGTGGATTCGACGCGGCCTTCACCAACCTTGTCGCCGTCGACGAAGAGATCGACAGAGCCTCCCTTGCCTAGTCCGCCACCGTCGTAGGTGAACTCCATGCGCACTTGATGTTCACCCGCTGGCATTGGCTCTCTGCCGTAGACCTTGTATCGCTGCAGCCCGAACATGTTGTAGCAGTAGGCAGGTTTTCCTTCATGGGCGTAGAGGCTGAAGCCGCCAAAGGCTCCGCCTTGGGCGACGATCACCCCCGATGCGCCCCCTTCGGGGACCACGATTTCCGCGGTTAAGGAGTGCGACTTGTTCTTGGTCGCCACTACAGAGTTTTCGCTGAGACGTCCCATTCCCCCGAACAGGATCTGGGTGTTGCCTTTGATCAGTTGGGGACGGCCGGCAAGGTCGGCGTTGAACCGCTCGTAGCGGCGGTCATCAAGGGGGAGCACGTTGTACTTGCCGGCCTCGATGATGAACAAGCCGTTGCAAATTGTGCAGCATCTCGGGGTTCTCTGATGCCAGGTCGTGGGCCTGGGTCCAGTCGTCGGGCCCGTAGAGCTCCCACACGTCGTCATCGAGAGCAGGTAGCTCGGCGTTTATCCACGGGAGACTGTGCTTGGTCACCGCAGTCCAGCCCTTGTGATAGATCCCCCGGTTGACGAACATCTCGAAGTATTGGGTGGTGTGCGTGTCGGCAGCGTCCGCGTCGTCGAAGGAGTAGTTCATCGAGAACCCCTCCAGCGGTGCCTGCTGGATCCCGTTGACGAACAGCGGTGCCGGGATCCCCGCCGCTTCAAGAATGGTGGGGGCCACATCGATCACATGGTGGAACTGATTTCTGACCTCACCCTTGGCTTTGATCCCGGTCGGCCAATGGACGATGGTCCCGTTCCGGGTGCCGCCCCAGTGTGAGGCCACCTGCTTGGTCCACTGGTAGGGGGTGTCCATGGCATGGGCCCAACCCACCGCATAATGGTTGTAGGCGGCCGGGGTGCCGAAATCGTCGATCCTGGAGGCCATGAATTCGGTTGTCTCCAGTCCGCCGGCACCGTTGAGGGATATCATCTCGTTGAAGCAGCCCTGTAGCGTGCCTTCGCCGGAGGCGCCGTTGTCGCCGATGATCACGTAGATCAAGGTGTCGTCGAGGAGCTCGAGATCCTCGAGGGCGTCGAGGAGCCGACCGACGTGGTGGTCGGTGTGCTCCAGGAACCCGGCATAGACCTCCATCTGACGGGCCAGCACCGGCTTCAGGTCATCGGCTATGCTCGTCCCAGGCCGGGATCTCCGCGGGGCGAGCGGTGAGCTCGGCATCAGGCGGGATGACGCCCAACTCCTTCTGCTTGGCGAAGGTGCGCTCCCGTCTGGGCGTCCCAACCGTCGTCGAACTTGCCCTTGTACTTGTCGCTCCACTCGATCGGCACGTGATGGGGGGCATGGGTGGCCCCGGGGGCGTAGTAGACGAAGAAGGGCTTGTCCGGCATCAAAGCCTTCTGCTGGCGGATCCAATCGATGGAGTGGTCGGTCATGTCCTCGGTGAAGTGATAGCCCTCCTCCGGAGTCCGATCCTGCTCGACCGGCACGGTGTCCTGATAGATAGCGGGTGCGTACTGGTTGGTCTCCCCGCCGATGAACCCGTAGAAATGCTCGAAGCCGTTGCCCGGGCTGGGCCAACGGTCGAAGGGGCCCATCGGGCTGGTCTCCCAGACCGGGACCTCATGACATTTGCCGAAATGGGCCGTGGAGTAGCCGTTCAGCTTGAGCATCTCGGCGATCGGCGCCTTATTCCGAGGCCGCATCGAGCTGTAACCGGGAGCGGACGTTGCGATCTCGGTGATCCCACCCATCCCCACTGAGTGGTGGTTACGGCCGCCCAGAAGTGCGGCCCGACTCGGCGAGCAGAGGGCAGTCGTGTGAAACCGGGTGTACTTCGAGACCATCAGCGGCAAGCCGCTCGAAGTTCGGTGTGTTGCACGGCCCACCAAACGCCGAGCTCGCCCCGAAACCGACATCGTCGATGAGGACGATCAGGACGTTTGGAGCGCCGTCTGGGGGCCGCACCGGTTCGATCGGCGGGAATTTGGTATCCGGATCCTTGGCGTCGTAGGTGGTGACGCCGACCCACTGCGGATCGGGGATGGGAAGGTTCTGACGTCTTTGCGGATCGGGCTTGGCGGCCATGTGCCAGGGGCTCCTTGTTTGCTTCCTCTTGCTTCCAAGAGACCATCGTGAACTTACGCAAACTCTGAGATTCGGCATCACACAGGTTGTGTGATGACCGAATCAGCTGTCTCGTCGATGATCAATGGCGGGTGCGTTCTTCGGCATAGTCGTGGCGCAATGGAGAAATCGAACCTGATGAGCAGGAGGCGCGATGAGTTCGGCAAGTGGAGTTTCGGCGGAGGCCCTGAAGTCGATTTCGACCCCCGACCGCGTCGAGAGTCGTCTGGGCACGTTGGAGTTCGACGATGGGGCACCGTCTGAGAAGACGGCCGCTTTGTTGTACGACAACCTCGACTTCCTGCATGGGGTGGAGGCGTTTCTCGGGTCGATTCCGGGCGTGTCACTCACCGCGCTGCGTCAGGGCTTTCTGGCGGCGGGCATCGAGGACAACTCGTTCACGTTGTTTTCGGAGCTGATGGACTCAGCGTCACTGTTCCTCACCGGCAACTGTGACACGGTGTACTTCTGGGGGTTCGTTGACCTGTCTGATGGGCCGATGGTGCTGGACGTGCCGACTATCGGGGCACCGTCGGGGATTCTCGGCACGATTGACGACATGTGGTTCAAGTGGGTCACCGATATCGGTCTTCCCGGCCCCGACCGCGGCGCCGGGGGCAAGTACCTGATCGTCGGTCCGGGCTACGACGGCCCCCTGCCCGACAGTGGGTTCCACGTTTTCCATGCTCGCACCAGACGGGTGACGGTGATTGGCCGGGCGTTCATGATCGACAACGACCCCACTGCCCCGATCGAGGTGATCCGGGAGGGATTCCGGGTCTCGCCGTACGTGCCGGGGGCGGAGGGGACCGCGGTCGCCAGCTACCTGGCCGGGGACGCACCGCTCGGCGCCGGGCAAGAGGCGCCCCTAACCAACTTCGTCGAGTCGTCAGGCGTGTCGTTTAACACCCTGTTCCCGGGTGACTATGGGTTCTGGGAGGTCATCAACGAGCTGGTACAGCAGGAGCCACCGGAGGGTGGCGATCCAGAGCTGCTTGGCCTTCTGGCATCGGTGGGGATCGTGCACGGTAAGAAGTTCGAGCCCGACGAGCGGATGCGCAAGATCCTCGAGGAGGCCGCGGTGGTCGGCAACGCCACTGCTCGCACTGTCACCTTTGCGGCCCGACCGGAGGAGGGCTTCGAGTTCTACCCGGGCTCCCAGTGGGGAGTGCCCTCTTCCTCGGCGGTTATCAGTTCCTCGACCCGCCACCGCTGATCACCGCCGAGGGAGCGGTCCCGGTGGGCCCGAGCGACGGGGCGCGCAAGCTCGACTCTCGCACCAACTTCTTCTATATGGCCACGGGCACGACACCGGCGATGTGCATGCGTCTCACCGGCATCGGGTCGCAGTACATCTACGCGATGCGCGACAGCGAGGGCGCCTTCTTCGATGGCGGCCGCAACTACAAGCTAACGCTCCCCGCCGACATCCCGCAGTCCCGCTTCTGGTCGGTGATCCTGTACGACCGCCAACACGCTCGATGCTCCAGACCGACCAGCACCTTCCGCGGCTCGGGAGCCAGTCCGGCACCGTCGCGACCAACCCCGACGGTTCGACCGACCTCTACTTCGGGCCTACCGCACCCGAGGGCAAGGAAGACAACTGGCTGCAAACCGTCCCCGGCAAGGGCTGGTGGACAATCCTGCGGCTCTACAACCCGCTCCAGGCGTTCTTCGACAAGACCTGGCGGCCCTCGGAGATCGAACCGATCGGATAGCGCATGAGCGGAGGGAAACCGTTGAATTCGCCACCTCGCTGATCATCTCGTCGCTATGACCCGTCGACAAGAGCGCCGACCGGAATGGGTTTCCGGGGCGCCACCGAAGCCCATCCGGTCCTTGAGCACGTAGGACATGACTTCCCTGCGGACCCGATTGGAACGCACGCTCGCCTGGAATGTGTGGGAGCGAATGCTGGAGATCGAGTTCATCGATCGCAGCGTGGCGCTAGCCGGGAAGGCCTTCGTCTCGTTCTTCCCGCTGGTGATCGTGGTCGCCGTGTTCCTGTCCGAGAGCATGCGATCGTCGATTGTCGACGCCATCACTCTGCGCTTCGGCCTCAGCGGCGAGGCGTTGACAGTCGCGCGAGAAGCATTCGTGTCTTCCGACGATCTACGCCGGGCGACCGGTCTGCTCGGTCTCGTGATGACCATCTTCTTCGCCAGCTCGTTCACGACGGCGTTGCAGCGCGTCGACTTCCATACGTGGCGGCGGCCGCGTCGTGGCGGTGTCAGTCGATACTGGCGTGGGGCGGTGGCTCTGTTGGCGATGCTGGCCTGCATGTGGATCCTCGGCAGTCTGGCTGGCGCCCTCGACGGTCGGTACGAAGGCGTCGTCTTGGCCATCGTGGCGCTGGCAGTGACGTCGGGGCTGTGGTGGTTTAGCGCCTGGTTCCTACTGCTGGGCGACGTCCGGGCACGTCTTGGTCCCCACGGGCGTGATTACCGCCGTCACCACGGCCGTGTACGTGGCGTCGGCGACAATCTGGATGCCCGGGCTGGTGACTGACAACGAAGCCCAGTTCGGAGTCTTCGGTTTCGCCCTCGCCTTGATACCTGGTTCTCCGGTGCTGCGATCTGCGTTCTGGGTGGGGCGTGCGCCGGAGCAGTCCTCGCCGAGGATCCGGGACGGATCGGCACATTCATCCGCGGCGGCCAGTCACAGACCCTGACTGTCGGCGCCCCCCCGCCGCTGCCGCCACCTGCAGAGGAGCTCAGCCTCCGCTACGTGTTCGGCAGCGCCGACGACCCCTGACCAGCTGGCACCCGTTGCCTTCGTGCTGTGATGCCTGCGAGAGCGGATCCGACTCCGCGTCGGAACCATTACCTAGGCTCCATTAGTGACCTCTGACTCGGCTCCTACAGCGCCCCCCAATGTCGTCGAGTTCTATGAGTTGCTGATTGACGCCAAGGTCTCGGTCCCGCAACCACGATCCGGTGCTGTGAGTCGCATCG
>CAWKEI010000011.1:0-346242 GCA_963848695.1 uncultured Acidobacteriota bacterium
ACCGAGACGCTTGGCCGCCGCCATGGCGCGTTCGATCAGGTCGGAAGTTGGCACCTGGGAGAGGTAGACGAGACGTCGGTAGTTGCCGAAGTAGGTGTCACGGAGATCGGGCCAGCGATCGAGACCGAGGCCGGACCAGACCAGACGATCGAAATGGTGGGCGAGGAAATCGGTCAGGTAGAACGTGCCCGGCTCCCGGGCGTGCAGGTCGGAGAAACCGGGACCGGTGGCGTAGAACTCGTAGCAATGAGCCCCGGGCAGGCGGCCCACTCCTCGGGTTTCTAGTACCCGGTCGAGGAGGCCACCGGTCCCACAGTCCGCATATCCGACGAAGACGTTCCGGTATCGCCCTTCAGCTGCGTCGAGGCGCGCCTCCACCGCGGCCGGAATGAGATCCGGCGTGTTGTGAAGCGTGGCGGGGAGACACTCGACGTCGACCCAGTCCAGCGAGTTGAGTCGTTTGACGTCGAGGACCTCGCGGGCCAAGGCCCCGCAGGCGATCACTAGCAGTCGATCGCCCTCGTCGGTCATTGGTCTTCACCTCCGGTGAGCCGGCGAGCCAACACCAATGCTTCGGCGGTCTCCGTGGCCACGGCGGCATCACGACAATAAGCGTCGGCGCCGATCGCTTGGCCAAACTCCTCGTTGAGCGGGGCGCCACCGACCATCACGATGTAGTCGTCCCGGATGTTCTTCTCCTTCAGGGCTTCGATGACCACCTTCATGTAGGGCATGGTGGTGGTCAGCAAGGCAGACATCCCGAGGATGTCGGGCTTGTGCTCGTCGAGGGCAGCGATGAACTCGTCGGCATCGGTGTTGATCCCCAGGTTGATCACCTCGAACCCGGCGCCTTCCAGCATCATCGCCACCAGGTTCTTTCCGATGTCGTGGATGTCGCCCTTCACTGTCCCGATCACGACCTTGCCGATCGTCTGGGCGCCCGTTTCGGCGAGCAGGGGCCGCAGCACCTCCATGCCCGCCTTCATCGAGTTGGCGGCGAGCAACACCTCGGGGACGAAGAGGATGCCGTCCCGGAAATCGATCCCCACGATGCGCATCCCCTCGACCAGGGCGTCATTGAGCACCCTCTGCGCATCCCAGCCCCGGGCGAGCAGGATGTTCGTCCCCTCGACGATCTCGTCGGCAAGACCGTCGTAGAGGTCGTCGTGCATCTGGTTCACCAGATCCGGGTCGGAAAGTGAATTCAGATCGAGTTCATCGTCGGCCATCGCCACTCCATGAAGACCACCGTCCGTGTTCCACGATGCGGGGCTGTGCTATATGTTGGAACACTAGTCTGCCGCCCCACCAGGGTCCATGGTGGGCCATGATTGACCTGACCGGAGAACGAGGTTTCAGACGTGAGTGATGTGCCTTCGAGTGCGAGTGTGGTGGTGATCGGGGCGGGGATCGTCGGCAACTCGGTGGTGGGCCATCTCGCCGAGCTCGGCTGGCGCGACATCGTCCAAATCGACAAGGGACCGCTGCCCAATCCAGGCGGGTCGACTGGGCCACGCCTCCAATTTCATCTTCCCGGTCGATCACAACAAAGAGATGGCGATGCTCACCCTCGACAGCCAGCGTCAGTACGAGGAGATGGGGGTCAATGTCACCTGCGGCGGGATCGAGGTGGCCCGGACCGAGGAGCGGATGGAAGAGCTCCGCCGGCGGATGAGCTCGGCGAAGAACTGGGACATGGAGGCACATCTGGTCACACCCGTCGAGATCAAGGAACTGGTCCCCTTCATCAACGAGGAGATCCTCCTCGGCGGCTGCTATTTCCCCACGGTGTCGGCGGTCGACTCGCTGCGGGCGGGGACCATCTTCCGGGAGAAGGCGACCGGCCTGGGAGCGCTGCAAACCATGGCCAACACCGAGATCCTCGGCATCGAGACCGATCGAGGACGGGTCACGGCGGTCGTCACCGAAAAGGGCCGCGTCGAGGCCGAGTACGTCGTGATCGCCTGCGGGGTGTGGAGCCCCCGGATCGCCCGCATGGCCGGGGCCAGCATCCCTCTCACTCCAGCCGTGCATCAGATGATCGACGTCGGGCCGATCCCGATCCTCCAGGAGTCCGGGAAGGAGCTCGCCTTCCCCATCGTCCGCGACATGGACACCTTCATGTACGAGCGCCAGACCTCGGGGTCGATGGAAGTCGGCTCCTACGCCCATCGCCCCATCTTCCACTCCCCCGACGAGATCCCATCGATCGCCGAGGCACGGCTCTCCCCGACCGAGCTCCCCTTCACCGATGACGACTTCGACGCCCAGCTGGAGGACGCTCTCGAGCTGATGCCCGACATCCTCTCCGGCGCGGAGATCAAGTACGCCATCAACGGGCTGCTCTCCCTCACCCCCGACGCCATGCCCCTGATCGGGGAGACGGTCGAGGTGCGAAATCTCTGGTCGGCAGCCGCCATCTGGATCAAGGAGGGGCCGGGGACAGGCCGGGCGGTGGCGGAGTGGATGACCAACGGGTATCCCGAGCTAGACCCACACGCCTCGGACATCGCCCGCTTCTATCCCTACGCCCGCACCGAGCACCACATCCGGGCTCGCTGTGCCGAGCATTTCAACAAGACGTACGGGATCGTCCATCCCCGGGAGCAGTGGGCCTCCGAACGGGACAAGAGGCTCTCCCCGGTGCATTCCCGCACCGCCGAACTAGGGCGCGGTCTATTTCGAGGCCGGAGGATGGGAGCGCCCTCACTGGTATGAGTCGAACGCCGCTCTCGTCGATCACTACGGGATCGAGGACAGGCCCCACGAATGGGACCGGCGCTGGTGGTCGCCGATCCAAAATGCGGAGCACCTGGCCATGCGGGAGAAGGTGGGTCTCGTCGACCTGGCGCCGTTCGTCATCTTCGACTTCACCGGCCCCGGGGTCGTCGACTACATCCAGCAGATGACTGTCAACAACGCCGATGTGGCAGTCGGCCGCTCGGTGTACACCCCTCTGCTCACAGGTTCCGGGGGGTTCAAGGCGGACCTGACCGTGCTCAGGCTTGGCGAGGAGCATTTCAGGGTGATCACCGGGGCGTTCGACGGGCCGAGGGACAAGCACTGGTTTCGGAGCCATCTCCCCGAAGACGGGTCGGTCCATATGAGCGATTCGACCTCGGCATACACCACTATCGGGGTCTGGGGACCCGACGCTCGCAACCTCGTCTCATCGATCACGGATCACGACCTCTCCAACGAGGCCTTCCCGTACGGGACGACCCAGGCGGTCGACTTCGGCTCGATCAACGCCCGCCTCTTCCGGATCTCCTATGTCGGGGATCTGGGCTGGGAGGTCTACGTGCCCGCCGACGCCGGTCGCCCGATGTGGGACAGTCTGTGGGAGGCCGGCCAGGACCTGGGGGTCGTGGCCGTGGGCGCCGGGGTGTACGGGACCACGGGCCGCCTCGAGAAGGGCTACCGGCTGATGGGCTCCGAGCTGGAGAGCGAGTACAACCCGGTGGAGGCAGGATTGGCCCGGCCCCGGGTCAAGGAGCACGACTTCATCGGGAAGGAGGCCTATCTGGCTGCCCGGGAGGAGGAGCCGGCGGCGACCCTGTGCACGCTGACCGTGGAGGACCATGTCTCTCCCCGCGATGGGATCAAGCGCTACCCCACCGGGCGGGAGCCGATCACCACGCCCGACGGCGGCCGGATCGTCGACCGGAAGGGTCGGCCGTCCTACGTCACCACCGCTGGGGCCGGGCCCTCGGTGGGCAAGTTCCTCTTGATGGCCTACCTGCCGCCGGAGCACGCCGTTGTGGGCAACGACCTCGCCGTGATGTACATGAACGAGCTCTATCCGGTGAAGGTGGCGGTCGCCGGATCGACCCCACTGTTCGACCCCGACGACGCCCGGATGAAGGGGTGAGGACCCTCGTCTGCATCAAGCGGGTCCCCGCTCCCGGTGCCCGCATCGTCCTCACCGACGATCGACAGGCGATCGACGCTCGACACCTGCCGTTCACGACCAGCCCTCACGAGGAGTGTGCCGTCGAGGAGGCGGTCCGGATCAAGGAGCAACACGGCGGCACCGTGGTCGTGATGACACTCGGCCCGGCCGAGGCCGAAGAACAACTTCGCTATGCGGTGTCGGTGGGGGTGGACGAGGCGATTCTGCTGGCGACCGACGGGGCCGATTGGGACCCGCAGGCGACGGCTGCCGCCCTCGCCGGAGAGATCGGAGAGCTCGAGGCCGGAGATGGCCGGTTCGATCTCATCCTCTTCGGGAACGAGTCTGCTGATTCCGGTGGGTACCAGGTGGGGATCCGGGTGGCGCATGCCCTGGACCGTCCCGTGGTGGGTGGGATCAAGGGCATCGACATCGATGGCGAGACGATGGTCGGCCGGCGGGAGACCGACGCCGGATTCGAGGTCTATCGGCTCCCGTTGCCGGCCGTCGTTGCGGTCAAAGAGGGGATCAACCTTCCCCGCTACCCGACTCTCCCTTCCCGGCTCAGGGCCAAGAAGGTGGAGGTGGCGAGCGCCGCCCCGGAACATTCACCGGGTGGCCTTCGCATGCTCCGTCTGGTCAACCCACCCGAGGTCGCCAGTTCGACCACGATCCTCGGCGAGGGACCCGAGGCTGCTTCGGCAGTGGCAGACATGTTCGAAGAGCTGGGGCTGCTGTGAGCCAGGTCCTCGTTTTCGTCGAGCACCAGGAAGGGATGCCGCTCGAGACCTCACTTCAGGCGACCGCCCTGGCCGGCACCCTCGGTGAGGTGTCCTCGGTGAGCGTTGGGGCATGTGATGTCGGAGGCGTGGCTCGACACTTCGCGATCGAGCATCCGATGCTGTCCGACTACGCCCCGGAGGCAATCGCCGAGGCTCTGGTCCAGCTGATCGGAGCCGAGTCGCCCTCCGCCGTGCTCGCCTCCGGGACCGAGCGGGGCAACGAGGTGATGGCACACGTGGCCGCCGTGCTCGACCTCCCCCTGGCAACGAATGTGACCGAAGTCCGGCCCGGCGATGAGTCGTGGGAGCTGACCCGGACCCGTTGGGGAGGGAGCCTCCTCGAGGAGGCGTCACTCACCGCATCGGTGAAGCTGGTCACCGTGGCACCTCATGCGTTCGAAGCTTCCGACGCCATCGGGCGGCGTCGATGCAGAGACCTTTGAGCCGGACCTGCCCGAGGCCTTGGAGCGGACCCGGGTGGTGGAGCGGGTGACCATTTCCGAAGGGATCACCCTCACCACCGCCCCGGTGGTGGTGAGCGGGGGCCGGGGAGTCGGCTCGCCCGAGGGTTTCGGGATCCTCGAGGAGCTGGCCGGGTTGTTGGGTGGGGCGGTCGGCTGCTCTCGGGTGGTCACCAACAACGGGTGGCGGCCGCACTCCGACCAGGTCGGTCAGACCGGCACCCGCGTCGCCCCCAATCTCTACGTCGCCTGCGGGATCTCGGGTGCAGTCCAGCATTGGGTCGGGATGATGGCCTCGAAGAACGTGCTGGCCATCAACAACGACCCCGAAGCTCCAATGGTGACCAAGGCCGACTACGCCGTGATCGGCGACCTCCACCCGATCCTGGAAGCGGTCGTGGAGGAAGTGAAACGGAGGAAGGGACTCTGATTTCAGGGTCCGCGGGGGTAGGGGATGGCTTGGATCTGTTGGATGGCGGCTTTGATGTCGAAGTCGCGGTGGGCGTTTCGGCCGGGGGTCGTGGAATGGCGGTCGGGACGGGTCGTGGGTGCTGGTTCGACGCCGAGTTGGCTTCCGTCGGGCCGGTAGAAGTTGAGATGGCCGGGGGTTCCTTCGATCCGCCAGCCTCCTTCGTGGACCAGGGTGTGATGATGTCGGCAGAGGAGGATCAGATTGTCGAGGCTGGTGGGTCCACCTTTTGACCAGGGGATGAGATGGTGGACATCGCACCAGCTGGCGGGCCGGTCGCAGCCGGGGAAGACACAGTGCAGGTCTCGGGCCATGACCGCGATCCGGAGGGCGGGGGTGACCAGGCGTTTGGTCCGGCCCACGTCGAGGGGTTGACTGTCGGGTCCGAATACGACTCTGGTCAGGTTGGCGTCACATGAGATCCGTCGGATCTCGTCGGCGGTGAGAAAAGTGCCATGTTCGGTTTCTGTGATACCGGGCTTGTCTTCGACCAGGGTTTCGGCGGAGACATGGACGATGAGGCCGGGTCGGTCGCCTGCTCCGTTGACGATGTCGACGAGGACGGCGGCACGCCGGGCCGGAGCGGATCTGTCATCGCCGGGGGCGGGCGGTCCAGGATCGAGTCGGGCTCTCATCTCCTCCCCGGTTTCGATGTCGACCCAGCCGTTGATCCGCATCATCTCCCCTTCGCGGCGGAGACTCAGCGACTGGAGGTCCCGGACCAGTTGGCGTTCATCGGCCAGGTCTTCTCGGGCCACCCGGTCCAGCCAATAATCGACACGTTTCCTCAACTCCCGCGATCAGAGGAGTGCCGAGGCGCAGCAGAAACCAGTTCCGCCTCGTCCCTGGTGAACGGTTCGGGCGCCCGACATCTTGCCTCCATCAGCACATCCACCTGAGAACCCGAAATCAAACCCTGATCGAAGGCGAGAGCAACCATCGGTGATTCGGCCAGACCATTGGCCCTGGCCACCAACCGTTGAGCCTCCCCAGGATGAAGCGACATCCGATGTTTGAGGAGCTGGGTGAGAGACGAGTAACCGTCACGCCCGAAAGCTTTCGACACGTTGACCTGACGGAGAAGCCGGGCGATCCGAGCATCCACCTGCTCCCGAACCCGAAACGCCGACGCCAACTCGTCGACCAGGTCTTCGGGAGCGATCAACTCGAAAGGCGGTTCAATGGGGAAGTTCGAAGTCTCCACAACATCGAACATATGTTCGACTGTACCGGCAGCGCCCTGACAATTACAAGGCTGTTGTGGGGGAAATTCGAGAAAAACCTTCCTACCAGAGCGATCCGGCGGAGACGCGCAGGTCCTCCATGGTGATGCCGCGGGCAACGTCGGTGCAGAGGAAGAGGGCCAGGGCGCCGATCTCGGTCGGGGAGATGAGACGACCCTGGGGATTGGTCTTCTCCACATCGGAGATGTACTCATCCCCCGAACGGTGCTCCTGTTTCTCGGCGATGTCGGACATCCACTCCCGGCCGAACGAGGTATCGACCCAGGTCGGGCTGATCGCGTTGCAAGTGACCCCGTGCGGGGCACCCTCGAGAGCGACACATCTGGTCAGCCCGACGACCCCGGCCTTGGATGCGCAGTAGGCGCCCGAAGTGACCGCACCCACCGACGCCGCGGTGGAGGCGATATTGATGATCCGGCCCCACTCTCGCTCGATCATCCCGGGGAGTACTCGCTTGATCGCCCGGTAGGTGCCGGTCAGGTTGACGTCGATGACCTTGTCCCAAAGTGCGTCGGGATGCCCGACGATGGTCTGCTCGGCGGTGATGCCGGCGGCGTTGGCCAGGATCTCGACGGGACCAAACCGGTCCACGGTCGCCTGATGAAACGCCTCGACCGAATCGTCGGAAGTGACGTCGAGATCGAGGCCGAGACACTCCACCCCCTGCCCTTTGATCTCGGCGACGGCGTGATCCATCTGCTCCTGACCCGGGATGTGGACCACTTCACCTTCGGTTGTCGAGCCGGCGGAGAGGAGGGACCCGATGCTGACATTGGCCCCTTCCGAGGCGAACGCCAAAGCCATGGCCAGCCCCATCCCCGATGCTCCACCAGTCACCATGGCGGTTCTGCCCGCCAGGAAGCGATCAGCCACTTCCATCACCTCCCTCTCCGATTCCTACCTAGTACGGCGCCTCGACGTCGCCCATCTCCACATACACGCTCTTCACCTGGGTGTAGTGGTTGAGGGTGACCAGGCTGTTCTCCCGGCCGATCCCGGACTGCTTGTAGCCGCCGAAGGGCATCTCGATCGGGGTGATGTTGTAGTTGTTGATCCAGGTGATCCCCGCCTCGAGCCGGGCCACCACCCGATGGGCACGCTGTACATCCCGGGTGAAAACACCAGCCGCAAGGCCATAAGGGGTGTCGTTCGCCCGCGCGATCACATCGTCCTCGTCCCTGAATCTGAGCACGGCCATGACCGGCCCGAAGATCTCCTCCTGGACGATGGACATGTCGTCGGTGCATGCGTCGAACACCGTTGGCTCGACGAAGAAGCCGCCCTGCAAGGACGGGTCGGAGGGGCGCTCCCCCCCGATGACGAGCGTCGCCCCAGCCGTCTTGCCGGCTTCGATGTAAGACAGCACCTTGTCCATGTGCTCACGCGAGATGAGCGCACCGACATGGGTGTCGGGGTCCATCGGGTCGCCGATCTTCATCTTTGATGTCCGCGTCACCAGACGATCGAGGAACTCATCGTGGATCTCCTCGTGGACATAGACCCTGGTCCCGTTGGAGCAGATCTCGCCCTGGGTGTAGAAGTTGGCCATCAGGGCCGCGGAGACTGCGTTGTCGAGATCGGCGTCGTCGAAGATGATCAGCGGGCTCTTCCCCCCTAGCTCGAGGGTTACGTGTTTCAGAGTGGCGGCGGCGTTGGCCATGACGATCTTCCCGGTGCCGACCTCACCGGTCAGTGACACTTTGGCGACGTCGGGATGGGCCACGAGGGCCTCGCCCGTGCGGTGATCACCCTGGACGACGTTGAACACCCCGTCGGGAAGTCCCGCCTCGGTATAGATCTCGGCAAGTCTCAGCGCGGTCAGGGGCGTGAGCTCCGCCGGCTTGAACACCATCGAATTGCCACACGCCAGGGCAGGGGCGGACTTCCAGCAGGCGATCTGGATCGGGTAGTTCCACGCCCCGATCCCGACGCAGACCCCGAGCGGCTCACGACGGGTGTAGGCCCAGGCACTGCCCAGATCGAAGGTCTCACCGTGGATGCTGGCGGCCAGGCCGGCGTAGTACTCGATGGCGTCGGCGCCGGAAAGCACGTCGACCGCAATGGCCTCCTGGATCGGCTTCCCGGTGTCGAGGACCTCGAGCCGAGCCAGCTCCTCGTTGTAGTCTCGAAGCAGGCCGGCAGCTCGGTTCAGGATCCGGCCCCGCTCGGCTCCGGACAGTTGGCGCCAGACCTCGAATCCCTCACGAGCCGATGCGACGGCCCGGTCGACATCTGTAGGCCCGGCATGCTGAACCTGGCAGATCTCCTCGCCGTTGGCAGGATTGATCGTGGCGAAAGTCTCTCCCGAAACGGCATCGACCCTGGCGCCGCCTATGTAGATCTGCAGGGTGTCGAGACTCATCGGCGAGACGCTAGTAGGGGTCGTTCAGTGGACTGGAGTCGGCGGCTGCAGCTTGGCCGCCCAGGCCTGGGTGACCCGATCGAGGATGATCGCCATCACGACAATGGCGAACGCGACCTCGAAACCGAGACCGGTCGCGCCCGTTGTCAGCGCCTTGACCGTCTCGTAGCCGAGGGCCCCACCACCGACCAGACCGGCGATGATCACCATGGCAAGGACCATCATGATCACCTGGTTGACCGCGGCCAGGATGGTCGGAGCGGCGAGAGGGATTCTCACTCCAAACATCGTTTGCCGCCGGGTGGCACCGAATGTCTCCGACGCCTCGACGCTCTCCTCCGGGACCTCTTTGATGCCGAGCGAGGTGATCCGGATACCGGGGACGATGGCATAGAGGACCGCGGCGATGATGCCCGGGACCTGGCCAACGGTGAAGAAGAGGATCACCGGGATGATGAAGACGAAAGAGGGGATCGTCTGAAGGGCGTCGAGGAAGGGGGTCAGCACCTTCTCTACCCTCGGGCTTCGTCCGGCCCAGATCCCGACCGGGATGGCGATGGCAACTGAAATGAGGGCCGCCGCCAGCACCTGGACGAGGGTCCCCAATGACAGCTCCCACATCCCGATGAGCCCGACCATGAGCAGGGCTGCCGCGGCGAAGATCGCCAGACCCACCCCCTTCAGCTTCCAGCAGACAATGGCAGTCACGGCGATGAGCACCGGCCAGGCCACGGTGAGGACGAGAAAGTCGCGGGTCGGGATGAGCAGCCCTGCGACGATGAAGTCGTTCACCGGACGGGTGATGAAGGAGAGATTGTCCCGCCCCCACCGCACGAAGGTGTCGACCGGGTCAAAGATCCGGACCTCCCAAACCGCCGGGAAGTCGACCCAGCCCATCACCCGGCCGACCAATATTCCCCCCAAGACCAACGCCAGAGCGGTGATCACGTAGCGCCGCGAAGCTGGTCGGGTCCTATCGGCGAAGGCGAGGGACCGTCCAACTCTGTCCAGCACCATTGCCACCGCCACGATGGCAAGGCCCGCGGCAAGACCCCGTCCGGTGCGGCGCTGGTTCAAAGCCTGGAGCACCTCCTGGCCCAGCCCTCCCGCCCCGAGAAGTGTGGCCAGCACCACGATGCCCAGGGCCATCATGATCGTCTGATTGACCCCGGTCATGATGAAGGGCATCGCCATGGGCAACTGCACCTTGAACAAGGTTTGCCGACCCGTGGAGCCGTACATTTCCGCCGCCTCCACCGACGAACGTGGAACTCCTTGGATGCCAAGGGTGGTGAGCCGCACCGCCGGAGGCAGGGAGTAGATGACAGTGGCGATAGTGGCCGGCACCCGTCTGATGCCGAACAGGAGGACCATCGGTATGAAGTAGACCGGAGCGGGGATGGTCTGCATGGCGTCGAGAACCGGTTTGATGAAACGATCAACCCGCGGCGAACGGGCCGACCACACGCCCATTGGAATCCCGATGGCGAGTGCGATCACGACCGCGATAGTCATCAACGACAAGGTCTCCATGGTCGTGTCCCAGAGACCGACCAGCCCCGGATAGAGGACCGCGGCGAGGGCGACAAGGGCGGTTTTCCAATCGCCGGTCCTGAATATGACGAGGAACACTGCCATCGGGAGGACGTACCAGGGAAGCCAGAGAAGGAACGACTCGATCGTCGTGAGGCCCCAGTCGACCGCGGCAGACACCGGGATGAAGAACCCCGTGAATACGGGATGGAGCTGGCGATTCTCCCGGAGCCATGCCGAGAATTGATCGACCGGGCCCGAGATGTACGTGTCCCACAGCGCAGGGACCGTGGGCGACGTCACCAGGACCTGGAGCAGGATGATGCCGACGATCACGACGATCCACCATCCCCGGATCCTGAACCTTCCGGTTCCTTCGTCGACAAGGGCAACGTCAGCAGGTTGGAGGACGTCCGTCATTTCTCGGGCTCGATCGCCTTGGCCACCGCCCTGCGATCCACTACTCCGACCTGCTTCCCGTCCAGGTCCTCGACCCAGATCTCGGCTTCGTCGTCGAGCAGGGCCGGGAGGACGGTCTCGATTGTGTCGTCGAGCTGAACCGTCCGGCCGTCGGGTGTGCCCATGCCCTCTTTGAGGACGGCCGCCGCGGTCAGCACCTTGGCCTTGGGGATTTCCTTGGTGAACTCGCGCACGTAGTCGGTGGCGGGATCGCTGATCAGCTCTGTCGCCGTGCCCACCTGATCGAACCCACCGTCTTTCATGATGGCGATGCGATCGCCGAGTTTGATGGCCTCGGAGAAATCGTGGGTGATGAAGACAATGGTCCGCTGCAATGTCTCCTGGAGCCTGATCAACTCGTCCTGCATGTCGCGCCTGATGAGCGGGTCCAGCGCGGAGAAAGGCTCGTCGAAGAACATGATCTCGGGATCGACGGTCAACGCCCGAGCCAGGCCGACCCGCTGCTGCATACCGCCGGAGAGCTGCTGGGGGAAGCTCTGCTCCCATCCCTTGAGACCGACGACCTCCAGCACCTTGGTCGCCCGCTCGTAGCGCTCGGCCTTGTCGACACCCTGGACCTCGAGCCCATACGCGGCGTTGTCGATCACCCGTCGATGCGGGAACAGCCCAAAATGCTGGAAGACCATCGACATCTTGTGTCTGCGGACTTCACGTAGCTGATCGGTGGTCATGGCGGTCAGGTCTTCGCCGTCGAGGACGACCTTGCCCCGGGTCACGTCGTTGAGACGGGAAACGCAACGGATCAGTGTCGATTTGCCCGAGCCTGAGAGGCCCATGACAACGAATGTCTCGCCGCGACCCACGTCGAAGGTGACGTCGCGCACGCCGATGGTGCAGTCAGTCGCCTGCTGCACCTCCTCGCGGGATGCGCCGCTACCGGCCATCTCGATTGCCTTGTCGGGTTTGGCACCAAAGACTTTCCAGATGTGCTCGACCGACAGGCATACGTCGCCGGTCACAGCCCCTTCGTGACAGCCACGTCGGTAATGTACCAGCGGCCCTATCCGGCCGCGATCGTCGGCCACCGGCCCTAGGAGAACAATGAAAAAGCGAATTTGGATCCTGATACCGGCCATGGCATTGCTGTTGGCCGCATGCGGTGACGATGGCGGCACCGCAACGACCGCCGCATCGGAGGATGGCGCGGCCACAACCGAGGCCGCCGACGGCGGCTCGGACACGACCGCCGCAGCGGGCGGAGAAGGTGAGACCATCAACATCGTGGCGAATGCGTGGACCGCGTCGGCGCTCAACGCCGAGATCGCCGCTCAGCTGATCGAGTCGGAACTTGGCAACCCGGTCGAGATCGTCGCCATCGACGAGAACACGATGTTCACCGGGCTCTCGGACGGCTCTCTCGACGCCGTGCTCGAGGTGTGGCCGTCGGGTGTCGTCGAAGACGAGCAGGCCTTCATCGACGATGGCAGCGTTGTCGACATCGGCGAGCTAGGGGCAATCGGCAAGATCGGCTGGTTCACCCCGCAGTATGTGATCGACGAGCACCCCGAATTGGCCACGTGGGAGGGCTACGCCGATCCCGAGGTGGCTGCGTTGTTCGCCACTGCGGAAACCGGTGAGAATGGTCGCTTCCTGGGGACCGACCCGTCGTACTCCCAATACGACGAGGCGATCATCGCCAACCTGGAGCTCCCTTTCCAGGTCGTCTTCTCCGGGAGCGAGGCTTCGACGGTCGCCGAGCTCGACACTCGATTCGCCGCGGAGGAGCCCATCCTCATGTACTGGTGGACTCCGACCGCAGCCGTGGCCGCGTACGACCTGGTCAACGTGACTCTCCCGGAATACAACGAGGACTGTTACGCAGATCCGGCCGCCATCGACTGCGATTACCCCGAGGACGTGCTCACCAAGTACGCCTCGGCTCAGCTCGCCGAGAAGGCGCCCAACGTGCAGTCCTTCCTGGAGAAGTTCACTATCACCACCGAGGACCAACTCAGCATGCTGCCCGCGGTCGAGATCGACGGCGAGGACGCCGCCGACGTCGCCGCCCAGTGGATCGCAGACAACGAGGACGTCTGGTCGGCCTGGTTGGCGGACCAGTAGTCGCGAGTCCTTTACGTTGAGGAAGACGGCCCTTCGGGGCCGTCTTCCTTGTCAGGAGACGACAACACGCGTATCCTCCTCTGAAAGCGCCGATTTGATCCACAGCTTGCGGGCGCTCAAGAAATGCGGCTAAAGCGTCGGGATGGAAGAACCGCCCGGCACTCGCTGCGGCGGTTTCCTCGTTGGGGGCCGCCTTCACACAGGAGACGGAGATGGCCCATCAAGACGACGGTGCAAGAACAGTGTTCACCGATCTGCTCGCCCACAACCCCTATCTGGTGGCCGATGGGGCAATGGGAACCACGCTCTTCTCACTCGGCCTCGAGGGTGGAGGCTGCCCCGAGTTGCTCAACGTGGAAGAGGGGGACCTCGTAGAGAAGGTCCACCGCAGGTTCATCGAGGCCGGCGCCGACATAGTCCTCACCAACACCTTCGGCGGCAACCGGCTCCGTCTCGATCTCCACAAACTCGGCGACCGTGTGGCCGAGTTGAACCAGGCCGGAGTGGCGGTGGCGAAACGGGCCGCAGACCTGGCCGATCGCCCGGTGGCGGTCGCGGGGAGCGTGGGGCCCACAGGCGAGCTCTTCGAACCGCTGGGCACCCTGTCACAGGAGCGTGGCGTCGAGGTGTTCACCGAGCAATGCGAAGCACTGGCCGACGCGGGGGCGGACGTGATCTGGATCGAGACCATCTCCTCGTACGAGGAGCTCACCGCGGCGGTCGACGCAGCATCCGGAACCGGCCTCCCGATCGTGGCCACTCTGAGCTTCGACACAGCCGGGCACACCATGATGGGCATCCATCCCCGTGACTTCGGTCGGTGGTGGCTAGGGCACCCGGAGGTCGTTGCGATCGGGGCCAACTGCGGCATCGGCCCCGGAGACGCCGTTGCGGCGGCTCATGCCATCGGCGAGGTGGCGCCGGATGCGGTGACCGTCACCAAGGCCAACTGCGGAATCCCGTTGTATCAAACAGAAGGCGGTCTGACCTACCCGATCGGACCGGAGGGGATGGCCGACTACGTCGAGCTCGCCCTCCGCTCGGGTGGGCGGATCGTCGGCGCATGCTGCGGGTCGACTCCGGACCATACGGCCGCCATACGGGAAGCGGTCGATGGCTTCCTGGCCGATGAGCGTCCGAGTTTCGACGAGATCCGCGATCGGCTCGACGCATCGGTGCCAAAGGCCACGGTGGGGACCAGGCGCGAGGGCCGACGCCGCTAGGTCTCCAGGTCGAGGTAGCGCATCTCGTCAGGGGTCAATTCGACTTCGAGCGCGCCCAGCGCGCCATGGAGGTTCTCGATCTTCGACGGGCCGACCAGGGCGACAACGGGATACTCCTGACCAAGGACGAAAGCGAGGGCGACCTGCAGAGCCGATGCGTTCCGTAGCTGCGCCAATTCCTCGGCCCTCCGCATCCGTTCGAAGTTGTCCGCGGAGAAAAAGGCCCTGGTGCTCTCGTCCACATCCGCGTCATCGGGCCTGAAGCGCCCGCTGGCGAATCCCGCGGCCAGCGAGGTCCAGGCGAACACCGGCATCCGGGTGTAGGTATGCCAGCGGCGGGTGTCATCGTCAGCGAACAGCGTCCCGGGAAACTGCATCTCGACGGGGCGGGGCAAACTCAGACCGGGCGAAGAGGCAGCGAACCCGGTAAGCCCATTCTCATCTGCGTATTCGTTGGCCAGAGCGATCCGCTCGACCGTCCAGTTGGAGGCGCCGCATGCGGCAATGCGGCCCTTCGCCATCTCTTCGTTGAGCGCCTCCAGCAGCGGGCCGGGAGGAACCGTCTCGTCGTCCCGATGCAGCAGATAGAGATCGACATGATCGGTCCCGAGTCGCTCCAGGCTCTCACTCAGGTCGTCGCGAATTGCCTCCGCGGTGACCCGTGGCGGGCCAAACTGCCCGCCCTCGTCCACATGTGGATGGCATCCCTTCGTGATCAGGGCGATGTCGTCACGCCGACCCGTTTGCTCGAGCCACCGGCCCAGAGCTTTCTCGCTCTCGCCGAAGCCGTAGATGTGGGCGGTGTCGATGCAGTTTCCGCCGACGGAGAGGTAGACGTCGATCAGCTCTGCGACCCGGTCATCTCCGGCCGGGGTGAAGATCCTGGAAGTCGTGCCCAGCCCGATGACCGAAACGGGGCGGTCGATGCCGGTTATTTCGATGTATCGCATGTGACGGCGGTCACCGTACCGGCTCGATCGGGAAATCATCATCTGGGACCACGGGGCGCTGCTCGGCGATCGATCGCTTGAGACTCGCCTCGAATTGCAGCTCGCGTAGGCCGGCGATGCCCGGAACCGGCGGCGGGAGGCCCGCCCGCACCGAGTCGAGATAGGCGTCGATGGACTTCTCGAAAGACCCGTCGTACTTGTCCCAGCGGGAGGTCTCCCGGCTCGGCACGACGATCTCATGCACATCGCCGTTCGAGTCGAGAACCTCCATCTCCTGATCGAGACCACGAAAATGGAGACGACCTCGCTCGAAGGCGACGATCAACTCGAAAAGGGGAAATCCCCAATCGATCCCGTTGGTGCCGAGAAGCGTGCCGGTCGCCTCCTGACCGATCAGAAACGAGGCCGCGATGTCTGGCGCCGTTCCCGAGGCTGGATGCTCATGTGCCCGGGTGCCCTGCTGGGCGGAGATTCGCCGGAGCGGACCGGCAAACAGAAGTATCAAATCGATGCAATGGCTCCAGGTGGCGTAGTGGGAAAGCGCCACGACGCTGACCGGCGCACCGAAATCACGGTCTTCGACGATCTGTCGGCCCCGCACCGTCTGGTCGAAGAACCGGTAGTTGAACACCATCGCCACCTCGGCCCCTGCCGCGTTCGCCTCCTCGAGGAGGGCTTTGCCGTCCCAAAAGTCTTGTTCGACGACATTGGCCTGACCCTGCCTCGCCACCAGCGGCTTCTCCAGGAACAACCGCTTGGGCCGGAACGGGAGAAGTGCGCGAGTCACCTCCAGACGCTCCTGCTCGCCAGTGAGGACGAACACCGCCTCCGGCTCCCGCCCGAGCAGTTCATCGAGAGAGCCGGCAACAGCCACCCCGAATCTCTCGCCAAGGGCCTCGGAGCGCTCCCTCGTCCTCGAGTAGAGCGTCAACGAGACATCGTCGTGACGGAGGAGACTGGGTATGTAGTTGCGCTCGGCGACCTTGCCGGTCCCGACGATGGCGATTTCCACGGCGGCGCCGACCCTAGGTGAGGCGACGCCGCCGATTCCGACCGCGCTAGCCGGCCACCTTCGCGGCGAAGTAGGCCTGGAGACGGTCGAAGAATCCCTGCCAGGCGACATCGGCGAAGAAGTCCCGGTTCGCACTCGTCGGGGAGCCCGGAGTGAATCACTTTCATCAGGGTCTTTCCCCCCTCGTCGTCGAAAATGATCTCGACGGTTGTGTCATCGATGCCGCTGCCGTCCGGGGAGCTCCCGCTCGATTTGCTGACCAGCCGATGGGGCCTGTCGATCACCTCGAAGACCTGGGTCTCGCGGAACATCTCGTCAGGGGAGAAACCCCAGGCGCTCACCCAGGTCCCGCCCACGCGGAGATCGATCTCGTTCTCGACGATCATCCCCTCGTTGAGGATGGTGAACCACACCTTCATCGCTTCGGGATCGGTATAGGCGTCGAACACCTCCTCCGGACTGGCGTCGATCAGCCTCTCCACTCTGAGCTCGTAGCTCATCTCTCGTCTCCTTTCCTTTCTTCGAAATATGCCTCGAGCCCGTCGAGTCGGCGGTCCCATTGCTTCCTGTAGAACTCGATCCAGTCGAACGCGTCGTCCAATCGGGATGGGCCGAGGCGACAACTTCGGGTCCGACCCACCTTCTCGGTGATCACCAGCTCTGCCTCCTCGAGGATCCGGACATGTTTCTTGAGACCGGTCAACGACATGGCCAACGGTCGGGCCAATTCGGTGATCGAGGCCGGGCCATGCCCGAGCCGGTCCAGGATCTGACGTCTGGTGGGGTCGGAGATGGCTCCCAAGGTTCGGTCGAGTGTCGCATACTGAACCATTTGGTTCAGTATGCCAGGTCAGTCAGAAGCCGTCAACCCTTGACTGAGGATCAGTTGGCGATCAGCCGGGCGATCAAGTCCCGAACCTCACCCGGCTCGAAGTCGAGGGTCGAATCACCAACCGTGAGCTCGACGATCTGCCAATCGGGATGGGTTCCTGGGAAAGTCGATTTCCACGTCCAGATCCCCTCCTCGTCCGCGATTCGCAGCGCATTGGCCTCCAACATTTCCGATGAGAGATCCAGATGAAGATGGAACATCGATGTATGAGGCGGATCTGGAACGACCCGCACCCGATCGAGGTCACGCAGGGCATCGGCGATCGCCAGGGCATGGTCCCTGTAGCTCTTCATACGTGGGAGGCGGGACCGGACGGAGGCCAGAGCCGAGGCGGCGTAGGGCCACATGGCGAACAGGGTCCCGCCATGACGGAGACGCCATTCCCGGGCCTCGGCGATGAAATCCTCGGGGCCGGCCAAGCCCGACCCGGCCAGGGCCCCCAGGTCCTTGTAGAACGAGACATAGACGCTGTCGAACAGCCCGGCGATCTCATCCAGCGGTCGGTCGTAGGCGGGTGGGCACTGCCAGAGACGGGCGCCGTCGAGATGGATCGCCGCCCCACCGTCACGAGCCCACGCGGTCTGGGCGAGGAGATCCTCCCAATCCGGGAGCTGCCCCCCTATTTCCCGCTGGGGCAACTCGAGCAGCAGGGCGCCCAGGGGTTCGGCTATCACCTCCAGGCTCTCGAGAGTGAGGGGGCCGTAGGGATCACCAACCGGGCGACCGACGAGGTCATGGAGACGTTCGAAGGCGCGTCCCTCATGCATTTCCACGTGGCTGGTGGGGTGAAACGCGATCGTCCGACGATTGCGTCGGTCGGCGTGAATGCGCAAGGCGATCTGCTGTGCCATGGTCCCGCTCACGAAGAAGGCGGCGGCCGGCATCCCGAGGAGATCGGCGAGGTAGGTCTCGAGCTCCTCGACCACGCCGCCGTCGCCGTAGCGATCGGGGGTGATGTCGGGGGGTAGCTCCGAGAGCATCCCGGCGGCTGTTCGATCGCCATGCCAGGCCAGCCATCGGGTGCAGGCGCGACGAATCCGATCGATCTCGGCTTCGTTTGGGTCCATCGGGCGACTGTATCCCGAGGGGCGGGACCAGCGGTCCCGAATTGTCGATCAGACGGGAGCGTCTCCCAGGATCTCCTCGAGCTTGACAAGGATCTGCCGCTCCCCATCGCTCACCTGCTCGGCCCCGATCCCGAAGAAGCCACCCTCTTTGGCGGCTTCGGCGGCGTTCTTGGCCGATTGGAGGACCCAAGCCCGATACCCGGTCGCCTCCTCCGCCGTCGCCTTCTGGGTGACAATTCGGTTGGCTTCCCGGAGCTCGTCCAGGATCAGCTCACGAGGATCGGCGCCAGACTCCGGTTTCAGATCCGACATGGGGTTCTGCTTCTCCTCCAGAGCCACCTTCAGACCGGCGGACAGGTCGACAACCAGACCTTGCTCATCCGTGGGGGTCACAGCTGTCTTCATCGCCGCCATGGATTCTTTCGACATCTCGATGGGGCCTCCGATGTCGGCCAACGAAACTCCCATGCCTGCGACCAGCGGGGCTCGGTAGAGCTTGACCCACTCCTCTTCGGTGAAATCGGCCTTGTCGGTCACGTGCACCCTTTCTCCATTGGCTGCTCCCGACTCTACGCCGGACCTCCGAACCGAGAGGGAGCGCCACATCGGGCTCTTCTTCGCTTGGCTAATACCTCGCGATCCTTGAGGGCCACTAGGTAGCCGAGGAACCACCTTCGCTCAGGTCGTACCATCCTCGACGACCTTCTTGAGACCGTCGAGCATCGACTGCCAGTTGCCCTCGGAATGGTCCCGGGCTTCGGCGGTGTCGTTGTTGGACTGGATCAGCGTCACCTTGGTCGCTGGGCCGTCGTCGACCACCTCGATGCGGACCGTGTGATAGTTCTCCGGTGCATCGGGCAACCCGGTGAGCGGGCTGAAGTGGCTGTACTCGAGGACCTGAGGTGGAAGGACCTCGCGGACGGTGCCCTTGTCCTGGTATGACCGACCGTCCCATTCCCCCTCCCAGGTGATCGGGCTTCCTTCCATCCAGTCGGTGGTCACCTTCGTCCCAAACATGTATTGGCTGATCGAGTCTGGGTCGGTCAGGGCCTCCCAAACCTCTTCCTTGGGGGCATCGATGACCGTGGACACCTTCGCCACGTGATCGCTGTCTGACATGGTTGTCCTCTCGCTCGACATGCAAACCAGATACCCGCAAAGGCCGGCTCCCACACACACTGCAGGGCCTACCCCGCGAGGGAGTCGGAGTCCGATAGCGCAGCTGGTTAGCTCCGGAACGCCTCCCGACCGACTCCCTGGACCGCGATGTCCTGCGCCGACAGCACCTCGTTCTGCAACGCATACATAGCTGCGGCCGCCTGATCGATGTAGCGGGTGAACGCGATCGACCCTTCCAGAATGGGCTTGAGGTCGGCCTTGTCCTGCACACGTGCCGGCGGGTACTCGTGCTCCACGATGAGTGGAGTATTGGCCACGTCGACGTCGAGAAGCTCACGCAGAGCGAGTTGATGGTCCAGCCAGTCGACCGAGCGATTCTGGAGATACGCAAGCGGGTCGTGCTTGGCAGTGCCGGGCAGCTCGTGCTCGGCCAGCACCGTTTGGATCAGCCATGATTTGCCCCAGTCGGCAGGATTCGGTGAGATCTCGCCGTCGATCCAGTCGCCTCTCTGCACGGTTTGGCCCCCGTATCCCCAGGCCGCCACACCTCTGCTGTCGATGACCTGCCCCTTGACATGCAGCCCGCCGATCAAGAACCCATAGCCCTCATCGGCAAGGTACTGAAACATGGAACGGGTGTCCTGACCCATCAGAATGGAATGAGACGGGTCGTAGTGAATCCGGAACTGGTCGCCGACGCCGTGCTTCTCGGCGATCTGATGCAGAGCGATCCACATACCGGGGGTGTATCCAATGTTGTTGTGGTAGTTGTCGCTGGGTGTCCAACCGGGCATCGGGCACTGCTCGACCCGATAGGTCAGGCCTCGATCCTTGGCGGCTTTCAACAGTGGGACGAAGCTTTCCTCGAATTCGATCAAGTTCTGGTCCATCGACCTGGTCTGATCCCGCCCAACGAAGCCGGCCACTGCCGGCACGCCGAGCAGCACGGCGGCATCCATCACTTTGAGCATGAACTCGTGCTTGTCCTGTCGGATCGCCCGGTCGTCGTGGAGCAGGTTGTCGAAATAGGCAATATCGGCCAGCCACACACCGGAGCTGTCGATCGCCTCCTGCACCCGCCGCGCCCGACTCTCGTCGAAGGGCTGCCGGAGGTCCAGGGTGTTGGCAACCGGGTCGAGCATCGCCTCAGGCGGGATATCGGCCAGGTCGGGATGCACGGCAGCCGACAGCTCGATGCAATCGACACCGAGCTCAGATGCAAAATCGAGCCATTCCTCGACCGCCAGGTCAGGATCAGGATCTCGCTTCTCCCTGGGTGTTAGCTCCTGAAGGGCGGCAGTCAGAACGCCCACGGGCATGAATACGGGCTCGAATGGCGCAGCCATTGGCTCTTCCTCTCTCTCTGGGATTTCAGAGGTCTCCGATGTCGACCGGCGAGTGCTCCCGCGCCGAGATCAACGCGGCCGCCAGAACTTTTTGTGTCTCGAGCGCGTCGGCGAAGTCGGGCAGAGGCACCACCGGCTCTCCCCCACCGATCACACGCAGCATGTCGGCAGCCTGGTTGACAAACGTGTTCTCGTACCCGAGGCCATGGCTCGGAGGCCACCACGCATCGGCGTATGGGTGCCCATCGCCACCTCTGGTGACGTCGATGGTCGTCCAGCCCTGGGTCGAGGGATCGCCGCTCACGTCGTAGTACCCGAGCTCGTTCATTCGCTCGAAGTCGAATCGAAGGGCACCTCTCTCGCCGTGGATCTCGATTCGGTTGGCGTTGTGATAGCCGGTGGCGAGCCGGGTTGCCTCGAAACTGGCCAGCCCGCCACCTGATAGCCGGCCGATGAAGAGAACCGCGTCATCGACCGTGCTCTTGCCGGTCGAGCCCGAGGTGGTGGCGCCGGCGCCGGCTATCTCGCCTCCCGCAGCACCTTCGAGAACGGTTCGTTCCTCGATGAAGGTGTGCTCGATCGCCCCGTCGACGGTCACGATCTCCTCGCCTGTGATGAAACGCACGGCATCGATGATGTGGGCATTGAGATCGCCGTGGGCACCCGAGCCGGCGACGTCGCCCTGAAATCGCCACAGCAGCGGAGTGTCGGGCCCGCCCCAGCTCTGCAGATATGCCGCCCGGCTGTGATAGATCCGGCCCAGCGCGCCGTCCTTCACCAGCCGATGAGCAAGTGCGAGCGCCGGCACCCGGCGGTACATGTACCAGACGAATGCCTCCCCTTCGGCGTTGGCTGCGGCAGCGGCCATCGCCTTGGCGCCATCCAGATCGGCGGCCAGCGGTTTCTCACATGCGACGTGCTTGCCTGCCTCGAGGGCGGCGATCGCTTGTTCGGCGTGGACGTCGTTGGGAGTGGCGACATCCACGAGATCGACCTCGGGATGTGTCGCTGCCTCACGCCAATCGGTGGTCCAAGCCGACCATCCCCAGGTGTCTGCGAAGCTCTCCAGATCTGCTGCATTCCGGGCCGCCACGGTGTGCAGGTTGGCGGCTCCGGCATCTGGGAAGTACTTGCCGACGCTCATCCAGGCGTTGGAATGGGCCCGGCCCATGAACTTCGAGCCCAGGAGTGCGACGTTGGTGATGGTCATAGGCCTTTCTCTCCTCGAAACCTCGTCTCAGGCATCGACGCCCAGGTAGAGCCGTTGCAGCGTGGGGTCGTTTCGAATCTCCTCGGCACCGAACTCTGCCTCGATACGCCCCGACACCATCGCCAGCTGGCGTTCGGCCATGGCGGTTGCCGCATGGAGGTTCTGCTCGACGGCAAGGACTGCCACTCCCTCGGCCACGAGGGTGTGAACCGCGGCTATCAGCGTCTCCACGATGGTCGGGGCGAGACCCTCGGATGGCTCGTCCATCAGGATCAGCTTGCTGTTCAGCATCAGTGCCCGGCCCACCGCCAACATCTGTTGCTCTCCCCCGGACAGGTCACCGCCACGGTTCTGGCGGCGCTGGGCGAGGCGGGGAAACAACTCGTATACGGCGTCCGCCGTCCAACGTTTGCCCTTGGTCCCATTGGCCAGCATCCGCAGATGCTCATCGACGGTGAGCGAGGGAAAGAGCCGCCGACCTTGGGGCACGTAGCCGATCCCTGCCCGCGATACCTTCTCGGGCGGGAGACCGGTCAGAGTCATGGCCGTCGAACACCACCGACCCGCGGGTCGGTCTGACCAGCCCATGATCGCCTTGCACAGGGTCGTCTTCCCCATGCCATTGCGCCCGATGATCGCCACCGACTCGGTTCCCATGGAGAAGGAGAGCCCGTCGAGGACCGTCGACTGGCCATAGCCGGCCTGCAGCATGTCGACCTGGAGCAGTGGGTCGGCCATCAGTCTTCGCCGGGTTCGCCGAGATAGATCTCATGGACGATGGGATCGTGCCGGATCTCCTCCGTGGTGCCGGAGGCCACCATTTTCCCGTCGGACATGACCACGATTCGCTCTGCGGCCCGGAGGGCGACATCCATGTCGTGCTCGATGAGGACCAGAGTCAACTCCCGGGGGAGCCCGAGCAGCAACTGGGTCAGGTTCTCCCGCTCGCCCTGGGACAGGCCCGAGGCCGGCTCATCGAGAAGGAGGATCGAAGGTTCGGTGACCAATGCCATCGCCACTTCCAGTTGACGGCGCTCACCGTGGGAGAGGTCGTCCACTATGTCGTCCTTGCGTTTGCCGAGCCACACCTTCGCTGCCGCGCCTGCAGCCTTCTCGCGAAGTAACTCGTCCTCCTCGGACTTCCACAATGCCCTATGGCGCCCGCTCTTGCCGGTCTGGGCGAGATAGAGATTGTCAGTGACGGTCAATCCTCCGAAGAGACGGGTCCTCTGATAGGTGCGGGCGACGCCCATGGCCGCACGGTGACGCGAGGCGAGCATCGTGCAATCCACGCCTCCGATCTCGATGGTCCCCGAGGTCGGTCGCATGTCCCCGGCGACGAGATTGAAAAGGGTGGTTTTCCCCGCCCCATTGGGGCCGAGAAGACCCAAGCGTTGGCCGTGGACGACATCGAGATCGATGCCGTCCACGGCCACCAGTCCTCCGAACGCCTTGGTCACCGACCGGAGACTCAGGGCAGGGCCCTGAGGTGCTTCGATCGGGACCTCTGGATTCGGGTCCACCCTGCTTCCTCACCTACTCCTGCGGGACACCGTCGACAACCGGTATCGCGTTCCCGCTCCACGGCAGGTCGGCCGTCTCACATCCAGGGAAGTCCCTGGAGGGCCCTGGGGTGTCGGCGCTGAAGGTGCCACCGAAGGTCTGATCCACTTGCGGGATCAGGGCCACCGTCTTCTGCACCACTTCCTCGCCATCGAGGACCAGCTGGGAGAGGTACACGTCGACGATCCCGTGACGGTTCTCGTCCAGGCTCACCGGCCCATAGGGCAGCTCGAGGGTCATACCTGCGAGCTCAGCACGCAGTGCCTCATGGTTGTTCGACAGGTCTCCTTCGACCGCATTCAGCGCATTGACCAGCGCCACACCGCCGCTGTAGTAGCCGTAGAAGAACCCGAACGCAGCCGCCACCGATGGTGGGGCGGGCTCGTTGCCGCTCAGGGCACCCGCCAGGGTCTCCCAGGCCGCGTCGGCGCTTGCCAGGTACTCGTCGATCTCCGGCGAGCTCACGTCACCTGGAGGAGTGGCGAATCCACCCACATAGGCGCCGGCGATGCCCGGGCCTAATGTCGAGGCGAGCCCCGGGTTGAAGAACAGGTTGCCGGCATGTTGGTCGCCGGTCAGCTCGCCCTTGGCGTTGACGAACGCCTCGAGCGCAGCCGTGGTCCCGGTCCCGCCGACGACCCAGAAGTAGCCGTCGACCTCATCCGGGTCGGGCAGCTGCTGGATGAACGACGAGTAGTCCGTCGTCCCCAATGGCGGGTAGATCCGCGCCTCGGGCGCGATCGTTCCACCGACCGCACAGAAGTCGGCGATGAAGCCCGCAGACGATGTCCAGCCGAAGCTGTAGTCGTCGACGATGATGGCCGCTGTGTCCCATCCTGCCTCGTTGTGCAAGATGTCACCTAGACCCGCATTCCACTGGGCGCCATCGCCATGGAACCGGAAGTAGTTGGGCGCCTGCACCTGCAAGGTCGTCTCTTGAGCACCGGCGATGCCACTGAGAACCGTGATCTCCGGATGGTCTTTCGCATAGTTGGCGACAGCGATCGACTCGTCACCGGACAGTGGGCCCGATCACGATCTCGGCGCCGTTCTCCTCGACGAGTGTCCGTATCTCCTGGATGATCCGGTCGGCCGTGTCATCACCACAACCGATCCCGACCAGCTCGATCTCGCGGCCACCGGCGACGGCGTTGGCGAACCCGTCGAGGGCGGTGGTCGTCGAATTGCTGGTAGCTCCAGCGTGGTTGATGAGTGCCAACGTCACCCCGGCCACGACATCTTCGTTGAAGCCGCCGAAGGCTCCCTCACACTCGGCGAGGATCCCGAGCTTGATCGACTCGCCGCTTGCTGCGGTCGTGTCGGTCGAAGCCTCGGTGGTGGCGGTGGTCTCCTCGGTGGCCTCGGTCGTGTCCGCGGCACCTGACGTGGTGCCAGTGGTGTCCGTGGTCTCGCCGGCACATGCCGCCACGGTCAACGCCAGAACGGCTAATAAGGCCAGCCACCGAGCTGGCTTCGACCGTCCGGTCTCAGTTGCTCTCATTCGTTCCTCCTCATCGGCGAGCATTCGTCTCTCGCGCTCTTCCTTGTTGTCGTCCGCCGGCTCGGGCATCACCCGGTACCGACTCTGGCCATCGCGGGCACCGAGGCTTCCGCTTCTCGCTTCCCCCGACGAAGCCGGTCGATGATGCCCATGATTCCCTCGGGCGAGAGAACCATGATCAACAGCACCAGGAGCCCGATCACTGTGTTGAACCGGGCCTCCGTGATGCCGATCTGGTCGACCAGCGGGACGTTTCGCAAATAGATGTTGGCCGAGACGTAGACAGCCGCCCCGAGCCAGGCGCCTTCGAAATAGGAGATGCCGCCGATGACCGCGATTATGAGGAGATCGAGCGTCGGCCCGATCGAGATCGATGTCGGGTCGATCTGACCGTTCCACCAGATGTTGAGTATCCCGGCGCATCCCGCGACGAAACCGGCGATGACAAATGCCAGGGTCCGATGCAGAGGCACGTTGAAGCCGAGTGACGCCATCCTGATCGGGTCGTCCCGGGTGCCCTGCAAGGCCAGGCCAAAAGGCGTTCGGGCGATCGCCTTGAATCCGAGATAGACCACCAACGAGAGGCCCAGGGCTACGTAGTAGAGACGCCAGGGGTGCCCCTCGAACAGGGGCGGCGGTCTGATCCCGGTGATGCCTCCGAATCCCGACAAGGTGGTGACCTGCCCGAAGAAGTAGTACCCGATCACCGCGTAGGTCAGAGTCAACATCAGGAAGTAGATGCCACTCGTCCGGCTGGCCAGCGCTCCCAGCACCAAGGCGACGACCAGGCAGATCACAAGGGCAAAGATCACTCCCACCCAGGGATCCCAACCCAGTTTGAGCCCCTTCGACCCGGAGTCGCCCACCGCGTTGCCCACCATGAACCCTGCCACCCCGAATATGAGGAACTGGCCGAGGGAGACCATCCCGCCATAACGGAACAGGAACACGATCGAGGCAGCGGCGATGGCGAGGATCAGGATCCTGGTCATGAGGAAAGACGTGACGAACTCGGATGACACCAGCGGGAGTGCCACCAATGCTGCGGCAACCGCGACGAGGGCGATCTTGGATGGCGAGGCGCTCACGCCGGTCTCCCGAACAGACCGTATGGCCGAACTGCGAGAACCACTGCCAGCAGCACGAAGGTGAGGATGATGCTGTAGAAGGTGAACTCCGCGGGCAGGTAGGCAGGGGAGAACGAAACCACCAATCCGAAGAGGAGGGACCCGGCCACCGCCCCTTTCAGCGAGCCCAAGCCGCCAACGATCACCACCACCAGCGAATTGAGGAGCCACTGCCCGTCCGCCCCCGGCGCGACACCGGCGAATGAGGCGCCCATGACCCCACCCACGCCGGCCAGGAAAGCGCCGACGAAGAAGGTGATGGCAAAGACCGCAAGGATGTTTATCCCCAATGCCCGGACCATGTCGCGGTCATCGACACCGGCACGGATGATCATTCCCATCCTCGTCCTGTCCAGCCAAAGCCAAAGTGCCACTCCGACCACCACGGCGACGCCGAGCATGAACAACCTCGAAGTGGCATAGCGCTCACCGGCGATCTCGAAGAAGTGGGTAACCGCTCCGGGCCAGATCATCCGGGTGGCCAGCCCACCGAACCACGCCAACATCTGATCGGCCAGGATCACCGCCACGGCCAGCGTGATCAGGGCCTGGCGCAGCTCCTGGCCCTCGTTCCAACGCAGCAGCACCTGCTGGACGATGATGCCGATCACAGCAGCCACCAGTGCCCCCACCAGCAGCGGCACGAACCAGGCAGCCATGCTCACGTCAGCCGGCTCGATGTTGCGCGTCTTCCCCACCATGGTCTGCTGCACGCTGATGCCGAGGTAGGCGGCCATGAGGAAGAGCGACCCATGGGCCATGTTCACGGTTCGCATCAGGCCGAAGATGAGCGTGAATCCCGAAGCCACCACGAAGAACAGCCCGGCCACGGTGATCGCGTCGAGCAGTGTGACGAGGAACTCACCAGGTTCGGCGATGGCCGGGCCCGCGGATGTCCCTCGGGCGAGGAACAGGACCCAGGCGAGGAGCAACAGAAGGGGCACAGCCGCCACGGCAATCAGGATGCGGCGCCTCACCTCCGGCCGTCTCCGGGCGCCTCCCATTGCCTCTGACCCGGCAGTTCTGGCCAGACTCATCTAGTCACCGGCGACGAAAGTACCACGGCTCGCCAGGGCGCGTGTGTACAAACGTGTATACAATTTCTGGCCCCTGTGAGCGGCGCCTAGACCCGCTCCTGAGTCGAGGAGGAGGACCGATGCACCTGTCCATGCACAACTGGATGCGAGCCGAGCCAATCGAGGTGACCATCACCCGGCTTGCCAAATTCGGCTACTCGAGCATCGAGATCAGCGGGGAGCCGGACCTCTACGACACCAAGCATGTGAAGGGGCTCCTGGACGACGCCGGCCTCGAATGCTGGGGTGCGGTGACACTGATGCTCGGCGATCGCAACCTGGTGGCGAAGGACGAGGCGCAGCGGGCAGCCTCGGTCAAGTACGTCAAGGACTGCATCACGATGGTGAAGGAGCTCCAAGGCCAGGAGATCACCATCGTGCCCGCCACGGTTGGGCAAGATCATCCCCGACGCCTCCCCCGAGGAGGAGTGGAAGTGGGCAGTGGACGGTATGGCCGAGATAATGGCTCATGCCCTAGTCGAGGGTGTTCGTCCGTGTATCGAGCCACTGAACCGGTTCGAGACCTACTTCATCAACCGCGGGGAGCAGGCACTGGCGCTGGCCGAGGCCACGGGCCCCGACTGTGGGGTTTGCATGGATGCCTTCCACATCAACATCGAGGAAGCGGACTGGCGCCAAGCCATCCTCGATGTCGGCGACCGTCTCACCGATTTCCACGTCGCCGAGAACAATCGGATGCCCCCGGGAATGGGTGACTACGACTGGGCCGAGGTGGTTGCCCTCCTGCGGCAGGTCGGCTACGACGGTGCGTTGACCATGGAGTTCGTGGCACCGATCGACCGGACCCCGGCCAATCCCTATCCCAACGCGATCGACAACAACCCGGCCGGAATCTCCCCCGAGCAGCTCAAGTTCATCCAGGACCACGGCAGCTCGACCCTCAGTGAGGAGTTCTACGACTGGATGGTCGAGAAGGCCAGCGCCCACGTGCTGCCGCTGATCCAAGACTGAGAGTGGCCCCAAACGTCGTCGTCGTCGGGCACCCTGGACACCAAGGGCCCGGAGGTGGCGTACATCCGTGATCGTCTCATCGAGCAGGGTTGTGCCACGACGGTGATAGACGTCGGGATTCTGGGCGAGCCACTCGGCATCGTTCCCGACATAGACCACGGCGAGGTCGCCTCGTTACGCGGGGACCACGATCGAGGAGGTCCGCCAGGCCGGCACCCGGGGGCGAGCGGTCGCCACGATGCGCAGCGCCATCCAGTCGTTGATGACGGAGCTGCACGATCGCGGGATGGTCGACGCCGCAATCGGGCTGGGCGGAGCGGAGGGCGCGGTGATGGGCGCCGCCGCTCTGATGGTGCTCCCGATCGGCGTGCCAAAAGTGCTGTTGAGCCCAATCGCGTCCGGTCGTCACGAGTTCGGGCCCTTGGTGGGCACTTCGGACATGATGGTGGTGCACACCGTGGTCGACATCATGGGTCTGAACCCGGTGGCGACCACGGTGTTCGACAACGTGGCCACGGCGGTGGCCGCCATGGCCGCCAATCCGCGCCGACTCCAACCAGGTGGTCCTGAAAGTCGTTCCGTCGGCGTGACGATGCTCGGCAACACCACCAAGGCGGTCATGGCTCTACGCGATCGCCTGGCCGAGCACGGCTACGAGGCTGTCGTCTTCCACTCCAACGGTGTCGGCGGGCCTGCCATGGAGGAGCTGGCGGAGGCAGGGCATTTCATCGGCGTCATCGACTTCACCACCAACGAGGTCACCGATCCGATGGTCGGGGGCATCCACGACGGAGGACCGCGCCGACTGCAGAGGGTCGGCGAGGCAGGTCTGCCTCAGATCGTGGTTCCGGGATGCATCGATTTCAGTGTGTTCGCCAGTGGGCAGGTTCCTCCCGACCTGGCCGAACGACCGACCTACGACCACAACCCCGAGTACACCCTCGTCCGGACACCGGAGAGCCAGATGGAGCAAGTCGGGCATCTCTTCGCAGAGCGCCTCAATCGGGCGACCGGCCCGATTGCCGTCGCCATCCCCACCGCGGGTCTTTCCATCCCCAATGTGCCGGGTGGGGTGTTTTGGGACCCGGCCGCCGACGAGGCCTTCGTCAGGTGCCTCCGGAACGACCTCCGTCCCGACATCACGATTCACGATTTCGATCATCACGTCAACGATCCCCGCTTCGGGGAGATCGTCGCCGACATGTTCGTCGACCTGCTGAAGCACGCCGGCCCATCCACAGCACAACTGGAGAGAGCGAAATGACCACAGACTCATTGCTGGATATCACGGAAGCCGAACAGGCATTTCGAGAACAGTTCGTCTCATGGAACCTGGCGGAGCTCTCCTACGTGGACATCCGTGCCTACCTCGAAGAGAAGGACATGGTGCTGGTGCCGATGGCGAGCACCGAACAGCACGGACCACATCTCCCCCTCTACTGCGACACCATCACCGCCATCGAGATATCAGCCCGGGTGTCCCGTCTGATCGGAGTCCTGCACACCCCGCCGATCTGGACGGGTTACTCACCGCAACACATGCACCGTCCCGGTGAGGGTCGCGGCACCATCACTGTCCGCTCGACGACGTTGCTTGCCCTCATGGAGGACGTGGCGCGAAGCCTCATCCACCACGGGTTCAACCGGATCGTCTTCGTGAACGGGCATGGGTCGAACATCAAGGTGGTCGATCCGGTCCTCCGCAAACTGCGCTACGAGACCGGCGCCCTGATCGGATTGGTCAAGCCCTACATGGAGCGCTACGTCGGGGTGGTGGAGGGGATCTTCGAGAACCCGCCCGAGGAGACCCCCGGATGGCACTCGAGTGAGTGGGAAACCTCCCAGTGCCTGGCGTGGAACGAGGACCTGGTTCGAATGGACAGGGCCGAGCACACCCCTACTTCTATCCCCGACTTCCTCCCCGATTCGTTTCGGAAATTCGACGGTGCCCCTGACGTGGAATTCGAGGGTTACACCTATTTCAATTTTCCAATGGATCATCACGAGTTCACCGAGACCGGGGTTATCGGCAACCCGATGCGTGCCACCAAGGAGAAGGGCGAGGAGTCGTTCAGGAGGTACTCCGAGCACGTGGCTCGAGGTGTGCTCGAGCTCATGCAGGTGCCGGTCAAGGTCGAGAACCGTGAGTTCGTCGACCGGGTCATGTGATGGGGGAAGCCGAGTCGACCACCGTCACCGACCGGGCCTACGCCCAGCTGCGCGAGCTCCTCACCAGCGACAGCGTGAGCCCGGGAGACCACCTCCGGGAGGTGGCGCTGGCGGAATGGCTCGGAATTAGTCGAACCCCGGTGCGGGCGGCGTTGCAACGGTTGGAGCTGGATCAGCTGGTGCGTCGAAATCACAACAGTGGGTACTCGGTCGCCGGGCTGACCCCGACCGATGTGCGGGAGGTGTGTGACGTGCTCCGCCTCGTCGACACCGCGGTGTTCATTCGAGCATCGGAGAATCTGACCGAGGAGCAAGGTGTTGCACTGCGTGAGTGTGTCGACATGATGGAGGAGGCTGCGGCAGAGCAGGACCTCGACCGATGGTCGGAAGGCGACGGTGTCTTCCACGAGATCCTGCAGAAGGCTTCCAATCACGCGTTGCTCTCAGAAATCGCGGCCAAGCAGCGGCGTCGGCTCCACCGGTTCTGGACGTCCGAGCCTGGCCGCCTCGAGCGACTGGCCTTATGCGCTGAGGAGCACGCGTCGATCGCCGGCTCGGTGGACGCCTCGGACCATGAGGCGACACGCCGGCTCGTCCACGACCACATCGATCACATGGAGGCCAGCCTGATCCGCCAGCTCGACGTGGCTCGTCCGTTCATCTCGACGAACACCTCTGCCCTCGATCATGTCTGACGGCCGGGCCGGATATCGCCTGAGGATGCTCCAGCACGAGTTGTCAGACGTCGTCGGCGCCAAACACACCTCAACTGACGCGGGTGAGCTCACCGAGCAGGCCGCCGACTGGTCCTGGATGTCTCAGCTCTACAGGCTCCACGGGATGCAGCTTCCTCTTGCCGACGTGATGGTTCGGCCCGGCACCGCCCAGGAGGTCGCGGGTGTGCTGCGCATAGCCAGCGACCATCGGATCCCGGTGGTGCCGCGCGGGCGGTGGTTCTGGCACACAGGGCGGGACCTTCGCCCTATATGGCGGGATCTCCGTCGACCTGACCCGAATGGACCGGATAATCGAGGTCGACGAAACGAGCCTCGTGGTCACCGCCGAGGCAGGCGTCACGGGGCCACAACTCGAGCAGGCCTTGGCCCCTCTCGGGCTCGCGGTTGCCCACGAGCCCGGGTCTTTCCACTTCGGAGCCACGGTGGGCGGCTGGCTGGCGGCACGCGGGTCCGGGGTCAGGTCCACGAAGTACGGCAAGGCCGAAGATCTGGTCCTCCAGGCCGAGGTCGCACTCCCTCCGGGGCGGTTGGTCTCGACGCTCCCGGTCCCGAGCCATGCCGCCGGACCGGGGCTCCTGCCCCTCCTCGTCGGCTCGGAAGGCACGATGGGTGTTCTGACCTCCGCCACCCTTCGCATGGACCCGATTCCGGAGACGCAGGCCTTTCTCACGTTCGAGTTCGAGACGGTTTTCGACGGGCTCGAAGCCGGGCGTCAGATCATGACCCGACGCTGGCGCCCGGCGGTCATGCGCCTCTACGACGAAGCCGATCGGGACAAGCTCAACGACATCCTGGGGCTTCAGCTCACCGGTGCCCTGCTCGTCGTGATCTGCGACGGGGACCGGCGTCTCGTCGATCTCGAGGCTGAGGCGATCACCGAGATATGCACTGGGGCTGGAGGGGCGTCTCTCGGGCCCGAAGGGGCGAGAACCTGGTGGGATGGCAAGTACGAGCCGTATGCCCAGGGAAAGGCGCCGACACCTCCGACGATCTTCGGCACGACCGACACCGTCTGCAACTTCGACGACATGCCCGACCTCTATAGGGCGAAGCGAAAGAACATCGAGGAAGGCTTCGCCGAGTACGGCGCCACGTACACGGCTCATTTCTCGCACTGGTTCCCTTGGGGGGTGATGGTGTATGACCGGTTCTACGTCCACGAGCCCCCGGATGACCCGTTGGAAGCGCTTGCCCTCCACGATCGACTGTGGGACTCGGCGGTGCGCACTTCGCTTGCTCAGGGCGGAGTGATCAACGAGCACCATGGAGTAGGCGTGAAGCTGGGCCGTTTCATGCGGGAGCAGTACGGCGAGGCGTGGCCGTATCTGCAGGCGATCAAGGAGGCCGTCGACCCTGACGGGATCCTCAATCCCGGCAAGCTCGGCTTCGGTCCGCCGCGATGAGCCAGGGCCCGGCCCACCAGTCCTCAGCCGGCGAGCCAGCCGCCATCGACGTTGAGGATCGTCCCCGTCATATAGGACGAAGCGTCGGAGGCCAGGAAGACGACGGCGCCACCGAGATCAGCGGGCAAGCCCACCCTCCCCATGGGGATGCGGGAGTGAATCCAGGCGCTTCGCTCCGGGTCCTGAAAGACGCCCTCGGTCAGCTGGGTGCGAAAATATCCCGGGCTCACCGCGTTCACCCGAATCCCGGTCGGCGGCCCACTCGACGGCCAGGGTCCTCACCACGCCGGCGATGCCGGCCTTCGAAGCCGCATAGGGTGCCGCCCTGGCGATCCCGATGTTCGTCGTCAAGGACCCGACGAAAATGTGGGATCCGATCGAACCGGCTTCTATCTGGCGCTTCCCGACCTCGCGGGACAGAAAGAACGGGGCAGTGAGGTTGACCGTCAGGATCCGGTCCCAATCGTCGAGCTCCACCTCCACCGCTCCTGCCCGACGCTGATGACCCGCCGAGTGGACAACGATTTCGACTGGGCCGACCTCGGACCAGATATCGGCCACCCACGCCGCGATGCCGGCGACTTCGGAGAGATCGAAGGCTTTGGTCACCACGTCGTACGAGGCAGCGGCAAACTCATCCGCGGCCCGGTCCAGGTCCTCGATGGTCCGGCTGACGAGCACGACTCTCGCTCCGGCCTCGCCCAAGGCCTCGGCCATCGCCTTGCCGAGGCCGCGGCTGGCCCCGGTGACCAAAGCGGTCCGGCCGTCGAGGCGGAACCCGTCTGTCATCGCCAGAAGACCCCCATCGAGAACATCACTCCACCCTAACCCTCACCGTTCGCCCGCCCCGGCGGGTCAATACCTCGAGAGGAGAACCTGTGCCTGACTCGCCAACCGTGCTTCTTCTTGGCACCCTCGACACCAAGGGCTTCGAATACTCGTACCTGCGAGACCGGTTGTCGGACGACGATATCGAGGTGCTCGTCGTCGACGTGGGGGTCCACGAGCCCACAGGCATCACTCCGGACGTGACCCGGCAACAGGTGGCAGCCGCCATCGGGGCCGACGCTGATGAGCTCGCCGCGGCGGGCGACCGAGGCCAGGCAGTTGCCACGATGACCGAGGCTGCCGCTGTGTTCGTGGCTCAACTCCACAGGGAGGGCCGGTTCGACGGCATCCTGGCGGCAGGTGGATCCGGAGGCACCTCGATCGCAACCAATGCCATGCGTGCGTTGCCCGTGGGTGTCCCGAAATTGATGCTCTCGACCATGGCGTCGGGCGACACATCGCCATATGTGGGCAGCACAGACATCACGATGATGGCGTCAGTGACCGATATCGCCGGGGTCAACTCGATCTCGGCTCTGATACTGGCGAACGCCGCCGCGGCGATGGCGGGCATGGTGAAGAAGGCTCCTGTCTCCCTCGACGATCAGCGCCCTCTGATCGCAGCCACGATGTTCGGCGTCACCACTCCGGCAGTCACGGCTGCGCGCCAGGACCTGGAGCGCCGCGGCTATGAGGTGCTCGTGTTCCACTGCACCGGTACCGGCGGAAAGGCGATGGAGAGCCTGGTCGATGCCGGATTCTTCGACGGGGTTCTCGATCTGACGACGACAGAGCTCTGTGACGAGTTGGTAGGCGGTGTCCTCAGTGCCGGCCCAGACCGGTTGGGAGCAGCTGCACGGACCGGTGTACCCCAGGTGGTCTCATTGGGCGCCCTCGACATGGTGAACTTCGGGGCCCCCGAAACGGTGCCGGAGAAGTTCGAGGGTCGGACCATGTACCAGCACAACCCCTCGGTCACGCTGATGCGAACAACCGCCGAAGAGACGGCCCAGCTCGGTCGTCAGATCGCGGAGAAGCTCTCGGCGGCCTCGGGGCCGACGGCATTGTTCATGCCTCTAGAAGGCGTCTCGATGATCGCTATCGAAGGTCAGCCCTTTCACGACGCGGCTGCCGACGAAGCGCTGTTCTCCGCAATCCGCGAGAACCTCGCAAGCTCGGTCGAGCTCATCGAAATGGAATTGCGACATCAACGACCCTGCCTTCGCGGTGGCGATGGCGCAGAAGCTGGACGACTACATGAAAGGGGCAGGATGACAGGGGACGAAGCACGATCCAGGTTGCGGGCCACCCTCGACGGAGGGGGGCCGATCATCGGGGCGGGCGCCGGGACCGGCCTCTCGGCGAAGTGCGCCGAAGCGGGTGGCGCAGACCTGATCATCATCTACAACTCGGGTCGTTATCGAATGGCGGGTCGGGGATCGCTGGCTGGGTTGCTCCCCTATGGCGACGCCAATGCGATCGTGATGGAGATGGGTAACGAGGTGCTGCCCGTCGTCGACCAAACGCCGGTGCTGGCGGGCGTGTGCGGCACCGATCCCTTTCGGATGATGCCCAACTTCCTCCGCCAGGTCATGGACGCTGGATTCGCCGGGGTGCAGAACTTCCCCACGGTGGGACTTATCGATGGGACGTTCCGTACCAACCTCGAGGAGACCGGCATGGGGTACGGGCTGGAGGTCGACATGATCAGGGAGGCCTCCGGTCTGGGACTCCTCACCTCGCCCTACGTGTTCAATCCCGACGATGCCATCGCCATGACCAAGGCGGGGGCCGACGTGCTAGTCCCCCATATGGGCCTCACCACCTCTGGGACCATCGGGGCGCAGACAGCCAAGACGCTCGACGATTGCGTCGTCGAGATCCAGGCCATGCATGACGCCGCGGTCGGCGTCAACGAGGACATCGTGGTGCTCTGCCACGGAGGGCCGCTGGCCGAGCCCCACGATGCCCAATATGTCCTCGACCGCACTGAGGGGATCGTGGGCTTCTTCGGCGCCTCATCGATGGAGCGTCTGCCAACCGAGGTGGCCATGACCGAGAACATGAGACGCTTCAAGTCACTGACCGTCTAAAGCAAGGAACGCGCATGTCTGCCAAGTTCGTGGATCCAGCCTCCATACCAACATGGACCTTCGACTGGGGAATCATCAAGCCCCTGATCGCCACCGACAACACCGATGACGGCGGTTGCAGTCTCATGCACGTCATCCTGTTCCCGGGAAAGGGCCACGATCGGCACAACCATCCGGAGTCGGACGAGATCCTGTACATCCTCTCGGGAAGGGGGGACCAGATGATCGACGACGGGGAGCCGGCTCCGTTGGTGCCTGGGGATGCAGTCTGGATACCAAAGGGTGTGTGGCATTCGACCCTGAACACCAGCTACGAGCCGATGATGATCCTCGCCGTGTACGCCCCGGCAGGCGCCGAGGACGTGCTCAAGACCCTGCCCGACTTCACCGACGTCCCGGCCGGATCGAATCCAAGTGTCGCCAGGAGCTGACCGGCGGTCAGACGACCTGGACCCAAGAGAGGACTTCCGGCATCCGGCGGCGAAGCAGACGGCTGGAAAGAAATAGCGAGATGCCATATAGGAGCAATCCCCAGGCGATGGATCCGATCACTGCCGCCCATGGCGCGATCGCCTGCCCGAAATCGACGGTCAATACCACCAGTGAGGCTGGAGGTACCAGCAGCAGCCCGATGGCGAAGAAAGACACCGTCTGACTGACGATGGCGAGACAACCCTGCTCGGTCGATTGGGCAAACACGTCGGTCCCCTCCCGAGGCAGGCGGAGAGGAGTCAGGACCGAGACGAGGTTGCCGACAGCTAGCTGGCAGCCGATGGCGGCGATGGTTAAGGGCACCACCAGCCAAACCCAGGTCCATTGCCCCGTGAACACGGCGAGGCCGAGAGTGAGGACAGCAGTTTCGATGGCGAGCGCGACCGACACGGCCAGGTTCTTGCCGAGCAGGATTTGATGAGGCTTGGCAGGCAGGACGAACAGGTAGCTGGCGGCGTTTCGCTCCCATCCGAAGAGGTTGAGGGCGATGGGGAGCCCGACGAAGAGGACCAACACCGGGGCGACCAACGGAGCCCATACCTTGTCTCTCAGGTCGAACATGCCGGTCGCGTTCATCACCGCCCCGCCGATGGCGAGACCGACGAATATCACCGTCCCGGTCCAGACCAGCCGTTGTCGGGGATCACGCAGATAGAAGCGAAACTCCTTGCGGGCCATGGTGGGTATCACCCCCCACGGGCCGATCGTCATCCCACCACGCCGGGCGCGGGCGGCAGGTTGGCTCTGCTGGACCGGGGTGGTGAGCAACCAGCCGAGCAGACGTCTCCACAGGAGGGCCAGGATGACCAGGCCCCCGACCGCGGCAAGGAGGGCAACCAGACCTGCGGCCACTTGTCCCGTGGCGACGTCGATCATCGCTTTCTGGGCCGCGACCGGTGGGATGAGCGCCCACCAGCCGAGGATGGGAGTCGCCGTCACCGCCCCGGCCAGACCCATCTCCGTCACGGTGTCGCTCAAGCTGCGGTAGGCAAAGAAGGACCCTGCGGCGAGGCCGAGGATCAGGAAGGTCGCGATGTCACGGCCGCGCCGGGTTCGGAGTACCCCCGATACGGCTGCCGAGAAGAGCTGGCCTCCAACGGCGAGCAACCCGAGGTAGACGAGCGAAGCGGGAACCGCCATCCACCATCCCTGGCCCATGGCGGCGGCGTTGGCACCGAGGACGGCCAGGGGAACCACCGTGGACGGCGCCACCAGGCTGGCCACGGCGAGCCCGGTGACCATCTGATTCGGGGAGATCGGGAGAGACGCCAGCTGCTGAGGGTCCAGGTTCTCGTCGAGGGGGAAGATGATGACCGGGAGGGTCACCCAGACCAGGAATGCGATCAACGCGGTCCAGGCGAGATATTCCGCCAGTGCCGCCGGGTTGGACTGCTGAAGGAGAGCGATGTTCTGGTAGTGAGCTCGCGCCAGCCACAAACCGAGCCAGCCGAGGAGGATGGTGGCCACGGGGAGACCGATCCGCCGCTGCCGATCGCTGCGAAATCCGTTCCAGGTGAGACGAGCCTTCAGCTCTACGAGCTTGAGTACCACGACGTATCCGGCGTCCGCCCGCCGACCGCGGCGATGAACGCGTCCTCGACATTGTCGACACCCATCCGCTGGCAAAGGCCGTCGGGCGTTTCCTCGATGGTCAGCCGACCGGCCACCATGATCCCGATCCGGGTGCACAGCTTCTCGACGAGGTGCATCTCATGAGAGGAGAAGACGATGGTGGTGCCGCCCTCCGCCGCCTGCAGGAGGAGACGTCGGATAAGTCGGGCCGAAACCGCATCGACGCCTTCGAAGGGCTCATCGAGGAACAAGACAGGGGGCCGGTGGATGATGGCTGCACCGAGGGCGATCTTCTTGCGCATACCACGGGAGTAGTCACCGACGAGCTTCGATCCGGCGTCGAGCAAGTCGAGGAGATCGAGCAGCTCGTTGCGCCGACGCGCTGCCTCATCACGATCGAGGCCGTGCATGGCGGCGGTGAAGTCGAGCAGCTCTGCTCCGGTCAGCCGCTCGTAGAGATTGAACTCCTCGGGAAGGACCCCGATCCTGGCCTTGACCTCGGTCGGGCTCTTCCAGGTGTCGAATTCGCCGATGCCGACCGTGCCTTCATCCGGTCGGAGCAGACCGACGATTGTTTTGATCGTGGTGGTCTTCCCGGCGCCGTTCTGGCCTAGTAGCCCATAGAACTCGCCGGCGCGGATCGACAGGTCGACATGGTCGACCGCCACCGTCTTGCCGAACTTACGCACCAAGCCTTTGGCCCACACCGCGGGAGGCGAGCCGACGGCGTCGGTCGCCGGATTGTCGATGAGGGGCTGGGTCACGTGAGCAAGTATCGACGTTTCTCCGTGACAAATGAACACGAAACGCGTTTGTAGGCTCGCCATATGGGCAAGGTCGACGACTTTCGCCGGTCACTCCGGGCCCTCGACGAGGGGGAGTGGGATCGTTTCCTCACCAAGAGCTCGGGACTGCCCGGGCGGCGCGCCAATCTCGAGCTGGCCGTGGCTGTGGCCGATGAAGCCCCGGCGGCGCTCATCCATCGCTACGTGGAGGACGACGACGAATACCTGGCATTGTGTGGAGCCATCGGGCTCGGCCGCCTCGTCGTGCAAGGGGACATCTCGGCAGAGGCGAGCCTCCGTGCCCTCGCCGACGACCCCCGCTGGCGAGTTCGTGAAGGAGTCGCCATGGGCTTGCAGCGCGTCGGTGATTCCGATCTCCGCCGCCTCATCGCGATCTGCAGGCGCTGGCTCGAGGACGGATCGTGGCTCGTGCAGCGGGCGGTGGTGGCGGGTCTGTGTGAGCCGCGTCTGCTCGATGACCCCGGCTCCGTGAAGGAGGTTCTCGACATCCTCGACGAAGTCACCGGGAACCTGGCCGCGGCACCGGCCGACGAGCGAACCAACGGTGATTTTCGGACGCTGCGCAAAGGGCTGGGATATTGCTGGAGCGTCGTCATCGCCGCCCTTCCCGCTCCCGGGTTCGACAGATTCGAGCGTTGGGCCGCCTTCGATGATGCCGATGTGGGCTGGGTGGTCCGGGCGAATATGGGGAAGGCTCGAATGCGCCGCGCCGACCCCGAGCGTTGGGATGGTCTCGCGGCCTGGCTCGAGTAATGGTTAGCTGTCTCGCCGTCTCAGCTCATGTCCCCCGGCCCGGTTACCGTAGGCCTCGGTGGAGTACCAGGCCCTCTATCGCAAGTATCGGCCACAGACCTTCGACGATGTCATCGGCCAAGGCCACGTCACCACAACGCTTTCCCGCGAGGTGGCAGATGGCCGTGTCGCTCACGCCTATCTGTTCACCGGGCCCCGCGGGACGGGCAAGACGACCACCGCACGGATCCTGGCCAAGGCACTCAATTGCGTGAACCGTGGGGCCGACGGCGCCCCGTGCAACACATGCGCCAGCTGCGTAGCCATCACCGAGGGATCGTCGCTCGACGTCCTCGAGCTGGACGCTGCCTCCCACAACTCGGTCGACGACATCCGGGACATCAAGGTGAGCGTGACCACGGTGGCCTCATCGGCGACTTCGAAACGGGTGTTCGTCCTCGACGAGGCTCACATGCTGTCCAAAGCGGCCGGCAACGCCCTGCTCAAGACGCTCGAGGAGCCACCCGAGCACGTTCACTTCGTCCTGGCCACCACCGAGCCCTACAAGCTGCTCGACACCATCCGTTCCCGGAGCCAGCGTTTCGACTTCCACCCGGTGCCCATCGAGGAGCTCGCCGGCCATCTCAGCCTGATCGCGGATCGAGAGGGGTACAAGACCGACCCTCCTGCACTGATCGCGATCGCGCGCCATGCGGGAGGCTCCGTCCGTGACTCGCTGTCGCTTCTGGAGCAAGTGGCGGCGCTCGGCGCGGGCTCGGTCGACGTGGCCGGAGTCAGGCGGGCTCTCGGGCTGGCCGATTCTGAGGCGTTCATGCGGTTGGTCGATGCTGTCACCGAACAGGATGCGAAAGCTGCCTTGGAGTTGGTGGCGGAGCTTGCCGCCGACGGTGTCGACTTGCGACGGTTCGTCGCGGAGTCGGTCGCCTTCTTCCGGGGTGCCTTCCTTGCCCACTATGCCCCCAATCTGGCCGAGATCTCGGACGAGCCTGCCGATGTGTACGAGTCGTGGCGCAAGGCCGCCCAGCAGGTGTCCGCCGCCGACGTCCTCAGAGCAGTCGATCTACTCGGCGATGCCCTGGTCCGCCTGCGTGAGGGCCGGGAGGAGCGGCTGATGACCGAGCTGGCGCTGATCAAGCTGACCCGCCCGGAGACGGCGAGCGACACCGAGGCCCTGCTGTCCCGGGTGGAGCGAATCGAGCGCCGTCTCGGCAAGCCGGAGCCGATGCCTTCTGTCGGGACGGCGACCCCCGCTGAGCCGGCCGAACCGATTCGTGTCGAGCCGGTGGCCCCCCCTGCTCCAGTAGTCGAGACGACCGGCAACGGGGAGGTGCCCCCAGCACCGGACTCGGCCACCACGGAACCTGCGGCGCCGGCCATCGATATCACCCTGGAGCAGTTGCAGAAGGTGTGGCCAGGGCTCTTCGGGTCGCTGCGTGACGTCCTCGGCGCCCGGAGGTGGGCCTTCTTCCGGGAGGCGGTCCCCGCCGCGGTCGAGGGCAATGTGATCGTGCTCGAGGTGCCTCACGGGTTCCATCTCCAGTCACTGCAGGAAGACGATGCGGTGGCCGCAATCGTCGCCACCAGAGCGGGCGATCTGCTCGGTGGCACGGTGCGAGTGAGATTCGGCCTGCGCGAGGGGGGTCCGGACGTTTCCGGTGAGCAGACGATCGACATGAACCAACTCGAGGAGCGACCGGAGGGGTCGACCGACCCGACCTCGCTATTGGCGGCCGAGCTCGGCGCCGAAGTCGTCGAGGAGTAGGTCGCGCCGACTCACGGCGGCGTCTTACTACCGTTCAGCCTGATGAACCGGCAACCCGACATGCGTCAGATCATGGCGCAGGCACAGAAGATGCAGGAGCAGCTCGCCGCGGCTCAGCAGGACCTGGCCGGGAGGACTTTCGAGGGCTCGGCAGGCGGGGGGATGGTGGTGGCCACCGTGACCGGCGCCCAGGAGCTCGTCGAAATCACGATCTCACCCGTGGTGGTGGACCCCGACGACGTGGAGATGCTCCAAGACCTGGTGGTCGCTGCGGTCCGGCAGGCATTCGATTCCGCCTCCGCGGCCGCCAACGAGCAGCTCGGAGGGCTGGCCGGAGGGCTCGGCGGCCTCGGTGGCCTGCTCGGTTGATGTTCGAAGGGCCGGTCCAGCGTCTCATCGACGAGATGGCCCGCCTGCCCGGGGTGGGGCAGAAGACGGCGCAGCGTCTCGCCTTCCACTTGCTCAGCGTGGAGGAGGCCGACGCGCGTCGCCTCGCCACCTCGATCAACGACATGAGGGACCAGGTGACCCTGTGCCAGCGCTGTTACAACGTGGCGGCGGGCGATCTCTGCCCGATCTGTCGCGACGGGCGGCGTGACAACTCGATCATATGCGTCGTGGAGCGCCCTCAGGACATCGTTGTGGTCGAGCGCAGTCAAGAGTTCCGTGGGCTGTATCACGTCCTCGGCGGATCCCTGTCCCCGATCAACGGCATCGGCCCGGGTCAGCTCAGGATCGACGAGTTGCGGGGCAGGATCGACGCGGAGGGGATCGCCGAGCTGATCGTGGCCACCAATCCCACCATCGAAGGCGATGCCACCGCCATGTACATCGCCCGAGAGCTCAAGCCCCTCGGGGTGAAGGTGACCCGTCTCGCCTCAGGTCTGCCGGTCGGCGGAGACCTCGACTACGCCGATGAGCTCACCCTGGGCCGGGCCCTCGCCGGCCGGATGGAGATCTGACGGACACCTCGCGAATCGTCGATTCACAGCGCACCGGCGCCGACCGGTTCATGCGCCGGTTTCTCCGGGTGGGCGACGTGATCGACAAAGGCGCCATCCTCGGGGCGCGCCGGAACACGACTGCAGCCATCGTCGTATCGGGGATCCGCTGCATCATCACCTATCTGCTGATCCCGATCCTCGCCCCAATCGTGGGTCTGTCCGAGGCAGCGAGCGCCCAGGTGACGATCACTCTGTCACTGGTGGCGATCGTGATGGGCGTGTCCGGGGTACGCCGCTTCTGGATCGCCGATCACCGGGCCCGATGGGCGTACACCGGTTTCATCGCGGTGATAGTCGTCTTGCTCACAGTCGGCATCGTGGCCGATCTCGCATCGATCTTCTCGGCGAGCACCTAGTGGCCCGTCGCAGAAATACTGGCGGTGTCTCTCCGGCCCTCGACGCCCCTGGCGGCGTCGAAGTGCTCGCCGCAGCTCCCCGGCTGCGACTGCGCGCTTCTCCTGGCCAGATGTCGCCGATGGCTCGGAGACACCCTCGCCCTATTTCAGCGACAGACCACTAGTCCAGAGTCTGCGCCGATATCTCCCCGAGCCGGGCGATGTTGTGGGTCGCCTCCATGTAGCGGATGGAGCCGGTCTTGGAGCGCATGATCACCGAATGGGTCACGACGTGGTCATCGCGCCTGAACTCGACCGCCTGCAAGTACTCCCCACCGGTGACCCCGGTGGCGGCGAAGAAGACGTTGTCAGATGACACCAGATCGCTCGTCCCCATGACCTCCTCGAGGTCGAGGCCCTCGTCGAGGGCGTATTGCCGCTCGGACTCGTCGCGGGGCCAGAGCTTGCACTGGATCTCACCACCCATGCACTTCAAGGCGGCGGCGGCGATGACCGCTTCGGGCGAGCCGCCGATGCCGAGAAGGATGTCGGCCGCGGTGACGTCCTGGGCGGTGGCGATGGCTCCCGCCACGTCTCCATCGCCGATCAACGAGATGCGGGCACCTGCCTGCCTCACCCCTTCGATGTAGTGCTGATTTCGCTCCCGGTCGAGGATGAGGACTCGGAGGTCGTTCACCTCCTTGCGCTTGGCCTTGGCCACCTGGCGAAGGTTGTGCTCGACAGGGGCTTCGAGCTCGACCACTCCGGCCGCATCTGGCCCAACTGCGATCTTGTCCATATAGACCAATGACCCCGGGGCATACATGCTGCCCCGGCCCTCGGCCAAGGCGATCACAGTGATCGCCCCCGGCATGCCGGAGGCGGTGAGTGTGGTCCCGTCGACGGGGTCCACTGCGACGTCGACCACCAGGCCCTTCCCGCTGCCGACGCGTTCGCCGTTGTAGAGCATCGGGGCGGAGTCCTTCTCCCCCTCGCCAATGACGACGAGCCCGTCGATGTCCAAAGTCGAGAGATGGAGCCGCATCCCGTCGACGGCGGCCTGGTCGGCGGCGTCCTTGTCGCCCCGTCCCAGCCACCGCGCCGCCCCCATGGCAGCGGTCTCGGTGACTCTGACCAGGTCCAGGCCGAGATTTCGCTCGACAGGCTCCGGCATCAGGCGACCTTGAGGACGATTGCGTCGCCCTGCCCGCCGCCCCCACAGAGTGTGGCCGCGCCGATCCCTCCTCCTCGAGCCTGGAGGGCGTTGATGAGGGTGACCACAAGCCTCGCGCCAGTGGCACCGAGGGGATGCCCGAGTGCGACCGCCCCACCGTGGACATTCACCTTGCTGTCGGGGAGGTCGAGCATCCGCGCCGACCAGATGGCGACCGCGGCGAAGGCCTCATTGATCTCGACCAGGTCGAGATCGGCGACATCGAGGCCGGCCCGCTTCAAAGCGACCAGGAGCGCCTCGGCCGGTCGTTCGTGGAGGGTGGCGTCACCGCCACCGATCTGGCCGTAGGCGAGGATCTCGGCGACGATCGGGGCGCCTGAGGCCTCGGCCGCATCGCGGTCGGCCACCACCAACGCGGCCGCCCCGTCTGAGATCTGCGACGCGTTGCCGGCAGTGATGGTGCCTCCGGAGATGAATGCTGGTTTCAGCGCCGCCATCGATTCAGGTGTCGAACCTGGTCTGATGCCCTCATCTCGATCGACGGTGACGGTCTCAGCCTTTGGCTGCGGGACTGTGACCGGCACGATCTCGCCCGCCATGAGGCCGCCACTGGTCGCCTCCTCGGCTCGCTGGTGGCTCCGGGCTGCCCAGAGGTCCTGCTCTTCCCGGCCAATCCCGAGACGCTGGTTCTTGTGGTCGGACGACTCACCCATCGTGCATTGGTCGAAGGCGCAGAACAGGCCGTCGTGCTGCATCACGTCGACCATCTCGGCATTGCCGATTCGTACCCCCCATCTCAACTCGCGCACCACATGGGGAGCGTTGGACATGCTTTCCATCCCACCGGCGATCACGAACTTGGAATCACCGGCGCGGATCCCTCTCTCGGCGAGCCCGATGGCCGACATGCCGGAGAGACAGACCTTGTTGATCGTCACCGAAGGCACGGTCATCGGCAAGCCACCCCGTACCGCCGCCTGCCGGGCAGTGATCTGGCCCTCACCCGCCTGAAGAACATGCCCGAATAGGACCTCGTCGACCGATCCGGGGTCGACCTGGCTCCGGTCGACGGCCGCGGCGATGGCCGCGCCGCCCAGCTCGACCGCGCGGACGGGGGCCAGGGCGCCGTTGTACCGGCCGATCGGGGTCCGGGCGAACCCGGTGATGACTGGGTTGCTCACCGGGAGGATGCTACCGGTCACCGGCTTTAGCCCCCGCTGGCAAAGCGGTGCTTTAGCCTCCCGTCGGTGAAGCTGCTGAATCTCGACCATGTGGCGATCGCGGTGCACGACCTGGAGCAGGCCATCGAGGGATATCGCGACCGCTACCGGGTCGAACCGCTGTACCGCGAGGTGGTCGAAACCCAGGGAGTCGAGGAAGCGATGATCCCGGTCGGGGGCTCGTTCGTCCAGTTGCTGCAACCGCTCGCGCCGGACACTCCCGTCGGGCGCTTTCTCGAGAACCGGGGCGAAGGGCTGCACCACGTCGCATTCGCCGTGTCGTCGATCGACATCGCCCTGGATCACTTGAAGGAGGAAGGCGCCAGGCTTGTCGATGATATGGCCCGACCAGGAGGGCGGGGAACCCGCATCGCCTTCGTCCATCCTGCCGACCTCGGTGGTACTTTGATCGAACTGGTGGAGATGCCCGAATGATCAGAGACATCGAGATACGTGGCGGCGCCGGCGAGTTCGAGGCTGCCCTGATCGCGGTCGTGCTCGACCGGATATCGGAAGAGGAAAGAGTCGGCAGTCAAGTGCCCAAAGACGGCTCGCGCCCTGTTCCCGCCTGGATGCTGGCCGATCGGCCCGAAGAGCCCAACATGCCCCGGGAGATCCTCCGGCCCCGGTGAGATCTCTTCAGCTCCGGCGCACCAGGTCACGAAGCTCGGGGGCGCGGAGCAGATAGGAGATCCCGAGGAACACTGCAATCGCGGTCAGCCCACCGACGATGGCCGCCGCGATGCTCTCCCACAGCTCGAGATAGTCCGTCCCGAACGCCGAGACCATCACCGAGAATGCCACGACGGCAGCCACCCCCGCGGCCAGCAAACCGCGGAGCATCGAGGGAACCAAGGCACGGACCGGTGCCCACCCCGAGTCGAGCCCCCAGGCGACGAGCAGGGCCAGGGCGTAGGCGGTCATGACCAGGGTCGAGGCGAGGGCAAACCCCTCAACGCCCATTGTTTGGTGGAGACCGAGCCATACCGGGATGGCGATGAGGGTCCCAACGGTGCCGATCAGGACCACCCGCCACATCATCCGCTTCGCATAGAAGTGCCGGGAGAGGATCTGGTGAAGGCCCCAGGCGGGGATCGAGAACGCATAGAAGACGAGGAGCCGAGCAACCACACTGCCGTCGGCCGCGGTGAACTCCCCGCGTTCGTAGAGCAGGCTGACCAGTGGGCGGGCGAGGACGATGAGCGCCGCGGTGGCTCCGGCGGCGACGAACACCGTGTTACGGGCCGCCCGGCCGGTGGTTCGGGTCAGCCCGTCCAGATCCCCGCCGGCGGCGAGACGGGCAAGGAAGGGAAAGGCGGCCACGCCGGCCGCCTGGGCGATCACCCCCACCGGAACCATGTTGAGTTGACGGGCGAAGCTGAGTGCGGCGGTGGCGCCCTCATCTAGTTGTCCGAACAGCTTGACGAACTGCTCGTCGAGCACGGCTATCGACTGGCCCAGCATCAGGGGAAGAGCAAGGACCAGGTACTCACGCACGGACGACTGGCCGGAAGGCACCGCAGTGAGCCAGGTCCCGGTGGATCTGGCCCCGAACCACTGCAGCCCGAAGTTGCCGATCGCCGACCCGATCACCGCGCCCCAGAGGAAGCCTTCCGGGCCTGCTTCGCCCATTGCCGCCCCCACCAGCCCACCGGCGATGATCCCGAGGTTGTAGATGATCGGGGCCAGTGCGGGGTAGAGAAACCGACGATGGGTGTATTGGACCGCCATGAGCAGTGCGCCCATCACCAGGAATACCTGGGCCGGCAGGACGATCCGGGTCAGTGAGACCAGTCGATCAGGATCGGAGACACGAGGGAAGATCACCGAGATCAACGGGTCGGCCAGCACCCACATCAGGGCGGTCAGCCCGACGATGGCCCAACCCACGAAGCGGAAAACCGACGTGAACGCCCGGCTCGCCGCCTCGGCGTCGCCCTTCTCCAGATGGTGGCTCAGGATCGGGATCAGAGTGATGGTGAGGTACGCCCCGGCCAGCAGATAGTTGAGGAAATCGGGGATGAGAAAGGCATCTCGATAGAGGTCGCCTTCGGCGTTGACCCCGATCAGGGCGGCGAGAAGGGCCTCCCGCCCCAATCCGAGGAGACGCGAGATCAAGATGCTGGCCGACACCACCGCGGCCGCCGCCCCCATCTTGAGAGGCCGGCTCACGCCGCTCCCGCGTGTGCTCGGAGCTGTTCGACCACGGAGTCGGGCACCGCCAAATCGCCGTAGCCGTTGCCCAGTTCGAGACCCGGTTTGTAGCGACCGTGGTAGTCACTGCCACCGGAGGCGACCAGGCTGAAACGCCGGGCCAGGTCGGCATATCCCTCTCGCTCGTGTCGGTGATAGCCGGCGCACATCGCCTCGATTCCGACCAGACCAGCAGGGCGCAGCCTGTCGAGCAGCTCCGCCATCTCCTCGGCGCGATTGATGCCGAGCGTGTGGGGATGGGCCAGCACCGGGACGCCACCTGACTGGCGAGCCAGGCCGACCGCCTCCTCTGGTGCCAGCCGGGGACGCCCTGCATAGGCCGGCTTCCCCGCCCCCAGCCACAGGTCGAAGGCCTCGGCTATCGACTCGACGTAGCCCTTGCGCATCATGACCGCGGCGATGTGCGGTCTGCCTGCCGATCCCGAACCGGACTCCTCCGCTACCTCCTCGATGGTGAGAGGCATGCCGAGCTCGCTCAACAGACCCACTATGGCGGCGTTGCGAACCGTGCGACCTTCCCGAAGGTCGGCGAGACGGTCCTGGAGCGGCCCCTGCCCCGGCTCCAACCAGAGCACGATCAGATGCATGCCCCCGTGATGGTCCAGGGACAGCTCGGTGCCGGGGATCAGCTCGATCCCGGTCTCGCTCGCAGCGTTTCGGGCCTCTTCGATGCCGTCGAGGGTGTCGTGATCGGTGAGCGCCAGGCTGGTGAGGCCCTGCCTCGCCGCCATCTCGACCAGGGCGGATGGGCTCTCCGACCCGTCGGAGGCCGTGGAATGGGCATGAAGGTCGACGGCCATGTGGTTCTCAGCCCCCGATGATGGCGTGGCCTACCGTCAAGAACCGGTTACTTCGACCGTGGCGCTCTCGATGTAGACCGTCTCCAGCGGAAGGCTCTGCTCCGTGGAGCCAGGCCGGACCGCCGTCTCCACGTCGGCGATGTCCTCCAGGGTCTCCTGGCCCGACACCACCTCACCCAGCAAGTTGAACTGGGGGTTGAGCGTTGCGGCGGCTTCCCCGGTCAGGATGAAGAACTGGCTGCCAGTGGTGCCTCTCCCGACATTGTCCATGAGCACCATGCTCGGGGTGATCTCGAAGTCGTCCGGAGGGAACTCATCGGGGATTCGGTAGCCCGGGCCGCCGCTGCCATTGGCCTCCGGATCGCCCGAGAACACCCTGAAGTCCTCCACGATCCGGTAGAAGACCTGCCCGTCGAAGAAACCCTCCCGAGTCAGGAACACGAATGAGTTGACTGTCGCAGGCGACGCCGCCGGGTCGAGTTCCATCACGATCGGGCCGCACGAGGTTTCCAGGCTCACTGTGACCGTGGACTCCGGGGTCACGTCGGTCTGAGGCTCGGGAGCGGAGAAGGTGAGCACCTCTTCGGGGTCGGGCTGATCCGCGCCACATGCGGTCGGTTGATCTCTGAATCCCTCGTAGCCACCAGGGAGCTGACCCTCGTCCTCCCCGAAATAGGCACCGACCACGAAGATCCCCACCACTACCACTCCGAACACCAGGGCGGTCCCGAGACGGCGCCCCAGCTCTTTGCGGGCCTCCTGTTTCTTCTCGGCCTCGATCTTGGCGGCGCGTTGCTCCTTTTGACGCCTGCGTCTGTCGGTCATGGCGGAGGGACTCTAGGCACGGGTCATTCCCAATCCTCAGCCGGTGTTCGTGTTTGGCAGCGAAACCATCCAAACTGTGTGGATCATGGCGCTCGTCGTCCAGAAATTCGGTGGCACCTCCCTGGCAGACGCGGCCCGGATCGAGGCGGTGGCCGATCGGGTCGAGTCGACCCGCAGGGAAGGCCACGACGTGGTCGTGGTCGTCTCGGCCATGGGGGAGACCACCGATCAACTGGTCGCGCTCGCCGCCGAGGTCAGCGATGACCCATCGCCCCGGGAGATGGACATGCTGTTGAGCGCCGGGGAGCGAATCTCCATGGCGCTGCTCTCGATCAGCCTCAATTCGCGCGGGATCCCGGCCGTTAGCTTCACCGGCTCGCAGGCGGGGATACTCACCGACTCGTCCCATGGCTCGGCCAAGATCCTCGACATCCAGGGGAGCCGGGTCCGCGACAGCCTGGCCCAGGGTCGGGTCGTGATCGTCGCCGGCTTCCAAGGTGTCGATCCCGAGTCAAAGGAGATCACCACCCTCGGCCGCGGCGGGTCAGACGCCACTGCGGTTGCTTTGGCGGCCGCCCTCGGGGCGGACAGCGTCGAGATCTACACCGATGTCGATGGGGTGTTCACCGCCGACCCCCGCATCGTCCCCGAGGCGACGAAGCTCGAAGAGATCCCGTTCGACGAGATGCTCGAGCTATCGGCCGGGGGAGCGGGTGTCCTCATGTCGCGGGCGGTCGAGTTCGGGCGCCGTTTCGAGGTCCCGATCCACGTCCGCTCCTCGTTCCATGACGCCGAGGGCACCTGGGTGCGTGAGTCGCCCATGGAGCAGGCCATCGTCAGCGGGATCGCCCATGATCGCTCCGAGGCGAAGGTCACGGTCAACGGTGTCTCCGACCGCCCCGGCGTTGCCGCGGCGCTGTTCGGGTCGCTCGCTGCGGCCGGAGTCAACATCGACATGATCGTCCAGAACGTCTCCCACGACGGCAGCACCGACATCAGCTTCACCGTGCCCCGGGCCAACCTGGTCGACGCCGAGCGGATCTCCAAGCAGGTGGCGGGCGAGATCGATGCCGAATCGGTCGATGTCGATGCCGAGATAGCCAAGGTCTCTTTGGTCGGGGCGGGGATGAAATCGCATCCCGGTGTCGCCGCCAAGGTGTTCGAGACGCTGGCCGCGGCCGGGATCAACATCGAGATGATCTCCACGTCCACCATTCGTATCTCCTGTGTCGTCAGGGCCGATGACGTGGATGCCGCGGTGAAGGCCCTGCATGCCGCTTTCGAGCCCCCCGCCATCTACGAAGAGGTCGGGGCGTGAGCGATCGGGTTGTCGCAGTGGTGGGCGCCACCGGCGCGGTCGGTCGCACGATGCGGGCGATCCTCGAGTCGAGAAGCTTCCCGCTGGGCTCGCTCCGCCTTCTTGCATCGGAGCGCTCGGCCGGATCGGTGGTCGAGACCAAATGGGGTGAGGTCGAGATCGAAGATCTCGCCTCGGCCGACCCCGACGGCATCGACATCGCTCTCTTCTCGGCGGGGGGAGACCGCTCCCGGTCCCATGCGCCACGCTTCGCCGAGGCGGGTGCAGTCGTCATAGACAACTCGTCGGCCTTCCGGATGGACCCGAGCGTCCCACTCATAGTCGCCGGCGTTAACGATGCCGCGGTCGGAGCCCATCGCGGGATCATCGCCAACCCCAATTGCACGACGATGGCTCTGATGATGGCCGCAGGGCCACTCAATCGCGCTGCCGGGCTCCGCAGCATGGTGGCCACGTCCTATCAGTCGGTCTCCGGATCGGGACAGCAAGGTGTGGTCGAGCTGATCGGGCAGACCGACCTTCTTCGCCCTGATCTCGACGCGCTGATGACTGGGGGATGGGAGGACCCGAAACCGTCGCTCTACGCCCGGCCGATCGGGTTCAACGTCCTTCCCTTGGCCGGGAGCATCACGGAGCAGGGATACACCGACGAGGAGTGGAAGCTGGTCAACGAATCCAGGAAGATCCTCGACCTCCCGGATCTCCAGGTCGAGCCCACCTGTGTCCGGGTCCCGGTCCTGGTTGGCCATGGGGTTGCCGCCTCTCTTCGCTTCGAGCGCCCCACCTCGCCGGACGAGGCGATCGAGATCCTCCGAGCGGCGCCCGGAGTGCAGGTGTGGACCGACCGCGTCCCCACTCCGCTGGACAGCGCCGGGATCGACGATGTGCTGGTGGGGCGGATTCGGGCCACTCTGGGTCATCCGGGTGGGATCAACCTCTGGGCGGTCGGAGACAACCTGCGCAAGGGCGCGGCTCTGAACGCAGTACAGATCGCCGAACTGCTCTAGCGTCGACTACCGATCGGCGTCGCTTCTCATGAGAGCGGACATGCGGCGCCGAAGGATCGGCGGCGCATTGCGCAGCCCGAGGTCGAGAGCGAATCTGGCGTCGTCGGTGACGTCGAGGATGATCTCCTCGCCTTCGGCCCTGAGGTGGAAGCCATCTGGGTACGCCGAGATCCTGACCTCGTCCCGGCCCCAGTCGGCCACCTCTATGTCACCGGCGGTCATGGTGATCCGGTCGTCGGTGAGATCGATGAGCACGCTGATCGGCGCCTCGTCGGTCCCCCCCAGCTTGAGCTGGGCGTCGTAGGCAGTCATCAATTCCTCCCCTGGCTGTTCTTGCCTACATATCAGGGTATCCGGATCCTGGTGAGTAGGAACGAGGGTGGGCCAATTCATCCGAGTGGGCTAGCGCATCTGCCTCGCCTACCATTCAAGCCACATTCGGGACGTGGCGCAGCTTGGTAGCGCGCAGCGTTCGGGACGCTGAGGTCGTGGGTTCGAATCCCGCCGTCCCGACTCAGAAACCCCAGGTCAGGGCCATCTCGACGAGGTGGCCCTGATTCGCGAGATGCGTAAATGCGCCGATGGACCTGGCGCGGTTCCCTTCGACGGATAGCTTGGTCGGCATGCGGCGTCCTTCACCCTTCTGACGATGACGGATCCGCACTTCGCCGAGAACCGCGATCTCACCACGACCGTGACAACTCCTCGCCGGGAGGCACTGGGCCGGCTGATGGACGTCATCCGCGACATCGCAGTTGGTGGCATGGCCAGCGTCATCTCCGGGATCGTTGTCCTGGGTCTCGGGGGTCGCCTCGTGATGTTTCTCAGTCGTCTGCTCCATCCCGAGGCGATCGGGCGCTTCACCGAGAACGGCAACGAGATCGGAGTGTTCACGCTGGACGGATCCATCGGTTTGCTTGTGTTTGGTGGGCTTGGCAGTGGTCTGATCGCAGCGAGCGTGTGGGTCGTCATGCGACCTTGGATCCCACGCCGGTCGTCGCCGATAGTCGGATTGTGGGCGGTGGCCATCGGCGGTTTCCAGCTGGTTGCCGCCGACAACCCAGATTTCGTGATTCTCGGGGACCCGGCGATCGACATCGCACTGCTGCTCGGATTGGTCTTCGCATTCGGGGTTGTTGTTTGTCTGCTCGATCGGGCCTTCGATCGGCGGCTCCCTCGTGGAAAGAGGGCGATTTGGAATGCGGGCTATGTCGTGATCGCCGCCGTCGGCATCCTGGTCGCCCCACTCGGGTTGGTGGCGCAGTTCGCCCCTGGTTTCGACTCCGGCGCCGACGCCCCGATCTGGACGGGTGTCTTTGTAGTCGCCACGGCGCTGGTGACTCTCTGGTGGTGGGTGGATCGGGTCAGGGGTCGAGAGGTGCCCACGGTCATGCAAAGCCGGCTTGGGTCAGGGTTCACTGCCGCGGCCGCCTTGGCCGGGATCGTCTTTCTGACCGGTGAGATCCTCGAGATCCTGTGAAGAAAGCCGCGGCACGTTTCCTCCACAGGCACGATCAGACGTAATCGAGCACCCCATCCAACGGCCGCGGCACCCGATCCAGGTCAAGGGCCTCGACCATGAGCCGGGCATATGTCGCCTTCCGCCCGGAGCGGGTGCCCATGAATCGCCACAGGTGCTGTTCGACCGTCCTCTCTCGCTGAGCCGGCTGTCGCTGCATGATGCGCAATGACCCGAGCTCGCCCTCGGCTTCGATGATCCCGATCACCGTGTCGGCGCCGAGTGCTCGAATCAGCTCGTCCTCGAGATCTTCGACGCACACGAAGAACCCGAGTGATTCCATGCCAGGACGAGTGAGATCCACCCCTAGACCGGCTCGCTCCAGGCTCCGCCCGAAGTCGCCCTCCTGACCGGCGTCACAGAGGCCGGCCAGCCTCAGATCATGCCCATTTGGGCCGAGGAGGTCGAGGAAGTGACCAAGAGTGGACGCGCCACCCATCGGCACGACCGACACACCCTCGCTTTCGAGGTCCCGGCCGCGACGCGCCGCCAGCGTTTCCAGGGCGACACCGTCACTGACACCTTCGACCAGGACCACCGTGCTCGGATTGGCACCGGCAGCGAGGGCCCGCTCGACCGCGATCAGCTCCGAGGCGTTCATCGCCGCAAGCTTGGCAGTCCGACAGTGGTGGTCTGCCCGATTATCCAGCCCCATATCCTCCGGTCATGATCAGGCGGCTCCTCACCGATGAAGTCGACGATCTGATCGAGGTATGGCTCGCATCCACCATCTCGGGCCAGTCGTTTCTCCCCGAGGCGCATTGGCGGGCGATGGAGACCGATGTCCGGGACGACCTCCTTCCAATCGCCGAAACCTGGGTTGTGGAAGTTGATGGAACTCTCGTTGCCTTCATGTCGGTCATTGGCGATCTGATCGGCGGACTCTTCACCCATCCCGACCACCAGGGCAAGGGATATGGCAGCGCCCTGATCGAGCATGCACGAGGTCGCTACGACCCTGTCTTCGTCGAGGTGTTCGAGGCGAACGGGAAGGCGATCGGGTTCTATCGGTCGCGCGGCTTCGTCGACCACGATCGCCGGATGGACGGGGAGTCCGGTCTTCCTCAGCTGATCCTCAAACTGGAAGGTCGAATCGGGACTCACTGACGTCCGGCCGATCGATCGATCGGGAAGGCGGGCTCAAACCGGCGAGGCGGCTCCCAGGGCTACTCGAAAGTCGTGCGCAGAGAAAGGTTTGACCACCCAGGCATCGGCACCGGCGCGTTTGGCGAGGAACCCGTCGACGGCTCGGTCGAGGAGGATCACCAGCCGGGGGAGCTCATCGTCGGCAACCGACGCCTTGATCTCACGGACCACCGCCATACCGCCCATATTCCTGACCTGAAGGTCGACGATGACGACGTCCGGTTCGCTTTCGACCACCTTGGAGCCGGATTGGACCGGGTCGTCCAGCACCTCTACCACCCAGTCACCGGAGGGCAGCGAAGCGAACACGTCGTTGACCACCCAGTCGGCGTCGGCGATGACGAGGGCGGTTGGCATGGCCGGACGTTAGTGGTGACCTGGCTCGCCGAGTCTGTTGGCCCGACGCCACTCCTAACCTCCGCGACGTGCGTCGCACTCTGCTTCTGGTGGCAATGCTCGCGCTCGTCGCCGCCTGTTCGGAGGACGCCGGGTCGGAGCCCGGCATCGATGTGATCGATGTCAGCGGCCCCCTCGACGTCTCGGCGCTCGACTTCATGCGAACCTCGATAGAGGAGGCGGCTGCCAACAGTCAAGTGTTGGCCGTGCTCCAGATCGATTCTCCGGCCGTGCTCGATGGTGGGGCATTGGCCCGGCTGCAACAGGTCCTGGATAGCCCGCCGTTGCCGGTGGCGGCCTGGGTCGGCCCGGCCCCCGCCCAGGCCAACGGAGGAATCGGGGTGGCCGTGATCGATCTGGAACACGCCGCCATCTCCGCCGGCTCCAGTATGAATCTGATGCCGATGGTGCCTGGCGAAGTGACCACCGTCGGGCAGCCCATCACCGCCGAGGAGTCAGGCCTCGACTTACAGCCCTCGATTCGCCAGTACCTCCAGGATCTCGACGGCGTGTCCTTCGAGACCGCCTCGGGCCCGGTCAAGGTGGAGACCCTGATGCCATTCGAGGGTGGGGTGACGCTCAAGCCGGTCACATTCCGTCAGCCCGGATTGGCCACCCGCTTCTGGCGGCTGGCCGCCACCCCTGAGGCAGGGTTCTTTTTCCTCGTGGTTGGTCTCACCATCGCCTCCTTCGAGTTCTTCGCCATCGGTCCCGGTGTCGCCGCCGGAGTCGCCGCCATTTCTCTCTTGCTCGCCGGCTGGGGAATCGTCAATCTCCCGGTGAGGCCCTGGGCGGTGGGCCTGGCTATCGCCGGCTGGGCACTGCTCACCGCGGCCTATCAGAAAGGCGGAGTCATCGTCCTCACCATCCTCGGAGCGGTGATGCTCCAGGTGTCGGGGTCGTTCTTCGTCTTCGGCTCAGGACAGATCGACCCACGCTGGTATCTGGTCGTTCCCTCGGTGCTGGCCGTCCTCTTTTTCTTCCTCCTCGCCATGCCCACCGTGCAGCGAGCCCGTTTCTCTACTGGCACCATCGGCCGTGATGGGCTGATCGGTGAGCATGGAGTGGCCGTGGATGGTTTCGACCCCGATGGGGTGGTCGAAGTCAGGGGCGCACGGTGGCGGGCGACCGCTCACCGTGAGGCAGGGCTGGTAGCGGGTTCGGAGGTCCTGGTCTCCGGGGTCGATGGGATGTTCCTCGAGGTCGAGCCGGTGGCAAGCCCCGCGAAAACTGATCCTTGATTCCCCATTTTCTTCCTTGCCCGAACGCATCCCCCTGAGTAGGTTCGCGCCGGTTGTCGCTAGACAGGGAGGAGTCGTTGTCCGCTATGGACGATTGGCAGCTTGACGCCCTCTGCCGGGGGAGTCATGCATACCTCTTCTTTCCGCCTTCGACGTTCGAGCGCAAGGACGAGCGGGAGCGCAGGGAGATGAAGGCAAAAGCGATCTGTGGAGTGTGTCCGGTGCGGGGCCCCTGCACCTCACATGCCCTTCAGATCAGGGAACCATTCGGTATCTGGGGAGGCCTTACCGAAGTAGAGAGAAGGAGCGTGCCACTGGTCGGTTGACCATCGGCAATGGGAGACACGGGCTCACCGAAGGTGGCGCAGATCGCCCCGCCGGATGGTGAGCCCTTCTCTGTCCGCCCACTCCAGGATGGGGACGACGTACTTCCTCGACAATCCGGTGCTGTCCCGGAACTCGGCCACCGTGAACGGCGCCTCCATTGCCATCAGCATCCGGGTGATCTCCTCGATTTGCTCGGGCAGGAAGACCAGGTCGTCGGAGACCCTCACCAGCATCCCGTTCCGGATCAGCAGATGGGTGAGATCCCCACCGAGCCCGAGATCGCTCACCGCGGGCACCGCCAACCCCACCCGCAGCATCGATTCCGCCTTGTCCCATCGCGCTTGCGAGTCGGTGTCCAGATCGGGGCGATGTCGTCGTGCCGTCACATCGGGCCCGACCCGCTCGATCATCTCGCTGTCTTCGACCAGCCGTTCGGCCAGCTCCGGGGAGATCCCCAACCTCGTCGCCAGGGTCGCGAGGGGCAATCCGGCTCGCAATGGGTGCTCCGTGTGATGGTCCTCCACCATCGCCTCGGCGCGGGACCGAAGCTGATCGAAGCGGTCCTGGGTCAACGCGACCGTCCCTACTACCACCGCGGCATCCGGACGCCCCCCACCGCTGTGGGCGGCCAGGCGCCGCAGCTCGTCCATCCCGCGCACGCCCAGCAGGGCGTCTGCCACCTGGTCGCCTCCACCTTCCGGATCGATGAGGCCGGCGGCCCTCATCGCGCCAGCAGGCTTCCCCGGCGCCGGGTCGATGACTATGCCGCCGGCCACCAACTGCCGTCGGCCGGACTCACGGAGGATGAAGCGGTCGCCGGTCTTCATCGGAAGAGGTGCCGGGAGCTGGATCAGGGCATGATCGCCTTCCAGACGCTTGATGGTGGCCGGATGGGCACCGCTTCCGAGATGAAGCTGGAAGGCACCCCTGGCCGTGAGCTCGTCGACGTAGCGAGCCACCGTCACTCGGGCGGTGAATCTCGCAGATAGACCCCACTGGCCGGGAAGACCGAGCATCGCCCCTCGCGGCGCGTCGGCCGGTTCGATCCCGCCGAGGTTCAGAGCGAGCCGTCGCCCCGGCTCGGCCTGCTCGATCTCGCTCTCGTGGCTCTGCATCCCCCTGATCCGGACGTGTTGGCGGCTCGGGAGCAACTCCAGCTCGTCTCCAACTCGCATCGGTCCATCGATCAGCGTCCCGGTCACGACCGTCCCTGCTCCCCGGATGGAGAACGCACGGTCCACCCAGAGACGGGGCCGCTCGCCTCGATGCTGAACCGTCGACACCCGCGTCGCTAGCTCCACACGGAGCCGGTCGATGCCCTCACCGGTCCTGGCCGAGACCGGGATGATCGGCACCCCTTCGAGTGTCGTTCCCAGCAGCTGCTCGGTGATCTCCATCTCGACGAGCTCGATCTGGGCGGCGTCGACCGTGTCGGTCTTGGTCAGGGCGACCACGCCTTCATCGATGCCGAGGAGATGGAGTGCGGCCAGATGCTCCTCGGATTGCGGCTTCCATCCCTCGTCGGCTGCCACGACGAAGAGAGCCACATCGATCGCCTCGATCCCGGCGAGCATGTTCTTGAGAAACCTCTCATGCCCGGGGACGTCGACGAAGGAGACCTCGCCGGCCGACTCGAGCGTGGTCCACGCGAACCCGAGGTCGATGGTGAGCCCTCGTCGCTTCTCCTCGGCCCAGCGGTCCGGGTCTCGTCCGGTGAGAGCCTCGACCAGTGCCGATTTGCCGTGGTCGACGTGACCGGCGGTGCCAATCAGCGGCAACCGGGCACCGTGTCGGCGATCAGATGGTCGTCATCCTCGGCCACCGCGCGCAGATCGATGACGAGGTCCTTGTCCATCCTGCGGGTGAGGATGGGGTGATCGGCGGCGAGGAGGCGGCCATGGAGGTGGTCCTCCCCCTCCAGGACGACCTGAGGTGTGGGGATGCCGACCCCGGGGACGCTTCCGGCACCGACGACCGATTCACCGAGTCTCACCACGCCGCCGACGCTCGTTGCGAGCTGCTCCACTCGTGGCTGCAGCTGCTCGGTCGTCATCGTTGCCATTCGCCAGATTGGGAGCTCGAGCGCGTCACCTTGGGCATACGCCTCCAGGGTGGCCGCGAGGGCGGCATCGGTCATCGCGTCAGTCCGCAAGGCCCGGGCCAGCGGGTGGCTTCTCAGCCGATTCACCAGATCGGCTGTCCCGACGACGATCCCGGCCTGCGGCCCTCCCACCAGCTTGTCACCGCTGAACGTGACCAGGTCTACCCCCGCGTCGATCGACTGGCGGGCTCCGGGCTCGGCGGACAGCCAGTCGGGCGATCTTCCTCCCAGCCAGGGGGTGTCGGTATCGATCAATCCAGAGCCGAGATCGTGGATCAGCGGGACTCCTCGCTTCCGCGCCAGACCGGCGAGCTCCTCGATGGGCACATCGGAGACGAATCCCTCGACGCGGTAATTGGAGGGATGGACTTTGAGGACAGCACCGCAGTCATAGATCTGGAGTGCTGTGACGAAATCGCCGAGACGGACCCGGTTGGTGGTCCCGACTTCGACCAGTTTCGCTCCTCCGGCTTCCATCACCACGGGGAGCCGGAAGGAGCCGCCGATCTCGATCAGCTCACCCCTGGCCACCGGCACAACCCGGCCCGACGAAGTTGTGGCCAAGGCGAGCAGCACCGCGGCAGCGTTGTTGTTGACCACGAGGGCGTCCTCGGCCCCGGTCAATGCTCGAAGGAGCGCACGCACATACTCGCCCCGTCCGCCCCGATCTCCTTCCCCTAGGTCGAGCTCGAGATTGGTATAGGACCGTGCGGCGTCGAATGCAGCTTGGGCCGCCCGTGGGGAGAGGGGCGCCCGGCCCAGGTTGGTGTGGAGCAGCACCCCGGTGGCATTGATCACCTCGTGGCTCTTCGACAGGAGCAGTCCGGCAATCAGGTCACCGGCGATACGACCAACATCCGGATCACCTCCGAGCGCGATCTCGGCCCGAGCCAGATCGAGGGCTGATCGGGCGCAGTCGACGAGGAGGGCACGAGGGAGCCCACGCTCACCCAGGGCCGTCACGAGCTGATCGACGGGAGGCAGGCCCCGGTAGGGATTGGCGCTCGAAACCACGGGCCAAGTCTGCCAGGTGACACCTCGTCCGTAGCATGCCCGGATGGAGGCGCCCCCGGTCGAAGCCCGCCCGGCCGCAACTGTCATGCTGATCAGGGATTCCGGGGAGGGGATTGAAGTCCTGATGGTGCGTCGGCGGCCCCGAGGATTCTTTGGTGGGCTCACCGTATTCCCGGGTGGAGCCGTGGAACCGGCCGACGCCTCGGCCCTCGCGGAGGCCGTCATCTCAGGTGACCATTCCGACCGGGAGCTCAGGGCCGCTGCCCTCCGTGAGCTGGCCGAGGAGACCGGGCTCGCCCTGACCTCGGACGGCGTGATCGCAGCACCCTCGCTGCGTGGCACGGCGTTGCTCACTGATCTCAGAGATCGAGACATCCAGCTCGATGGCTCGGCGCTGTCTCTCGTCTCTCGCTGGGTGACACCCGAGGCCGCCCCGACCAGGTTCGACACCACGTTCTATCTCGCCGGCGTGGGAAGGACTCCTGAGATTCGACTCGACGCCGACGAGCTGGTCGACCACATGTGGATCACTCCTCGGACCGCCCTGGACCTGCACTCCTCCAATCAGCTCGAGATGTTCCTTCCCACAGTGGCCCACCTGCGATGGCTCGACATGCAGGGGACTGTCGAGGTGGCGGTCGCGGCGGCGCGAGGGGCCGAGGGAGCGGCGGTCATCGCGCCTCGAACAATGGACGACGGCAGCTTGGTGCCAATCCCCCTTCCCACCGAGCTCTGATGAGGATCCGGCGAATACTGGCCAACAACCCAGGCCCATTCACCGGGCCGGGAACCAACACCTGGATCGTCGATGACGACGATGCGTTCGTTGTGATCGACCCCGGCCCGGTCGACAACTCTCATCGGGACCGGATCCTCGAGGGATCGGCCGATCTGAGACCGGTCGGTGTCCTGGTCACGCACACCCACCCCGATCATGCCCCAATGGCCAATCCCCTCGCCCGCGAGCTTGGAACCCAGGCCGTGGGCTACACCACAGGCCCGGAATTCGATCCCGATCTGCTCATCGGCGAAGGGTCGGTGATCGATGTGGGAGCGGCCCGACTGACAGTGATCCACACACCCGGTCACGCGGACGATCACGTCTGCTTCCGGATAGGCGGCGTCCTCTTCACCGGGGACCACATAATGGGGGGATCCTCAGTCATGGTGGAGGACATGGGCAGCTATCTGGCCTCGCTGACAAGGCTCAGGGGCACCGGCCTCACCAGGCTTCACCCCGGACATGGTGACGACATGGACGATCCGGATCAGGTGATCGATTGGTATTTGGCCCATCGTCGCCAGAGACACGAGCAAATCCTCGCTGCGATACGCGATGGCGCCACCTCAACCGATGAGGTTGTCGAGACTGTCTATCAGGACGTCGACCGAGCGCTCTATCCCCTTGCCGCCCGATCGGTGGAGGCACACCTACGGTTGCTGTTTGAGGAGGGACGGATAGCCTCTACCCGCCCCGACCTGATCGCTCTCCCCGAAAACCCAACGTGACACGTTTCGCCAGGACACTTCTCGCCCTGCTCGTCATGGCGGTGGCCTTACCCGCCATTGCCCAGGTCACCGACGAGGACGTCGACCGCGCCCGAAACGAGGTCAACGAGATCATGGCCGAGGCCCAGGCCCTGGGCGACGAGGTGCAGGACGCCTGGGCGAGGCAGTTCGCCCTGGACAGGGAGATCACAGATCTCAACGCCTCCATCGAGCTCGCCAGGGTGAAGATCGCCGAGACGGAGAAGGCGCTGGAAGAGGTTGCGGTCGAGATGTACATGGGGTCGTCGACCGCGGCCACGATGCAGGTCTTGTTCTCGGCCACCGACGAGAGCTACGGCGCAGGTATCGAGTACCTGCGGAACGTCACCGGAAACGACACGGACGTCGTCAACCAGCTCCGCTCGTTTCGGGTCGAGCTAGATCGCCAGACCGGGCGTCTCGAAGAGGCGTCGGCCGAGCAGGAGGTGTTGACGGCAGAGCTCGAAGCCAAGGCAGGGGATCTGCAGGGGCAGTTGGTGGAAGCGCAAGCCGTCTACGACAACCTCCTTGCCCGTCAGGCAGCGGAGGAAGCGGCGCGGCGGGCCGCGGAGGAAGCACGGCGCAGGGCCGCCGAGGAAGCCGCCCGGAACGCCACTACGACGACAGCTCCAGACTCAGCCGGTACCACCGAGGACGAGTCCGAGGCCCCGACGGAGACCACCGCCCCTCCCGAGGAGCCGCCGGAAACCTCGGCCCCCCCTCCACCCGCGTCGAGCGGCGGTGCCTGCCCCGTGGCGGGCGCCGTGTCCTTCTCCGACTCCTGGGGGGATTCTCGGTCGGGGGGACGGGCCCATCAGGGTGTCGACATGATCGCCGCGCGGAACACGCCGATCGTCGCCATCTACTCGGGCACCATTCAGAAGTTGACCAACGGAAACCTGAGCGGGCTCGCCATCTGGCTCCGCTCCGACGGTGGGGATTCGTTCTTCTATGCCCATCTGGAGAGTTACGGCGACGTCAGCGCCGGGCAGAGCGTGGCGGAGGGCCAGGTGATCGGGTACAACGGGTCGTCGGGCAATGCGCCCGAGTTCCTCCCCCATCTCCACTTCGAGTACCACCCCGGCGGCGGGGGAGCGGTGAACCCGTATCCCCTGGTCCGCGGTCTGTGCTGAGGGCTCCCAGAAACAGCGAAAGAGGACCCTTTCGGGTCCTCTTCCGATCTGGCCTCCCTGCTGCCCCCAGCCCCACTCACCGAGGCACGTTCTGAGACTCATCTTCGGACACGGAGAGTGGTCGTTAAAGGACAGTTCGGATTCAGACCCGTTGGGACTAGTCATCGAGGCAGTTGCCATCCTGGTCGTCGCGGTGGGTCGTTTCTCGTTACTCTCTCCGCCACCTGACAGGGGAGAAGACCGATGACGACCGAGCCGCCAATTCCGCCCGATTCTGGAGCGCCGATCGAGCCGGTCCCCCCCGCGCAACCAAGCCAGCCGGCGGTTCCGCCCGCGCCGCCGCCTCCACCCCCACCGCCGGTCCCCGGGGGCACGGCGCCATTTCAGGTCGGGGAAGCTTTCACCTATGGGTGGAAGAAGTTCCAGGAGTACTTGGGCCCGATCCTGATCGCGATGTTGATCTTCTTGGTGGTCGGCGGGGCGGTGAACTTCATCGCCACCCTTCTTGGCGGAGGGTTCGGCGAGCTCACCGATACAGAGGACGTTGGCATCGGCATGTTCTTCGGGGTCGGCTACCTGATCTTCTCACTCCTCGGCGCCCTGGTGAGCCTTCTCATCCAGGCCGCGGTGGTGCGTGGTGCCCTGAAGATCACCGAAGGGCAGAGAATCGATTTGGCCACATTCCTGTCGACCGAGCACCTTGGTCAAGTGGTGCTGGCTTCGATCCTTCTCGCCATCGGCACCGCGATCGGCCTGATCCTCTGCATCGTCCCGGGGTTGATCCTGATCTTCTTCTCCCAGTTCACCTATCAGTTCATCCTGGACAAGGGGCTCCCCGCATTCGATGCGATCAAGGCGAGCTTTGCCCTGGTGAACCAGCATCTCGGCTCGGTGATCGGGCTCTTCTTTGCATCGATTCTGGCCTTCATCGTCGGCGCCCTTCTCTGCGGGATCGGGCTCATCGTCGCCATCCCGGTGACGATCATCGCCACCGCCTACGCCTACAAGCTGATGACCGGGCAGCCGGTGACTCCCTGATCGCGTTCTGAACCAGACCACGTAGTGTTCCGGCGCAGCCGTCATCGGCGCGGCTGCGTGAGGAGGTTCTGATGGATCCTGCGGACGAAATTCTCTCCCAGATCCCGCTCGACCAGCTCGCCCAACAACTCGGAGTGGATGAGACGAGCGCCGAGCAAGCGGTTCGTCAGGCGGTGCCCGCGCTATTGGGAGGGATGCAAGCCAATGCCCAGGATCCGGGGGGCGCGGCGTCCCTCGAGAAGGCGCTTGGCCAGCATTCCGGGAGCCCATTCGAGGGTCTCGACCTCGGCTCGATCGACACCGCCGATGGTGAGGCCATCGTCGGCAACATCTTCGGAGACAACAGCGACCAGGTGATCAACAAACTGGGTGACCAGAGCGGTGGCTCGGGAATCATGCAGAAGCTTCTGCCCATCCTCGCCCCGATCATCCTCAGCATGTTGGCCGGGAAGTTCCTTGGCCAGGGACAGGGTCAGACGGCACCCGGGCAGGCGGGGCCGAGCGGCATGCCCTCCGGTGGATCGGGCGGGGGCCTGGAGGACCTGATCGGAAGCGCTACCGGAGCCGGCGGCGCCGGTTCCGGAGGTGGAATCGGAGATCTGCTCGGGGGCCTGCTCGGTGGCTCTGCTGGGGGCGGCTCCTCGGATGCGATGGGAGATCTGCTCGGCGGCCTGCTCGGCGGCGGCAGGAAGGGCTGAGTTTCCTCGCCAGACGACCGGGATCAGGCGGGCATCTCCTCCAGCTCGGTGAGGATCTTGGCGATGCGGCCGGTGCAGGTCTCGAGATCGGCCGGTGGCACCATCTCGACGAGGCGGGCGGCGGCGTCACGCATGGCGATACCCGCGGGGGACCCGGCTCCGGTGGTAACCACGGGCCGTCCCTCGTCCCCACCAGGCACGACCTCGGGGTCGAGTGGAATCGAGGCGATGAGCGGGACCCCGAGATCCGCAGCCAGCTCGGCGCCACCCCCTTCGCCGAAGACGTTGTGGACCAGGCCGCAGCCACAGGCCAAACCGGCCATGTTCTCGATCACACCGACGATGGGCATGTGTGAGCGCCGCGCCATGTCGGCCACCCTGACCGCCACCTTCTGCGCCGCACGTTGCGGAGTGGTGACCACAACCATCTCTGCCTGGGGCAGCATCCGGGTGAGCGCCATCTGGATGTCGCCGGTGCCGGGGGGCAAGTCGATCACCAGGTAGTCGAGTTGGCCCCAGGCCACCTGCTTGAGGAACTGCTCGAGCGCCTTGGAGAGCATGAGGCCCCGCCACATCAGGGCGGTCTCCTCGGTTTCGATGATCAGCCCGGTGGACACCAGCTTCACACCCTGAGCCTCGACCGGGACGATCAGCTTGCTGCCCTCGTCGGCCTCCAGCCTGTCTTCGACACCAAGCATGCGTGGAGTCGAGAAACCCCAGATGTCGGCATCGAGGAGGCCAACCCGATAGCCGGCTTGGGCCATCGCCACCGCCACGTTCACCGATATCGACGACTTGCCCACTCCTCCCTTGCCCGAGCCGATCGCGATGACCCTGGTCGTGGGCGAGACCTGCGTTGGCTCTGCTCCCTCTCTGGCCCGCGCCCGGGCTACCGACATGAGCCCGGCCCGCTGCTTCTTGGTCATTGCGGTGGTGCGCACTTCGACGTGGTCGACCCCGGGCATCGCAAGGACCCGCCGCTTCGTGTCGTTTTCGATCTGGTTGCGCAGGGGGCATTCGGCCACGGTCAGGGCGATCCCGACCTCGACCGATGAATCGGCCACGGCTACATCGCTGACCATCCCCAACTCGACGATGTTGCCGCCCAACTCCGGGTCGCGGACACCTTCGAGAGTCTTGATGACGTCGTCACGTGTGACCATTTCCCGACCAATGGTAATTTCCACTACCGATATAGGGGGAATGGTCCTACCAGCAGCAGCGGTTATCATGTGTGAGTAGGCCACCAGGTTCAGGAATGACACAGATCCTCAGCATCAAGTCCAACAAGCCCGAGAAAACGGTCGAGGTGACCGACTTCGCCGTGACCAAGATCGGTGAGCTGATCGCGGCGGAAGGTGAGCCCGGTCTCGCCTTGCGGATGGCGGTTCGGCCCGGTGGGTGCAGCGGTTTCTCCTACGAGATGTTCTTCGACAGCCAGATCGACGACTCGGACATCGTCGAGGATTTCGGCGACGTCAAGGTGGTTGTGGACCCACAGAGCGCCGAGATGGTCAAGGGCTCGACCCTCGACTACAAGGACGGCCTGATGGGGGCCGGGTTCTCCATCAACAACCCCAACGTCAGCCGAACCTGCGGCTGCGGCAACTCCTTCTCCTGACCTACCAGCCCTGAAGGTTGGGTTCGCCTGGGGGGTACCCTCGACTCGGTACTAACCAGGAGTCCCCGTTTGGCCAAGAAAGTCCTTTCCACACCGTCCGCTCCCAAGGCGATGGGACCTTATTCCTTCGCCACCGAGGCGGCAGGGCTGGTGTTCCTCAGCGGGCAGGTGGCACTCGATCCGAGCACCGGTGAGCGGCGACCCGACGACGTCGAGGTCCAGGCCCGTCAGGTGATGGACAACATCGGGTCGATCTTGGGCGACCTCGGCCTCGGCTACGACGACATCGCCAAGACCACGATCTTCCTCGCCGACATGGCTGATTACCCCAAGGTGAACGAGGTGTATGGCTCCTATTTCGGGACCGAGCCGCCGGCCCGCTCCGCCATCCAGGCGGGCGCATTGCCTGGCGGCTTTCTAGTCGAGATCGAGGTGGTGGCGGCGAGATGAACAAGCAAGAGATCTTCGATGCGCTGGGGCTAAGCGATCAGAACAGTGGCGTGTTCGCCGGTGAGTGGCTGGATGCAACCGGTGAGAAGATAGACGTCGTCAACCCGACCACAGGTGAGTCGCTGGCAAGCGTGGGCATGGCGTCCGTCGACGACTACGACCTGGTCGTTGCCCAGTCGGTGGAGACTTTCGAGAGGTGGCAGCTCCTGCCTGCCCCTCAGCGAGGCCAGTACGTGCGGCTGCTCGGTGACGCCCTTCGTGAGAAGATCGAGCCGCTCGGCGCGCTGGTCACGCTGGAAATGGGCAAGATCGTCCCCGAGGGGATCGGCGAGGTTCAGGAGATGGTGGACATTTGTGACTTCGCTGTCGGTCTCTCCCGCCAGCTCTACGGGGTCACTATGGCCTCGGAGCGGCCCAACCACCGGATGTACGAGCACTGGCAGCCTCTCGGCCCGGTCGGCGTGATCTCTGCCTTCAACTTCCCGGTCGCAGTCTGGTCGTGGAACTCTGCCCTGGCCGCGGTGTGTGGGGACACGGTCGTGTGGAAGCCGTCCGAGCGGACTCCTCTCACCGCCATTGCGGTCACCCGCATCGCCCAGCAGGTCATGGAGGGAAGCGGCTTCGAAGGAGTCTTCAATCTGGTCGTCGGCGATGGCGCGACCGTGGGGAACCGGATGAACCACGACACCCGCCTCCCCCTGATCTCGGCGACCGGGTCCTGCAATATGGGCCGTATCGTCGGGCCCGCCGTGGCCCAGCGCATGGGGCGGTCGATTCTCGAATTGGGCGGGAACAACGCCGTGATCGTGATGGACGACGCCGATCTCGATCTCGCAGTGAGGGCCACCTTGTTCTCCGCCGTCGGCACGGCCGGGCAGAGATGCACCAGCCTGCGCCGCCTCCTCGTTCACCGCGCAGTCGCCGACAAGATGGTGAGTCGTCTAGCCGAGGCCTACAAGCAGGTCAGCATCGGCGACCCACTGGAGCCAGGCACCCTCATGGGCCCGCTCGTAGGGGAACGGGCAGTTGATCAGATGATGTCAGCTCTCGAGATTGCCCGCGAGCAGGGGGCGCGGATCGTCACCGGGGGAAATCGACTCGATCGGCCTGGCTTCTTTGTCGAGCCGACCATCGCGATCGTCCCCAAGGAGGCGTCCATCACTCAGGAGGAGACGTTCGCCCCGATCCTGTGGATGATCGAGTTCGACACCCTCGATGAGGCGATCGAAATCCAGAATGGGGTGACCCAGGGCCTCTCATCGGCGATCTTCACCGAGTCGCTGCGAAACGCCGAGAGGTTCCTCAGCGCAGCCGGGTCGGACTGCGGAATCGCCAACGTCAACATCGGCACTTCCGGCGCCGAGATCGGCGGGGCGTTCGGTGGTGAGAAAGAGACCGGTGGTGGCCGGGAAGCCGGGTCCGACGCATGGAAGGCGTACATGCGCCGCCAGACCACGACCATCAACTGGGGTGACGACCTGCCCCTCGCCCAGGGCATCGAGTTCGGCTAGTGGGCGACTAACAGTGGACGTCGCCGAGTGGGACGAGCGGTACCGATCGCACGAGCATCTGTGGTCGGTCACTCCGAATATCTTCATCGCCGATCGACTGGCGGCCGCCAAGCCCGGGCGCGGTCTCGATCTGGCCGCCGGTGAGGGTCGCAACGCGATTTGGCTGGCCTCGCTCGGTTGGGACATGACCGCGGTCGACTTCTCCGAGGTGGCGATCAACAAGGGCAGGACGCAGTCGGAGGACGTTGAGTTTGTCGTGGCGGACATCCAGACTTGGGAGCCCGAGGGCTCTTTTGACCTCATCCTGCTCGCCTATCTGCACTTGATCCCGCCAGCCTTCGAGCAGGTGGTGCGAAAGTCGAGGGGCTGGCTAGCACCGGGCGGCGAGCTCTTCTTCATCGGCCACGACGTCTCCAATCTCGCCGGAGGATGGGGCGGCCCTCAGTATCCCGAGGTCCTCTGGGAGATCCCCATGGTCCTGGATTGGCTGGAAGGAACGACCATCATCGAGGCCGAGGTGGTCAACCGGCCGGTCGAGACCGATGACGGCCGCAAATACGCCCGGGACACTCTGGTCAGGGCGCGAACCGCAACCTGACCCGTTCAGACCCGATCCAGCGCCGCTTCGAGGTCGGCAATCAGGTCTTCGACATCCTCCAGACCGACCGAGAGCCGGACCAGCCCATCGGTTATGCCGGCGGCCATGCGCTCCTCGGCCGGGACCGCGGCGTGGGTCATCGTCACCGGGTGGGTGATCAGCGACTCGACCGAGCCGAGGTTCTCGGCCAGGCTCCACAATTCGACCGCATCCATCAGTTTCTTCCCCGTCTCCGCTCCGCCATGTACCTCGAAGCAGACCATCGCGCCGAATCCCGACGCTTGACGGCTCGACAACTCGAACTGGGGGTGAGTGGGGAGACCCGGGTAGTTGATGTAGTCGACTTTGGGATGATCTTGGAGCCACAGCGCGATGGCCAGGGCGCTCGCCGATTGGCGGTCCATCCGCTCGCTCAGGGTCTTGACCCCTTGCAGCGTCAACCAGGCGACCATCGGCGACATGACGAGCCCTGCGGATATTCGGGCGAACGCGATCTTCTCTTGCAACTCCGCAGAGTCGACGACGACTGCCCCACCGAGGGTGGCGTTGTGTCCGTCGATGAACTTGGTTGTCGAGTGAATGATGACATTGGCACCGAGTTGGAAGGGTCTCTGGAAGTAGGGGGTGAGGAATGTGTTGTCGGTGACATGCAGGGCACCCGCGGCCTTGGTGACCTCAGAGATCGCAGCCAGATCGGTGACCTTGAGGGTGGGGTTGGCCGGGCTCTCAGTGAACACCAGCCGCGTCTCGGGGCGCATCACGGATCTCACTGCATCGGGTCTCGAGGCGTCGGCGAAGCTGACATCCACCCCGAACTTGGTGAGGAACTGATCGGCGAAGCGGTAGGTGCCTCCGTAGACCACGTCCGCAATGACCACGTGATCCCCCGCCTTCAACAGCCCCAGGAAGACGGCCACCGTGGCCGCCATCCCGGAGGAGTACGCAGTGGTGTCGTGGCCGTCCTCGAGCGCGGTCAGCTTCTCCTCGAGGGCGCGCACCGTTGGGTTCCCCCCTCGGCTGTAGGAATACCCCTTGCCCATGTACTCGTCCACCGACTCCTGGACGAAGGTGGTCGACTGGTGGATCGGGGTGAGGATGGCCCCGGTTGTCGGGTCGGGGGTGACACCGGCATGAACCTGTTTGGTGCGAAAACCCATGCGCCAATTGTGGTCGGTCGACGCCGGTTGGGGCGAACCTGAGAGAGTTCGTCACGGATCCGTTACGCAGAACCTCAGGTTCGCCGTCTACACCCGAACTACCCGAAGCGGTAGCCCACCGAGCGGACGGTGGCGATCCAGGAGGCTCGCTCTTCGCCGAGTTTCGAGCGAAGACGGCGGATGTGGACGTCGACGGTGCGGGCGCCGCCGTAGTAGTCATAACCCCACACCTTGGAGAGCAGCTGCTCCCGGGACCAGACCCGGATCGGGTTCTCGACCAGGAAGCGGAGCAGCTCGTACTCCATGAAAGTGAGATCGATCGGGTGAGAGGCCAGGGTGGCCTGGTAGTTGAGCGTGTTCAGCTCGAGATCCTTGAACACCAGGACGTCATCGGTGGGCTGCTCCTTGGTCAGACGCTGGAGCCGGAGGCGGAGCTCGAGCGGATCGACCGGCGAGGTGATGAAATCGGAGATGCCGCTCGTCGACTCGATCAGGGCTAGCTGGTCCAGGGAGAGGGCGAGGATGATGGGCAGCCCGATCTCGTCGGCGATTCGGGACACCTCCCGCAAGCGGCGTATCGGCTGGTCGCCCAGCTCGACCAGGAGGATGTCGGCGTCGTTGATCACCCGGTCCTCGGGCACCAGCTCTGCTGCGTCCTCGTGGGTGGCCCCGGCCAGGAGCAAGCCGTCGAGGATGCTCTCCGAGCAGTTAGGTGGATGGACTGCGACGTTCACAGGACTGGGTTCACAGCACCGGCAGGTAGCTATCGAGCTCGAAACGTGAGACGTGGTGCTGGTAACGGTCCCATTCCTTGCGCTTGTTGCGGAGGAACCAGTCGAAGACGTGCTCGCCCAACGCCTCTGCCACCAACTCCGACCGTTCCATGAAGTCGAGAGCCTCGGCCAATGTCTCGGGGAGCCGTTTGGCACCGGCTGCGGCGCGCTCGGCTGGGGTCATGAGGTGAAGGTTGGCCGAGATCTCTGGTGGCAACTCGTAGCCCTCCCGGATGCCGGCGAGCCCGGCGGCGAGGATCACCGACAGGGTCAGATAGGGGTTACATGCCGCGTCGGCCGCCCGGTACTCGACCCGTACGCTCGACGGCTTGCCCTTCTTTACCGTCGGCACCCGGACGAGGGCCGACTGGTTGTTGCGCGCCCAGGAGATGTAGATCGGGGCGTCGAATCCGGCAACCAGTCGTTTGTACGAATTGACCCACTGATTGGTGATTGCGGTCATCTCGGCGGCATGGCGGAGGATTCCTGCGATGAACGCCTGGCCGATCTTGGAGAGGCCTCCGGGCGTGCCCGGCTCGTGGAATGCATTGACGTCGTCTTCGAAGAGGGAGAGATGCAGGTGCATCCCGGAACCGTCGTGCTCCTCGAGTGGCTTGGGCATGAAGGTGGCGTAGATGCCGTGTTTCAGGGCGACCTCTTTGACCGTCAGCCGCGAGGTCATGATGGTGTCAGCCATGGTCAGCGCATCGGTGTACCGGGCGATGATCTCGTGCTGACTCGGTGCCACCTCATGATGTGAGTGCTCGATTGGGATGCCCATCTGCTCCAAGGCGTTGATCGTGTCCCTGCGGTAGTCCTGGGCGACATCCAGTGGGGTCATGTCGAAGTAGCCACCGTGATCGAGTACCTCGGGCTCCGGCCCGGAGTCCTTGAAGTAGAAGAACTCGAGCTCGGGGGCGGCATAGAAGGTGTAACCCATCTCGGAGGCCCGCGTCAGGTTGCGCTTGAGGACGATGCGAGGGTCACCGGAGAATGGCTCACCGTCAGGTGTGGCGATGTCACAGAACATCCGGGCCACCTGTTGCTCGGTGCGCCAGGGGAGCACACCAAACGTCGACGGGTCGGGTCGGGCCAGCATGTCGGCTTCCTGGATGCGGGCGTACCCGTCGATGGCCGATCCGTCGAACGTCATTCCCTCCTCGAAAGCCACCTCGAGCTCGGCCGGGCTGATCGAAACCGACTTGAGGAAGCCCTGGACGTCGGTGAACCAGAGCCTGATGAATCTGATCCCACGCTCCTCGACGGTGCGCATGACATATTCGGCCTGCTTGTTCATCCCAATCCCAGGGTCGGTTGACCCCACATCCTACGACCCGGGATGGCCGTGAACGCATCGTCGAGTGACCTTCCAATCGATAACAAATTGTTTAGCCCTCAGCGCAGCGGGTAAGTGATAATCAAGGAAAGCCAACGAACCCTCGGGTTTGTTGGCTTTCCCCTTTTCTCGGCCCAAGAGCAATCTGATCCGCGGGGAGAACCTGCTGGCAAGACGGGCGGACCTAGGGGAGTGGGGCGCCAACCACGGAGGAGACGACCAGCTCTGGGACGTGATCCTCCCACTCACCCGTGGGATCTTTGTCAGGAAAGTCGAACACACCGATCATGAGCTGCATCGGGTAACGGGGCGACTGGTCGATCCGGCGTATCGGCACGTGGTCGATAGCGATCTCCACGTCGCCAGGATTCCAGGAGATTGCGTACGAATGACGTTCCGACACGTCCAGATCCAGACGTGGCGTGGAGATGTCCTCGACCAGATCCGGGTCGCGGAAGCTTCGGATCCCCATCCCTACGACTGCCGTACCGTCCTCGATCGCATCCCCGAAGACCTCGGCGACCAGGATCTCGCCCGACCGCTCGGGTCGGTCCTCGATCCCCGCCAGCCAGAAGCCAAACATCGAGCGGGGCGTTATCACTCCGCTCATGGTGACCTCGATTCGCCCGTATCGAGGCGTGTAGCCCCAGAACGTCGGCTGCTCTTCCCGCACCTTCAGCCCTTCCTTGAACGGTTGTTGGCCGATCGTGGAGCCGGTGGGCCCGGAGAAGCTCCCCGACTGGATGCCTGAGACGCGGAGTGCTCCGTCGTGCAGGTCAGGGCACCAGAGGGCCTGGTCGGGCGGGATCAACAGGTGCAGCTCGCCGTCATGGCCGAAGTAGGTAGCTGCCGATTGCCTCCGAGAGCTCCAGTGGGGCAGGTAATAGGGGAACCAGACCTCGGGGTCCAGTGCCGCTGCAGTGAATCTCTCGTTTAGCTCACTTCGTTGCTCTTGCATGGTGCCCAGAGGTCGAAAGTGCCATGGCTCATGATATGGCTATCCCTTTGGGGGAAGACGCTCAGCCTGTTGGATCTCCTCGCTTTGGCCCCCACATCATGAGATCCCCTGGTCCGGAAGGGAATCCCCGGCCGGGACCGGGCCGGCAATCGTGAGCCTGATCGAGAGCAGCGACGCTGCTGCCGCGAGACTGACGACGACCGCCAGCGCAGTGGGGAGCGACCAGGCGGTGGCGGCGACTCCGATCAACGCGGGCGCGACCATGAATCCGAGCCGCGTGCCCACGGTGAGAGCGGCCAGACCCGACCCCTCTCCGAACGAGCGATGAGACCCGGCGAGCTTGTACAGCACGGGCAGGGCAACCGAGATGCCCAGCCCCCACACGGCGAAGCCGATCAGTGAGGTCGCGACTGTCTGGAGCCCAACCACGAAGAGACATGCGAGCACCGAGATGACAATCCCCGAGTAGAGGGTTGGTATCGCCCCGAATCGATCGACCAGGTGGTCTCCGCCGAGACGTCCGATCAGCATGCCTGCGGTAAAGACGATGACACCCGTCCCTGCCAGCGCCTCTCCGGCCCCCGTGACGTCGACCAGGAAGAGGGCGCTCCAGTCGAACGGGGCGCCCTCGATGAAGACCGCGAAACCCCCGGCCAGCATCAGGCCAAGGGCGAGCCGTCCGGAGCGCTTTCCCTCCCGAAGACGGGGCGGGGCATCGGGGATCAGGGTGCCGGCAAACAATGCAGTTGCCGCTCCGATCACCGAGACGATCAGAAGCTGGGTGCCCAGACCCATCCCGACCAGGACCGCCAGCGCACTGAAGCCAGCGCCGATCAATGTGCCCAGGCTCCACAGACCGTGCAGTCTCGTCATCACAGACCTGCCGACCGCTTCCTCGACCCGCACCCCAACTGCGTTCATCCCGACGTCTGCCTGAGCGTCGATGAAGCCGATGACGGCGAGGACCAATGCCAGCACCAGCGCGACCGGGGCGATCGAGATGAGGGGGAGAAACAGGTAGACGGCCAGGCCGGCGAAGACCGCGACCTTCCTGGCCCCAAATCGGCCTACCACCACGCCGCTCAGCGATGAGCCGATCAATGATCCAAGACCGCCGAGGGCCAGGGTGAGGCCGAGGGCGCTCAGGTCGATCCCGAGACGGTCTCTCAACTCGGGCAGGCGGGGGAGCCAACTTCCGACGACGACCCCGTTCACGAAGAACAGCAGTGCGACCCCGAGGATGGCCCGTCTCGTGCCGTTCAGCGTCGAGGCCCTCGAAGTGTCAGCCGACCCGACGGCGGGTGGCCAACCACTTCCGCCTCAGCGAGCGACGTTCCTCCTCGGTGGTGCCGCCCCAGATTCCTGCCCTCTGATTGGTCTCCAGGGCGTACTCGAGACAGTCGTCGAGAACGGCGCATCCCACGCAGATGGCGAGGGCACGATCGATGGTGGCTGCATCGGTGTCACCGACGGGGAAGAAGAGAGTGTGGCGATAGCCGGAGCACGCCGCCCGCTCCCTCCATTCGGCGGCCAGCTCTGTCGTCAGCTGGACTGGGCCTGTGTTCACCCCGCGAGTTTCGCGGTCATCCTCTTTTTTGCCAAGACCGGCGCCAATACGACTCAGACTTCGTCCCGATTCTCCTGTTCGGGCTGGTCGGGAAGCGGTTCCGGCTCGAGAGGAGCGTCTGGCTCGATTGGCGGCTCGCTTTCGGGCTCGACATCCATCTCACCCTCTTCGTCGCGCACATGAGCGCCTCGCCCGGCCACTGCGGCAGCACCTCCTGCCGCTGCGGCCGCCGGTGTGGGCGACTCATCGAAGGGGGCTGCCAGGTCGTCCTCCACGATCTCTGGCTCGACGTCTTCGGTGACGAGCTGCTCCTCAGGCACGACTTCGGCCACCCGGGTTCGGTTGAAGGCGAGGACGAGCAGGCTGATCAGCGCCAGCAGCCCCACGGCTGCGGCGATCTGAGAGATCAGGGTGGCGACAGGGTCGGCGGTCAGCTCGACGAAACCGAAGCCATCACACGTGCCGCCCTCTCCTTCGATGCCGCCCCCGACCTCGAACACGCCGTCGAGCTCGACTCCGGCGTAGTCCGACACCTCGGCGATGTAGTCGGAGATATCGGCGACCTCACCGGCGTTCTCGGTGGACTCGTCGGTGTTCGGCTCCGCTTCGTCGTTGGAGGCGATGACCACAGGGAAACCGCCTACGTCGACGTAGATCTCCCAGAAGTGGTTGATGATCGGTGACGGGGAAGTGGCTACCCAGGAGAGGCCTCCATCGGGATCTACCTGGAACGGGTCTTGTCGGCTGGTGTCGGTGACCACCGTGCTGTCGACCGATGAGCTGGCTTCGACGGTGCAGCCGCCATTCAGCTGGCCATTTTCATTGATCTCGGCGATCCCGGTGGCCCCCCATCCGATCATGGCGACGGCCAGCACCAGGGGGAGGATGGTCGAAAACGCGGCCGCCCGGTCGCGGCCCATGCCACTGAGCAGGATCCCGATGAGCGCGAAGACACCAGCAGAGCCGAACAGGAGCAGCTTGTCGAGCGGCCAGATTCCCGCCTGCTGCAGGATCACGGCAATGGAGATGCCGAGCAGGAGCCCCAGGAAGAAACCGGTCCAGGGCCGCGCCTGCTTCCTGACCCGGATCGTCTCGGCCGTCGTTTGATCGTTCCCCATTGAGTCCTCCTGTGACGAGCCAGAATCTACAAGCCGCGTTCCTGTTCAACCGGGATACCCTCTCCTCATGCCCCGCATTCGCGCTACCTCGATCGACGAGCACAAGACGCTCACCAGGGCATCTCTGCTCGCCTCGGCGAAGACCCTGATCGCAGACGCGGGCACCGCCGAGATCCCGCTCGGCGAGATCGCGCTGGCGGCGGGGGTGGGGCGTACCACGCTCTACGACTACTTCGTCGACCGAGATGACCTGATTGCGACGTTGGTGGAGGCGGAGCTCCCCGGAGTGATCGATGACCTGATCACGACGGGACAGCGCATGGGGACGGCCGGTGAGAGACTGGCCGACCTAGCGGTCCGAACTGTCGAGTTCGTGGCCGGAGACCCCGTGCTTGGACTGATCCTCCATCGTGAGGTCGGGCGCATGGGACTCGAGGCGCAGCAGCGGATAAGAGCTGCGCACTCACACCTTTCTGAGGCGATGGTCCGCCTCTATCACGAAGGGGTGGATTCGAAGGAGTTCAGGCCGATGCCCCCTGATTTGGCCGGCCGGCTGATTCAGGACACGATCATGTCGGCCGCCAAGACGGTGATCTCGGCTGCTGATCCCAAGCGGCACACCGAGACCGTGACATGGCATCTTCGCCAGTTTCTCTTAGGTGGTCTTCGTCTCGACCGTTAACCATTTAGTCATCTAGATGCTCTAAACAACGACGCAGTGATGGAAGCCTTCAATCCAGACCACTTCCTGAACCGAGAGCTCTCCTGGCTCGAGTTCAACCGACGGGTGCTGTCCTTGGCGGGCCGCCCCGATTTCCCCTTGCTCGAACAGGTCAAGTTCCTGGCGATCTGGGCATCGAACCTCGATGAGTTCTTCCAGGTTCGGGTGGCCGGCCTCAAGGAGCAGGTGGCACACGGCGTCGGTCTGACCCCGCCGGACGGGATCACCCCCAGTCAGCAGCTGGCGGCGATCCGGAGCGAGGTGGAGGTGCAGTACGAAGCCATCTCCAAGCAGTTTCTCTCGGAGGTTGCGCCGGCCCTCGCCAATGAGGGCATCGTGTTCAGCGACTATTCGACCCTGGATCCCGAGGACAAGGACTATCTCGACCACCAGTTCCGGGAGCTGGTGTACCCGGTCCTGACCCCGCTGGCGGTCGACCCCTCCCATCCGTTTCCCTACATCTCGAATCTCTCCCTGAACATGGCCGTGGTCGTCCGCAACCCGGAGACAGGCCTCACCAGATTCGCCAGGGTAAAGGTTCCTCCCATCCTGCCTCGTTTCGTGGTGCTCCCCGACTTGGAGCGATTCGTCCCGCTGGAGCAGGTGATCGGTACCCACCTCGCTGCTCTGTTCCCGGGGATGGAGATCCTGGGCCAGGACGTATTTCGAGTGACCCGCAACGCCGACATCGAGGTCGAGGAAGATGAGGGCGGCGATCTCCTCATGGCATTGGAGTCAGAATTGACCCAGCGGAGGTTCGGCAACGTCGTCCGGCTGGAGATCCACCCTGACATGCCTGAGGAGGTGCTCGACCTGCTCATGCGGGAGATGGGCGCCACCGAGGACGACGTCTATCGGATCGAGGGGCCGCTGGATCTTGCTGGTCTGATGGGTCTGCACGAGCTGGAACGGCCCGAGCTCAAGTTCGATCTCTTCGCCGGGGTGACTCCGGCCCGTCTCGCCACCCAGCCCGGAGAGCTGCCCGATCTCTTCCGGATGATGAAGCAGGGCGACCTGCTCGTCCACCATCCCTACGACTCCTTCACCTCGACGGTGGAGCCTTTCCTCGAGCGAGCGGCCCGTGACCCCAAGGTCCTGGCAATCAAGGTCACCCTCTATCGCACTTCGAGCGACAGCCCCATCATGGCCTCCCTGATCAAGGCCTCCGAGGCAGGCAAACAGGTGGCGGCACTGGTCGAGCTGAAGGCGCGCTTCGACGAAGAGCGCAACATCGAATGGGCGCAGCGGCTAGAGGACTCGGGGGTGCACGTCACCTATGGCGTCGTCGGGCTCAAGACTCACACCAAGATTGCCTTGGTGGTGCGGCAGGAGGGTGAGGGTGTGGCGCGATACGCCCACATCGGCACCGGGAACTACAACGAGAAGACCGCCCGGACCTATGAGGACATCGGCATGTTCACCGCCGATCCGGAGATCGGATCGGACCTCTCCGACCTGTTCAACTATCTGACCGGCTATTCCCGTCAAACCACCTACAAGCGCCTTGCCGTGTCGCCAACCGGGGCACGGAGCCGGCTCACCGAGCTGATCGAAGACGAGGCGTCCCGGCCCGACGGCCACATCACCCTGAAGATGAACTCGTTGGTCGACGCGCCGATCATCGAATCTCTCTACGAGGCCTCAAAGGCGGGGACTCGCATCGATCTGATCGTGCGAGGGATCTGCTGTCTTCGCCCGGGTGTCGAGGGGCTGTCGGAGAACATCCGGGTCAGGTCGATCGTGGGCAGATACCTCGAGCATTCCCGGATCTATCGGTTCGGGGCAAGAGGCCGAACCCGTCACTACTACTTCGGCTCGGCCGACCTGATGCCGAGGAACCTCGATCGGCGGGTCGAGGCGCTGGCCCCAATCATCGACCCCGATCTCCAGTTCCGGGTCGATGAGGTGCTCGATGTCCTCCTCGCCGATGACAACCTGGCATGGGCCCTCGGCCCCGACGGGACCTGGGAGCGGGTTCCGCCGTTGGCCGGTGTCGACGCTCACATCGCCCTGCAGGAGCTGGCCCGCGCCCGGGCTTCAGCCATTCTCTGAGAGGCTGGCGGCACAACTTCGTCGTAGCCCTTCGGTCAGGAAACTGGTAGCTCCCAGCCGCGCTCGTTTCGGCTGAGCGGCTCGAAACCGGCGGCCAGCAGCGCTGCCAGGTACTCCGGTGGGTCCACATCGCCCGCGTAATAGTCGATCAGACGCTCCACCCCTCCGAGGAGCAACCAGTCGGCGGCAGCGGACAGCAAGACCGGCATGACCGCGCTCAGCTCATCCGGACTGGCCGGGAACAGATTGGCGACATCGGTCCAGGTTGCGGCGCTGGCGCTGCGGGACATGGCCGGGCTGAGCTCTCCTACTTCGATGTATCCCAGCGAATCGCCCGACCTGATCAGCTCGAGCCGCGTTCCGAGGACTCCGACGGACCGAACGACTCCATGTCGAGGGCACGGTGCCCGGCGAGCCGGTCACATCGTCCCGCCAGCACCAATTCGGTCCGGGCCGGGCCCTCGAAACCCGCCTCTATCAGGAGCGAGCGGATATGAGGCCAGCTGTGCGGGATGCCATAGCAACCTGGCGCCGGGAGAGCTCCGTCGGCATAGATGTGGGCGGGCTGCCACGACCCCATCACATCGATCGACTTCTGGAGCAGTTCTCGCCCGGCATCAGGTTGTTCGGCGGCCACGACAAGCCAGCGGATCTCGGCTGCGGCCCGGAAGTCGGGACCAACCGTCTCGTCACCGTGATAGCGCAGCAGGAGCGCTCCGGCGACAACGGTCTCGTCCTCGACGGCGACCAGGCAGTGTCTCTCTGCCACCCACGGGTCAACGATTGTCTCCAGAGGCTCCCGCTCCATCTGGGAGAGGACGACGTTGGTGGAGAGGGCGACCCCTGGGATGACTGCGGCGACATGCAGATTGACCAGCCAGGTGAGCTGATCTCGGTCCTGTCGCCGAAATTCTCTGCTCACCGACATGGCAAAACCTCCTGAGACGAGATGGATGGCTTCGCCGCTGCCGGTGCGGCACTCCACCATCGTAATTGGGCTCCATACCTGACTTTCAACGTTCACCCTTCGTTTACCTCTGGGCAAACGTCCGGTTAACGACGCCCCATACGTTCATCTTGGGCGGTGGGGATCTCCCGCGGCCTCGGAAGAGAAATGTTCCCGAAGTCAAGGAGCACAAAGGGATGAAATCCCGCACCACCCGCCTATTGGGCTTGACCCTGGTCCTGGCCCTCCTCACCGCCGCCTGTGGCGGTGATGGATCCGGTGACGCCACCACGACCGAACCGGGCGCCGAGACGACCGACGGCGCAACCGACACGACGGCGCCTGCGACCGAATCGACCGGTGGCGGCGGCGAGGCCTCAGGGAGCATCGTCGTATCCGGGTCTTCCACTGTCGAGCCGATCACGGCGCTCGTGGCCCAGGCCTTCGACGGGGCCAACCCCGGAGTGGCCACCTCGGTGGAAGGCCCCGGGACCGGCGACGGCTTCGCCAGGTTCTGCGCCGGCGAGACCGACATCTCCGATGCATCTCGTCCGATCTCCGAAGAGGAGATTGCCGCCTGTGAGGCTTCAGGGATCGAATATGTCGAGCTGCACATCGCCACCGACGGTCTGACGGTTCTCACCAGCCCGGAAAACGATGCGGTTACCTGCCTGGCGTTCACCGACCTCTATGCCCTGCTCGGGCCGGAATCAGAGGGTTTCGCCAACTGGTCCGATGCCAACGAGCTGGCCGCCGAGCTCAGCGCCCCCAATGCTCCCTACGCCGAGGAGCCGTTGGTCATCACGGCCCCGGGCGAGGAATCAGGGACGTACGACACCTTCGTCGAATTGGTCATCGCCGACATCTCGGAGGAGCGTCTCGGCGAGGACAACGACTTCACCCGAGCGGACTACAACGCATCGCCCAACGACAATGTGATCGTGCAAGGGATCACCGAGAATCCCACCTCACTCGGATGGGTCGGGTTTGCCTTCTTCGAGGCCAACCAGGACGTGCTGAAGGCAATCGAGATCGACAGTGGCGAATCGGGCTGCGTCGCTCCGACCGCGGAGACAATCGCCAGCTTCGAGTACCCGTTGTCCCGGCCGCTGTTCATCTACGTGAAGACCAACGACCTGGCCGGCCGGCCCGAGCTGTCGGCATTCATCGACTACTACCTGTCGGATGAGGGCCTGGCCGCGGTGACCGAGGCCGGCTACGTCCAGCTTCCCCCAGAGGACATCGAGACGACCAGGTCCGCCTGGACGGACGCGATGGGTTGAGGCCGATCGACCGGGACCGGGGTCTCCCCTCCGGTCCCGGTCCCGGTCCCTATCCTCACACCACCACGTATGGCCATTGTCGAGCAACAGCGGGGCACCACCATCGATCTGACCGGTGACGTGCGCCGGCGACGGCGTGAGGCCGTAGTCAAGGCCGTGTTTTTCGGGGCAGCGGCGATATCGATCCTGATCTCGATCGCGATCGTCCTCGCCCTGATCGGGAAGGCTTGGGCCTTCCTCACCTCCATCGAGCTCGGTCAGCTCTGGGGAGACGGTTGGTTCCCACGACGGGGCAGATTCGATCTCATGGCCCTGTTCGTCCACACGATGATGGTCACCGGGATCGCCATGATGGTTGCCGCCCCCTTCGGGCTCGGATCGGCCATCTATCTCTCAGAATATGCCCGCTCGGGTGTGCGAAGGGTCCTCAAGCCGACTCTCGAGATCCTGGCCGGCATACCGTCCGTGGTCCTCGGTTTCTTCGCGCTGCAGTTCATCACGCCGAACGTCGTGCGCGGCCTCATTCCCGGGGCGCAGAGCGCCAACTTCCTCGCCGCTGGTATCGCGGTCGGGATCCTCACCATCCCGCTGGTGGCCTCGGTATCGGAGGATGCGATGCGGGCGGTGCCGGGATCGCTCCGAGAGGCGTCGTATGGCCTCGGCGCCAAGCAATGGCACACGGCGCTTCGGGTCGTGTTTCCCGCGGCTATTTCCGGCATCATCGCCGCCCTCATCCTCGGCATCGCCAGGGCCATCGGCGAGACCATGGTCGTGGCGTTGGCCGCCGGGCTGAACGGGATCATGACATTCAACCCGACCGAGGGCGGTCTGACCATGACCGGTGCGATCGCCAACCTGGCGGTCGGTTCCGATCAGGTGGCCGGTGATGTGGCCGCCTTCCAGTCGCTGTTCTTCGTCGGGCTCGTCCTATTCGTGTTGACCCTCGGTCTCAATGTGGTCAGCGGCCGCATCGTCCGCCGGTACAGGCAGAGGTACTGAGATGACCGTCGCCACTCCCGCATTGACTCCCACCGATTTGGTCCGCCATTCGCTCGAGGGCCGTCGCTTCAGCCCGTTCAACGCCTTGGTGTCGTTCGCCATGCTCTTCACCCTCCTCTCGTCTGTAGTCATCCTGATCACTCTCCTCGCCGACACCATTGCGGCCGCCCTCCCTGTCTTCGCCAGCCGTGGTTTCGGCTTCGTCACCTCCAGCCTGTCTCCGACCGCTGCGACCGCAGGGATCTGGCAGGGGATCATGGGATCTCTGGCCTTGACCGCATTCGTGATCGCTGTTGCCTTCCCATTGGGAGTGGCTGCCGCCGTCTATCTGGAGGAGTACGCGTCGGACAACCGAGTCACCAGGTTCATCAATGCCAACATTCGCAACCTGGCCGGGGTGCCTTCGATTGTCTACGGCATCCTCGGGCTATTCCTCTTCGTCGAGATCTTGATGCGTGGTGTCTTTGGGGCGGAGGGCGGCATTGGCGGCCGCAACGTGATCGCCGGCGGCCTCACGCTCGCCGTCCTGGTGCTGCCGATCATGATCATCACCACCTCCGAGGCGCTGCGTGCCGTGCCCGGCGCTCTCCGGGAAGCCTCTTTGGCGGTGGGGGCCACCCGATGGGAGACGATCAGACATCAAGTGTTGCCGGTGGCGATCCCCGCCATCCTGACCGGAACTGTTCTCACCATCGCCCGCGCCTTTGGAGAATCGGCGCCCCTGCTCCTCGCCGGAGCCCAGCTGTCGTTGTTCTTCAGCGTCTCCAGTGAAGCGTCGTTCGCCGACCTCGTCACGACGCAGCCCTACACGGCGCTCCCCATCATCGTGTTCAACTTCGCCCGTCAACCCCAGGAAGAATTCGTGTCCCTGACCGCAGCAGCCATCGTGGTGCTGCTGGTGATGCTGTTGACGGTGAACGCCGCTGCCGTCCTGGTCCGCGACCGTTACGAGCAGAGATATCGATGATCGACCAGGAAGGCGACCCGATGACGACGCAAGCCGAGACCAGCCAGAAGCAAGAGCTGCCAATCGAGGTGGCCCTCACCGATCATGGCTCGCTGGCGGAATCGGCTTCCGATGAGTCACTCGACGATCGGGCTCCGATCTTCGCGTTAGAAGGGCTGACCGTCTACTACGGGTCGTTTCGGGCGGTGCGCGACGTGGACATGCGCATTCGCCAGAATCACATAACCGCCCTCATCGGCCCTTCCGGGTGCGGAAAGTCGACCGTGCTCCGCTGCTTCAACCGGATGAACGACCTGATCGAGACCGCGCGGGTGGAGGGTCGGGTCGAATATCACGGCGTCGATCTCTACGGGGAGAGGGTGGACCCCGTCGAGGTTCGGCGCAGGATCGGCATGGTGTTCCAGAAGCCGAATCCGTTCCCCAAGAGCATCTACGAGAACATCGTCTACGGGCCGAGAGTCGCCGGGTTCAAAGGCAACTACGACGACCTCGTGGAGGAGTCACTGATCAAGGCGGCGCTGTGGGACGAGGTGAAAGACAAGCTGAAGGAGTCGGGAATGGCGCTCTCGGGTGGTCAGCAGCAGCGTCTCTGCATCGCCCGGGCCATCGCCACCAGCCCCGATGTCGTGCTCATGGACGAGCCCTGCTCCGCCCTCGACCCGATCGCCACCCTCAAGATCGAAGAGCTCATGCTCGACCTGAAGAAGGACTACACGATCGTGATCGTCACCCACAACATGCAACAGGCTGCTCGAGTGTCCGACCGGACTGCCTTCTTCTCGGTGAACGTCGACGAGGAGGGGCAACGCACCGGCTACCTCGTAGAATTCAACCGCACCGAGCAGATATTCACCTCCCCGGTGGAGAAGCAGACCGAGGACTACATCACAGGTCGTTTCGGATGACCAGCGCAGCAGACACCAACCTCCATTTCCATCAGGAGCTGGAAGCCCTCGAGCACGCAGTGCTCGGGATGGTCGACCGGGCCGAGCACATGGTCGAGATGGCCGTCGACTCGGTGACGACGGGAAATCTGGAGCTGGCGGAGCGGGTGGTCGCGCTCGACGATGAGATGGACAAGACCTATTTCGAGGTCCATCAGCACTGGACGACCCTGATGGCCCGGTTCCAGCCGCTCGGCTCCGATCTGAGGAAGATGAGTGTGCTTCTTCAGCTCAACTCCACCTTCGAGCGAATGGGGGACCAGTGCGTCAACATCGCCCGAGTCACCCAGCAGAACGCCGGATTGCCCCGAGTGGAGCGGATCTGTGACCAGATTCGAGAGATGGGCGACCTGGTCCGCCCGATGATCAGGACCGCGATCGAGGCATATCTGCGCCAGGATCTGGATGAGGCACGGCTCCTGCCCGCAATGGACCAGCCGGTCGACCGGCTCAACGCCAACATGTTCAAAGAGATCGTCGCCGTGGCGTCCGATGCGCCGATGCTCGAGTGGGCCACCAAGATCATGATGGCGTCGCGTGCCCTGGAGAGGGTCGGGGATCAGGCGGTGGACTTCGCCGAGCACACCGCGTACTTGATCACCGGGAAACGGGCCGAATTCGTGGCATTGGGCTTCGACAAGTCGGACGATGAACCGGGCGGATGAGCGCCGCAGGCATCGTGTCCTCCTCGTAGAAGACGAGCCGGGCTTGGCCGAGTCGGTCCGGTACGCACTCGACGTCGAAGGCTTCGACGTCCTAGTGGCCGACTCCGGAGTGGGTGGGCTGGAGTCTGCTCGGGTCAACCAGCCCGATCTGGTGCTTCTCGACTTGATGCTCCCCGGGATGTCCGGGCTGGATGTGTGCCGTCAGATCCGGATGTCATCGGACGTGCCCATCATCATGCTCACCGCCAAGGATGCCGAGTCGGACAAGGTGGCGGGCCTGGAGCTGGGAGCCGACGACTACATGACCAAGCCGTTTTCGATGCGGGAGTTGGTGGCTCGGGTCCGGGCCCAGCTGCGGAGAGCGGCCAAGTCCGGGGTGCTCGCCGAATCCAACGAGGTCCTACGAGGCGGCCCGATCGAGCTCGACATCGATGCTCATCAGGCTCGGCTCGACGGTGAGCCAGTCGAGCTGCGCCCCAAGGAATTCGAGCTGCTCGAATCGCTCATGCGGAGACGGAACCGCCTGGCGGCTCGTCATGCCCTGATCGACGAGGTGTGGGGACCGAGCTACTTCGGGGACACCAAGACACTCGATGTCCACATCAAGCGGCTGCGTCAGAAGCTCGAGCCCGATCCGTCCCGACCGGGGATGATCGTCACGGTCCGCGGTCTGGGTTACAAGTTCGTCGATGAGCACTAGGGCCCCGGGGAGGACACCTCTCGCCCTTCGCTTTCTTCTCTCCTTCGCACTGTTGTATCTGATTCTCATCCTGGCGCTGGGGTGGTTTCTGTCGAGGTCGGTGGAGGAAGCCTTCATCGAAGGCCTGCTCGACCAGCTCGAGTCGGCGGCATCGATCTCGGCCGTGAGCATGCCGTCGGATGACCAGGGACTCCAACCCTGGGCCGATTCGATGGCCGACGTCTCCGGATACCGGTACACCGTCATCGACAGCGACGGGGTGGTGCTGGCCGACTCCCATGCCGACCCGGCAACGATGGCCAACCATGCGGACCGGCCCGAGGTGGCATCAGCCCTTGCGGGAGATATCGGACGCGACATCCACCCGAGCGACACCACAGGCTTCGATCAGCTGTACGTCGCCATTCCGGCAGGCAGCGGAAGGGTGCTGCGCGTGTCCGACTCGGCCCAGGACGTCGCAGCCGACACCTGGCCCTATCGGAGCTCTTTCATAATCGTCTCGATCATCGTCGGGCTGGTCGGATTGCTCGTGGCCGCCTGGCTCGCCCAGCGGATGTCACGTCCCCTGGTCGAGTTGACCGAGCAGACCAGGGCCATCACGGCGGAGGGCACTGGGGCCAAGCCGGCCCGCTCCCGGGTGCGTGAGATCGACGACCTGTCGACTGCCATCGCCGGTCTCGATGCGGCCAACCAGGCCCGTCTCGCCGAGACGGAGCGGGCGTCATCGACGCTACAGGCCGTGCTCGGCGCCCTGCCCCAGGGGACCATCCTCTTCGACCGGGAAGACGTGGTGGTCTACGCCAATCCCTCCGCCCACGAGCTGCTCGGAGCCATCCCGGAGACCTTGTCGGGGCTGGTGCCCTTCTCTTTTCAGGACGTAGTGGACCAAGCCCGGGAAAGTGGATCGCTGACGTCGGTCCTCGCCGAGCACGGCAAGCCGGTGCGACAGTTGCGGGCGATCGCCACACCATTGCCCGAGGATGGACGTGTCTTGCTCGTCATCGTCGACGTGACCGAGCGGGAACGCGCTGCATCCGTCCGTCGCGACTTCGTGGCCAACGCCTCCCATGAGCTGAAGACGCCTGTATCGGCGATCATCGCCTCCTCCGAGGCCCTGCAATTGGCGGTTGAGCGAGGCGACGAATCGGCGATCGGGTTCGCCCGGCACATCGAGAGCTCGGCTCACCAGCTCGATCGGCTCGTCGCCGATCTTCTCGATCTTTCCCGACTGGAACGTGATCAACCGGACCTGGATCCCTTGAGCCTGGATCATCTGGTTCTGGAAGAGTTGGAGAGGGTGCGCCCGATTGCCGAGGGCCAAGGGATCGATCTGACCCTGGAGGCGTCACCGGTGCAGGTCGCCGGAAGCCGGCGTGACGTGGCGATCGCGGTCCGAAATCTGCTCGACAACGCCATCCGCTACACGCCAGCCGGCGGATGGATCGGAGCCGTGCTCGAGGTGATCGGGGATGACGCCGTTCTCCGGATCAGCGATTCGGGCGAGGGGATCCCCACCCGGGACCTCGACCGGGTGTTCGAGCGCTTCTATCGGGTGGACAATGCCCGGGCCCGGGCCACCGGCGGAACCGGTCTGGGACTGGCCATCGTCAAGCACGTCGTCGAGAGTCACGGCGGCAGCGTCTCGGTGGAGAGCGAGCTCGGCGCCGGTTCCACCTTCACCGTGCATCTCCCTGTGTTGGAAGCCTCCACTCCCAACTAGCCTGAACCCGTTCCGACCATGTCGATTCTCGAATCCATTTCGAGCCCTGCCGATTTGCGTGGGCTGAGCCAGGAAGAGCTCGATGTTCTCGCCGAGGAGATCCGTGCCTTCATCCTGGACAAGGTCTCCCAGTCCGGAGGGCATCTCTCCCCCAACCTCGGTGTGGTCGAGCTGACCCTTGCCCTGCACCGGGTCTTCGACTCGCCGAATGACCGGTTCATCTGGGATGTCGGCCACCAGGCATACGTCCACAAGCTGGTGACCGGGCGCATGGACGACTTCGACCATCTCCGCCACACAGGCGGCCTCTCCGGGTATCCGAGTCGGGAGGAGTCGAATCACGACTTCGTCGAGAACAGCCACGCCTCGACATCCCTTTCCTACGCCCTGGGGCACGCCCTGGCCGACTACCCCGGCTACACGGTCGCCATCATCGGGGATGGGGCCCTCACCGGGGGAATGGCCTACGAGGCCCTCAACCACATCGCCGTCGCCAAGCCCAAGCGACTGATCATCGTCGTCAACGACAACGGCCGGTCTTACGCACCGACCGTGGGCGGGCTGGCCGCCCTGGCGAGTCTGGCCCACTATCGGTTCGATCCGCGCTACGAGAAGACGAAGCGCACGCTGGGCAAGATGCTGCGCGGTCTTCCCCTCGTCGGCGAGACCGCAGACGAGTTGGCCGGACGGCTGAAGGACGCGGTCAAGCAGATCTTGGAGCCGTTCACCGTCTTCGATGCCCTCGACCTCAAGTACACCGGGCAGATCGACGGTCATGACATCGGGCTGCTCGAGGAGACCTTGGAGACCGCCAAGCGGTACGACCGACCGGTGGTGATCCACGTCGTCACTCAGAAAGGGAACGGTTACCAGCCCGCCATCGAGGACGAGCTGGAGATGCTGCACGGTGTCGGGTCATTCGATCTGGCCACCGGCAAGGCGATCAAAGAAGAGCTGCGACTCACCGAGGTCGCCGGAAAAGCGGTGGCGGAGGCGGCGGCGACTCGGCCCGACCTGGTCGGCATTTCGGCGGCGATGGTCACGACCGCCGGTCTGATGCAGATGTGGCAGCGCTTCCCCGACCGGGTCTTCGACACCGGCATCGCCGAGCAGCACGCAGTGACCCTGGCCGCCGGCATGGCTTTGGCCGGCAAGCGCCCGGTGGTGGCGGTGTACTCGGCCTTCCTCCAGCGAGCGTTCGACCAGATCGTGGCCGATGTCGCCCTGCACGATCTCCCGGTGACATTCCTCATCGATCGGGCCGGGATCACCGGGCCCGATGGCCCGTCCCATCACGGCGTATTCGACCTGTCGTACCTGCGAATGGTCCCCAACATGGTGGTGGGGGCTCCGGCCGACGCCACCGAGTTGTGCGCCATGATCGAGACCGCGGTGGACCACGACGGTCCCATCGCCATTCGCTATCCGAAAGGCGCTGCCGTTTCCGTCCCGGCGGTGCCGGTAGCCCCCATCCCCGTCGGGGAGGCACAGCTCCTCTCCGAGGGCTCGGATGTGTTGTTGGTGGCAGTGGGGCGGATGGTCGAGACTGCGGAGAAGGCGGCGGTTGACATCAGGGCGAAAGGATTCTCGGTGGGGGTGGTCAACGCGAGATGGGTCAAGCCGCTCGACCCCCGGATCCTGGAGTGGGCCGCGCCATCACGGCACGTGGTCACTTTGGAGGACAACGTGGTGGCGGGAGGCTTCGGTGCCGCGGTCATGGAGGCCTTCGCCGGGGCCGGTCTGGTCAAGGAGATCACCTGTGTCGGCATCCCCGACCGGTTTCTCCCCTTTGGCTCCCCATCGGACATCACCCAGGCGGCGGGTCTGGACCCCGAGTCGGTGGCGTCCCGCGTCCTCGCCCTGCTTTGATTGCCGGCCGACTTTGCCCGAGACCCAACCTCATGGGCTGACGGTTCAAACTCCTCGTAGTGACACAGTCTCGGGCAAACAGACGCCGGTCGGCCGGGGCTTCCGCCGCGCCCTGAGGTTCACCTCAGAGAACCGCTTCCAGGAACCGTTTGGTCTGAGCGTTTTGTGGGTTGGCGATGACCTCGCTCGGAGGGCCCTTCTCGACGATGTTCCCTTCGTCTACGAACGCCATGGTGGTGGCCACCTCACGGGCGAAGCCCATCTCATGAGTGACCACGATCATTGTCATGTGGATCTCGGTAGCCAGGTTCCTCATCACCGCGAGCACCTCTGAGATCAACTCCGGATCGAGAGCAGAGGTTGGCTCGTCGAAGAGCATCACCTCTGGTTCCATGGCCAACGCCCGGGCAATGGCCACTCGTTGCTTCTGACCCCCGGACAGCTGGATCGGGTACGCGTCGCCTTTGTTCGCCAGGCCAACCTGGGCGAGGAGGACCTTGGCCATCTCGACTGCATGGGCGCGGTCGACACCTTTGACTGTGATCGGGGCCTCGATGACGTTCCCGAGGGCAGTGAGGTGGGGGAAGAGATTGAACTCTTGGAACACCATTCCCGCCTTGAGTCGGACACTGCGGATCGTCTCCCGTTGACGATGTGTCCGTGCGCCCGGATCGACACGGACGCCTCCGACTTCGATCGTGCCCGACGTCGGCTCCTCGAGGTAGTTGATGCAGCGGAGAAGGGTGCTCTTCCCCGACCCGGATCGTCCGAAGACGACCACCACCTCGCCACGGGTCACCTCGAGGTCGATGCCCTTCAGTACCTCGATGTCACCGAACGACTTGTGCAGATCGGTGATTCGCACCACGGGCTCGGTCATGCCGGCTCGCTCTCCACGAGCTCGATGCCGGGCTGGGTGCTGACCCTGATCGTGGTGCGCACGTATCCCGCCGAGAGACGCCGTTCCAACCTCGTCTGGAAGAACTGGAAGATGGTCGTCAGCACCCAATAGAGGGCGGCAGCAACGACGAAGGCCTCCAGGGGCCGGAAGTCAGCCCTGCCAACCAGTTGGGCCCGTCGGAAGATCTCCATCTGTGCCACCACCGAGCCGAGGAGCGAGATCAGGGCCGAGTCCTTCATCATGGCGATGAACTCGTTTCCCGTGGGCGGGATGATGACCCTGATCGCCTGGGGGAGGACGATCCGCCGCATCCGCTGCCGGTAGGTCATGCCCAGGGCTTCCGCCGCCTCCACCTGGCCATGTCCCACCGACTGGATCCCGGCGCGGAAGATCTCGGTCATATAGGCGCCGTAGTTGAGGCCGAGGGCGATGATTCCGGCCTGGAGGGCTGTGAGGGTCAGCGAATCACGAAGCCCGGGCAGGTCGGGAGGGGCCAGTTGGGGGAGGGCCAGGAAGATGAGAAACATCTGGACGATGAGTGGCGTGCCCCGGAAGAAAGAGGTGTAGAAGCTGGTGACTCCCTGGGCGACAGCGCTGCTGGAGAGCCGACCGAGGGCACCGAGCAGAGCGAGGATGACGGCGAAGATGATGGCCAGCCCGCAGATGATCACCGTCCAGGGCAGACCGGTTGCGATGAACCAGAACTGGTCGACCATCCATTGGACATCGAAGTCGGCCAATGAGAAGAGACCCGCCACGATCAGGGCGATCACAGCCCAGACCATGCCGAGCTTCACCTTGAACGGGATGCTCGCGCTCCACTGCTCGAAGCGCTCTCTCATCGCGGGGCGGTCTCGTTGAGGGCGGCCGGGGGCAGGGACCGATGTCCGCCGCCCCCGCCGTCCTGTTTCAAGATGCCTTCGTGGTGAGGTCGAGGCCGAACCATTCGTTCGACAGCTCGCTGAGCCTTCCGTCCTCGTGCATCCCCTCGATTATCTCCGAGACACGGGCCACGAACGACTCGGTGTCCAGTGACGCGCTGGCGTCGATCGCCGCCGCCAGTGGCTCGTAGAACAAGGGGTCTCCGACGACCTTGATCGCCAGGCCCTCGTCGATTGCCGCCTGGATCGTTGTAGCCGACGAGATCGCCGCGACGACCCGGCCCTGGACCAGCTGCTCGATGGCGGTCGTGTCGGTGTCGGTGGTGATGATCTCGGAGTCATCGATGACGAAGTCGAAAGTCTCACCCGGGATCTCCAGATTTCCCTGGAGATAGAAGTCGTAGGTGCAACCACCACAGACCGCGATCGCCTGGCCATCGAGATCGGTGGACAGATCGGAGATCGAGTCGTCGTCTGCGGCGACCGCCACGACTGCCGGTGTGTAGTAGTAAGGCGTGCTGAAGTGCAGGACTTCCTCGCGCTCGGGCGTGACCGTCATCGAACCGACGCTGAGGTCCCATCGATCGTTCCAGTTGCCGGCGATGATGGTCTCCCAGGCGGGAGCCTCCCAGGCCACCTCGACTCCGATTTCCTCGGCAATGGCCGTGGCCACGTCGATGTCGAAGCCCTCGTATTCGCCCGTATCCTCGTTGAGCGAGGACTGGGGCGGGTACGCCGGGTCGGTCGACACCGTCAGGACGCCTTCTTCCTCGATGGCCGAGAGGAGGTCCCCTTCGCCTTCTGTGGCTCCGGTCCCCTCTGTGGTTGCGGTTCCTTCGCCGCCTTCTTCCCCTCCGCCGCAGGCCGCGACGATCAGGGCGACGACAGCGAGAAGCCATATCAGTCGTTTCATCTAGTGCCTTCCTCCTGAATATTGCCCGCTGGGCGCGCTCGATTGTATCTGGCTGATTTGGTTGCGACCGTCGGCACTACGCTCCCTCAATCCATTGACCCTGGAGCCCACATGAAGAGAAACATCGCCCTCATCGCAGTCCTTGCCATCCTCGTGGCTGCGTGTGCCGCGGAAGAAGGCGGAGGTGGCGGCGATGTCTCCTGCGAGAAGGAAGACCTGACTTTGGTGCAGGAGGGTGTTCTCACCATCGGCACGGACTCGCCGGCCTTCGAGCCCTGGTTCGTCGATGACGACCCCACCAACGGCGAGGGATTCGAGAGCGCTGTCGCTTTCGCCGTCGCCGACGCGCTCGGGTTCACCGCGGAGGAGGTCGAGTGGGTGGTGGTCCCGTTCAACAACTCATATGCCCCAGGCGAGAAAGACTTCGATTTCGACATCAACCAGATCTCGATCACTGAGGAACGCGACGCCGCCGTCGACTTCAGCGACGGCTATTACGACGTCAACCAGGCGATAGTTGGTTTTTCCGATTCCGAGATTGCCTCCGCGACGACTCTCGACGAGCTCAAGCCGTTCCGGCTAGGGGCGCAGGTGGGAACCACGAGTCTCGACTTCATCAACGAGGAGATCCAGCCCGACACCGAGCCACTGGTTTACGACACCAATGCCGATGCCAAGGCGGCCTTCGATGCCGCGCAACTCGATGGCCTGGTCCTCGATCTGCCTACTGCCTTCTTCGTGTCGGCCGTTGAGATCGAGGGGTCTACCGTGATCGCACAGTTCCCTTCGGGCGGCGAGGACGGTGAGCAATTCGGCATGCTGTTCGAGGAAGGCAACCCGCTGAGGGACTGTGTCAACGAGGCCCTCTCCAATGTCGACCTGGAGGCCATTCAGCAGGAATGGCTCTCCGATGTGGTCGATGCGCCGGTCATCGAGACCGGCTAGCTCGCGTGAATGACTGAGGCCGAGGCGTCGAGCCGTGGCCCGGGGCTGTCACCGGGTCGGGCACGGCGGCTGGCCTATCAGAAACAGCAGCGCCGCCGCTCCCTGCTGATCGGGGCGGTGAGCACGGTGGTCGTGTTCGGCGTGTTGACCCTGGTGGTGGTGAACTCGCCGGGATGGCCTGCCGTCCGCGAATCGTTCTTCAGCTGGGAGGACTTCAAGGCATCGTTCCCCAGCATCCTCTCCGGTTTCCGGCGCAACGTCAGGATCTTCCTCATCGCCGAGGTGTTCATCCTCATCGTCGCCTTGGTGCTGGCGGTGATCAGGAGCAGCCGATCCCCTTTACTCACCCCATTGAGGTTGGCTGCCACGGCCTACGTGGACCTGATCCGTGGCATACCCACCATCATCCTCCTCTTCCTCCTCGGCTTCGGGGTGCCGGCGCTCAGGTTGCAGGGGGTGCCCAACAGTCAGGAGTTCTGGGCCATCGCCACCCTGGTCATCTCCTATTCGGCATATGTGGCCGAGGTCTACCGCGCCGGGATCGATTCGGTCCACGAGAGTCAGACCGCAGCGGCCCGCTCCCTCGGTCTGAGCTCGGTCCAATCCATGAGGTGGGTCGTGTTGCCCCAGGCGGTGCGACGGGTGATACCCCCGCTGCTCAACGACTTCGTCGCCCTGCAGAAGGACTCGGCTCTTCTCGCCCTTCTCGGGGTCCAGGAGGCGTTTCGTCGATCCCAGATCTACGTCGCCAGCACCTTCAACTTCACCGCCTATCTCGTCGCTGCCCTTCTCTTTCTCATCTTGACCGTCCCGCTGGCCCGGTTCACCGACTATCTCATCCGCCGCCAGCGAGAGCGAACGGCCGGTACGTCGCTATGACCGAACGGTTGCTCCAGGTGCGCGGTGTCTGGAAGCAGTTCGGCGACCTGACGGTCCTCGCCGATGTCAGCCTTGCGCTGGACACCCACCAGGTACTGGCTGTTGTAGGCCCATCGGGATCGGGGAAGTCGACGCTCCTGCGCTGCATAAACCTGCTCGAGCCCGTCGACGACGGCGAGATCCTCCTCGAGGGCGTCGACATCGCCGATCCCGAATTTGATGCCGACACCGCGCGCCGGCGCATCGGCATCGTGTTCCAGTCCTTCAACCTCTTCCCCCATCTCTCCGTTCTGGACAACATCACGCTGGCCCCACGCAAGGTCCTCAAGATGTCCGAGGAGGAAGCTCAGGTCACGGCCCAGCACCTGCTCAACCGTTTCGATCTTGCCGACAAGCGTGACGAGTACCCGGACCGTCTTTCCGGGGGACAACAGCAGCGGGTGGCGATCATCCGCGCTCTTGCGATGAGCCCTTCCCTGATGCTTTTCGATGAGCCCACCTCGGCACTCGACCCCGAGCTGGTGGGCGAGGTGCTGGAGGCGATCAAGACCCTCGCCGTCGAGGGGATGACCATGATCGTGGTCTCCCACGAGCTTGTCTTTGCGCGGGATGTGGCCGGCCAGGTTCTGTTCATGGACGAGGGCAGAGTGGTGGAGGAAGGGCCGCCGGATCAGGTCCTGGTCGACCCGTCGACCGACCGGGCCCGGCAGTTCCTGCGGCTCATGGTCGATACCCGCTGAGGATCAGGCCTCCTGAGTCTCCGTGCCCTTGATCCAGAGACCCTGAAGCGACGGCTGAACCGTCTGGTCGACCACATCGAGCAGGTCGGCCGAGAGCGAGCGCATGTCTGCCTCATTCCGGGCGGTGGTGACGAACTGGTCGATGACCCGCTGAGCGTCGTACTTGCTGCGGTAGAGGCGGCGGTCGATGAGACCCTGGAGACGTCGGCGCAGGGGATTGAACAGAGCGGCGATGAGCAGGGTGGAGGTGGCCACGGCCAGGGGCGAGTCCTCGCCGACGATGCCGCCGATCACGGTTTGAAGGACGAATATCGAGAGGGCGAAGATGCCGATGAGGAGCCCGGTGAGCACCGCATAGAGCAGGGTCCGCCGGATTATTCGATCCAGGTCGTAGAGGTGGAACTTGAGGACGGCGACCGCGATCGAGACCGGTATGCCCATGATCGATATGACAAAGAGGGTGTCGCCGATAGTGCCGGTCGCGAGCCCTTCCTCGCTGAATGCGGCGCTGGCGTAAATCAAGGCGAACAGGCTGACGGCGAAGAGCAACCACTTGAGCTGTTGACGCTCCACCGGGGAGGCGCGGCGAAAGCGGAGCACCATCGCCAGCAAGGCGAGCACTGTCAGCCCGACCAGACCGATCTGCCAAACCGTGCCGACTATCCCCTCGAAGAAGTCCTCGGGTAGAAACCCGATCGGGTTGGGCACGGTCCATTGCTCCGCTTCTGCTACGTCGAGCGGCCCGATCACTTCGCTGAACGCCGCGATGAACGTCAGGAAAAGCACCATTGTGATCTCCAGTCCCACCAGCCATCGCCAGCGGGTGGAGAGCACCTTCCCGGTGGGGAAGACCAGCATCAAATGGAGGATGGGGAAGATCAGCAATACCCATGACCAGTTGTCGAACCAAAGACGTACCCAGAGCCCGACGCTCAGCCCCTGAGATGGCGGGCCCTGTGCGAGGGACCCGAAAAAGATGTCGCCCACATTCGCGGCGAGGACCACCAGGCCCGGGATCACCAACAACAGCCCGATGACGTTGCGAGGCTGGCGGGACACGATCAAAGCCCCGGCGAGGACGAACACCGCCGGTAACAGCGACCAGACGATGACATCCCAGATGAAAACCGGTGACTCGTCCGCGAGCCCGTTCCGCAGGTCGTACCAGATCCCGATGGCGGTGGCGGCGAGCACTAGGGCGGCGAGCACCCACACGATCCGGGCGACGATGCGTTCCGACACGGAGCCCCTTCGAAAGGTCAGATCAGGCTACCGAACCCGACCCGTCGCCCGAGCCTGGGGCTAGGGTCGCCGCGCGCGCTACGTGGCCTCGTGACGCCAACAAGCGATCCAACGGAGGTAGTGATGAAGACGAGCAAGTTCTTCGCCGCCTTGGCCGCACTCACGCTGGTGCTGGCCGCCTGTACGGAGGCAGCCGATACCACGACTACGACGAGTGGCGAGGCAACTGAGACGACCGAGGCGGGCGGGGAGACAACCACCTCCGCTGCCGGCGAGGAGACGACCACCACCGCAGGCGAGGAAGCTCCTGCCGGGGAAGGCCGGCTGGCCGAGATCCAGGCTCGAGGAACCCTCAACTGTGGCGTGAACAACGCCGTTCCCGGATTCGGGTTTGTCGACGAGGCCGGCGAGCACGTCGGTTTCGACATCGATTTCTGCCGCGCCATCGCCGCCGGTGTGCTCGGCGACGCGGCGGCAGTGACCTTTGTCGACCTGACCGCCGAGCAGAGGTTCACCGCCCTACAGGCGGGCGAGGTCGATGTCTTGGTCCGAAACACGACGTACACGTCGAGTCGTGACGGTGGCAACGCCGCCACCTTCCTGACGACGACGTATTACGACGGGCAGGGGATGATGGTCTCCGCCGATAGTGGGTTCACCACCATCGACGAGATGACCGACACCACCATCTGCGTCTTGTCGGGCACGACAACCGAGCTGAACCTGACCACGAGGATGGCCGGTATCACCTACACCCCGCTGACCTTCGAGGAGAACCCGCTGATCCAGGCGGCGTTCATCGAGGGGCAATGTGATGGCTGGACGTCGGACAAGTCCCAGCTCGCCGGTGTCCGTTCCGCGTGGCCCGAGGACCAGGGCGGTCCCGAGGCCCTGGTGATCCTCGAAGAGGTGTTCTCCAAAGAGCCCCTGGGCCCGGCCGTCCTCGATGGAGACTCGCAGTGGGCCCAGGCGGTCGACTGGATCGTCCTTGCCACCATCCAGGCCGAGGAGTTCGGCATCGATTCCACCAACGTCGACACTTTCGCCGACACCGAGGACGCCAATATCAGGCGCTTCCTCGGCCTCGATGTGGAGACCGAGGAGGGCACCGCGCCCTTCGATCCGGGTCTTGGACTGCCGGTCGATTTCGCCGCCCAGGTGGTGGGTCAGGTCGGCAACTACGCCGAGATCTTCGATCGGAATGTCGGTGCTGGGAGCCCACTGCAGCTGGAGCGCCAGTACAACGCGCTGTGGACCGACGGCGGTCTGCTCTACGCCCCGCCCTACCGCTAGCAGTGATTCTGGCGCGGAGATCCGACCCCATCGGGTCGGATCTCCGCGCCAAAACAGTCGGAAGCAGGGGGTGATCGCTTGACGACGGTGGAGGAAACCGGGTCGCGCACTCCGCTGTGGCGGGATGTGCGGGTGTTGCGGATCGGTGCCCAGGTCGTGGCCGCAGCGATTGTCGCCGTGGTGGCCTATGTCCTGTGGTTCAACCTCACCAACAACCTGCGGGCGGCCGGCCTCCCCACCGGTTTCGAGTTCCTCACCCAGCCATTGGGAGTTGACATCCCCGGGTCCGACTTGAGCTCCGGTGCCCCGATCTGGAAGGGCTTGCTGGTCGGGATCAAGAACACACTGGCCCTGGTTGTGGTGGGGATCCCGCTACTGACCATCATCGGTGTCCTCGTGGGAGTTGCCCGTCTCTCGACCAACTGGCTGGTGGCGAAGGCGGCCGGTCTCTACGTCGAGATTCTGCGCAACATCCCGCCGTTGCTGATCATCTATTTCGTGTTCAACGCGGTCGTCCTCCAGTTCCCATTGCTGACAGAGTCGTTCAACCTCAGTGATTTTCTGATCGTCAACAACCGCTACATCGCCGTGGTCGGTCTCACCGCTCAGCCCGATTTCGGGCCATTCCTTCTGATCATGGCCGGCGCATTTCTCATCGCCGCCGCGGTGTGGTGGTGGAGAACCCGGCGTTCGGAGCGGACTGGCGAGCACCATCATCGGTTTGCGTGGTCGCTGGCGGTGTTCTCGATCATCTCTTTCATCGGCTTCGTGGCGCTCGGAGGACCGATTGGGCTCTCCCGTCCGCTGCTCGACGGGCGCGCCTTAGAGGGTGGATATCAAGGGCTGGCGGCGTATTGGGCGGTGCTGGCCGCGCTCGTGCTGTACACCGCGTCTCACGTGGCGGAGATCGTCAGGGGGAGCATCCTCGCCGTGCCCAAGGGCCAGTCCGAGGCGGCCAATGCAATCGCCCTCTCCCCATTCCAGCGTCTTCGTTACGTCGTCATGCCACAGGCGATGCGTATCGCCATTCCGCCGATCATCAGTCAGTACCTGAACTACACCAAGAACACGTCTCTTGCCATCGCCATCGGGTACGCCGAGGTCACGCGGCTGACGTTCCAGATGATCGGCAACGGGCAGCCGGCGCCGCAGATGATCGCGATCCTGATGGGGATCTATCTCGTCTTCTCCCTGCTGATCTCATTCCTTGTCAACCTCGTCAATCGCCGCATGCAGTTGGTGACTCGATGATTGTCGAGGCACCAGTGTTCGATGAGACGGCCGTCGAGGTCGAGCCGGCGCGGGGGCCGATGGACTGGGTGCGAAAGAACCTGTTCAACACCTGGTACAACGTCCTGCTCACGCTGGCCCTGGCTGTCATCCTCCTGCTGGCAGTCGTGGGCTTGGCTCGCTGGCTCCTCGGTGCGGATTTCGAGATCATCCGGGTCAATCTGCGGCTGTTCATGATCGGGGACTTCCCCGCAGATCAGCTGTGGCGGCCGTGGGTGGCGACTTATCTCATCGCGGGATTGATCGGGTTGGTCGCCGGATCGGTCGCCGCCGGGGCCAGGGATCGGGCCACCGAGGCCGGCCTCCCCCTGATCCGCACGACATTCGCCCAGATCGTGCTCCGCTTCTGGCCGATCATCGCCCTGATCGTGATCATTCTCGGCTTCACCAAAACCATCACCCCCGCGTTGCTCACCATTGGGGCGGCTGCGGCCGGAATCGGGTCGTATTACCTGGGACGGGCCCTGTCGCAAGCCGTGCGACGATGGACGTGGCTGATCGCGCTCCTCCTCCTCGTGGGCGCCTATCTCGCCCTCGCCGCGTTCGGCGGCGTGGGGTGGCAGGGTTGGGGAGGACTCCAGCTCAACCTGTTCCTCACCGTGGCCGGAATCATGTTCGCCTTCCCACTGGGCCTGCTCTTGGCGATGGGTCGACGATCTTCCTTGCCCGTCATCCGGACCATCTCAGTGGGCTACATCGAGTTCGTCCGAGGCGTGCCCCTGATCACACTGCTTCTCGCCGGCGCCTTCGCTCTGGGCTTTCTCATCCCCAGTGACCTGAGACCGGGTCTGGTGACAAGGATGCTCATTGCGATCACCGCCTTCGAGGCGGCCTATATCGCCGAGGTGGTGAGAGGCGGGTTTCAGGCGGTTCCGCATGGTCAGGTCGAGGCAGCCCAGGCCGTCGGGCTCGCTCCGTGGAAGACGATGAGGCTCGTGGTGCTCCCGCAAGCTCTGAGGGCGACGATCCCGGCGATGGTCGGGCAGTTCATCAGCCTCTTCAAAGACACCACTCTGGTGGCGATCCTCGGCGTCACCGAGCTGCTCGACGCGACGTTCATCGTCAACTCCCAGTCCGCCTTCCTGGGGCAGGGCCTGTTCGTGCTGACCCTTGGGTTCGCCGCCCTGGTGTTCTGGGTCGGGTCCTACACGATGTCACGTGAGTCCCGGAGATTGGAGAGACGATTGGGAGTGGGTGAGCGATGACCGCGCAGACGGACTACACCGATGCAACGAGGGCCACCGGCGAAGCCATCATCGAACTCGAGGAGGTCGACAAGTTCTTCGGTGACTTCCAGGCGTTGAAAGGCATCAACATGCGGGTTGGCCGCCAGGAAGTCGTAGTGGTGATCGGCCCGTCGGGTGGCGGGAAGTCCACTCTGATCCGCTGCATCAACCGTCTGGAGAAGCATGACAGTGGCAGGGTTGTCATCGATGGGATCGACCTCTCCGATGACCTTCGAAACATCCAGGAGGTGCGTCGGGAGACGGGAATGGTGTTCCAGCAGTTCAACCTCTTCCCCCATCTCACCGTCCTCGACAACGTGACGCTCGCGCCGCGTCAGGTTCGGAAACTGCCCAAGAAGGACGCCGAGGTGCTGGCGATGCAGATGCTGACCAGGGTCAAGATCCCCGAGCAGGCCCGCAAGTACCCCGGGCAGCTCTCCGGGGGCCAGCAGCAACGAGTCGCCATCGCCCGTGCCCTCGCCATGCAACCCAAGGTCATGCTGTTCGACGAGCCGACCTCTGCCCTCGACCCGGAGATGATCAAGGAAGTGCTCGACGTGATGATCGAGCTGGCCCGGGGCGGCATGACCATGATCGTGGTGACTCACGAGATGGGCTTCGCCAGGGCGGTGGCCAACCGGGTCGTGTTCATGGCCGAGGGCGAGATCGTCGAGGTCGGCACCCCGGAGCATTTCTTCACCGACCCACAGGAGGAGCGGACCAAGCTGTTCCTCAGTCAGATTCTGTAGGTAGCAGGTAGCAAGTAACAGGTAGCGAGTTTTCGGTCCTGGTACCTACTACCTGCTACTTGATACCGTGACCGGCGGTGTCCAGGTCCCTCAAGCTTCTCGTCGTGGTCATTGGTGGCGCCCTCATCGGGGTGGCGGCCTTCGCCGTCACCAGCCTCGACGTGGCAGATGCCGGCGCGACCGCGAGCACCAGTGCCGAAGCATTGGGTACGTCGACCACCGCGGCACCCGCGACCACGGTGCCAACCACGTCGACCTTGCCCCCGACCACCACGACGGTCACCACCATCCCGGAGAAGGGCTATCTAGTGATACAGGGCACCGGCGATGTCGCCGTCGACCCCGAGTACATCCCCGCCTTGGCCGAGGAGGGATGGGATCATGCCTGGTCTGGTTTGAACGGGCTGTTCGTCGACGACGACCTCACCGTGATCAATCTCGAGTGCACCCCTTCCGACATCGGCGCACCGCTGGACAAGGCCTTCGTTTTTCGCTGCCCGACCGAGACCTTGCCTTCGATGGAGGCCAATGGTGTCGATGTGGCCAATCTGGGCAACAACCACTCAGGCGACTTCGGCAAGGAAGCCCTGGTCGACGGGCGCGACCAGCTGATCGCCGTCGGGATAGGAGCAGTTGGAGCGGGCAGAAACATCGCCGAGGCCGGTGAGCCGGCGCTGTACGACATTCAGGGGTGGAAGGTGGCGGTCATCGGCTTCGGAGGCGTTGCTCCCAACGACGGCTGGTACGCCACCGAGGATTCGCCGGGGATGAGTAATGGTGACCACACCCCTTCGATGGTCGAGGCAGTGACTGCAGCAGACGCGGTGGCCGATCTCGTCGTCGTCACAGTTCACTGGGGGATGGAACTGGACACCACCCCCCGTCAGGACGACATCGAGCGGGCCCACGCGATGGTCGAGGCAGGTGCCGACATCATCTTCGGCCATCACCCGCACCGCATGCAGCCGTTGGAGATGCTCGGCAACGCCCCTGTCTTTTGGTCGCTCGGCAACTTCGTGTGGCCGCACAACTCCGTGGCCAGCGCCACGACGGCGGTGGCGAGGGCCGTTGTTGCTCCGGACGGGTCCATCGACGCATGCTTGATCCCCGCCTACATCGAGACTCACGGGCATCCTGTGCTCACCGGTGAGGCCGAATGTGCCGCGCCGGCCTAGGAGAATGGTTCAGTGAACGAGCGAGCCGGACGGGTGATCATGATCGTCGCCGCCGGGTTCGTCCTCGGGCTCGCCGTCTATTTCGTCACTCGTGAGGATGGTCCAACGACCACGTCGGTGGTGAACGCGGCCGGGGGCTCGACGACTTCGAGTGCTGCCGGCAACACGGGCTCCGACCCGGGGACGGTCACCTCCACCACAGTGGCCGCCGTTTCCACCACGACCGCCCCTCCACCGCCACGTGACCCCGGGACGGTTCCCGGCTTCACCGTGGCCCAACCTTGGGGGACCACGATTGGGATGACCATGTTCCGGGGCAATCCGACCCGGACCTTCTATGGCTCAGGCCCGGTGCCCGACACCCCGACGGTCTCATGGCGTTATCCCGACGAGCAGATGTGCAGCCCTTCATCGGAGGGCGGCGAGAGCAGGATCTGGTGCGGGATGGGCTGGACCGGCCAGCCCTCGGTGTGGGAGCGCCCCGACGGGGTGACTGAGTTGATCTTTGGCGCCTACGACTCGGCGGTCCATTTCGTCGACGCCACCACCGGTCAGGACCTCCGGCCCGAGTTCCAGACCGGCGACATCATCAAAGGGTCGGTCACCCTCGATCCCGACGGATTCCCTCTTCTCTACTTCGGGTCGAGGGACAACCAATTGCGCATCCTGGCCCTGGATCGCGATGAGCCGACGGTGCTGTGGTCGATGGACGCCAACGAGGTGAACGGGATCTGGAACGATGACTGGGACTCAAACCCGGCCATCATCGACGACATCATGTACGAAGGCGGGGAGAACGGCTGGTTCTTCGCAATCCAGCTCAATCGCGGGTACGACGCCGAGGGCAAGGTGGTGGTCGATCCGGTCAAGCTGGTCCAGCAGCCCGGATACAACGAGGCGCTTCTCGCCAACTCTGGCCGCAACGTCTCCATAGAGAGCTCGGTCCTGGCGTTTGACCAGAGGGTCTATTTCTCCAATTCCGGAGGCCGAATCGTGGGGCTTGATGTGTCCGACGTGCGCAACGGGAATGCGCCGACCGTGTTCGACTACTACGCCGGTGGAGACATCGACGCCACGATGGTCGCCGACGCCGAGGGGATGATCTACGTGTCGATCGAGCACGAGCCTTCCCAGATGAGCGCGGCCGAGATCGAGAGGAACCTGGCTGTGGGGCAGTTGATCAAGCTCAATCCGTTCTCTGAAGGCGATCCGCGAGTTTGGGGAGTCGACCTCACCACCGGATCGGCGGACTCAGGCTCCTGGTCGACTCCGGCTGTCCGCGACGGAGTGGTCTATGTCAACACCCACCAGGGCTCGCTGATCGCGGTCGATGCCGCCGACGGGTCACTGCTCTGGCAGGACGAGGTCGGTTTCCACTCCTGGTCGTCTCCGGCGATCGTCGATGACACCCTGGTCACCGCCACCTGTCTCGGCGACGTGCGGGCGTACTCCCTGGCCGACCCCCGTGCCCCGGTGCTGGATTGGTCATTGAGTCTGGGCGAAGCCTGTCTCGAATCGACCCCAGTGGTGTGGAAAGACTCCATCTATCTGGGCTCCCGCGACGGCTACATGCGCGCCCTGAGGTAGAGAACCCTGCCGCGCGGCGGTAGCTCGGACCGACCGGTGTCTGTTCGCTCCGAGGTGCCTATTCCTGGGGGCGCTGCGCTACGGGTGAATGAGGGTTGCCGAGGAGCGAAGTCGGCCCGCAGTTAGGCACCGTGGGCCCGGGCCAGCCGCCAGAGGGCGAGGGCGCCGAGCATCAGACCAAAGTCGCGCAGCGCGATGTCCCAGAAGCCGCCGGCGATGATCAATGTGACGATGATCACTCCGAGCCAGGCCGCTACCACCGGGGCGAAGATCTTGGGCCGGAGCCAGACGCCGATGCCCGCGGCGATCTCGATCACGCCGACGATGCCCATCACGACCGACCCACTCACCGCGTCGGTGATGAAAGTGGGGAGGAACTCGACCCAATCGGTCATCACATTGAAGAACTTGTCCAGCCCGAACAGGATCGGGGCGACGGTGTAACCGAGGTGGAGGATCTGATAGGCGCGTCTCGACTCACTGATCGAGGTGGCCCGTGCTGCCTCGGCGGTGGTGGTGGCACTCATGGGGTCTCCTTCTAAATACGATCTAGTTCAGTTTTACATTCCGGAAATCTAGTGTCAACCAGATCGCGTTTTAGAGTGCAGACATGGATCACGACCATCTCGATGCCGATCTTGGCCCGGTGGGGGCCTTGGGCGACCCGACTCGACGGCGGCTCTACGTCTTCGTCACGAGGTCGGCGGAGCCAGTCGGCAGGGATGAGGCTGCCGATGCCCTCGACATCCCCCGGCAGACGGCCGCCTATCACCTCGACCGTCTCGCTGAGGAAGGTCTGGTCGAGGTCGAATTCCTGCGTCGGAGTGGGCGCACCGGCCCCGGCGCCGGCCGTCCGGCCAAGCTCTACAAGAAGACCGAGCGAGACCACGAGGTCTCGCTGCCGCCACGGCGATATGGCCTGGCCGCCCGGATCCTCCTCGAGGCGGTCTCCTCCGGGGCGGTGAAGCGGAAGGACCTCGCCGCGGTGGCTCATCGGATTGGTGAGGAGCTAGGTGAGGAGGGGCTCGATCATGCCCTTCGTGAGACCGGGTACGACCCGGTCGTCGAGGAAGACGAGATCAGGTTTCGCAACTGCCCTTTCCATGCCCTCAAGACCCAGGACCAGCGGACGGTGTGCAACCTGAACCTCGGGCTGGTCGAGGGGATGCTCGACGGGGCCGGAGACTCGAGGACTGCCTACCTCGCCCCCTCCGAGTCCTACTGCTGCGTCAGGATCCAGTCCTAGAACTCCCGGCCTTAACGCCGGCTCCTGCCCCGGCCATGTCAACCCCTAACTCCGGCCCACTCTTTGAACTCGTCTACCGGCAGGGCGTTGACGACCGAGGTCGGCTGGACGCCGGCCCGTTGCATCGTGGCAATCGAGTTGGCGACATTGCCCATCTCGCCGATCCGATGTGCATCAGAGTTGGCGGCCAGCAACGCCCCAGCGGCGACAGCCCGGGATGCGAGCTCGGCCGACAGGTCGAGACGGTCCCGGTGGCCGTTGACCTCGAGCGCGACATCGTTCTCGACAGCCGCCGAGACCACTGCGTCGATGTCGATATCGATAGGGGGCCGGGTCCCGATCCGCCGCCCGGTGGGATGGGCGAGGACCCGCACCACGGGATGGCTGAGGGCCTTGAGAACTCGCGTGGTCTGCTCCAGACGGTCGAGGTCGAAATAGGAATGCAGGCCGGCCACTGCCAGGTCGAGCCGGCCCAGCGCCTCGTCGTCGATGTCGAGGCTGCCGTCCCGGTCGATGTTCAGCTCGGCGCCCTGCAGCACGAGGAGATCGGGGAAGCCGGCCCGGACCTCATCGATGGTCGAACGCTGCTCTGCCAGACCGGTTCCGTCGAGCCCGCCAAAGCGAAGGCCGGTGGTGTGGTCGGTGAGCAGTACGTAGGAGTACCCCCGATCGACCGCCTCGAGGAGGATCTCGGAGAGACTCATTCGCCCGTCGGGGGAGCTGTCACTGTGGAGATGGAGGTCGCCCTTGATGTCCCCGAGTCGGACGACGCCCTCCGCGGTCGCCCTCGGGAGCCCTCGGGCTGCCGGAGGCAGCCAGATCCGGCCGCCCCTCTCGTAGATCTCGGTCTCGGTCAGGCCATCAGCGACGACGCTCCGGAGCAGATCGTCGGCATGGCCGTCGGGACCTGTGACCTGGAGCAACCGCCATCCCGCTTCGGCCGGTGAGACCAGGTGAACTCGCACCGGCACGCCCTCATGTGCCCGAATTAGAGATTCTCCGCCGGTCCCGTGGCCCTCGAAGCGGGCGACCGCCGTCCCTTCGAGGAAAGCTCGCCCGCGGGCCACATCGTCGGAACCGACGACCAGGTCGATCGTCTCCACCCACTCTTCCCTTCTGCGTACCTGGCCCGCTGCTTCGACATCAGCCCCGAGATGGCGGCGGAGATGGCGGCTCATGGCATCTGCCAAGACCCAGGCTTGAAAGGAGGGGACCGAACCGGGCGATGGCGCCAGCTGGAGCGTCCGCGCCCATCGCTCGGCCGTGGCCGGCCCTACCCCCCGCAAGGATTCAACCCCTCCCGCCTCGATGGCAGCGCTGAGATCGGTGGCGGTGTCGACCCCGAGCTCGCCCTTCAGTGATCGAAGGATGGGAGGAGTGATCCGGGGGAGACGACGGATCGTGGCAACGTCACGGGGATACGCCGCCTCGAGTCTGTCGAGCAGCTCGATGTGCCCACTGTCACGGAGCTCATGTGCGAGACGAAGGACACCGGGCCCGATACCGGGGACGGAGAGCGCCTCCTCGGGCGGGTCGGACAGATCAGGTGCGAGGTCGTCGAGGGACCACACCGCCCGGCGATAGGCCTTGGCCCGGAACGACCTCCGTCGCTCGTCGGCTCGGACCAGGTCGGAGAGCCGCCATAGGGCCGCACCGAAGTCTTGGCGGAGGGTGGTCACACCCGATGGTCTATCGGCCCGAGTCGCCGGTCACAGGCCGTCGATCTTGGGACGTATCTCGTCGTTCCAGATTCGCTCGAGAGCGTCAGACCGTGCTCGACCATCGCGGCTCTTTACCCCTTGCCGCGCCTGAAAAAACCAGACCCCGGCCGGTTTGGGAGCGGTCCGGCATCGGGTATGTCGCCTCCTTATTTGCACAACCCCGAGAACAGGAATTCCCCGATGTTCGACACCGCCCATCCTCCCGCCCAGACCTCGACAGGGCCGCGGGTCGGGATCGTTTCGACCTTCCCGCCGACCCGGTGCGGAATAGCCCGATTCTCCTCGGCATTCGTCTCCTCTCTCACTGAGGTGGCACCCGAGCTCGAGGTCGATCTCGTCCGCCTCATCGACGTCCGCCCACCCACCTCGGCTCTTGGCGCGGTGGGCATGGAGGTCGATCCCGATAGCCCGGTCAGCATGCGAGCCGCCGCCCGTCATCTCGACAGGTGTGACGTCGTGATCATTCAGCATGAGTACGGGATCTTTGGCGCCGATGACGGTGAGTCGGTCCTGGAGTTGGTCGAGGCGGTCAACCGGCCGATGATCACGGTGGCCCACACCGTGGTGCGCACACCCAACGACCGGCAGCGCCGGATCATGGAACGACTGCACGAGGCATCTCGATTGGTTGTTCTCTCCGAGTCGGCGCGGTCTGCCCTGGTCTCCTCTCATTCGATACCCAGGAGCGAAGTCGTGGTCATCCCGCATGGCTCCATGTGGACAGCGACGTTCGCGCCACGCGGGCCGGTCCGGGAACTGATCACCTGGGGCCTCCTCGGGCCCGGCAAGGGCCTGGAGCGCTCGATCGAAGCGATGGCCCTGCTTCGCGACCTCGAGCCGAGGCCCCGGTATCGCATCGTTGGCCGGACTCATCCGGTGGTGGCCAAGAGCCAGGGCACCGCCTACCGGCGCCGGCTCGAGCGTCTGGTGAGAGATCTTGAAGTCGACGACATGGTCGAGTTCGTCGATCGCTACCTGGACGACGATGAGTTGTTCGACATGGTGAGCGAGTCACACATCGTGATCACACCGTACGACAACGACGACCAGGTGACCTCCGGGGTTCTCACCGATGCCGTTGCTGCGGGCCGGCCCGTGGTTGCCACCCGTTTCCCTCATGCAAGTGAGCTACTTGAGCCCGGGCCGGGCATCGTCGTAGACCACGACACCGCGGCTCTCGGAGCTGGGCTCAGGTCTCTGATTGAGTCTCCCGCTGCATATGACCGAGCGGCGCGGGCGGCGGCAGCCAAGTCTGCAGAGCTCTCCTGGGTGTCTGGAGCGGTCCGTTACGCCGGGTTCATCCGGAGGCTGGCCCCGAGCCACGCCACCGCCATCAACTGATACCTGGAAAAGCGTGGGGAAGCGGCGAGAATGATTGCTGTAGATGATCGACTTGGAGAAGCGCGAGGAGCCGATTCGGCCTGATGCCAGACGGCTGGTCGCCAGGCCATTTCTTCCCGGGACGTCCAACTTTGGAGGCGACGCACGGCGTCTCGAGTCGATCGTCGAGCGAATCCTCGACCTCGCGTCCGCTGACCAGGCTCGACTCCTGGGCGAGGCACGAAAACGAGCAGCCGGACGTCATCGTGACATCGAGGCGGTTTGGTTGGGGCATTTCGGGATGGCAGCCGAGCGAGACGAACGGCTGCGTTCTGTAGACGACCCCGAGATTCGCCTCCTGGTCGGCGCCTATCTGACCCTCGGTTACGCCTATGAGGGCGCCGCCCTGACCAACCCTTCCATGGTCCCCTTTGGTGAGGCGAGCGGGGGGTCGCAGCCGTTCGTGATGAGCGCACGGGCGATCGGTGAAGGCCACATCTCCTCGGTGGCGTTGTTCACCGGCCGCGTGAGGTCAGACGGCAACCTGGAGTTCGACCCGAGGTCGCCGTTTGCCGACAACGGCGAGCGGACCGAGCCCCTGTATCAGCGTCTGTCCTTCACTCTGAAGCTGGCCGAACTGGGCTTCGCCAATGAGGTGTCGGACCGGATCCTGGCCCTGTTGCCTGTGGAGTTCACGCCAGCACAGCTCCTCGATGCCATCCCGACGACGGCGGACACCGACCTCGACCCGATTCTCGTCGCAGACACGGTCCGGATGGTGCACTGGTTGTCGGCGTCCAGTTACGAGGTCCGCTTCGATCCCGACCTCCACATCTCCGAGCATCTGATCTCGCCCGCCGCGCCTGCCGAGAGCCGCGGGATGGAGGACGCCAGGTTCGTTTGCTTCACCGACGACGACGGCGAGGTGACCTACTACGCCACCTACACCGCCTATGACGGAATGCGGATCCTTCCCCAGATGATCATGACCAAGGACTTCCACCATTTCCGTATGACAACCATGAGTGGGCCTACCGCCTATCACAAGGGTCTCGCCCTGTTCCCGAGGAAGATCCGGGGGGAGTTCGCTGCGGTTTCCCGGCACGACCAGGAGACCACCTTCGTCATGCGAAGCGACAACATCCGTCATTGGGGCAACGCGGAGGTCGTCCTCAGACCGGAGCAAGGTTGGGAGGCGATCCAGACGGGGAATTGCGGGTCGCCGGTCGAGACCGAGGCGGGATGGCTCCTGATAACTCACGGTGTCGGCCCGATGAGGCGCTACGTCCTCGGAGCAGTCCTGCTCGATCTGGACGAGCCGACCAAGGTCCTGGGTCGTTTGACCACTCCGTTGTTGGAGCCCTCCGAAGACGAGTCGATCGGATACGTTCCCGACGTTGTTTACTCGTGCGGGAGCATGATCCACGACGGCCGGCTGATACTGCCCTACGGGTACGCCGATTACGGCATCAAAGTGGCGACCGTTCCGGTCACCGACGTCCTGGCACAGATGTCGTAGCGGCCAATCGCCCGTAGACCCCGGAGTAGGCCCCGGCCATCACGGTGTCGGCGAAGCGGCTCTCGGCAGCATCCCGGCAATGCGCACGAGATATCTCACTGACTCGCTCGATCGCGCCGACCGCCCCGGCGACGTCGTCGACCAGGAATCCGGTGACGCCATCCTCGAGGATCTCGGGTAGTGCCCCCATTCGCCATCCCACCACGGGGGTGCCGGTCGCCAGACTCTCCACCGCCACAAGCCCGAACGGCTCGTGCCAACGGAGTGGCATCACTGCGGCACGGGCCTCGCCGAGCAGACTCCACAGATCTTCCCGGTCCAACGGCCCGAGGTACTCGAGATCCTCCGATACCGCCGATAGGACTCGGGCTTCGAAGAAATCGCGGTGCCGGTCCTCGACGATCCCGGCGAGACGAAGTGGCAGGCCGGCCGCCTTGGCGGTCTCGATGGCGAGATCGGGGCCCTTCTCGGGCGCCATCCGACCGGCGAACACCAGGTAGCCACCGTCGCCGTGGCCAACCGGGATGTCGCCCGTGCGAACCCCGTTGGGAATGGTCGCGACGTAATTGAGCGCCGGGAGGAACTCCCGTTCTCTCTCGCTCAGCGAGACGAATGGCATCCCCGCGTATCGCAATAGGAGTGGATGGGTGGCCGGGTCCCAGGCCACACCGTGCAGGGTGGTGACGATTGGGGTCTGGATCAGACGGCTGAAGACCAGCGCGTGCACGTGAAGATGGGAGTGGATGACATCGAAGCGCCCCTCGCCGGCTGCCTCCATAGCGACGGAGAGATGCTTCTCTTCTTCGAGGCGTGGGTCGGCGGTGCTCGCGTCGAGCGGCGCCTCGACGGTCTCCACCAATCGAGCCGATGTGACCGATCCAGCGGCGGCGAACAGGGTCACCCGATGGCCCATCCTCACCAACTGCTCCGTGAGGTCGTGGGTGACCCTCTCCCAGGGCCCGTATCCGGATGGGGGATAGGAGTGGCTGATCGGGGCGATCATCCCGATCTCGAGGCTCACGCCAGCGGCGTCCTGATCAGCCGGCGACCGGCCTGCAGGGCCGGGTAGCGGCGACTGTGCGCTCACGTCTCGTCGGCGATGACGCGGTTGACGGTCGATTCGCCCCGGCCCATCCACGTTCCGCGTCTGGAGCGCGCCCAGGCATCGGCAAGGGCGCCGGTGTGAAAGGTCTCGGCGATGACCGGGTGGAGATACGAGCTCCGGCACACCTCCCGGGTGTTACCGAGCTTCTCCGCCGTGGTGTCGATGGCCCAGAGCAGTCGGGTGTCCTCGTCGCCATCTGCGGGCCCGGTCATCAGCTCTTCGGCGACTGCCGTGCTGGCACCCCAGGTGCGGAAGTCCTTGGCTGTGAACGGCCCCCTCATCGTTTCGGCGAGATATGCGTTCACGTCGGTTGAGCTTATGGCGGCGACGCCTTCCGGGGTCTCGTATCCGAACAAAGTCTGGCCCCCGAGCTCCTGGCATTTCGAGATCAGGCCTGCGAGACGCCGGTCCTCGAACACCAGTTGGTGGTCCGCCCCGCCCTTCCCGGCGAACTCGAGATGGACGTGGAGCCCATCGACTTCGACATGATCGCAAGTGATCGTGGTGAGCCCGTACGCATCGTTCTCGTTGGCGTACCTGCGGTTCCCCACCCGGATGAGTGTCCGGTCCATCACGGCGACGGCGAGGGCGGTGACCTTCAACCGGGACAGTCCGGAACGTGACAGCTCGGAATCGGTGCGGCGACGCAGTCGAGTGAGACGGCGGCCGAACTCACCCATGCGCTCGAATTTCACCTCGTCGCGGGTCTCCTCCCACACCGGGTGGTAGATGTACTGCTTGCGGCCCGCCTTGTCGTAACCAGTCGCCAGGATGTGACCCGAACGGTCTGGTGAGATCCACACGTTGTCCCAGGCCGGTGGGATGACCAGCGAGTCGACCCACTTTCGGACCGAGCCGTTGATCGTGTTCCCTTTGGGGTCCGAGTACGAGAAGCCGCGACCGCGACGGATCCTGCGCAGACCCGGGGTCTCGTCGGTGATGTAGGTGAGCCCCGCCTCGGCAGCGAGTGAGATGGTTTCGATCGAGGTCATGGACGATCCAGCGTTTCCCCAGCAGAGACGGTCTCAAACCGGGGACACGCTCGGTTAGGGAAGGTCAGGCGCCGGGTAACTGTGCCCGACCCAAACAGGGAGCAGACATCCCAGCCACTACTGAGCCGACCACGACCACCATTCCCCCCGACGCTCCCGAGTCCAGGGCGGAACGCATCTTTCACATCGCCGCCTTCACGTTTGTCTTCGGCGTGTTGCTGCTGGCAGGAACGAGCCTGCTCGGTGTGCGCAGTGGCACCGTGGCCGCAGAGGGCAGCGGCTATTCCGTCGAGGTGCTGCGGGCCCAGGTCACCCGGCCGGGTCTGGCAACGCCGTTTGCTGTCGAGATCTCCTCCACGGACGGCTCACCGCTACCGGCAACCGTCACATTGCGGCTGGCCACCGCCTATATGGCCATCTTCGATTTCAACGGCCTGGAACCGACGCCCTCGGCATCGTTCAGCACCGATCAGTGGACGTGGTGGGAATTCGATGTCCCACCCGATCAGCCCACGCTCCGTGTCGCTCTGGATGCTCGTCTCGAGCCATCGGTGCAATGGGCCAGATCCGGGTCGGCCGCGCTCGAGGTCGACGGCGAGAGCCTGGTCTCGGTGGACTTCACCACCTGGGTCATGCCCTGAGGAGGTAAGCATGGAGATATTGGTGCGTGCGACCGTCGTGTATTGGTTCCTCTGGCTGGTGGTCCGCGGCACCGGCAAGCGATCCCTCTCCGAGTTGACCCCGCTCGATCTGCTGCTGGTCGTCGTCATCGGGGACATGGTTCAACAGGGGGTGACTCAGGAGGACATGTCGGTGACCGGGGCCATCGTCGTGGTGTCGGTGTTCGTGGGGTGGACAGTCCTCGCCGACCTGTGGGAGCGGCGGTCTGTTGCGGCGAGACGTGTCCTCGTCGGGGATCCGGTGATCGTGGTCCGCTCTGGGAAGCCATTGCAGGACCGTTTGAAACGAGAGCGGATGACCATCGACGAGGTGAAAGAGGCGGCCCGTTTGGATGGTTATGGCGATCTCGCCGATGTCGAGTACGCCGTTTTGGAGACCGACGGGAAGCTCAGCTTCATCCCGACCCGGGCCAATTGAGAGGCCAAATGAAAAGAGGCGGGCCCTCGCAGGCCCGCCTCTCTCTTGTTTCGTTTAGAAGATCCAGATCACCAGGGCGATTATGAGCAATATGCCCACGATGGTCCAAATGATTCCGCCTCGTCCCAAGACAGCCTCCTTTTTTGCGTTTCGATGCATTTTACCCGCGGCTGATCGCGGCCAAACGCAAACTTGGAGGTTGATACCGTGCGCCGGCGGGTAAAGAGACCGCCCCCATGTCGACCGAGCCCGCCGTCATCGCCTCGGACCTCACCAAGCGCTTCGACGAGGACGCCGGCGTGTTCGACCTCGATCTCGAGGTGGCGAGAGGCCGGATCGTGGCGCTCATCGGCCCGAGCGGCTCGGGAAAGACGACCACGGTCAGGTTGATGACCGGTCTGCTCGCACCCGACTCTGGGTCGATCTCGGTTCTCGGTGAGGACCCGACCCGCTTTCCCTCCCAGACGCGATCTCGCATCGGTTACATGGCTCAGGAATCGGTGTTCTACCCCGACCTGACCCTTCGGGAGAACCTCAACTTCGCCGCATCGTTGTTCGGGGTTCCTCTTCGAAGAAGGAGCCGGGTCGACGCCGTGGTCGATCTGCTCGATCTCGGTGGGGAGATGGACCGGCTGCTCCGTAGTGCCTCCGGGGGTGAGAAGAGACGACTCTCGTTGGCGGCGACTCTCATCCATGGTCCCGAATTGCTCTTTCTCGACGAGCCGACCGCCGGCATCGACCCCATTCTGCGGAAGAAGTTCTGGGACCACTTCGAGCAGCTGTCCGAACAGGGCTCGACTCTGATGGTCACCACCCAATACGTCGGCGAGGCTGCATACTGCGACCTGGTCGGAGTGCTCGCCGGGGGACGGGTCGTGGCTCTGGACACGCCAAACGGCCTGCGTCGGCGTGCTTACGGCGGGGATCTATTCGATGTGGTCTTCACCTCCCCGCCGGCTCGTGATGATCTGGTCGCCCTCGCCCGCGCCGACGGAATCAGCAAAGTGACCTGGCTCGACGATCACAGCGTGCGACTCGTCGTGGACGATGCCGGGGACATCTCGTCCACCGTCGCCGATTGGGCAAGGGAGCGGGGGCTCACCCCTGAGCGGTCGGAGGCCTATCTACCGCCGTTCGACGACGTATTCGTGGAACTGGTGGCGGCCGCCCGCGACCGGAGCGAAGAAGAAGAATCGGCCCTGGCGGGCTGACCAAACCGCATGAGATCACTGACCAGAAGCCTCGCTTTCGTGCGGAAAGAGCTCGTGACTGTCTGGCGCCAGCCCCGGCTCATCGCGACCCTTGTTCTCGGCCCCTTTCTCATCCTCCTTCTCTTCGGTCTCGGCTATCGGGAGACACCGGAGGCATTTCGGACAGTCATCGTGGCCGAAGAGACGGCGATCATCGGCGTCGACCCCGCAGAGCTGGACGAGGCTTTCGGGGAAGGCATCGACCTGATCGACGTGACCGACGATCTCGATTCGGCTCGCGCCAGCCTCGTTGCAGGAGAGATCGACCTGGTTCTAGTTGCCCCCGAGGATGGCCTCGATGCCTTGCAACAGGGGGAGCAGGCCACCTTCTCGATCCTGCATTCGCAGATCGACCCGGTCATCACCGGGAGCATCGACCTCCTTGCCCGTCTCTCGGTCGATCAGATCAATCAGGAAGTGCTCACGGCTGTCGTCGAGCAGGCCCGCACCGAGCTGAGTCAAACAGAAGGTCCGCTGGCAGACGCCCTCGAACGGGCGCCGGATGTCGATCCGAGCTTGTTGGTCAGCCCATTTACCGTTGAGACCAGCTCGATAACGGAGCAACCCCCTTCACAGGCTGCGTATTACGCACCGGGGGTTCTGATTCTGTTGGTTCAGCACCTGTCTCTCACCTTCGCGGCGCTGTCACTGGTGCGCGAACGAGAGCTGGGGATGACCGAGATGTTTCGCGTGTCGCCCTTGTCCGTGAGAGAGGCGATGACTGGCAAGTATCTGTCGTTTCTCGTGCTTGGGTTGATCCTGGCTACGGGCCTCATCTTCACCATGCTGCTGTTGGGTGTGGAGGTGGCGGGACCGATCTGGTCTCTGGCGCTGACAGTGTCCCTGGTGATCCTCGCCTCCCTCGGCCTCGGCTTCGCCCTCTCCGGTCTGGCCAAGACCGACAGCCAGGCAGTTCAGTACTCGATGGTGGTTCTGCTCGTGTCGATCTTCTTCACCGGCTTCGTTCTTCCCCTGGACCAACTCACCGTCCCGGTCCGCTGGGTCTCCCTTCTGGTGCCCGCGACCTACGGAATCGCCGGGCTCCAAGACGTGATCTTCCGTGGCCAACCCGCTCGCCCTGAGATCATCGTGGCACTCGTGGTCTACAGCCTGGTGATGGCGTTGCTGGCCTGGCTCGCCCTGCGGAAGGACGTGAAGCCCGCCATGGCCCCGGCTGTGCAGGAGGCCGCGAAGGTCAGCTAGGCATCAATTGCTCGATGTGGGAGCGCAGCTCATCCCACGCCGCACGCACGGTCTCGTCTACTTCCAGCTCGTCTAGCTCCTGCTGGAACGCATCCAGGTCAGACTGGATCTCTTCCCTGGTCACGGCACCTTCATCTCGAAACGATGCAACCGTGGCCGTCAGCTCGGTCTTGAGGGTGTCCCAGGCCGAGCTCAGATCCTGTCCCGGCTCCGACTCCGAGATGGCATCGGATAACTCATCGATGTCGTCCTCGAGCTCGGCGATGGCCTCGAGGCCGCCTGCCGCATCCGTCCCATCCGACCCCGTGGTGGCAACCGAAGTGTCGCCCGTCGTATCGTCAACTGTCCCATCCGTGCTCGCATCAGCGCATGCCGCCAGGGCAAGGGCCACGGCCAAGGCGATTGCCATCGTTCGGATTCTCATGATTTGCTCCATTCTCTTGCTCAGCGTGGTGTGAGTGCCTGTCACCCCTGTCGAGCGACTGCCGGATTAGCGACGGTTCGTGCCATTCCAAGAGCTCTGAAACGGCCGAAGCCACCCTCAGGGGTGGCTCCAGCACGTTTCTAGGTCGGCTCAGCGATCCGAGTCGCTGAACTCGTCCAGCCGGCTCTGAATCTGCTCAGCAGACTCACCGGTCTTCTCCTTGATCCGACCAACCAACTCCTCGTAGTTGCCCTCGGCAACATCGAGATCATCGTCGGTTAGGTTTCCCCAAGCCTGCCGGGCCTTGCCCTTGAGCTGGTCCCAGCGGCCTTCCCACTTGGTCTGTGTGGGATCCTGCATGACGCACTCCTTTTCCTGGCGTCGAAGGCCTCACGCCTTCATGTTTCAAGTGCCACTTACCACCCCGGCCGACAGGGGAAACACGCTTTCGGTTTCCCGAGTGCGACTTCGAGAGAAGGGTGGCGAGCCGGGCTCGATGTGAGGATGGCGGCTGTCTGAGGCGATCGGCTAGGCGTCGGGCGAGTCGATGGTGGGGCGTATCGGAAAAGTGTCCCTGACCCCAGCGAGCTCGAGTAGACGCAGGACCGGTCCTTCCCCGAGGACGAGCCGCAAAGCGCCTCCCGATTCCTCGAGACGCACCCGTTGCGAGATCAATACCTTGAGACCGGCGGAGTCCATGAATTCGGTCTTGCGCAGATCGACCAGGACTTCCTTGCCGGTGAATTTGGCCAGCGCGTCCTCCAGTTGAGGCGCGGTGGCCAGGTCGATCTCACCTTTGACCGCGATCACGTCATGAGACCCGATGTGACTCGTCTCCAAATTGAATTGTGGGCCCAACTCCACGATGTGACCCCCTCGGGCGAACTCCGCAGTTTGCCAACATCGACATCAGGGTATGCAGTTGCCCCGTGTCGACATCAACTGTTCCCGCAGCAGGACGAGAACTCGCGTCCGATCGTACCTCAGCCAGCCCCTCCCCGTCGGGTGAGCCGGGCAGCCGCATTTGGCTCTACAGCGGTAACTCTGACGATGCCCCGGTCCGGCTCGACTCGATGCCCCCCGATCTGGGGAAGAAGGACCTGCTTTGGGCGGATGTCGATCTGGAGTGTGCCGGCGATCTGAGCCCGCTTTGGGAGAAGCTCGGCGTCGTCGAACTCGTCTCGGACATCGAGTTGGACACCACGCCGGCGCTTCTCCACCGGAACAACATCCTCCAACTGGCGGTGACCGCGGTTCGCGAAGGGCCCGATCCCGAACCCATCGCCTTTGCACTGTCTGGTGGGCCCCAACTGGGTGGTCACGTTGCATCAGGGTGAGCTCGATCTCGTCGACGAGTTCAACAAGCCGTTTCACGGTGACACCCGTCTCGGCGACCTGAATGGCCCGTCTTTCTTGTCCATGGTGCTCGATTGGCAGATATCGGGCTATTTCCGGGTGATCGAGAACCTCCAGGCGGAGATCGACGACCTGGATGAGGAAATCCTCACCCAGCCCCCGGATGAGGAGGACTTGCTCGACCGACTGCAAGGTCTCCGCACCCGCGTTCGCAACCAGCGCAGCACGCTGAGCTCTCATCGCGAAGTGCTGGGGCTGCTCAGTCACCCTCGTTCCGACGCCCTGATCGGTGCCGAAGCGGTCGAGGACTACAAACGGCTCGAGGATCGTCTTCAGCAAGCGATCGACACGGTTGATACCGCGCGAGAGATGCTGGTTGGGTCCTTCGACATCTTCATGACCCGTACTGCCCAGGCCACCAACGACATCATGAAGCGGCTCACGATCGTCTCGGTGCTGCTGCTCCCGGCTGTGGTGATTGCCGGGATCATGGGCATGAACTTCAAGGTTGGCCTCTTCGATCAGCCATGGATGTTCTGGGTGACTATCGGGGTCATGCTCATGCTCGCCGGCGGGACTCTGCTCATCGCCAAACGGCGCCGATGGATCTGAGGTCGGGGGCCAGATCGCAATCGAACATGATCCGAACCGTGGTGCCGGTCGGATAGCTGCGAAGTTGGAGCAGGTCGGCCACCTGGTGGGCCAACCAGATTCCTCGCCCCCTTTCTTGAGTGGCGCGAGGACGCCGACGGCCGACGAGAGGGTTGTCGATGAACCCTCGATCGCGTACCTCGCAGACGAGGCGTCCACCTTCGGCCCAGACGCCGAGTGAACCGCCTCCGGCGTAGAGGATGCTGTTCGAGGCGATCTCGTCGACAGCAAGCAGGAGGTCGGGGATCCGACCCTCGGCGACGCCGACTTTGCGAGCGGCGACGGCCAGGTGTCTCCGCAAGGCCCGCAGACCCTCTGTGCTGAATGGGACGAAGGCATCGTCATTCATCGGAGCAGGAGGAAGTGGTGGGCCCGCCAAACCATCGCCCGCCTGAAACTGTCTGCTCTCCCATGAGCTGAGACCGGTGCCGATCGACGGGTGCGAGCGTTCCATCTCCACGATCACCCCGGCCGGCAGCGAAGACGTGTCATAGGGACACCCCACGCGCAAGGGGAAACGTGATCCGGCGAACGCCTCGTTGAGGAGCCTCTCGTGGATCTGGCCTTCCACCAGCTCGGCAGCATCTCGTCCCGGGTAGATGGGCTCGCCGACGCCCCACACGGCCCGATCGGTCCTCCCGTTTCTGTCCACGAAGTCATGCCACAACGAGATGAGACGACCCGGGTTTCGACCCACCTCCTCCATGGGGACGATGTCTAGATGTCGCTGATCGCCATCCAGGGCCTGTCGTATCCCGGCATGTTTGTCTGACTGGACCGCGATCAGGATCGGGTCTCCTGCGGCGAGGGCGGGGCCGAGAAAACCACTGATCTGGTCCACCAACCGCTTCGACGTACCGTAAGGCAAGGCTTCATGTCGAAAACGCGAGGTTTCCTGGAATGTCACCAATACACCTGAGAACGCGCCGCCCCGACTGTTGGGAGGGCGTGCCCAACCCTAGCCATTGGCTCCTCAACGAGGGTGCGTCCTTCCCCGAGGGCGTCAATCGAGCTGGTCTGACCGGGCCCTGAGAGCAACGAGGGCGATGTCGTCGCGGGCACCACCGGAGCTCATATCGGCCAGAAGCAAGGACAGCATTTGGTCGAGGAGCTGATCGGGCTCGCCTTTGTCGCATTTCGCCAACGCGAGTTCGATGCTCTCGGGGGGGTTGAGCCCCGGGAATGCGAATCCGTCTGTATAGAGGACCATGGTGTCACCTGGCTCCAGCCATCTCTCCTGTTCGACCGGGACCAGTGTGGGGAGGACTCCGGCTGGTGGGCACGGATCACCGAGCCTCTCCACCATCCCCCCTGCGGTGACGACGATCGCTGGAGGATGCCCGACGAGCGTGACTCGCACCTTGAACCGATCACCATGATCCTCCAGGATCACATAGGCCAGGGTGCACATCTGCTGTTCTTCGAGAAGCGACTCGTTGAACCTCGTGATCACCGTGGTCGCCGTGGCGTCGAGCGCAATCGTCGACCGCAGGGTGTAGCGAGCCAGCCCGACTGCGGCGGCCGCTTCGACCCCTTTCCCGGCGATGTCTCCGACCAGGAGCGCCGTTCGCCCGTCGGCGATCGGGAACACGTCGTAGAAGTCCCCACCCACGTGCCCGACGAGCGATAAGGGCCGGTAGCGAGCTGCCAACTCGAAGCCCGGCACCTCGGGAAGCGTCTTGGGGGTGAGCACGGCCTGCAGGGTGTCGGCGATCTCACGCTGCTGTTGATAGAGACCCGCATTCTCCAGTGCCCCTGCGGCGCGATCGGCGACCGCGCTCAGCACGTCGACGTCGGCCATGTCCAACTCGGGGTCGGGGAAGCTCCGGGCAAGAGCGAGAGTGCCCATCACGCGGCGACCTATCGATATCGGGACACAGGCGATGGAATTCAGGCCCTGGGCGCGAACGATCTCGACGAGGTCTGATCCCGACTTCGCCTCCGCCTCTTGCAGCATCTCCTCGGTGATCTTTTCGACCAGCTCCGGTTTCCCGGTCTTTGCGACTCGCGCCTGCATCCGGTCCGGATCGTCGATTGAGATCGGGCTGGGTGGGCTCATATGGACGAGTTTGCGGGCATCGTCATGGTCCGGATGGACCATCGCCACCGGGATCAGGGCGCCTTGCTCCACGAGGTGCACGGCACACCAGGACCCCATGCGGGGGACCAGGGCCTGGGCCAGCTCCTGCAGGTTCTCGTCTCTGTCCAGTGACGATCCCAATGCCTCATAGACCGTGTAGAGAAGGTCCTGGATCTCCTCACGACGGAATTGGGCAGTGATGTCCTGGAAGAAGTTGAGCACGAGCACGACTTCACCGGCGTCGTTCTTGATCGGGCTCGCCCGAACCCTGGACCAGCGAACCCGGTGCGAGCCCTGTCGGCGATAGCCGATGACCGTGTCGGCGACTGGCGCTCCGGCCATGACCCTCCGGCCGGGGAGGCTCTCCATGGGGAGGGGAGCACCGCTGCGGTCGATCATCTCGAAACGACCGATGATCTGCTCCGACGGGGTCGAGATCAGCTCAACACCGCTTTGGAATCCGAGGATCCGCGCCGCCTCATCATTGGCATAGAGCAGGTTGCCCGACCTGTCCTGGACGGTGACGGCCTCGCTGGCGTGTCGAAACAGGATGTCGAGGACCCTTCGGTCCTGTGCCGTCGCCAACTCGATGAATCGATCACCGGGCACTGGCCCCCCCTTGGGCGCCGGGTCGATCGGACGCCCACCCGGCGCGCGGCACACTAGCCTCTGTGGATGGGCGAGCGGCAAGGAGCCCTCCGCATGGCACCAGGTCGTTTCGAGGAGCTGGGCTCCAATCCTTCGGGGTCGCAGACGTCGCGCGAGGCCCGACGGCGTGCTCATCTGTCGCTGAGACCTGTGCCGAAATCGGTGCCTCAGGCCCGTCATTTCGTCGTGGCCCTCGATTTCGTGGAGTCGACAGATGTCGACCGCCTGTCCTTGCTCACCGCCGAGATCGTGACCAATGCGATATTGCATGCAAGGACCCACATCGAGCTCGAGGCCTCGCAGGTGTCACGGGGGATTCGGGTGTCGGTCACGGACGGCAACACCAACCCACCGGTCATGAAGAACTACGGCCCCGGTTCGCCAACCGGCCGGGGGCTTCACATCGTCGAGGCGATGGCGGATCGATGGGGGTTCGATCCATCCGAGACGGGGAAGACCGTCTGGTTCGAGTTGGACGACGAGGAAGAGAGATGAGCGATGAGACCTTGACGTCGGTCCGCCTCCTCGGGGTTCCCGTCCGCGTTTGGCAGGAGGCGTCGGCTCACCAGGAGGCCATCCAGCGCGAGCTCGAGATCATGAGGATGTCGGAGTCTCCAGACTCCGTCCCAAATCGCCTTCTCGAGCTGGTCGAGAGACTCGGGGCCCAATTCGGCGATGCCGGCGACCCGACGTGGGAGCAGTTGCGGGTGGCCGCGGGACGTGGGGAGGAGACAGCCGATCTGACGTTTCAGCTGCCGGCTTCGGTGGGGCCGGCGGCGCGTGATCTCCGCTCGATGCTCGCCGAGGTAGATCGGTTCACTCGGGAGGGAGACCATCTCATCACCCTCACGACGCCACCCGAATACGTCTTGTTCCGTGATTGGTTCCTCGGAGAGTTCACCCGACAGGTCGACAGTGGCGAGGAGCCGATGCGATGGGCGGATTTTCGGGCGCAGTTCGATGTCCCGCTGGACGATCTGCCGCGGTCGGGCACGGGGGGGAGTGGGTCGGAGACGATCGCATTCGAGGGAAGTCTCGACCTCGCGACAGTTGGTGAGCTTCGAGATGAGATTCAAGCTCGCGCCCGAGACGTGGGTGAGATCGTGGTCGACCTGACCGACGTGGGATTCGTGGACTCGGTGGGCATCGGGCTCTTGGTGACCACTTATCAGCGGCTCCTCGACGAGGGCGTGGCGATGCGTCTAATTGCGCCGCCTCGTCTCAAGGAACTGCTGAGGCTGACCGGCCTCGTCGACATCCTCCAGCCGGAGGACCCGCCGGGGCCTTGATTCTCGTTTCGTTCTATTGCCGCGCAGGGTATGTGGGCAGGTCATGGAGACGAACGCGGAAGGTGAACTTCACGAGCTGGTGAGGAATCCGTCGTTATGGATGGCGACTTCCGAGTGGCCGGTGATGCCGGTCCTGCGGGGAGACATGAAAGTGCAGGCTGTGGTGATCGGCGCCGGGATCACCGGTCTGACCACCGCCCGCCTCCTGGCCGAGCAAGGGCTCACCGTGGCCGTTATCGAGGCGCGCCGGGTCTGTTCGGGAGTGACCGGGCTCACCACCGCAAAGATCACCGCCCTGCAATCGACCGTCTACTCCGAGCTCTCCCGCGCATGGGGTGACCAGGTTGCGTCCGGGTACGCCAAAGCCAACCTCGAGGGTCTGGAGATGATCCGGCGCCGGGTGGCCGATGAGAGCATCGAATGTGATCTGCGAACCGCGCCCGCATACACCTACGCCGAGTCACCCGACGAGTTGGCGGCGATCGAAGCGGAAGTGGAGGCCGGCAGGAGAGCCGGGCTCGACATTCAGTTCGTCACCGAGTCCGAGCTTCCGTTCGAAATCGCCGGCGCGGCCTGTCTCGCCGATCAGGCCCAGTTTCACCCGCGCAACTATTGCCTCGGCCTCATGCACGGGCTGCTGTCAGGGGGTGGCGCGGTGTTCGAGAACACCCGGGCACTCGAGGTCGACGCGAGATCTGGTCGGGTGACCACCAACCGCGGATCCATCACCGCCGCCGTGATCGTGCTCTCCTCCCACGTCCCGTTCATCGACACCGGCCTCTATCTGGCCCGGATGACCGCGTCGAGGTCCTACGCGGTCGCCTTCAGATCGGACGCCAAGCCAATGGAGGGAATGTACATCAGTGTCGACCAGCCCCTTCGCTCGATTCGTGCCGCCGCTGGTGGCTACATCATCGTCGGTGGGGAGTCTCATCCTGTCGGTGAGCCCGAAGACACGAAGCAGCGTTATCAGGCCTTGGAGAGCTGGTCCGGTGAGCGCTTCGGCGCCTCAGGCGTGGAGTATCGCTGGTCGGCGCAAGATTATCGGAGCGCCGACGGCCTTCCCTACGTCGGGCCGATCGGCTCATCGGGTCGGGTCTTCATGGCCACCGGGTTTGCCAAGTGGGGTATGGCGAACGGGACCATCGCCGCCGCGATCATCGCGGATCTCGCCATGGGACGCGTCAACCCTTGGTCCGGGGTGTTCGATTCCAAGCGGCTCGCCCTCAAGCAGGGCGCTCCCGACCTCCTGAAGGCGAACGCTCGTGTGGTGAAGAGCCTGGTCACCGATCGGGTGCTTGGATCCGATCTGATCGATGTGGCCGATCTGCCCAGGGGAGCGGGTGACGTCGTGGCAATCGACGGTCGAAAGGCCGCGGCGTACCGGGCTGAGGATGGGACAGTCCAGGCGGTGTCGCCCGTGTGCACTCATCTGGGGTGTCAGGTCGAATTCAACAGCGCGGAGCGGAGCTGGGATTGCCCCTGTCACGGGTCCCGGTTCAACACCGACGGCACGGTGTTGCATGGGCCGGCCGTCGAAGATCTCGCCCCGATCGAAGCGAGGTCGTCTGTTGGCGCCGGGGGCGGTCCCTCGACCGGCTGATTTGTGGCGGCCACCGCCATATCATCCGGCGGCGGATGAAGCGCTCTCTCCTCACTCTCCTCCTGTTGGTCTCGGCCTGCTCGTCCGCCGGGTCTGACACGACTACGACGTCGCTCGCTGCAGCAACCACTTCCGGCGAATCGGTGTCGACCACCGCCCCACCGGTGGAATGTCCCTCGCCGCCGTACCAGGTCTCCTTCTTGCCCGCCGGAGTCGGCGCGGCGGTGCTCGACCCGGCCGAGATCGAGCCTGACGTCTGGACATCGGTGCCGGGGAGCAGCGCAACACTGTGGGGCCAAGGCGAGGAGGTCGCCATCGCCCTGGTCAGGGGCTCGCTACCCGCCGTCGATTGGCCGGGGGACAAGGGTGTGGTGTCCATCGACGGCACCGACGGCGTGGTTGGCCCCCACGACGACGGGACTTGGGTTGCCGGCTGGTTCGAGGCGCCAGGAGAGCGCTGCGATCTCTACACGATGGTTTTCTACCCGCCTGTCGCACCCGAGGATGTGGAGCAGGTCATTCTCGGGATGAACCGCGTCGGGGGCTGATCACCTCTCTCTCTTGACGGATCCATGGGTGGGGCGTAGCGTTCCGCCCGGATGAGCCGAACGAGCATCTCACGGGCCGGTCACACCTGGTGGTGGACTTGGCGCGCGCCGGAGGTGGCTTCGGTCGGATAGTCCCCGCTCTCTGATCAACTCGAACCCATCTCCGGTATCCGGCTGATGGGTTTCTTCGTTCGAGGCCCAACCGCCGGACCGGCGGAGGAGCCATGAACAACATCTTCGACATCCCGGCCGACCTGGACACGCCGACCTCGGTGTACCTCAAGCTCGGCCCTCTAGGCCCGCGGTTCCTGCTCGAGAGCGTCGAGCAGGGCGACCAAGTCGGGCGGTTCTCGTTCATCGGTTTCGGCCCCGGACTCGACGTCAGCAGTGACGGCCGAACCATCCAGGCGGGGAGCACCCGGATCGAGACCGATGGTTCGATGCAAGGCTTGATGGACGGGCTCCGCAAGACGCTGGTGGAGGCGCCGGCGCCGGGCCCTCTGTCGACGTCGATCCCGTTCCATGGCGGACTGGTCGGAGCGGTCGGGTTCGATGTCGCGAATCGGCTCGCCGGGTGGTCGCCGCCCCCGAGCTCCCAGCCCGAGATCCAGTTGTATGGGCCACCGAGCGTCATCGTCTTCGACCATCTGAGCCGGCGCGCCGCCCTTCTTCACGACGGGCCCGAAACGGACCGTCTCGACCTCCGTCGCGAAGTGATGCGCCTACTGTCGAGTGGCGTTTCCGGGGTGCCCAGGCAAGGTCACTTCGAAGCCCCCACTGGCTCTATGGACAAGGGCGAGTACGAGTCGGTGGTCCAACGCAGCCGTCATCACATCGCTGAGGGCGACGTCTACCAAATCGTCCCTTCGGTGCGTTTCACCGGCGAGACCGATCTCGACCCGTTCACGGTCTACCGGGGTCTCCGTCTCCTCAACCCGTCCCCGTACATGTATTTCTGCGATCTCGGTGAGACCAAGGTGATTGGATCATCGCCGGAGGCCTTGGTCCGGCTGAGGGGGACAACGGCGGAGCTTCGGCCGATTGCGGGCACGAGGCCCCGACACAACGACGAATCTCGGGATCGCATCGCCGAGGAGGAATTGCTCGGCGACGCCAAGGAGGCGGCCGAGCACGTGATGCTGGTCGATCTGGCCCGGAACGACCTGGGCAGGGTGGCGGTGCCGGGGTCGATCAAGGTCGACCCCTATCGGGCCATCGAGCGATATAGCCATGTCATCCACCTGGTGAGTGGTGTGGCGGGGATCCTGGAACCGGGCAACGATGCCTTCGACCTCTTCGCCGCGGCCTTCCCGGCGGGGACGGTGGTCGGAGCCCCCAAGATCAGGGCTCTCGAGCTGCTCCGGGAAATGGAGCCGGTCCCTCGTGGCCTCTACGCCGGGACAGTGGGCTATTTCGGCCACGGCGGGACCATGGATCAGGCGATCGCTATCCGCACCATCGTGATGGGCAGCGGCCGGTACACCTATCAAGCCGGGGCCGGCATCGTGGCCGACAGCGTGCCCGAGGCGGAATGGGAGGAAGTCCTCTCCAAGTCTGGCGCCATCCGCGGTGCCCTCGAGACTGCGGCGGGTGGGCTATGAGCCGGGTGTTGCTGGTCGACAACTACGACTCCTTCACCTACAACCTCGTTCAGGCCCTTCGCATCCTCGGGGCCGAGGTCTTGGTTCGAACCAACGACGCTGTCGATCTCGACCAGGCCCGCGAGATCGAACCGACCCACCTGGTGGTCTCGCCCGGCCCGGGTCGGCCCGAGGCCGCGGGGGAGTCGATGAAGCTCATCGCCGGCCTACTCGACGAGGTCCCGATACTCGGGGTTTGCCTGGGACATCAGGCCATCGCCGCCGCGATGGGCGGCACCGTGGATCACGCCCAGGAGCTGAGGCACGGCAAGGCCTCACCTGTCTATCACGACTCCGCATCGATCTATGCCGGTCTGCCCAATCCATTCGATGCTGGTCGGTATCACTCCCTGGCGGTGATGGAGGAGGATCTACCCGCCGACCTCCTGGTGACCGCGTTCACCTCGGACGGAGTCATCATGGGGATCCGTCATCGGACGCTGCCGGTCGAAGGTGTCCAGTTTCACCCCGAGAGCATGCTCACGCCTCACGGCGAGCTGCTGTTGCGGAACTTCCTCGACATGGGAGGAGGGCGGTGAGCCAGGTCCTCGAGGATCTGCTGCGCGGGACCAACCTGTCCGAGGCTCGGGCCGGGGAACTGCTGCTCGAGCTGACCGGTGGTGAGGTTGACCCGGCTCTCGCCGGTGCGATCCTCGCCGCGCTGCGAGCCAAAGGCGAGACACCCGAAGAGGTGCGCGGGTTGGCCAGGGCAATGAGGAGCCTGGCTACTGACCCAAACGTCGATGTGACCGGCGCAGTCGATGTCGTTGGCACCGGTGGGGACCGCTCAGGAAGCCTCAACCTCTCGACTGGGTCAGCCCTCGTCGCTGCCGCCAGCGGCGTTCCTGTGGTCAAACACGGCAATCGCTCGATGACCAGCCAGAGTGGCAGCGCCGACGCCCTCGAGGCTCTCGGTCTCCCGATGCCTTTGAACGAGGACCAGGTCCGACGTCTCTTCGAGGCGACGCGTTTCACGTTCCTGTTCGCCCCGTACTTCCACCCGGCGATGGCGGCGGTCGGACCGGTGCGACGTGCCCTTGCAGTGAGGACCGTGTTCAACATCCTTGGCCCGCTCACCAACCCCGCCGCCCCGCCGTACATGGTGATTGGAGCGTTCGACCCGGGCACGGCCCGGCTGATGGCGGGCGCGCTCTCCGGGCTCGGCGTCGAGCGTGCTTTCGTCGTCCATGGCGCAGGAGGTTGGGACGAGCCCTCCCCGCTGGGTGAGTTCCTCCTCTTCGATGTGCGCCCCGGCGTGGTCGAGGAGTCGGTGCGCGACCCGTCCGACCTGGGAATGGCCCGGTGTGACCCGAGCGACCTCGCCGGTGGATCCCCGCAGCACAACGCTCAGCGGCTGATCGAAGTCCTCGGAGGCGAACTGGGGCCGCACCGCGAGGCGATCGTGTTGGGGGCGGCACTTGCTCTCGAGGTGAGTGGCCACGCCTCGCAGCCCGAAGAGGCGGCGGAGATGGCCGCGGCTGCGATCGCCGATGGAAGGGCGCTGGCCATGGCCAAGGCGCTCGAGCAGTTCGGCGCGTCGGAGGCAGGCCAATGAGTGCCTTTCTGGAGACGATGTCGAGTCGATCTCGACAACGGGCCGAGGAGACGCGGCGCCGAGTCTCGATGCTCGAGCTTCGAGAGTCAGTCCGACCCGGTGCGGCGTCCCGCTCACTGGGTTCGTTCGGGCAGACATTCGATCTCATCGCAGAGGTCAAGCCAAGGTCCCCTTCCGAGGGGGTCTTCCCCGAGCGTTCTCCGGCGGGCGTTGCCGCTCTCGTTTATGAGGCCGGAGGCGCCGGGATGATCTCAGTCCTCACCGAACCGTCCGAGTTCGGAGGATCGATCGAGAATCTGCGGGCGGTGGCTTCAGTCGTGTCGATCCCGGTGCTTGCCAAGGACTTCGTGGTCGACCCGATCCAGGTGTACGAAGCCTGCGAGGCCGGGGCCGACGGTGTCCTCTTGATCGCACGGATAGTGGATGACGATGCGCTGGGCGCGCTCATGGATGCGGCCACCGAGTGTGGGTTGTTCGCTCTCTTGGAGGCTTTCGATGAGGCTGACCTCGGTCGGATCAGCGAGGTTGCGAGAGGGCGGGGCGATCTGTTGGTTGGGGTCAATTGCCGGGATCTGGACACGTTGGACATCGTCCCGGGGCGCCATGAGGCGCTGGCGGGCCATCTCCCCCTCGGTCTGGTCACGGTCGCCGAGAGCGCCATGCTCGGTTCCGCCGACATCGAGCGCGTCGCCTCTCTTGGATACCGCGCCGCTCTCGTCGGATCTGCATTGATGAAGTCCAACGATCCCGGCGCCTTGGTCAGGGAGATGGTGGACGCAGGCCGGAGGGTTTCGGTGGCCTCATGAGCCTTTTCGTCAAGCTGTGCGGGATCAGGACCGAGGCCGATCTGGAGGCAGCGGTCGATGCCGGGGCCAACGCAGTTGGATTCGTCTTGACCCCGTCACCGCGGCAGATCTCGTTGCCCGTGGCTGCGCGTCTCAATGCCCTCCTCCCCGACTCGGTGCTCGGAGTGGCCGTGTTCCACGACCCCACGCCGGATCTGCTGCTGCGTGTCCGAGACGAGGTCGATCCCGATCTCTTCCAGTCCGAGCTATCGACCTTGGTTGGGCTCTCCGCAGACAAACTCCTTCCGGTGGTGGTCGATGGTGAGTCGCTCGAGCGAGACTTTGCCCTCGCCGTGGAGTCGGCCGCGCAGAAGATGGTGCTCGTCGACCGTGCTGCCCGGGGCGGCACCGGGATGGCACCGAGGTGGGAGCGACTGGCGGGGCTCGACGGGCAGGGCCGGTTGATCCTGGCCGGTGGCCTCGACCCGGACAACGTGGGTGCCGCCGTTTCCCTCGTCCGACCTCATGGCGTCGACGTCAGCTCCGGCATCGAAGGCGCCCCGGGGGTGAAGGATCCCAAGCGGATGCGCGATTTCGTCGCGGCAGCGCGACAAGGAGGTGAGTCGTGACCAGCCCTCAGGCAAAGTCGGCCGGAAATATCGACGGCCGCTATGGGCGTTTCGGGGGGCGCTACGTGCCCGAGATCCTGGTCCCTGCCCTGACCAGACTCGAGGAGACCTCCCGTCTCCTTCTCGCTGACCCCGGCTTTCTCAACATGTACGAGGAGGAGCTGGCCTCATGGGTGGGCCGCCCCACCGCCTTGACCCACGCGGCCCGTCTCGGCGACGTATGGGGCGGCGAGCTGTGGCTGAAGCGGGAAGACCTGGCCCACACCGGCGCCCACAAGATCAACAACGCCATCGGGCAGGCGCTCCTGGCACGGGAGATGGGTGCCGAACGGGTCATTGCCGAAACCGGCGCGGGCCAACACGGGGTGGCCACCGCAGCTGCCTGTGCCCGGCTGGGACTCGATTGCACCGTCTATATGGGCTCGGTCGACATCGAGCGACAGGCTCCGAATGTGGAGCGGATGCGGATCCTCGGCGCCAAAGTCGAGCCGGTGACGTCTGGTGATGCCACGCTTCGGGCGGCCATCAACGAAGCTCTGCGCGACTGGGTGACCCGCCCCGAGACCACTTACTACCTGCTCGGCTCGGCGGTCGGCCCTCATCCCTATCCGTGGCTGGTCAGAGAGCTGCAGTCGGTGATAGGTCGGGAGGCACGCCGCCAGATGATCGACCGGGCCGGCCGTCTTCCCGACGCTGCGATCGCCTGTGTGGGTGGCGGCTCCAACGCCATCGGTCTCTTCTACCCGCTACTCGACGATCCGATCGAGCTGATCGGGGTCGAGGCCGGTGGGAAGTCATCGGCGCTCGGTCAGAACGCGGCGACCATCGGCTACGGCAGCCCCGGTGTCCTCCACGGCAGCTTCTCCTATCTCCTCCAGGATGAGCATGGTCAGATCCAGGAGACCCACTCGGTGTCAGCCGGGCTCGACTATCCGGGCGTCGGCCCCGAGCACGCCTGGCTGGCGGAGTCCGGACGGGTGCGATACGAGAGCGCCACCGATGACGAGGCACTTTCCGCCCTCTACGAGCTGGGCCGACAGGAGGGAATCATCCCCGCCCTCGAGTCGAGCCATGCCCTGGTTGGCGCCCGCAGGTGGCTCGACAGCCATGCGGGCTCCACCGTCTTGGTCGGCCTCTCCGGGCGGGGCGACAAGGACATCGACATCCTCAGGGGTCTGAGCCGATGAGCGCCGGGTTGGCGGGAGCCGCCGCCTTGGAGCGAAAGCTGGCCGCGGGGGAGACCGCGATCGTTCCCTATCTCACCGGGGGATTTCCCTCGTCGGCCGCGTTCGCCGATGCCCTTCGGGCACTGTCCAGGGTGGCGGTAGCGGTGGAGATCGGGATCCCGTTCTCCGACCCGATGGCGGATGGTGCGACCATTCAGGAATCCAGCCGGGTCGCACTCGAATCCGGCGCCACTCTCGACGGCATCCTCGCCTCGATCGAGGATCTGGGGCAGCTCGACTGCGAGTTGATCGTGATGAGCTATCTCAACCCGCTGATGGCATACGGGCTCGAAGACCTGTCGCCCCGGCTGGCGGCAGCCGGCGTGTCTGCTCTCGTGGTGCCGGATCTGCCCTTGGAGGAGTCGGGCGAGCTCGGTGCGGTGTCTCGAAAGCATGGCATCGGGTTGGTCCAGCTGGTCAGCCCGGTGACGAGCCAGGAGCGGCTCGACATGCTGGCGGAGGCATCTGAGGGATTCACCTACGCAGTCACGATGACCGGAACGACCGGTGGGAGCATCGCGGGCGGCTCCGACGTCACCTCCTACCTCGATCGTGTTCGCGCCGCATCCCGGCCACCGGTGCTGGCCGGGTTCGGGGTGAGAACCGCGGAGCAGGTCACCGCGCTCGCTCCGCACTGCGACGGGGTGATCGTCGGCAGCGCTCTGGTCGAGGTGATGGCAGCCGGGCGGGACCCGGTGTCGTTCGTGGCAGAGTTGCGCCGATGATCGCCACATTGTCCGCCCAGTGCACTTTGGGGGAGAAGGCGGCGATCCTTCGCTTCATCGAGGGACATGGCCTGCGGGTTCATGTGGGGGAGGCAGGGTCGACCACCATCGTGAGCATCATCGGCGACCCCGAAGCGGGGGTCGCCGAGTCGATCGGCGCCCTACCCGGGGTGCAGTCGGTCAGTCTCGACGCTCCCCGCTACCCCTTCGTGGCCCGGGAAGCACGTGCCGAGCCGAGCACGGTGAAGGTGGGTGATGTGGTCATCGGAGGCCGGGGGGTTGCGGTGATCGCCGGGCCCTGCTCGGTGGAATCCGAGGATCAGTTGCTCAACATCGCCCGGTCGGTGGCTAAGGAAGGGGCGGTGCTTCTCCGGGGGGGCGCCTTCAAGCCACGGACCTCGCCATATAGCTTTCAAGGCCTGGGGGAGGAGGGTCTGGAGATGCTGGCCCGAGCGCGCACCGAGACGGGGCTGGGCGTCGTGTCCGAGGTGGTGGCGCCCGAGGACATCCCGCTCATGAACCGATATGTCGACATGCTTCAGGTCGGCAGCAGAAACATGCAGAATTTCCGGCTTCTCTCCGCTGTCGGTGAGCAACCCGCCCCGGTTCTGTTGAAGCGCGGGTTGATGTCCACCATCGAGGAGATGCTTCTGGCGGCCGAGTACATCGTGGGCGCCGGCAATCCCAGGGTCGTGTTGTGCGAGCGTGGCATCCGATCCTTCGAGACCGCCACGAGGGGCACCCTCGACATCAGCGCGGTTCCCGTCCTCAAGGAGCGCACCCATCTGCCCGTGATCGTCGACCCCTCACATGCCGCCGGGAAACGTTCGCTGGTGCCGAGCCTGTCCGCCGCCGGCGTCGCCGCCGGCGCCGATGGCCTGCTCATCGAGGTGCATGACAACCCCGAAGAGGCGCTGAGCGACGGGCCGCAAAGTCTCACTCCGGAGGGTTTTGCCGACACGATGGAGACCGTGGCGAAGATCGCCAACGCCCTGGATCGGCCGCTATTGACCCTGTGAGTCGGGAGCCCTGCCCGGCCCGCTGGCTCCCTCTCTGAACATCTCTCCGATCACCGCCACACTTCCCAGCACCCCGGCGGTGTCGAGAGGGAGGAAGATCTTGGTCGCCTGACCGTTGGCCACCTTCTCCAGCGTCTCGAGATAGCGGATGGCGATCAGGTCCGGGGTCGGATCACCATTGTGGATGGCTCCGTAGACCCGCTCGATGGCCTGCCCCTCACCTTCAGCCACGGTGAGCAACTGATACTGCTCGGCGTCGGCGACCCGCTTGATCGCTTCCGCCTGGCCCGTGGCCTCCAGGATCTGGCTCTGCTGGATGCCTTCAGCCCGGAGGACGGCTGCGGCCTTGGCGCCTTCGGCCTCGGTCACCTGGGCGCGTCGATCGCGCTCCGCCTTCATCTGACGGTGCATGGCGTCGGTGACGTCGGCGGGGGGCTCGATCCGCTGTAACTCCACTCGGACCACGCGCACGCCCCATTTGTCGGTGGCGTCGTCGAGGATCTGACGGAGCTTGGCGTTGATCACCTCACGGGACGTGAGGGCGGAATCGAGATCGAGGTCGCCGACCACGTTCCTCAGGTTGGTCTGGGCCAGCTTGGTCGCGGCCAGGATGAAGTTGCCCACGTTGTACTGCAGCTTCACCGGGTCGGTGGCTTCGTAGTAGATGACGGCGTCGACAGTGACCACCACGTTGTCTTTGGTGATGACCTCCTGCGGGGGGACATCGACCACCTGCTCTCTCATGTCGACCTTGGTCAGCCTCTTGACGAAGGGCATCACCCAGCGAAGACCCGAGTCCACCGTCCGCTGGTAGCGACCCAAGAACTCGATGAGCCCCTTCTCGAAGGGCCGGACCACTCTGAAGCCGGCGGCGGCGATGAGGATCAGCACCAGCGCCAAGACGGCAAAGAGGGCGATCACAGCTTGCATGTCTCTCCTTTCACAACATCCCCTGGCTCTTTCAAGACTCGTTCTCCAATCGCTCCACGACGAGGCGCGTCCCCTGGACATCGGTTACCACGATCTTCTGACCGACGGGCACCGGCTGGGGAGCGATTGCCCTCCACTCCTGCATCTCCACCTTGACCATCCCTTCGCCGTTGATCGGGTCGATGGCGCTGATCACAACACCCTCCATCCCGACCCACCGATTGGCGCCGATCCTCGGCTGCACCCCTTCGTCCTGACGTGTGATGAACCGGCGCAGATAGGCAAGGGCGAAGACGGAGACCCCGAAGAAGACCAGCCATTGGGCGACGACCGCCGCCCCGGCCCAGGCCAGGATGGCAGCGGCGCCGGCTCCGATCGCAAACGGCAATAGGAAGAACCCGGCGGTGAAGATCTCACCGATCCCCATGACGACGGCGAAGATGGTCCACAGCCACCGCCAAACCTCGTTGTCCACCTCGTTACCTCCTTGTCCGGCAACGGCGACGGCGGCGACCACCGCGCCCATCCCGACCCCGTACAGGATCAGGTCCCTCCTGGTCTTCCGGGTCTTCTCGGCCTCTCCCGTCTGCACCTGGTTCCAGGTTGCGGTGGTGTGACGGCGGACCCGGTATGCCGCCGCCCAACTCTCGGCGAAAGCCGCCGGGTCATCTCCGACGACATCGCTCACCCTACGGCCGTCCTGTTGGGCGAGCGAGAGGTGTTGCTCCAGCTCCGCCCGCATCTCGGCGACGGCCGGCTTGGGCACACCCGTCTCTCGCCAATAGCGCTCGATTCGGTCCAGGACGGCCCTGTCATCGGTCATGGGGGCCTCCATTGAGCACCTCGTCCACCGATGCTTTGAATCCAGCCCAATCGTCTCGCCACTGGTCGAGCGCGTGCTGCCCCGGCTTCGACATTCGGTAGTACTTGCGAGCCGGCCCCTCGCTGCTCTGGACGAGATAGCCCTCGATCATTCCCTGTTTCTGGAGACGGGAAAGAAGGGGGTAGATCGAGCCTTCACTGGCCAGGTCGAGACCCCGGTCGCGGAGCTTCCTGACCATCTCGTAGCCATAGGACGCTTCCTCATCGATGATCGACATGAGGCACATGTCGAGGACCCCGTGGAGCAGCTGCGTCGTGCGGTCCTGCCCAGTGCTGCGGCTCTGTCCGGCACTCTTGGGTACCATGCCCTGCATACTACCCGGTATAACCGGGAAATCAACGCTGCAAGGGAAAAGTTGCGCTAGCTGGTCGTGATCCCGTCGCGGATCTCGCGGAGCAGCATCACTTCCTCGGTCGGCTCCTCGGTCTCTTCGGCGGTGTCTCGCATCCGGTTGTAGGCCTTGATCACCAGGAACATCACGACGCCAACGATCAGGAAGTTGAGGATGGCCGCCAGGAAAGCTCCGAGCCTGACGTCCCATACGGTCCAGCCGGCCAGGTCCTCGACGTTGAAGATCTTGCCGACGATCGGGTTTATGACGTCGTTGGTGAGGCTGGTGATTACCGCGGCGAACGCGAGACCCATCACGAAGGCGACGGCGATGTCGACCAGATTTCCTCTGTTGATGAAATCCTTGAACTCCTGGATCATCCCGAACTCCTTTGCGCCCGAACGTCGACCCTAGCCAGGGCCCACCAGGTCACCGCGGTGGCAGCCCCGAGGTGCCAGATGCCGTGGGGTTGCAGGAGCGACTCCGGTTCACAGAGCGGTCCACCAGTGGCACCGAGCCGGCCAAAGATGGCGACGCCGGCGAGGAGGAGCAATGGCGCCACGGTTGTCGGGGAACGGTCCCGGCGCAGGATCGAGATGAGGGCGAGGAGAGTCAGAGCGATGGTGAGGGGGTCGGCGAGGACCGGGATCAGGGCCATGATCACGCCCAGGGCGGCCAAACCCGGGAGATGAGTGAGTCGTTCCCAGCTCGTTCCCCATCCCCCGATCAGGACGACGAGCCAGGCCAGGGTGACGTCGTGGGCCCACTCATTGCCTGGCGGCATCTGCCCGTGGAAGAGAAACGACCCGATCCCGGTGGCGATGAGACCGACCCCGATCCAGGTCATCTCCCGTCGGCGAGCCATGACCACGATCCCGGCAACGACGAACCCGAGGGTGGTCAGGGCATTGACTGGCTGACCGAGGAACCCGGCCCCGATGGCCTCACAGTCGGCGGCGGCCCCCATTGCGAACCATTCTGGCGCGGAGATCTGCGCCAAAACGACTGTTCTAGAAGAAGGAGGGGCCGAGACTGACCACCGCGGAGATGGCTTTCTCGCCGTTGATGCCTTCCGGGGTCAGTTGGGCGCGGCCTTTGCCGTTGCCCGGTATCTCGAGCTCTACCACCAGGGCTTTTCCGGCCACTGCTGTGCCTCGCAATGTCTCCAGTGTGCCTTTCCAGCCCCCCATCTCGGCATCGGTGACGAGGTCGGCTGAACCTGTGGTGAGGAGAATGCCATCGTCACCGCCGAGGACGCGAACCGGGCCCTGGAACGAGTCCGCCATCAGCGATCCTCGTCCCCGATGACCGGGCGAAGTTGGGAACGTAGGACGATGTCGTGCCGGTAGGAGCGGTGCACCGCTTCCACCGTGCGCTCCATCTCCTCCTCGAGGTCCTCGACCTTGTCCCGCAGTTTGTCCACTTTCCGCTTCAGCGTTCGGTTCTCTTCCTGCAGGGCGAGGACGCGGCGCACCCCTTCGAGGTTGAGACCCTGGCTCGTCAGCTCCTGAATGAGCTGGAGACGCTCGATGTCCTCCTGCGAATAGCGGCGGGTGCCACCTGGGGTCCGCGCCGGCTCGAGCAGACCCTTGCGCTCGTAGATGCGCAGAGTCTGTGGGTGCATCCCGGCGAGCTCGGCCGCGACCGAGATGACGAACACGGCCCTTCTGGTCTCGGTCATGTCAGCCTCATGTTCTCAGATGGGAGCGGACGTCGTCGGATTCCACCTGCGCCAGGTCCTCGAGCAGTTTCTTCTCCTCTTTGGAGACCTTGGAGGGAACGGCCACCTGAACGGTCACCAGGAGGTCGCCGGTGCGCCCTCGATCCGGGGTAACCCCCTTCCCCCGCACCCGAAACGTCTTCCCGGACGGGGTGCCGGAAGGGACCTTGAGCTTGACCGCGCCGTTGAGCGTGGGCACTTCGAGCTTGGTTCCGAGCGTCGCCTCGGTGTAGGTGATGGGGACGGTGAGGGTGAGGTCGTTGCCCTTGCGCCCGAAGGTCCGGCTGGCGGCGACGTTGACCTTCACGAGGAGATCCCCGCTGGGCCCGCTGTTGCGCCCGGGGGCGCCCTTGCCCGGGATGCGAAGCGTGTTGCCATCCTGGACGCCGGGAGGGATCCGCACCTTGACCTGGCGGGTCCTGGTCTCCGATCCCGTGCCCCGGCATACCTTGCACGGCGTCTCGATCAGCCGGCCCGCCCCGCGGCATTGTGGGCAAGGCTGGGAGAAGGAGAAGAAGCCCTGGTTCTGGGCAACTACACCCTGCCCGCCGCAGGTGGGGCAGGTGGTAACGGTGGATCCCGGTTCGGCTCCGTTGCCCCCGCAGTGGGAGCAGGTAGTGGCGCCACGGACACTCAGTGTCGTGGTCAGGCCCTTCACCGCGTCGTCGAACGGGATGGTGAGATCGGCGTGGACATCCGCTCCCTTGGCCGGGCCGTTCCTGCCCCGGGAGCCGAACCCGAAGAGATCACCGATCCCCCCCAGGCCGCCGAGGAGATCGGAGAGGTCCTCGACCCGGACCTGCTGGCCGCCGAAGCCGCCTCCAGACCCGCCATAGCCGGCGAATCCCCCGGTCTCGACCATCCGGCGCACCTGGTCGTATTCCTTGCGCTGCTCGGCGTTGGACAAAGTTGCGTATGCCTCGGAGATCTCCTTGAACTTCTCCTCGGCGCTGGCGTCATCCGGATTGGCGTCGGGGTGGAACTTCTGCGCCAGCTTCCGATAGGCCTTCTTGATCTCGTCGGCGGTGGCCTCGGGCGCGACACCGAGGATCTCGTAGAAGTCCTTGTCTACCCAGTCCCGGTTCACTCTCGTGCTTCCAGCATGACCATGGCGGGCCGGAGAACCCGGCCGCGCAGCCGATAGCCACGTCGCAACTCATCCGACACGACTAGATCGTTGTTGCCCGCCGGGGCGCCTGCCGGCTCATGGATCTCGGGGTCGAATGGCTCTCCCACAGTTGGCACCACTTCCAGGCCCTCGCGCTCCAAGGCGGCGAGCAATTGCTCGCGAGTGTTGATCAGGCCGGAGAGGAGCTGTCTCTCGGTGTCGGTCGAGGGCTCCGTCGACAGGGCAGCATCGAAGCTGTCCAGCACCGGCATCAGCTCGCGAACCACTCGCTCGGCCGCGCGGTCGATCATCGTGGCTTGCTCGCGGGTGGTGCGCTTCCGGTAGTTGTCGAAGTCTGCGGCCACTCTTTTCAGGTCGTCGAGGTAGGACGTGGCTTCATCTCTCGACTCTTCGAGATGGGCGAGCAGGACCTCGATTGCCTCCCCCGGCTCATCGGGGAGATCGATGCCAAGGGCGGCCGCGTCTACCGGTCTCCGGGCCTCGACCATTTCGGCCTCGACGACCTCCGGCGTTTGCTCTGTCATACCTAAAACCTATGACCTAGAACCTAGAACTGATGACGAGGACGCCTCAGGCGTCCTCGTCATCATCCTCGATGATCTCTGCCTCGACGACGTCGTCGTCATCTGCTGCCGCTTCACCCTCTCCGCCCGCGGCTGCCTGGCTCTGTTGGGCCGCCTGCTCATAGAGACGGGTGGCCATGGCTTGGCTGGCCTGGATGAGCTCGTCCATCTTGGATCTGATCTCGCCGGTCTCGGCGCCCTCGTTCTCCAGGGTGAGCCGGAGGGCGCCGAGCGCAGTCTCGACACCAGACTTCTCCTCGTCATTCATGTTCTCGGCCTGCTCTTCGAGGAGCTTCTCGGTCTGATGAACCAACTGGTCTGCCTGGTTTCGGGTCTCGACCGCCTCGCGCCGCTTGGCGTCCTCTTCGGCGTATGCCTCGGCGTCCTTGACCATGCGGTCGATGTCGTCTTGAGCCAGTGCGGTGCCACCGGTGATGGTCATCGTCTGCTTCTTGCCCGTGGCGAGGTCCTTGGCGTGGACGTTGACGATCCCATTGGCATCGATGTCGAAGGTGACCTCGATCTGAGGCACACCCATCGGGGCGGGCGGGATCCCGGTGAGCCGGAACTTCCCGAGGCTCTTGTTGTCGTTGACCATCGTCCGCTCGCCCTGGAGGACGTTGATCTCGACCTCGGGCTGGTTGTTCTCGGCGGTGGTGAAGATCTCCGACCGCTTGGTGGGGATGGTGGTGTTGCGTTCGATCATCCGGGTCATCACGCCGCCCTTGGTCTCGATGCCAAGAGTCAGCGGCGTCACGTCGAGCAGGAGGATGTCCTTCACGTCACCCTTCAGCACACCGGCCTGGATGGCGGCGCCGGCCGCAACCACCTCGTCAGGGTTCACACCGCGGTGCGGGTCCTTTCCGGTGAGCTCCTTGACCAGCTCCTGGACCGCGGGCATTCGGGTCGACCCACCGACCAGCACGATGTGATCGATGTCGCTCACCGAGATCCCGGAGTCCTTGATCGCGGCTTCGAAAGGGCGTCTGGTGCGCTCGAGCAGCTCCTCGGTGAGCTTCTGGAACTCGGAGCGGGTGAGCTTGCGCTGGAGGTGGAGTGGGCCCTCGGAGGTGGCGGTGATGAAGGGCAGGTTCACCTCGGTCTCCGCGACGGAGGACAGCTCGATCTTGGCCTTCTCCGCTGCCTCCTTGAGACGCTGCAGGGCCATCCGGTCCTTGCCCAGGTCGACTCCGTGGTCGTTCTTGAAGCCTTCGACCAGCCAGTCGATCACTTTCTGGTCCCAGTCGTCACCACCCAGCTGAGTGTCACCCGACGTCGCCTTGACCTCGAACACTCCCTCGCCGATCTCGAGCACGGAGACGTCGAAGGTCCCGCCGCCCAGGTCGAAGACAAGGATGGTGTGATCGGTGGATTCCTTGTCGAGCCCGTAGGCCAGTGAGGCCGCGGTGGGCTCGTTGATGATGCGAAGGACGTTGAGGCCGGCGATCTGGCCGGCCTCCTTGGTGGCCTGACGCTGGGCGTCGTTGAAGTAGGCCGGGACGGTGATCACCGCATCGTTCACTGTGTCGCCGAGATACGACTCGGCGTCGCGCTTCAGCTTCATCAGGATGCGGGCCGAGATCTCTTGCGAGGTCAGCTTCTTGCCGTCGACCTCGATCGACCAGTCGGTGCCCATGTGGCGCTTGACCGAGCGCACGGTCTGGTCGGGGTTCGTGATCGCCTGCCGTTTGGCCACCTCGCCCACCAGGACCTCCCCGTCCTTGAAAGAGACGACGGACGGTGTGGTCCGGCCGCCTTCGGCGTTGGGGATGATGGTCGGGTCGCCACCTTCCAGCACCGCGATGACACTGTTGGTGGTGCCGAGATCGATGCCTACTGCACGTGCCATGTCGAAAGATCCTCCGAGATCAGGTTGAGTGTGTTGGAATGGTACAACCTGAGTCGAGTAGTGTCATATTCCGCGTAAAACGTATGACGTAAGACGTAGAACGGCTCGGCGTCAGCGGAGCGACTTGATGTACTCGACCAGATCGTTGATCTCGGGCTCACTGAGACTGTCGGCGTAGGTGGTGGGCATGACCGCCTCGAACCCGGCCACGATCTGTGAAGTCGGATCGACGATCGAGTTGAACAAGTAGTTGTCGTCGGCGATCACCGTCTCGCCGCCCTCCAGCGCGACTTCAGAGCCGGCCAGACCCTGCCAGCCCGGCCCGGTGCCGGAGGTCCCGTCGATGTTGTGACAGGCGAGGCATCCGGTCGCCGCGGCGAGGGCCTCCCCACGGGCTGCGGCTTCGCTGTCAAACGCGACGTTGGCGGCCGGCTCGGTGGTGCCGGACCCGATTGGGCGCCCGCTGAACAACCAGAGGCCCAGCCCGAGCACGAGCGTGATTCCCAACGCGGCCAAACCCTCGGCCCAACTCTTCATGGCGCGGCAACCGTAGACACAGAGGCGGCAATCCTATGGTTACCTGAGGTGAGTAGCGCCGTGTATGGCGTTGGGTCGACAAGGAAAAGGCGAACCGTTCCTTAGGAGGAAGCATGACGGCTATCGACGTCGCCCTGTTGCTGTTGCGGCTCTGGGCAGCGGTCGTGATCATCGCCCACGGGGTCAATCACGGTAGGACGCAGGCAGGCACCGCCAAGTGGTTCGCCTCCAAGGGCTTCAAATCGCCAGAGCTCAACGCCCGCATCTCAGCCCTGAACGAGATCGCCATCGGGCTGGCCTTGATCGCCGGGCTGCTCACGTCGGTCGCGGCCGCCGGGCTCGTGGCGACCATGTTCGTGGCCTTCTGGGCAATCCACCGTTTTGCCGGCTTCTTCAACTTCCACCGACCCGACGAGGGTTGGGAGTACGTGGCCACCCTGTCGGTGATCGGGGTGGTTCTCGCCATTGTCGGTCCGGGCCGTTACTCGGTCGACGAGGCGCTCGGCATCGCCGGGAACCTCGACGGATGGGTCGGTCTCGCCATTATCGGCGCCGGCTTGCTGGTCGCCGCCGGGCAACTGGCCACTTTCTGGCGCAAGCCGAGCGGAGTGGGGAGCTCGGTGTGAGGGTCGGGCCCCTACCGGACGATTTTCAGTTCACCCGCGACCAGCTCCACCAGCTCGCCTTCTACGCCCTCGCCCCGGCCCGCTACGCCATGGAGGAGAGGATGGGGTTGCGGGCGACGCCGGGAGGCTTCGGGACGCCGAAATACGACGGCCGGGTGTCACGGGTCGAGGGGAACCTCCTCGTTCAGGAAACGAATGGAAACGTCGCCACCCAGGCAATAACCACGATCCGGGCCGCCGCCGAGTTCTTTGGCCACTCTTACGACGTCGGCTGGTTCACCGATTTCAAGGACCCCCTGCCGGCGATGGACCCAGATCGACCTCTCAAGGTCGAGGAGCGCCCGGCCACGGCATTGGGTGAGTGGTTCGGGTTTGGATCCGAGGTCCTCGAGCAGCTCAGAGGTCATGGGAGCGTCTCGGACGACGTTTCAGAAGTCCAGTTGTGGCCGGAGCACTTCGACCCGGCGATCGAGATGGGCAGCGAGGACCAGGGGCGTCGGGCCAGCTATGGGGCATCGCCCGGGGACCAAGGCCACCTCGAGCCGTATCTCTACGTTTCCGCCTGGACTGAGATCGACCGGGACGATCCTTTCTGGAACGACCGCAATTTCAACGGGGCCAGCCTGCCCTTCACCACACTGCTCGAAGCCGAGGATCAGATCCGGGTGGCGATGGAATTCTTCCTGGAGGGATATCGCATCCTCCACGCCCGGTAGTCAGGCCGTGCTGGACTCTCGATCTCTGGCGGCGAGGTCGCGCAGCTCGGCGATGAGACCATGCGCCGCCGCCCGGACTATGCGGACCGTCTCGTCGTAGCCCGCTTCGGGGCCACCCCAAGGATCCGGTACCTCGTCGGAGGTCGCCGCGGCGTCGTAGGTGCGGAACAGCCTGGCTCTGGCCTGCGCCTCTCGTGACGGCGCCATCTCATGGAGGTCGCGGAGATTGGACCGGTCCATGGCCAGGATGATGTCGAATCGCTCGAAGTCGGTCTTCGTGACCTTCCTGGCCCTGCCTTGGATGTCGAGCCCGGCGCGGGCGCCGGCGGCCACACCTTCTGGGTGCGGGGGCTGGCCGATGTGCCAAGCGCCTGTCCCGGCCGAGTCAGTCTCGACTTCGATGCCGGCTTCAGCCGCCGCCTCCCGGATTGCGGCCTCGGCGGCCGGTGACCGGCATATGTTGCCCGCGCACACGGCGAGGATCTTCATCCGACCTCCTCGGCGATGCGGGCGCGGGCCAGTTCGATGTAATCGGCCTCGGTCTCGATTCCGACATAGTGACGACCGGTGCGGACCGCGGCGACCGCGGTAGTCCCCGATCCCATGAACGGATCGAGGACGAGGTCTCCCTCGTAGGTGTATAGCTCGATGAGGCGCCGGGGCAGGGCGATCGGGAATGGGGCGGGGTGCCCGATCCGCCGGGCGCTCTCGGAGGGGATCTCCCAGATGTCGAGCGTTGCTTCGAGGAATTCGTCGGTGAGGATCGTGGCCTGATGCGGCTTGCCCTCCGCCTCCCGTCTCGTCCTCTTGAGGGCGCGGTCGAACCGACCCTTGGAAGCGACGATGACTCGCTCGGTGACATCGCGCAGGACCGGGTTCTGCGGGGAGCGGAACGAGCCCCAGGCACAGCTCCCACCTGCTCCCTTGGCCTTCTGCCAGATGATCTCGCCCCGCATCAGCATCCCGAGATCGTCCTGGAGTATCGAGATGACGTCAGCCGACAACGACCGATACGGCTTGCGTCCCAGATTGGCCACGTTGATGGCCATCCGTCCCCCGGGCTCGAGCTTGCTGAGGCAAGTGGCGAAGGCGTCGTGCAACATCTCGAGATACTCGACGTAGGAGGAGGGGACGTGACCAGCGGCCAGGTCGGTCTCGTACTCCTTGCCGGCGAAATAGGGCGGTGAGGTGACCACCAATGCCACCGATCGGTCCGCCACCATTGCGTTTGTGATCTCTCTGGCATCGGCGTGCCAGATGACGTCGACCGCCACCGGCGGCTCGACCCGTTCGTCGGGCGAGATGACCGGCGCGGCGAATCGGTCGTAGAACGACGTCGAGTCGTGGGACTCGCGCTTCCCTGAGCCGAAATGAGATGTGGCCGTGGCCGTGCGTCGCCTCGCCATAGATGGGGAAGTTACCTGGGGGCCTGCCCCGGTCATCGGCATACCCGGGTGCTCGCGGTATGCTTGCTATTGCAAGCACCTGCCAAATGACCAATGAAAATCAACGACAACCGGTCGTTCCAGTCATGCTGCGTGACGGGACGACGGCCCATCTGAGACCGATCGGTCCTGCCGACCAGGGGCTGATCGTCGCCGGATTGGGCCAGATGTCGCCCCAGAGCAGGTTCGCCCGGTTTGGCTCAGGCATATCCAACTTGAGTGCAGCAGAGCTGCGCTATCTCACCGATGTCAACCAGGTGAGCCATGTTGCTTGGGGCGCCACCATCGACGACGAGCCGGCCGGCGTCGGCCGTTACATCGTGGACGACGTCGGCGGGGCAGAGATAGCGATCACGGTCGTGGACCGATTCCAACGCAGAGGTCTGGGGCGGGCCCTGTTCGACGCCTTGGCCGCATCGGCCCGGGCCGCCGGCATCGAGTCGCTCCACTTCTCCATCGAGCCCTGGAACAGACGCGTGCTCAAGATGCTCCCCGGCATCGAGACCGACCCCGACGCTACCGACGGGATGCTCTCGGGCCGCCTCGCGTTGGTCGACGTCCCGGTCAGCGCCCGGGAGCGAGATCTGGTAGAGCTGCTCGACCGAATGCGGCAGAGCCAGGGGGAAGGTGGCTGACTACTCGATAGTATCGAGATCGAGTGCGGCCGAGTTGATGCAGTAGCGAAGCCCGGTCGGGTTGGGCCCATCCTCGAACAGGTGGCCGAGATGGCCGCCGCAGTTGGCGCATTTCACCTCAGTGCGAACCATCCCGTGGGAGACGTCCCGTGATTCCTCGATCCGCTCCGGCTCGAGTGCCTGATAGAAGCTCGGCCATCCCGAACGTGAGTCGTACTTGGTGTCGCTGGAGAACAGCTCCTCACCGCATCCGGCGCACCGGTAGGTGCCATCGGACTTCGTCGCCCAATACTTGCCGGTGAAGGCGCGTTCGGTGCCTGCCTCACGCAGCACCTGGTACTGCTCGGGCGTGAGCTTCTCCCGCCATTCGGCGTCTGTGTGCGGCATGTCTGCCATGCGCTCTCTTTCTTCGGTCATGACCCAGTCAATCGCCCTCTAGCCGACATTGTTCCGGGCGTCTTCGAGATGTGAGATCGCCCGGTCGATGAACACCGCCTGTGCCGGGTTCAGTTTCACCCGCGCCTGCTCGGCGCTCATCCACACGACCCGGTCGATCTCGGGGAATCTGCGACCGCCGATCAGGATCATGTTCGAGGCGAGGGTGTCCGGATCGAAGTCTGCCTCCACCGCATAGGCGACGACGACCTTGCGGGATTTGAGCGTGGTCTCTCCCAGCTCGATCCATGGCTGAGCTGGTGCCCGCCAGCCGGTCTCTTCTTCGAATTCACGGGCGGCAGCATCGATGTCACTCTCGTCGGCCTCGACGATCCCCTTGGCGATGGACCACCAGCCATTGTCCCGTCGGGCGAAAAAGGGCCCCCCGGGATGGGCGACGAGGAACTGCCACTCGCCGTCGAGGCGATAAGGGAGAAGACCCGCGGATCTCAACCCACCCAACATTACGCTGGCCCGGTGACTGTGATTCAGGGCGCGGACCGCCTGGTTGACGGTGTGGTGCTCGCCTTGCCCTCCTTCCGGTTGCACTCCGGCGAGTCTCTCGGCCCCGGTTTGAAGCGCCTCGGTGTCGGGGCCATCGACGAGGCGATCTCGGTTTTCTACGACGGCGAAGAGATGTTCCGGGAAGCTGTTCACACCGCTCGCAAGTCGACGAAGCGGATCAGGGCACTCCTCCGCCTGATCCGATATGAGCTCGGCGAGCAGGTTTACGGATTCGAGAACCGATGGATGCGGGACACCGCCAGACTTCTCTCGGAGGTCCGCACCTCGGCCGTGCTGGTCAACGGAGCCGAGGACATCCGCGATATATATCGGCCGTTGCTCGCGCCGGGCACCTTCGACGAGATGGTCGAGCGTTTGGCTGTCCGCCGTGACCGGCTCGAGGAGCGGGTCATGGAAGACCCTGCGGTCATTCCGCGGGTGGTCTCCAACCTGGAGAAGGCCCGAAGCCGCTACGAGTCCTGGCCCACCGACCCCGACGCCCGCTCGGTATATGGCATTGGGGTCCGCAACGACTACCGGGCGGTTGGTCCGGGTCTCAGATCGACCCACGCCCGCGGACGGGCCGAGATGGTGACGGCTTACCGGGAACGGACGCCGGCGTCGTTTCACCTTTGGCGGAAGCGGGTGAAGTTCCTCAAGCACCAGATGGAGATCCTGACCCCGATCTGGCCTGAGGTGATGCTCGGGATGGCGATCACGCTCGATCGGATCTCCGAGCTCCTCGGCCAGGATCACGACCTCGCCGAACTGCTCCAGATCCTGGCCGATCGCCCGGACCTCTGCCCCAACCCCCTGGAGCGGTCGCTGATGGGGGCCTTGGCCGAACAACGCCGCGGGGATCTCCAGACCGCCTCCCGAATCCTCGGCCGCCGTATCTATGCAGAGCGCCCGGCGGCGCTGTCTGGCCGTCTCGCTGCCTACTGGGAGTCGGCTGAATTGGCCCGGACCACCCACCTGGCCTCTCTCCCCGCCTGAGTCGGGAATCCGGCTCCGAAAGCGATGGTTGCCCTGGTTGATGAGCGAGAGCGGTCGCGTCCGGGTGGAGACGAGCTCGAAACGGGTCCGGGTGGTCCTGGGCGGGGAGGTCGTGGCAGATTCGACCAGACCACTCCTCGTATGGGAAGTGCCCTACTTCCCCACGTACTACTTTCCCGCAGACGACGTGCGCACCGAGCTCTTGACACCGACCGGCTTCGTCAAGCGATCTCCGAGCCGGGGAGATGCAACCCAGTACGTGGTCGAGGCGGGGGATTCGACTGGGGAGGCCTACGCCCTCCACGACTCCACCATCCCCGAATGCGTGGACCATTACGTGTTCGTCTGGAGGACGATGGACCACTGGTTCGAGGAGGACGAGGAGGTCTTCGTCCACGCCCGTGACCCCTACACCCGAATCGACATCGTCCCTTCGAGTCGCCGGGTGCGGGTCGAGATCAGCGGGGTCACCGTGGCCGATACCACCGAAGGCCAATTCCTGTTCGAGACCGGTCTCCCCGCCCGCTATTACATCCCGCCGTTGGACGTGCGCATGGACCTGCTCACCCCGACCGGTCGGGCCACCGCCTGCCCCTACAAGGGGACCGCCCGTTACTGGACCCTGACCGTCGGCGACACTGTCTATGAGGACATCGTCTGGGGCTATGACAACCCGCTGCCGGAGTCGGAGCGGATCGCAGGTCTGATGTCTTTCTACAACGAGAAGACCGACATCTATCTCGATGAGGTGCTCCAGGAGCGGCCCAAGACCAAGTTCGGCTAGGCCAGCTCGACCTGTTGACGACGTCATAGTAGCAATGCTATGGTTCGTATTTGAAGCGGTACGAAAAGCCACACAGACATGACAGCTGGTAGCAGTGAGATAGTGGTCGGGGTTCGCGATCTGCGGATGCGTTATGGCACCACCGACGTGCTCGACGGGGTGAGCTTCGACATTCACCTGGGAGAAGTCGTCACGCTGCTCGGCCCGAACGGTGCCGGGAAGACCACCACCATCGAGATCCTCGAGGGCTTCCGATTGAGGTCGGCCGGCGACGTGGAGGTCCTCGGCGTGGATCCCGCGTCTGCCGACGAAGACTGGCGAGCACGGGTCGGGGTGGTGCTCCAGTCGTGGCGGGATCACGCCAGGTGGAGCCCACGGCTCCTCCTCGACTATTTGGGTCGGTACTACCAGCCCTACTCCACCCCGTCTCGCTCTCGGCCCTACGACGTGGAAGATCTGATCAAGCTGGTGGGAATCGAGGAGCAGGCCGACCAGAAGATACGGACGCTTTCGGGAGGGGAGCGACGGCGCCTCGACGTGGCCGTGGGCATCATCGGGCGGCCGGAGCTCCTCTTCCTCGACGAGCCGACTGCAGGTTTCGATCCGCAGGCGAAACGTGACTTCCACGATCTGATCCATCGGCTCACCGACCTGGAGGACACAACGGTCCTCCTCACCACGCACGACCTCGATGAGGCGGAGAAGCTCGCTGACCGCATCCTCATCCTGGCCGGCGGACGCATCGTGGCCGATGGCAGCGCCGAGGAGCTTGCCCGCCAGGTGACCCGCGACGCGCAAGTTCGCTGGTCTCGTGCCGGTGAGCATTTCGTCCATGCCACCCCGGACCCGACCGCATTCGTCCGCGAGCTGCTCGGGCAGTACGACGATGTCACCGACCTCGAGGTGCGCCGCGCCACCCTGGAAGACACCTACATCGCCATGGTCAACCAATACGAGTCGGGTCAGCTCGAACCTGGGGCGACCGCCTTCGAGGAGTTGAGCCGATGAACCTCACCACCCATGCGATCAAGACCGGTGTGGGCAGGGGGTGGACCGAGTTCAAACTCAGTCTGCAGAGCCCCCAGGACCAGGGCTTCTACTTGTTCATGTCGGGGTTGGTCCTGGTGTACCTGTGGTTCAACCGGAACACAGAGGTCGAAGGGACGTCGCTCTCCTACCCGACGGTCGTCCTGCCCAGCATGTTGGGGGGCCTGCTGGTGTTCAGTCTGATCATCGGTCCCGCCTATGCCCTGGCCATGGAGCGTGAGGACGGGACCCTGCTCAGGGCGAAGGCCGTGCCCCATGGCGTCGTCGGCCACGTGACCGGTCACGTCGTCCTCAACGTCCTCAGCATCATCCCCTCCTTCCTCATCATCCTCATCCCGGGGGCGATTCTGTTCGATGGACTGATGCAGAACGGGGCGCAAGGGTGGGCGACAGTGGTTTGGGTCACCCTCCTCGGCCTTTGGGCGACACTGCCGATCGGGATCATCATCGGTTCCCTGGCGCCGAGCGTGCAGAAGGTGGGCACCTGGGGCATGCTCCCGGTGCTCGTCTTGGTCGGCATCTCGGGGATCTTCTTCCCCATCCAGGACCTCTGGGGATGGGTTCAGACCGTGTCGCAGATGTTCCCGATGTACTGGGTGGGGTTGGGCATGCGCTCGGCGTTTCTCCCCGATTCGGCCGCGGCCCTGGAGATTGGCGGCTCGTGGCGAACCCTGGAGACGGTGCTGGTCCTCTCCGCATGGGCGGTGGCCGGGAGCCTGATCGCCCCGGTCGTGGTGCGCCGGATGGCGCGCCGTCAATCCGGCTCGCAAGTCCAGGCGGCCAAGGAGCAGGCGCTCCAGTGGGTCAGATGACCGAGGCCGTTCACAATCGCATCGCCATGCTCAGGGTCGAGCGGGGTGTGTCCCGCCGCCAGCTCAGCGAGGCGCTCGGGGTCCACTATCAGACGATCGGCTATCTGGAGCGAGGTGAGTACAGCCCGAGCCTGTTCCTGGCGTTGAAGATCGCCGAGTATTTCGAGGTCCCGATCGAGGTTATCTTCTCCACCGAGCCTTTCGCCCGTATCGGGGTCAGCGCCGGCACCGGCTGAGGCTTCTCGACTCAGCTACTCGGCTCGAGCTCTGTGAAGACGCGGATGAGGTTGCCACCGGGGTCGGCGACAGCTGCGTAGCGGATCGGGTCGAGGTCCTGGGGTGGGGTGATCCTCGTCACCGTCTCCGGCAGGGACTGCCAGAACTCGTCGACATCGTCGACTTCGAAGAAACCGCTGGGCCCGGCGTCGGCGTCCGGCCCCACATCCAGCATGATCAGCACTTCTGACCCTGGTATCTGCATTGCGGCCGTGTCATCACCCATCCGCCACGCCTCGTCCAACCCCAGCACATCTCGATAGAAGCCGACCGCTTGCTTCAGATCCGACACCGGGTGATAGAGAAAGGTGAGTTTCATCAGGCGAGCATAAAGCACTTACGTTCCTCCGTCAATCAGTTATGGTGATGGACGTGCCTTACCCCGTGCCCATACCTGGCTCTGCCCCGGCTCGGCTCATCGAGGCGGCGATACGACGGTTCGAATCCGAGGGCAGGGACAGGGTGAATGTCGTCGACGTGGCCAGGGACGCGGGTGTGACCACGGGATCGCTCTATCACCACTTCGGGTCGAAGGAAGGTCTCTATGTCGTGATTCGGGAGGAGATGGAGCGGCGCATGACAGAGCGCATGGAGGGGGCAGCCGCGGCTGTCGGGTCCACGGGTAGAGGGGTGGTGACGACGTCACTTCTAGTGGTCTTCGACGCGGCGGTCCGATTCGGGGTGGCGCGGATTCTCTCCGAGCAGGCACTCGACCCGCAGGCCGACGCCATCTCGGTGGCCATCGTCCCGTTGCTCCCACCCGAAGGTGTTGGGGCCGCCCCGGCACTGGTGGGGGCGTGGCGAGGAGCGCTCGCTGCGGTGGCCGAAGGTGTGTCGGCCGAATCCGCCAGGAACGGGCTGCGTTGGGCCCTGGGCGAGATCTAACCCGGCAAGATCAGGTGGCTGTCACCGAATTCGTGCCATAGATACCCGGCTTCCAGGGCGCTTTGGTAGCTCTCGACGAGGAGAGGGCGCCCGGCGACCGATTCGAGCAGGTCGAGGTGGGTCGAGGCCGGCTCGTGCCAGCCCGTGATCAGCCCGTCGACAACACCCATCTCATGGTCACGGCCGATGACGAGCTCGGTCCACGTGCTGCCGGGATGAGACACGCCCCGCGCATCGACCGTCGACTCGAGGGCGCGCACCACCGTGGTGCCCACCGCGATCACTCTTCCCCCGTTGGACCGGGTGTGATTGACCAGAGCGGCGGTGGTCGCCGGAACTTCGAACCACTCCGGGTAGGGGTCTTCTCCAGCCTCGAGCGAGGAGACACCGGTGTGCAGCGTGAGAGGGGCCACAGAGATGCCGCTGGTCACCAGTGATGTCACCAGGTGTTCGGTGAATGGCCGACCCGCGCTGGGCATCTCGGCCGACCCCGGGATTCGGGCGAAGATCGTTTGATAGGCCTCGAGCGGGTAGGGAGCGTCGGTGTGCCGGTAGCGGATGGGCCGTCCCCATGTCGCCAGGTATTCGGTCAATGCTGCGGGTAGGTCGACGCGGGCGAGCCAGAGACGTCCAGCCCTGGCGGCGGCGGGGTAGGGCGTGAGCAGATCGATCAATCCGCCGCCGGGAAGTCTCAACTCACCGGCCCGTGTCTCGTGGTAGGGCAGCGAGGTGGCACCGGACAGCGTTCGCAGCTCGACGACGTGGAGGTCGCCGGGGATCAGTGTCGAGAAATGGACCACGAGGTCGCCATCGACGACGACAGACGCAGGCAGGGTGGCCGAGTTGTTGACGACCAACAGGTCGCCTGACCTCAGCTCCGATGCCAGATCCTGAAAGACGCGATGTCGGATCCCGTCTTGGCCAGTGACCATCAGACGCACCTGGTCTCGTTTGAGGCCGCGCCTCTCTGGCGGCCGGGATGCCTCCAGCTCGGGTGGGATCGAGAACCCGTCGAGATCGTCAGCCGGTCGCAGCACTGCTGGAGCGGTCACGTCTTGACCCCCTCCGCGAGGAGATCCTCGGCCTGATATCGGCCGCTCGGGTACCCGCCCTCGAGGAGACGCAGCAGCCCAGGGACCCGTGACTCGGGGAGGGCCCGATCGGAGATGTCCTCTCCCGGGAACGCCTCTTGATGCATCCTGGTGTTCATGTCACCGGGGTCGAGCCAGTAGACCGCGATCTCGGGCTCCTCGGCGGCGAGGACCTTGGACAGTTGTTCCAGCGCCGCCTTGGACGATCCGTAGCCACCCCATCCTTCGTAGGCCTCGAGGGCGGCGTCGGAGGTGATGTTCATCACAGTTCCACCGGTCTCTCGGAGATGGGGCAGCGCCTGCTGGATCAGTCGCAGCGGAGCGACGAGGTTGGTGGCTACGACCTGTTCGAGCACGTCGATTGGATAGTCGGCAAGCCGGGGTTGAGGGCTGGGGCCGAGCAGGCTGGCGTTGTTGACCAAAAGATGTAGATCGCCTTTGGCTGCGGCACCTTCCACCAGCCTCGATGCGTGCTCCGCGTCAGTGACGTCCCCGGCGATCGCGGTGACGGTCCCCGGTCCTGCATCGTCGATGGCGACGGCGGCCGATTCGAGCTCGGGCAGATCCCTGGCGTCGATGACGAGGTCCCAGCCTTCTCCGGCGAGGCCGATCGCCAGGGCGCGCCCGAGTCCCCGTGACCCGCCGGTGATGATCGCGGTGCTCATAGGTCCAAGGTACGAGCCGGCCTGGTCAGGGGCATCGGTCCCCGGCCCGATTCGGTCTCCGACCCGGGACCTAGCTCTGGACCAGCCCGCTCTTCACTGCGAACAGGGCAGCCTGGGTGCGGTCGTCGAGACCGAGCTTTCTCAACACCGCAGAGACATGGGTCTTGACGGTCTTCTCCGACACGAACAACTCTTCAGCGAGCCGGGCGTTGGACCAGCCTTGACCCAGGCCGGCCAGTACTTCGCGCTCCCTGCGGTGAGGTCCGACAGCGCCTCGTGGGGGTCGCCACCCGAGACGAAGGCTGACAGCGCTGCCGCTGCCTCCTGGGCATAGACGGTCCGGCCCCCGGCCAGTTCCCTGATCGCGTCGGCGAGCTGGTCGGGATCGGTGTCCTTGAGAAGATATCCGTCGGCTCCGGCCTGTATGGCCGGCACCACCTCGTTGCGGTCGGCAAACCCGGTCAAGACCAGCACTTTGACCTCGGGATTCCACTTCCTCATCTCCGGGATCAGCTCGGAGCCGGATGAGTCGGGGAGATGAAGGTCGAGCAGGACGACATGGGGCTCACCGGTGGCCAGCTCGCGCATCGCCTGTCTTCCGTCACCCGCCTCGCCCACGACCTCCATCCCCGGCTGCGTCTCCAGGAACGCCCGGAGACCGCGCCGGACCACCGGGTGGTCGTCGACGATCATGACCCTGACCGTCTCGCTCACGACGGCACCTCGAGACGAACCGTCGCGCCGGCGCCAGGTGATGAATCGATGCTCAGCCTGCCGCCAAGCATCGAGGCCCGCTCTCGCATCGAGGTGAGACCGAGGCGCTTGCCCCGGTAGTTGCGGGCATCCGGCTCGAAGCCATGGCCGTCGTCTCTGATGGTGACCGCGAGCCCATCGCCATTGGCCACCGACACGGTGACTTTGGCGGCCTCAGAGTGCCGAACCGCATTGGTCAGCGCCTCCTGCACGATGCGGAACACCTCGTGCTCGGCTCTGCCCTCCAGCCCAGGCTCGCCATCGGCCACGACCTCGATCTCGATGTGATGGACCCGGCTGAGCAGGTCGGCGAGGCTGCGAATGGCCGGGAGCAGACCGTCTCGGTCCACGTCGGGCGTCCTCAGACCCTCCACCACCGCCCGCAGTTCAGTCATCGCCTGCCGGGAGAGAAGGGCGATCTCGTTGAGCTCCTCAGCTGCTCGCTCCGGATCGGTGGTCAGGTGTCGGGATGCCGCCTTGGCAGTGAGGGTGAGACTGAACAACGACTGGTTGAGGGCATCGTGCAGCTCCCTGGCCAGGCGCTCCCGCTCCTCGGACATCGCGAGCGACCGCGAGTCCTCGAACATCTCTGCCGTCTCTATGGCGGCTGCGGCATGGGAAGCGAGCAGGGCGATGCCCGCTTGGTCCTCCTCGGTGAACTCGGTCGCGTCCACCTTGTCGGTCAGGTAGAAGGCACCGATCACCTCACCCTCGCTGACGATCGGGACGCCGAGGAAGGAGCTCATCAGCGGGTGAGCCCGGGGCCACCATCCCCGGAACCTTCGATCCTGCTTGATGTCCGGCAGACGAAGCGGCTCGGGATCGTGGAGCATCGCATCGAGCATCCCGTGGGTCCTGGGCAGCGGGCCCATCTCGGCCACGAGCTCGTCGCTCATCCCGACATGGATGAAGGCGGAGAACGCATCGCCCTCCGGTTCGGGGATGCCAATCGCCGCGTACGAGGCGCCGGATATCTCCTTGGCCGTCTCCGCCAGCTTGGTGAGCACGTCCTTGAGGGACCCACCTGAAGCCACCGCCTCGGTGATCGAGGCGAGGATCACCTCCGCTGTGCTGTGCGTCCTGTCCACCTTCGAAGGCTACCGACGCCCGTTTCTCCCCCTGTAGGGGGGAGTACCGCCGAAGGCGGGGAGGGGGGAGATTTGCTAGGGCCCCTTCTCGCCTTCGCCGCTGTGGAGACGCTCCGCCTCCTCGAGGGAGTGCGACTCGGTCAGGTCCTGGTCCCGTTTCGCCAGCCTGGCGAGCTGGCGGAAGTAACCATGGAGGACGTCCAGGTCGTCCTCAGAGAGTGCCTCCACGTCGATCAGCCGGTTGCTGGCGCCCTTGGTCGCCGCGACCAGCTCATTCAATTTCAGCTCCATCGCCTTGCTGTCCTTGTTCTGGGTCTGCTGGATCAGGAAGACCATGAGGAAGGTGACGATGGTGGTGCCGGTGTTGATGACCAGCTGCCAAGTATCGCCGAACCCGAAGAGGGGCCCGCTCGCCGCCCAGACGATGATGACCAGCAAAGCGACCAGAAATGCCCACGGTCTCCCGACCGCGTGCGTGACACGCTGGGAGAGCTCCTCGAACCTCTCGGTGAACCCGCCGTCTTCCGCCATGTCGCCTCCTCGATCGGATTCCCTGATTCAAATCCACGGAGGGACCACGGCCGGGTCAGCGGCGGGCAGCTCGCTTGTACTGCCGGATGGACAGGGGGACGAAGATGGCGAGGATGATCACCACCCAGATCAAGGTGTAGATGACCGGGTTCTGCAGCGGCCAGGCCTCTGGGGGGAGCTAGTGCCGGGATGTTCCCGAACAGCTCACGCACCGCCTGAGTCAAAGATGACACTGGGTTCCATTCGGCGAAGGTCTGGAGGGGTGGGGGCAGTGTCTCCAGGGGGACGAACGCATTGGACACGAAAGTGATCGGGAAGATCACCATGAAGGAGGCGTTGTTGATCACCTCCACGCTCGGCACCAGCAGCCCGACGTAGGCCATGACCCAGGAAAAGGCATAGGCGAACAGGAGCAGCAGACCGAAACCGAGCGCGGCCTCGAAGAACGATGTCCTGATCGCCCATCCGACCAGAAGACCGGTCAGAGACATGATCGTGACGGAGAGGGCGTTGTAGACGACGTCGCTCGAAGTCCGCCCCACCAGCACCGCCGACCTTGCCATCGGGAGCGACCGGAACCGGTCGATGATCCCCTTCTGCATGTCGTCGGCCAGCCCGGCCCCGGTGAAGGTGGCGCCGAAGATCACGGTTTGGGCCAGGATGCCGGCAATCAAGAACTCGCGATAGACCTCTGGCGGTGCCCCGGTAGCCACGTCGATGGCGCCTCCGAACACGAAGGCGAACAGCAGAACGAACATGATCGGGGACAGCAGCACGAACACGAGGATCTCGGGGACCCGCTTGATCTTGATGACATTTCGCTTGGCGACGACTGCGCCATCGCCGAGGGCGGTCATGACCTGGCTCATCGATTCACCTCCTCGAGCTCTTCTTGTTTCTTCGCCTTGCGGCCACCGTTCGATTCCGCCTCTTCTTCTGCGACGTGGCCGGTCAAGGCAAGGAACACGTCGTCGAGAGTGGGGCGGCGGAGACCGACGTCCTGGACGACGACGCCTCGGGCATCGAGGTCTCGCAGCGCCTGGGTGAGAACTTCGGCCCCACCGCTGATCGGTGCGGTCAGACCTCTGCTGTGGTGGTCGACTTGGATCTCGCCGACCGCAAAGGAAGTCAGGATCTCCTTGGCATCAGCCACGTGGCTGAGCTCGGCGACGGTGACCTCGATCCGCTCCCCGCCGACTTGGGTCTTCAGCTCGTCAGAGGTGCCATGGGCGATCTCCCGCCCATGGTCGATCACGACGATGTCGTCGGCGAGCTGATCGGCCTCCTCCAGGTACTGCGTGGTCAGAAGGAGGGTGGCTCCCTCACTGACCAGATCGCGGATCGTGTCCCACAGATCGACCCGGCTTCTGGGGTCGAGACCCGACGATGGCTCATCGAGAAACAGCACCGGGGGCTGCGCGACTATTGCCCCGGCCAGGTCGAGCCGGCGGCGCATGCCACCGGAGTAGGTCTTGACCGGCCGGTCGCCGGCCTCGGTCAGGTCGAAAATCTCGAGGAGCTCACGGGCACGTTCCCGGGACCGGGGCTTGCCCAGGTGATAGAGCCGTCCGATCATGTCCAGGTTCTCGAACCCGGTCAGATGCTCGTCGACAGCCGCATACTGACCGGAGAGGCCGATGAGCCGACGCACCGCCTTTGGGTTCTTTCGGACGTCCGCTCCGGCGACGACGGCGTGGCCCTCGTCGGGCTCTAACAGAGTCGCCAGGATCGACACCGCGGTCGTCTTGCCCGCACCGTTCGGGCCGAGCAGACCGAGCACGGTGCCTTCCGGGACCGCCAGGTCGAGGCCCGCCAGAGCGGTTACCTCCTTGTAACGCTTGACGAGACCCGACGCCTCGATGATGTTCGTCATGGGTTTCTCCTCTTCCAGTTTTGAAGCGTCCTGGCTATCAGACCGCCGGCGTCGCCCGAACTCATCGGTCCGCAGGACGAATCCCGATCATCCCTCAGGACGGTTGGGAATCGAAACTAGGGGCTAATGCGGACAGTTTCGGTCCGCAATGTCCTCAGCTCGTCCGAGCACGATAGGTGCCAACCGCCGAGGGTGGGGAGGTATTTCCGGAAGGCTGGAATGAAGGGGAAGCGCCAGGCATAGTCGCGTCATGAGCTCATCCGAGATCGCCTGGCAGGCGCTCTACAATCGTCTCGAGGAGGTGCTGGGCCCTGAGCATGCCGAGACTCTGATGACTCGTTTTCAATCGCAGCCGACCGGCGAGCTGTTGACGAGGTCCGACATTGCCGACCTCAGGTCGGATCTCGGTGGTCTCGCGACCCGCCTCGTCGGCGTGGAGGGCCGGCTCGATGGCTTGGACGCCCGCGTCGGTGGTTTGGACGGCAGGTTCGATCGGATGGAGGCCCGGTTCGATCTGATGGACGAGCGGATCGACCGACTTCAGGAGACTCTGCGTGACCAGTTTCGCAACTACACATTCATCACGTTGGGGTCCCTGACCGCCCTGACCGCGATATTCAGCGCGGTGGTGATGATCGCCCTCTAGCCCCGGGCGGATTCGGCTGGCCAAAATCTCCGAAAAGTGGGGCACGGGGGTATGGAATTTGTCGTAGGGGCCCGGTAGGTTAGCGAACATATGTTCGATACGGAGATGCGCTCTTCTGATCTCGACCGGGCGTGAAGGTTTGCCGGTGGATTTGGGCACGATCCCTCCCGGGTTGATGTTGATGCTGGTCTTGTCGAGTGTCGACCGGGAGACCTTGTCCGGGTTCGACCGGGTGGAATTGGTTAAAGCCCGGTCACGGTTGATCGCTCATCTCCAAGCCGAATTGTTGGCCGATGTCGAAGCGGTCTCCGAAGCGACCGATGAATTGGGGAATCGTGATCAACCCGACCCCGATCAGGTCTTCGAAACCACTGTTTCTGAGCTGCGGGCCGCCTTGTGTTTGACCCGTCGTAGCGCCGAGGTCCAGACCGATCTCGCTTTCCAGCTTTGTGAACGTGTCCCCGTGGTGTGGGAGGCGTTGCATGCCGGGTTGATCGATCTTCCCCGGGCCCGGGTCCTTTGCGACCAGACCGGTCATCTCCCCCGGGAACTGGCCCAACAGGTGTGTGATCGAGCCTTGGAGCGGGCTCCGGAGCAGACCACGGGTCAACTCCGGGCCCGGATGCAACGGTTGATCATCTCAATCGACCCCGCCTCCGCCAAGGAACGGTATGAGGAGAAGCTGGGAGAGCGTCGGGTGATCTCGGAGTTGACCGAGGATGGCACCGCCAACCTGCTCGGTTTGGATCTACCCCCAGCGGATGCCAATGCGGCGATGCGAAGAATCAACCGGCTCGCCCGCTCCTTGAAGACCAAAGGTGATCCTCGCAGTATCGACCAGATCCGGGCCGATGTGTTCCTCGACCTGCTCCACGGGAGAGGAAACACCAGAGCCGGATCCGACCGGGGCACCGTCGATATCAGAGTCGATCTCACCACCCTCACCGGACTCGACGAGAAACCAGGGGAGATCCCCGGTTGGGGACCGGTCCTCGCCGATATCGCCCGCCAGATCGTCACCGAACAACCCGAATCAGAATGGCGGGTCACCCTCACCGAGGAGAACGGGGAGCCGGTAGCGGTCACCACCACGAAAAGGAGACCTACCGCAACTCAGAAACGCAGGATCGAAACCAGAAACCCGACCTGTGTCTTCCCCGGATGCCGGATCCCCGCCGGCCAATGCGACCTCGACCACCACCAAGCCTGGACCGACGGCGGACCAACCACCGAAGCCAACCTCGGACCGTTATGCCGCCACGACCACCGAGCCAAACACGAACACGGCTGGAAACTGAAACAAACCAGACCCGGCGTCTACCAGTGGACCAGCCCACTCGGCCACACCTACACCGTCAAACCCGAAGAACCCGACCCACCCTGAGGGGCCAACTCCCCTAGTCGGTCTTCAACCAAACACCAGCCGTAGTCGGACGCAATGTGTCGGTGACCAGCCCCACCCAATCCGATGCCATCTGATCGGGGTCGACCTGATCCTGGAGATGCGAGGAGAAGTCGTCCATCACCTGCTCCATTTGGTATCGGGAGCGATAGAAACGCCGGTCTACCCATCCCATGACGCGGCGCCGCACCGGCGTGAACAGGGCCGCCACCGCCAGGGTCGATCCGGCCACGAATAGCGGGGATTGCTCTCCGACGATGCGGGTTGGCAGCCACACCGCCCCAGCCACGTAGACCGCCCCCAGGATCAGCACCAGCAGTGCATATGACACGGTTCGGCTTATCACCCGGTCGAAGTCGTAGAGCCGGTAACGAAGCACTGCGAGTGCGATCGACGCCACCAGGGCAAGTACCCAGATCGCAAACAAGGCGTTGGCGGCCGGCTCGTTGCCGAGCTCGTAGAGGATGAGATTGAGTGTCATCCCGACGATCGAGATGGAGAGAGCGCCGGCGAAGACCTTCATCTGCTGACGTTCGATACCGGTCGATCGCCGGAACCGCATTACCGCTCCGACCACCGCACCTCCGACCGCGGTCAGCATGAAAGCCAACCCGATTAGAGAGACTGTGTCGAAAACGTCGGCTGGCAGCGGCAGACCGAGAGGGAGAGGGACCTCGACCTCTGTTCCGCCTACGGAGACCAGGGCGGATTCCTTGAAAGCGTTGCCGAAGATCAGCATCGCCAAGCCGACCAGCATCACCGGCGTGACCCATCGATAGCGGGAGGAGGGCAGGCTGCCATCGGGGAAACGGAGCGGCAACAACACCAGGATCAGGCCCATGCTCAACGCCCATTGCCAGGTGCCGAACCACACGCCCCAGCTGGTTAGCGGGTGGTCGATGGCCGCCAGCGACTCCCCAATGACACCGAGGGTGAAAGTCAGCCCGAAGCCGGCCAGGATCAAGCCAATGGGGTTCTCTGGCAACCGCCACACCAGGTATGCCCCCACGATCGCGGGCGAGGCGAAGGCGAGGAGGCCGAGGATGTCGATCAGCAGGTTCTGCGTATCCCAGTCCTGCATCGCCATGTACACGAACATCGCAAGCCCCAGGAGCCCCATGACAACTCCGAGCCATCGTCGCCACTTCATCTCGACTCACCTCGCACCCAGACCCCGACTGCCGACGGCTGCAACGCCGCGCTCACGACGCTGGTCCAATCATCGGCGAGGCGATCTGCATCGACCTGGTCCCGCAAGCGTGCGGCAAAACGGTCGGTGATCTGCTCCGCGTCATAGGCAGAGCGGTTGAATCGCCGGTCGACCCAGCGCATCACCCGGCGTCGTAAAGGGTTGAACAGGGCGGCGGCGGCCAGGGTCGATGCGGCGACGAAGAGCGGGGTCTGCTCCCCGACGATCCGGGAGGGAAGCCACACCGCCCCGAACCCGTAGACGATGGCCAGGGCTCCGGCCAGGACTGCATAGGTGACTGTCCGGCTGATCAAACGGTCGATCTCGAACAGCCGGTAGCGGAGGATGGCCAGAGTCACCGCACCGCCCACGAAAAGACTGAAGACGACGTTCAGGACCGATCCCAACCAGATAGGGCCGCCGATTTGGTCGGAAAGAGTGAAAAAGGCGATGGCGACCACGCCGACCCACAACAAGACCTTGACCTGCTGCCGTTCGACGCCGACCCGGGAGCGATACCGCGCCACCAGCGAGAGCAGACCGAGGACGATGGCGATCAACTGTCCAGGGAAAACGACGGAGAGCAGTGCGTTGGTGAAATCGCTCAGGGCGGGGATGCCCAGAGGGTTGGGTGGCAGTCCGATGACCGGCCCCGGCTCGACGAAGAATGCAGCGCCGACGAAGGCGGCCACCACCACCCCCACCGTGAACCAAAGCGCCGGTCGCCACCGAGGCGAGGGGAGGTGCCCGTCCGGATAGAGAAGCAAAAGGAACGGGATGCTGAAAGAGCTCGGGATCCACATCCACAACGAGATCCAACTGGCAACAACCACGATCGGGATCGCACCCCATCGATCGATGCCGAACCGGGTGAACTCAGAGGTGAGGCCTTCCAGGGGAAATGAGAAACCAGCCACCACCACCCACCAGCAGAATGCATTCCTCGGCTGGGAGAGCACGAGACGCAATCCCAATGCCCCTACCGCCACGAAGGCGAGGTCCTCGAGAGCCTGGATCCAGGGGTCCACCGCGTCGACGGGGTCGGCGACCGGAAGGTCGGCATTGGCGAACAGCAGGGCCACCTCGACCACGTAGGCGAGGATCGTCATCACCCAAACCGCCCAGGCGAGACGACGTAAGCCCTGGTCAGTCATCCTGCATCCCCGAAATCATGGCTCGGGCCCGTCACGGGACCGTTACGGTGACCGGGCTCCCCAACAACCCGTGAAAACGCCGCCCCACATGGTCTTCGAGTGCCGAAACCGTCTTCTTCGCCAGCTTTTCGAAGGGTTGGAGATCGATCACTCCAGACTTCGACTCCCACGTCCCGACGATCCGCCCCTCGACCACGATCACCGGTGCGATCCAGCCGGCGGCTTTCGAGACGTCGTCCACCCTGCCTTCAGGGATGATGTGGTCGCGGTGACTGATCGGGGCGAGGGTGTAGGGGTCGAACCCCGGGAGCAAATAGACGCCGCCTTCAGGTTCGCTCTCCGCCGCCTTCTTGGCACCATGCGGGGTCAGCCATCCTTGATAGACCTCGATATCGACCGGGACCAGGCCATCCAGAAACGGCGTCATCATCTCCCGTCCCGTTTTGGGATCGACCCCGAGCCAGCGAGCGAAGTCGGTGATGGTGGCCGGGCCATTGGCGTCGAGGAAGCGCTCGATCATGGCTCGCATACCCTCCTCCGGGCCTGGCTCATCGAGTGAAGCTCCAATCCAGGCGGCGGGATCGACAAAGGTGACATTTCGGCCGTTCGGCGGGCCTTGCGCGAGGAGACCGCGATTTGCCGCCGGCTTCAAGACCTGACTCCAGCCCGATTCCAGCGCCTTGGCGAGGCCCCGATCGCTGGTCCTGGCGACCACTGCCTCGTTCACCGCTGCCCGGGTCATCGGTTCGGCCGACAGGACGGATGGGATCGTCTCGGTCAGAGCGTCGAGTTGTTTGCCCGTTATCCCGTGATATTTCTCCCATGCCGGGGTGATCTTCCAGGGCCGCTGTCGCAAAGCGGCAATCCAGAGCCCGAGCTCCGATGCGGGCAGGAGGTGAAGGGTTCCCCGCATCGCCCAGGTCTTGACCAGGGACTTCTGATCCCACAAGAGCTGGTCGATCTCGGGGAGGTCCTTGGACCGAATCGCCACCGCCTGGAGCGCGGAGGAGCTGACCTGGGTCTGGACGCCTCCGAGGACCGAGACCACGTCGACCGGATTCCGGAGCGGCCGATCGAGGAGTTGTCGGCTCATTCGCCAGGCCAACGCCTGGTCCCAGGTGAGCTCGAGCTCCGGCTTTCGCTGGGTCATCGTGAGGTAGTTTCGTGCCTATGTGTTACAACGGTGATGCCGTACCGCCAGTCGATCCCATCGAGGGTGGCGCCTCGGGTAGCGATCTTGTGTTGGCCTCGGTCGACGGGAATCGGTTGGCCGCATTCTCGGCGACGAGCGCCGAGAGCAAAGGGGCGGGCGTGGTCATCCTCCCCGACGTGCGTGGGTTGCACCATTTCTACGAGGAGTTGGCGCTCCGACTTGCCGAGCATGGCTACGACGCGGTGGCGATCGATTACTTCGGACGGACTGCCGGGGTGGGCAAGAGGGACGATGAATTCGCCTATAAAGAGCACGTCCCACGGACCACACTGAAGGGTGTCACCGCCGACACTGCAGCCGCCGTGGACCATCTTCGTGGCTCCGACCCGGCACGACCGATCTTCACCCTCGGGTTCTGTTTCGGCGGGTCGAACTCGTGGCACCAGGCCGCCGCCGGCCACGGTTTGGCCGGGGCAATTGGGTTCTATGGGAACCCGGTCCGCCCGCCCCAGGGACCGATCGAAGTCGTGACCGATTTCGCCTGCCCGATTCTGGCTCTCATGGGTGGCGACGATCCGGGAATCCCCAACGAGATCGTCGAGGGATTTCGGCAGGCAATGGACAACGCAGGGATAGAGAATGAAGTGGTGATCTACTCCGACGCACCGCACTCCTTCTTCGACCGGCAGCAGGAAAAGTTCGCCAGGGAGTCGGCCGATGCCTGGAGCCGAGTGCTCGAATTCATCGCTCGCCACGGCGAGGCGAGATGACCGCGACAGGAAAGGTCCTCCCCGGCGGGACCGTCACTTTCCTCTTCCTCGACATCGAGGGCTCGACCGGTCTGCTCGAGCAATTGGGTGGCGACTACCCCCAGCTCCTCGCCAACTACCGCGCCATCACGGAGCAGGTCGTGACCCGGCACGAGGGCGCCATCTTCGGCAGCGAGGGTGACGGTCTCTTCACGGTCTTTGTCGAGGCCGGCGAGGCGATGTCGACTGCCATCGAAATCCAACATGCGTTCGCCGAGTCGGACTGGCCGGGGCGAGCGGAGGTCAAGGTCCGGATGGGTGCCCACACCGGTGCCCCGACGCTGATCGGTGATGACTACACCGGTATCGACGTGCACCGGACGGCGCGGATCATGTCGGCGGCATGGGGGGGCCAGGTGCTGATCTCGGAGGCCACGCGCTCGCTGATCGCCGACACCGGCATCAGGTGCAGAGAGCTCGGCCTGTACGCGATGAAGGGCCTCAGCCGCAACGAGAAGCTCTACCAACTGCAGTCGTCGGACCTGGATCAGGATTTCCCACCGGTACGAGCCCGTCGCCGCGAGGTCGATCTCCCCGTCCCTCCAACTTCGTTGATCGGGCGTGATCACGACATCGACGGAGTGGTTGCCGTCTTCGACCAAGGGACCCGGCTGGTCACCCTCACCGGCGCCGGTGGAATCGGCAAGAGCCGATTGGCCGCTGCCGCCGCGGTCCGGCTCGCCGCCCACTTCCCTGATGGGGTTGGGTATGTCGATCTCTCCAATGAGACCGATCCCGATCGGGTGTCGAAGACGATCGCCGAGCAACTCGGCGTCACAGGTGATCCCAGCCACCCGGCGCTCGAGGCTCTGATCGACCACTTTGCAGTCCTCGATGCCCTTCTCGTCCTCGACGGCTTCGAGCGGGTCGCCGAGGCGGCGATCGCCATCTCCGAGCTCCTGGTCAAGTGCCCGGATCTCCGAATCCTCGTCACCAGCAGGGCCCCCCTCCGGCTCGGCGCCGAGCGCGAGGTACGAGTCGACCCTCTGCAGTTACCGCCGGAGCAGGCCGACTTCGGCGACATTTCCGGTTCGCCCGCCGTCCGGCTCTTCATCGAGCGGGCTGGCGCCGTTCGCCCCGATCTCGGGCTCACCTCTTCCAATGCGAACGTGATACGCGAACTCGTGGTCAGGATGGAGGGGTATCCGCTGTCGATCGAGCTGGCCGCGGCGAGAGCGAGGTTGTTGCCGCCCGAGGCGATCCTGGCCAGCCTCGGGGACGTGCTCGATCTCGCCAGCACCTCACCCGATCTGCCCACGAGGCAGCAGAGTCTCCGGGCCACCATCGAATGGAGTCATGGGCTGCTCTCCGAGCCCGATCAGGCGCTGCTGCGCCGGCTCAGTGTGTTCGTCGACGGGTGGACGCTGGAAGCCGCCGAGGCCGTGGCCGGCGGCGACGCCCCCGACGTGTTCCTCGGGCTGGAGACCCTGGCCGCGCAGAGCATGATCTCGGTCGACCCCGAAGGCCGGATGAGCATGGGGACCGCCATGCGGGAATTCGCCGCCGAGAGACTGGCGGCGGCGGGTGATGAGGAGAGAACCCGCCTCCGTCATGCGGAGTACTTCGAAGGTGTGGTCGTTGCGGCCGAGCCCCTGCTCCGTGGTCCCCGCCAACGGGAACTGATCGACATCCTGTCCCGGGATTGGTCCAACTTCCGGGCTGCAGCCGATTGGGCGATGCGGACCGATCGCCTCGAGCTCTCCGGCTCGCTCTACACCCGGAGCTGGGTCCTGGCCTGGCAGGGCGATCATTGGCACGACACCGAGAAGTACCTCAAAGAGTTCCTGCCCGTCAGCGATCGTCTCGATGAAGGCCTGCGCGCTCGCATTCTGTTCGTCGCCGCCGGTTTCCGGATGGAGATGGGCGACTGGGCGACGGCGATCACCAATCCGCGCCCCGCCATAGATCTGGCGGTAGCTGTGGGGGACGGCGAGACCGAGGCCTGGTCACGCCTGATGCTGGCCGGATCACTCCAATTCGCCGATACGTCGAATCCTGAGTCTCGCGAGCACATCGCCGAAGCCGTGGCTTTGGCCCGATCGCTCGATGATCCCTTTCTGCTCGGGTATTCCCTCAGCTTCTATGGGGCAATGGCGACCCTGGATGGTGATCTGGACACCGGTTTGGCCGCCCATCATGAGGTCCTCGAGATCGCGCAGCGGCTCGATGTCGTGTCTCTATTGACTCAGACTTACAGCCAGGTGGCGATGACTCACCTCGTGGGCGGCGAGATCGGTTTCGCCCGTACGGCTCTCGAACGAGCCGCTGAGTACCTCGATCGGCTGAAGAGCCTCGAATCTCAGGCTGTCTTGCTCGACGCCGTGGCCTGGCTCGCTTTTGCTGAGAACGATCCGGTGCGAGCTATGACGGCCCTCGGGGCGGCCAACGCGGCCAGGTCACGGGTCGGCCTGGTGCGATGGGCTTTGATCGCCGGGTTGCTCGACGCCGCCGGGGTGGCAGCAGAGACCGAACAGCCGGAATTGGCCGAGGCCCGCCGGGCCGGGGGCGAGATGGCACCCCAGGACGCCATCGCTTACGCGTTGCAGCCCCATCACGAGCTGGCCGTCGCCGGCTGACGATGGATGTCGACACATCCGACCTGTGGACGTGCCCTTCGTGCGGCAAGAGATTTGTCACCCGGAACATGTCGCACTCGTGTGGTCCCCATACGGTCGGGCAATTCATGGCGGGCAAAGGGCCGCAGGCCTGGGCGTATTGGGACAAGCTGCAGGAAGTCGTGGCCCGGTGTGGGCCGTACACGCTCGTGGCCAACAAGACCCGACTCGAATTCATGGTGCGGGTCCGGTTCGCCGGCATGGATGCCGTCTCCGAGCGCGGGATGAGCTTCTCTTTCTGGCTCAAGGAGCCCGTCGCCAGCCCGCGTTTTCGCAAGGTCGTCCAGTACGGAAGGACCGACTGGGTGCACTATCTGCGCATCACCTCACTCGATGAGCTCGACGATGAGGTCGAGGCTTGGTTGTGCCGCTCCTATCAGGTCGGCTGCCAGCGATATTGACCGAGCCGTCTAAGCAATGGCCGGTGGGATGTTCTGATTGAGCCTGAAGAGGTTGTTTGGGTCGTAACGACCCTTGACCTCTCGGAGCCGGTCCCAGGTCGCGCCCGGATAGGCCTGCCTCACCCTTGCCATGCCCTCGGCGCCCAGGAAGTTGACATAGGCCTCCCCGTTGTCTCCCAGTGCGGTCGAGAGGTGGGCGACCCAGGCTTGATGTGTCTCGGCTTCCTCTGGCTGCTGATACATCGATGCCACGTTGACCATGATCTTCCGGCGACGGTGCGCATAGGCAGTTGCTTCCTGTGGCACCCGGGCGACCGCGCCACCGAGAACCCGGATCTGGGTGACTGCCATCGCAGCCGTGGAGGCCTCGACGTGCTGGAGGATCGTTCCGGCGGTGGCAAGGTCGATGTCGTCGACGAAGAGGTTCCGTACCGCGAAGATGCCCGGCGGTGGGGCCTCTTCCTCGCCCTCGTAGAGGTCGGCATATCGTCCCGCTTGGATCATGTCCATGAGGGGCGGAGCCAGCTCCCGGAACGGCGCCACCACCTTCTCGCCGGTCTCGGCGTCTCCGGCGTAGACCAGCAGGCCAAAGAGAATCACCTGCCCGTGCAGCTCCTCGGGGAGGAATGGCATCGGTGGCGCTTTCATCACGGTGGCGATCGTGGTCAGCTCCTCGGGGGCGGCGGCGGAGAGCTCGAGGAATGAGTGGATCGTCTCGGGAGTGGAGGGAAGGATCAGCATGCCGCCGAAGGTCTGATCGACTTCGTGCAGGCGGAAATGAAACCTGGTCGCCACTCCGAAATTGCCTCCACCGCCCCTAATCGCCCAGAACAGATCGGGATGGGTGTCGGCGTCCACCTGGATGACCTTGCCATCAGCGGTGACCATCTCGGCGGCGAGCAGTGAGTCGATCGTGAGACCGTACTTTCGGGCCAGGAACCCCACTCCTCCACCGAGGGTGATTCCCCCGATGCCCACGGAGCCGGTGTCGCCGAAGCCGACGGCTAAGCCGTGCTTCCCGAGCTCTGCGGTGACCTCCCCGGCAGTCAGGCCGGTCTGGGCCCACGCGGTCCGTTGCTCCAGGTCGACATTGACGGCCTTCATCGCAGAGAGGTCCAGCACGATCCCACCATCGGTCACCGCGTGCCCGGCGATGCTGTGTCCCCCGCTTCGGACCGCCAACTCGGCGCCCGTGTCCCGAGCGAAGGAAACCACGTAGGCGACCTCGCTGGCGCTGGCGGGCCGGATGATCACCGCCGGTCGGCGATCAATGCCGTAGAAGACCGCGCGAGCCTCGTCATAGCCGGCGTCGTCGGGAGAGATCACCTCTCCCTCGAGGGCGTCGCGAAGTTCGGAAATCGGGAATGCCGTATCGGTGCTGGGTGGGTTCTGCATACGTTGCTCCTGTCGCAAGGCGAGGTGGACAGCTCTTGGAGTTACCCAATGGGATTAGACCGCAATCACTGGGAGAATTGATCGCGATAGGCGACAGGTCATCGGGCGACAGCCCTATTCCCGATCCGACCCGGGACCGAGATGTCCATACTGGCGTCTTCATGACGGAATCCACCGCGACCACCAGCCAACATGAGACTCCTGTCTCCGACGATCTCGAGCAATTCCGATCGGAGTTGACCGGATACGCCTATCGGATGCTGGGCTCGGCCTTCGAGGCCGAGGATGCGGTACAGGAGAGTCTCGTCCGAGCCTGGAGGGCACTCGACCGGTTCGAAGGTCGGTCCGCGCTCAGAACCTGGCTGTACCGGATCACGACCAACGTGTGCTTCGACATGCTTCAGGGTCGTCAGCGCCGTGCCCGCCCCATGGACCTGGGGCCCTCTTCTCCCGCCGACAGCTTGCTCGGTGCGCCACTGCCGGAGATCACGTGGATCGAGCCGGCGCCGGAGGCCATCCTCCTTCCCCAGGGCGCCGATCCGGCCGAGGTGGCGATCGCCCGGGAATCGGTGCGTCTCGCCTTCATGACCGCCCTCCAGCACTTACCCGCCCGCCAACGGGCGGTGCTGATCCTCCGCGAGGTATTGCGATGGAGTGCAGAGGAGGTGGCCGGATTGCTGGAGACCACGGTGGCCTCGGTCAACAGCGCCCTGCAACGAGCCCGGGCGACTCTGACTGATCTCGCGCCGGCTGAATCCGACCCGTTCCGTCCAATGGACGACGACCAACAGGCCCTCCTCTCCCGTTATGTCGAGGCATTCGAGAGGTACGACCTCGATTCCCTGGTCGCCCTTCTCCATGACGACGTCGTGCAGTCGATGCCCCCGTTCGAATTGTGGATCCGGGGACACGACGAGATCAGGGCATTCTTCCTCGGAACCGGGATCGGTTGTCGAGGTTCGGTGATCGTGCCCGCCCCGGCGGCCAACGGTATGCCTGCCTTCGGTCAATACAAGCCGGGACCTGAGGGTGGGCACGTGCCTTGGTCACTGCAGGTCCTGGAGATCTCAGCGGGCCGCATCGCCGGGCTCAACTTCTTCCTCGACACCGACAGGTTCTTCCCGCTGTTCGGGTTGCCCCTGGTCTACGAGGGGTAGCACCCCGGCCAAACCGCAAAGGCGAATCAGCTCCGCCAACTCGGCGGAAGCGGCGCGCAGTCTGAGAGCGCAGCCCATCTCGGCGACAGAGCGTCGGAGACGGCACAGAGCGTCGACTGTGGCCAGGTCGGCTGAAGCCACCTGGGCCAGATCACAGACCATCACCTGCCGCGACGTCACGTCTCTTGGCTCCAACGTGATTGGAGACTCCCTGCTCGGGGGAAACTCATCTCCGAACCGGACCAAGGAGGTTGTCGTGTTTGCCAATACCAAGGCATTCAGCGGTTTTTCAGTCGACGACATCGACCGGGCAAGGGATTTCTACGAGGGGACCCTGGGTCTGAACGTCACCGAGGAGAACGGCATGCTCGGCCTGCACATCGCCAACGGCGGCGACATCATGGCCTATCCCAAGCCGGACCACACGCCGGCCACGTTCACGATCCTCAACTTCCCGGTCGAGGACATCGACAAGGCGGTGGACGACCTGACCGCACTCGGGATCGAGATGGTGCGCTACGACGGGATGAACCAGGACGACAAGGGAATCGCGCGCGGTGACTACGGCCCGCCGATCGCCTGGTTCCTCGACCCGGCCGGGAACGTGCTCTCAGTCCTCGAGAGCTGAGGCGTTCAAAGCTGACCGGAGCTCATCTGTCCCGATATCGACGCAACGTATTCAGCGTTGTCGTACCGGTCGAGGCGGAAGGCCTCCGAATATGAGGGCAAGTCACCTCCAGTGACATGTCGACCGAGGAGATCGGCGGCCCCCGCCGCCACCATCACGCCGAAACCGGAGAAGCCGGCAATCAGGTGGAATCCCCCTGGCCCAGCCGGGCCGATCAACGGCCGGTTCTCCGTGGTCTTGGTGTAGTAGCCACCGTCGACCACCGACTGAGGGAGCCGGTCCTGGTAGGCGGCGAGGCCCGGCACCATGGTCGTCAGTCCCCGGAGCACCACCTCCGGGTAGAGGGGATCTTCGTAGAGGGGCCAGGATGGCTCCTCCACGATCCCGTGGTATTCCCACAGACCGAGCAGGTATGCCGAGCCGGCCCCTCCCTCGGGCCGGAAGTGGCAGTACACCGGCATCTCGCCGAGCAGCTCCTCCCGGCCCTCACCGGCCAAGGCCTCCCGCTCCTCCTCGCTCCAGTCGAGACGTTGGGTGTCGGCCCAGATCACCATCGGGGCGTCACGGGGGACGACCCCCAGGTGGTCTCTGTAGGCGGCCTTGAGGTGCAACTCCGAGAAGAGCGGAAGCTCGACCCCGGCAAGTTCCGCAACCTGACCCGCCATCGGGCCGGCGGCGTCGACGACGACATCGGTGGCGATCTCGTCACCCCCCTGCAGAGTGACGGCACGGACGGATCCCGCCGACACGTCGATGCCGGCGACCTCGTCCACTATGACTTCGAGGCCTCGGCTCTTGGCCTGTTCGAGCATCCATGCGCCGAGCTGCTGGGCGCTGAACCACCCGGCCCTCCTGACGTGAATCGCACCGACCGTGCGGGAGGTGATGTAGGGGAAGTGATCGAGCACCTCCTCCGGTCCGACCAGGATGTCGGCTCCTTCGGGTGCACCGATGAACCCGTCGGCTGGCGAGGTCCGGTATGGGATCGGCCCCGGATGAAAGCGCACCGGCCCGGCCCCAAGGGTCGAGGTGAGATGGGCGTCTTCGACCATGCGGTGAAAGTGCTCTTCGTCTCCGGTGACGAACAGATAGCCGCGGCGGTTGAGTGAGAAGACATTGCCCGACTCGGCCGCCATCTTCTCGAGCAGGTCGATTGAGCGGCCCATCAGCCCGATCATCGGCGAGTTGGGCCACCAGTTCCGATAGCACTCGGTCGACTTGTCCGAGGTCAGAGTCAATGGCGGGCGGGGATCGACGATCACCACTTTCCCAGCTGGTTGTCTGACCGTGAGCTCGTAGGCAGACGAAACTCCGGCGATCCCGGCGCCGATGACGACGACGTCCGCCGCCCTGCTCATCTCAGGCCGAGAGATGGTCCCGGACCCGGGCTGCCACGGCGGGGCCGGTGAAGCCGAGCTTCTCGGCGATGACGGTGTCCGGGGCCGATTCACCGAAATGGTCGATTCCAAGGATCAGCCCATCCTGGCCGACGATCCGCTCCCATCCGAAAGGCGACGCGGCCTCGATGGCGACGACCGGACCGGATCCGAGGACGTCGCTGCGGTACGCCTCATCCTGTTCGAAGAACAGCTCCCAGCAGGGGAGGCTGACCACCCGGGCGGAGATGCCGCTTCCTCCCAGGTCGGCCGCAGCCGCGACGGCAACGTGGACTTCGGAGCCGGTGGCGACGAGGGTTACGTCATCGCCCCCGCTGAGGACGTACCCACCCCTGCTCACACTCTCACGATCGGTGTCGAGGACGGGCAGGTCCTGACGGGTGAGGAGAAGACCGACCGGGCCGTCGTGGCGGTTGAGTGCGATCTCCCAGGCCGCAACGGTCTCGTTGGCGTCCGCGGGCCGCATCATCCAGAGGTTGGGCATGGCCCGCAGTGAGGCGAGATGCTCGATCGGTTGATGGGTTGGGCCGTCCTCTCCGAGGAAAACCGAGTCATGCGTCCACACCCAAACTGATGGAGCCGACATCAGCGCCGAGAGGCGGACGGCCGGCCGCATGTAGTCGCTGAAGACGAAGAAGGTGGCTGCATAGGGCTTGAGCCCTCCATGCACCGCCAGCCCATTGGTGATGCAGCCCATGGCGTGCTCCCTGACCCCGAACGGGATGTCACGGGACGATGGGTCGGTGGCCGAATAGCGCCGCGTGGGGTCGATCACGGTCTTGGTCGAGGCGACCAGGTCGGCGGAGCCTCCCAGGAACCCTGGCACCTTCTCGGCGATCTCGGAGAAGAGCTTGCCTGATGCTGAACGGGTGGCCACCTTCTCGCCGATCGCAAACCCCGGCCCCTCGAGAGCCACTGGCTCAGGTGAGTGCAGCTGATCCCAAAGGGCTCGCTGGTCCTCGTCAGCGCTCTCCAGGCGCTTCTCCCACTGAGACCTCTCCTCCCTGCCCCACCCCATGGCCGATTCGAAGAACTCATAGACCTCCGGCTCGACCTGGAACCGGGAATCGGTTGGATAGCCCATCGCCTCTTTGGCCAGGGCGATCTCACCCTCACCCAGAGGGGAGCCGTGGGAAGCCGCGGTGTCCTGGGCATTGGGGGCGCCATGTGCGATGTGGGTGTGGCAGATCACGAGCGAGGGCCGATCCTCGAGATTGGTCGCGGCCTGCAGGGCCTCGTCGATGGCGCCGAGATCGTGCCCGTCGATCTCTTGGGTGTGCCAGCCCTGGGCCTGGAATCTCTTCGCCACGTCTTCGGTGAACGTGATGTCAGTCGAGCCGTCGATCGAGATGTTGTTGTCGTCGTAGAGGTAGGTGAGCTTGCCCAATTCGAAGCGTCCCGCCAGCGAGCTGGCCTCGGCGCTCACCCCCTCCATCAGGTCGCCGTCGCTGACGAAACCGAAGGTGCGATGATTGACCAGTTCCTCGCCGAGACGGGCGCGCAGATGCGTCTCCGCGATGGCCATCCCAACCCCCGTGGCGAACCCTTGCCCCAAGGGGCCGGTGGTCATCTCTATCCCCAGCTTCTGGTCGATCTCAGGATGCCCGGCGGTGTGACTTCCCCACTGCCTGAAGTTCTCGATGTCGTCCATGGTGAGCGGAAAGCCGCAGAGGTGGAGCATGGAGTAGAGGAGCATCGACCCGTGCCCGTTGGAGAGGACGAACCGGTCGCGATCGGGCCAATCCGGGACTGACGGATCCACCTTGAGGAACCGCCCCCACAACGTCACTGCGATCTCGGCCATCCCCATTGGCATCCCGGGGTGCCCGCTGTTGGCCTTCTGCACGGCGTCCATGGCCAGTGCCTTTATCGTGTCGACCGCAAGCTGCTCGATTCCGTTTTTCGCCATAGGTCCCGGGAGGCTACCGGCGGCGGTTGAGGGCGGCTACCCGGGACGGCAGACCTGGCAGGGCTCGAATCCGGCCGACCGGGCGGACGCGGTGGAGGTGAAATCCATCACATTCCACTGTCCCGAAGCTCGGATGACGTGACACGTCGGGTGGCAATAGACGCCGGTGGCAGGGTCACCCTGGACCCGGACATGATGCTCGGCCAACTCCACCAGCCGGGCCGGCTCCACCCCCTCATGTGTGAGCAGCTCCCACTTGTTGTGGGATCCGCCCAGCGAGTACTCACCGAGATGCCCATCGGATCGCACCACTCGATGACAGGGGATGATGAGGGGGATCGGGTTGCGGGCCATGGTCGAGCCCACCGCCCGGGCCGCTCCTGGCTTTCCAGCCTCTCGGGCCAGCCAGCCATAGGGCCGCACCTCGCCCCGCGGGATCGAGGCGGCGACATGGAGGACTCTGGTCTCGAACGGGGTTCGTGATCTCAGGTCGACGGGCAGCTGTCCAGGCGTCCCGGCCTCCATCGCTGCGGGAATGTGCCCGCCCCAATCGGACGGAGGCTCGGCGCGGAAGAGGCGACGCCCATACCGGCCGGCGAACCTCGTCTCGTAGCCATCGGTGGCCAAGTCGAGCGAGGACACACCTTCGATGTTGAAGGTGACCACCACCTCACCCAACGCAGATGGATAGAGGTCATACCCGTCTGCCAGCCCGGTGCCCAGTGCCACGCCTTCGGAGATGCCGTCGGGCAATCCTCCCGTCAGGCCGGCCAATTGTTCCTCGATGCTCATTGTTCTTGCTCCATCACTCGTCTCAAACGGTCCAGTCCACGATGGATGTCGGCCTTCACCGTGCCTTCGGGGCGGCCCGTTGTTTCTGCGATCTCGCCAATCCCCAGCCCCACGACGTGGCGCAACACAACCGCCCGCCGTTGGTTGACCGGGAGAGACGAGAGCCGGGTGTCCCAGGCCGCGATGTCGGGTGGCTCCTGGTCATCCGAGCCATGCTCTTGTATCTCGACGAAGGTCGGCCGCCTGGAGCGGCTGCGGAGGTGATTCCGACCCAGATTGAGGGCAATCGTCCACAGCCACGGTGACAGCTTGAGATCGTCGAAGCGGGCCTGATCGAACTCACCCAATGAGCGATAGGCGCGTATGAAGGTCTCCTGGGCCAGGTCCTCGGCTTCCTGATGGTCGCCGCAGAGCCGGCGCAGTCCCCAATAGAGACCCGGCCCGGCGCTCGCCACCAGAGCGGGGAAGGCGCCGTCCAGATCCCTGGCCAGATCCGCGGTCAGATCATCCATCTCGATAGAGAACACCGGGCGGCATGCACGGGTTGCACCTTCGCACCGTACTTACATGGTGGGCAATGGACCGGTCCCGGGTTGGGGCGATACTGGATGAAGCGGAGAGAGCGGTCTCGGAGGGCGCGCCTCTGGGGCCGACCGGCTTTTGGCGGGCGGTCTCCGAGGTCAAGCGCGACCCCGCCCTGATCGAGCAATATGCCGACCGGATCGCTCGGATCGATCGGGCCGCATTCAAGGCATGGGCCCTCGTCACCGTCCCGATATGGCTGGGGAACGTGCTCATGATCGGCGGCACCCTGATCGGCCTGGTCTTGGTGGGTTGGGCCTATTCCCTCGAAGGCACCTCCTCGGCCATGGCGTTCCTGGTCGGTTTCGGGATCATCCTCGTGACCACCCATGGCCTAACCCACCTGGTGGTGGGAACCGTGATGGGGATGAGGTTCACCCACTGGTTCATGGGAACGATCCGGCAACCGACTCCGGGGGTCAAGCTCGACTACGCCTCTTATCTCCGAGCCCCGGCCTCGTCACGAGCCTGGATGCACGCGTCAGGTGCCATCGTCACCAAGCTGATGCCATTCATCTTCCTCGGCGCGGCGTTCGCAGCCGGGGTGCCGACCTGGGTGGTGTGGACGTTGGTCGTCATCGGGCTCGTCCAGATCGCCACCGACGTCGCTTGGTCGACCAAAGCCTCGGATTGGAAGAAGTTCAAACGAGAGATGCGGTTCGCTCAGTCCACATCCTGATCGGCCATCGTCGGGATCGAGCCGTCGGTCTGATGCATCACCTCGTGGGTGACCACCAACTCGGCGAAGTTGGGCGGGTCCTCTACATCGACCGAGATCAGGTGGCGCGTTACCGGCCCACCTGCCCGATCGAATGATCGGGCCTGGGCGATTATGTCGGCGGAGGCATCATCGATCCTGCGGTGTTGGGCCAGGTGCTCTTCCCAGGAGCCGGTTGCGAACAGCTCGGTGAGGCGAGTCGGGTCGCTCACGTTGCGGAGCAGCCGCCATCGATAGGCGCCGGTGCGAAGCCTCACCAGCCTGACCAAATTCATCACGGCGGTGAACTCCTCGAAATCTTCCAGGTCGATCTTCCAGGTGTTGAGAATGAGCACCGGGCCGCCCGCGACCGACTCCTCCTCGTGAAGGGGGCCTGGCCGGTCGGGTGTGAACTCGGGAGACTCGATCTCGTCGATGCTCGGGATCTTGAACAACGGCACCATCGCCCCGAGAACGACTGAGGCTGAACAGAGGACGACGATCGCGGTCCCGGTCCCGAGGGCGTCGGCGAGGATCCCGGAGAGGATCGAGCCGAGCGGCATGATCCCGAGGAAGGAGAGGCTGTAGAGCGACATGGCCCTGCCCCGGATCCACTCCGGCGCCATCAACTGGGCGGTGGCATTGAGGTTGGTGAGGGTCAGGACCCAGAAGGCGCCGGAGAAGAACATGAACACGGCAGCCATCGCGATGCTGTTCGCGAGCCCGAGCCCGATCCCGACCAGGCCGAAAAGAGCGATGGTCAGCATCGGCGCCCGGTGGTGAAATCGGTCGATGAAACGTTGCCGCACCGCCGTCGCCACCAGCGCCCCAACCCCCATCGCTCCAAGGAGGATGCCAAGCGTCCCCGCGGTCCCGCCGATGGCCGCGTTGTGGCCGGGCAGGACCGACTGCACTACCGACGAGGTGATGGCGAACAGGGAGACGAGGAGGAGGAGCCGACGGAAGACCGGGGTGAACCTGGCGTAGCGGATGCCGAGCAGGATCGCCGTGCCCAGCGGGGCGGGGTCCCGCTCCCGTCTGACGAAGGTATGCCGGACCATGAGGAGGCCGGCGATGACAAACCCGTAGGTGAGTGCATTGATCCCGAAGCCGGCCGCAGCGCCCAGCGTCGCGTAGATCAACCCTCCCAGGGCCGGGCCGAGGGCGCGCGCCACATTGAAGGCGGCTGATTGCAGGGCGACAGCCGAAGCGATGAGCCCGCGGGGAACCATTTCGGGAAGAAGGGCCTGCCAGGTGGGCAGATTGAGGGCGACGCCAGTCCCCAGGATGAACCCGAGCCCGAGGAGGAGCGGCGGTGTGATCAGGTCTGTTGCGGTGAAGATGGCCATCGCCAGTGCCGAGCCACCCATGATCCCCTGGGCCACCAACATGAGCTTGGTTCGATCGAACATGTCGGCGAGCGCGCCTGCGGCGAGGGCGAAGAAGAGGAGCGGGAGCGAAGTCGAGGCGACCATGAACCCCACCCAGGTGTTGGAGGTGGTGAGGTCGAACATCAGCTGGGATGAGGAAAGGCTCTGGATGAAGGTCCCGAACGCGGACAGCATCGACGCCACCCAGAGCGTGCGGAAAGAGCCATAACGAAGAGGGGCGACCGCCGAGGTCATCGGCCATCAGGGTAGGCCCGGTAGGTTCGTGGCGTGGTACGCGATCTCGCCTACTTCGTCTCTGGCGATGCAGGCCCGGGGCCAGGGGTCCTCATCCTCCACTCGTTCTGGGGCCTGACCCAGTCGGTGAAGAGCCTCTGCGACGATCTCGCCGATCACGGGTACACGGTTTTGGCGCCCGACATCAATTTCGGCGAGTTGCCCGCCTCGGAGCAGGAGGCGCTCGACCATCTCGGGAAGGCCGACCCCAATCGGCTCGCCTCACTGGTGCTCTCGTCGGCAAAGCTCCTTCATGAGAAGTCGACCGAGGGGCCAATCGGAATCGTCGGATTCGGCATGGGCGGTTCGCTCGCCTTATGGGCCTCGGTCCGCCTCGCCGACCTGGTCAGTGCGGCCGTCTCCTTCTACGGCAGCCAGCAGATCGACTTCGCCGGTTCCAAGGCGGCCTACCGGATCCATCTGGCCGAGGATGACGAATACGTCTCCGACGACGAGGCGGCCTTCATGGAAGCGACGATGCGTCTGGAGAATCTCGATGTCGACGTCACCGAGTACCCCGGAACCCGGCACGGGTTCGCCGAGCCGGACGGCGACACCTTCGACCCGGATGCGTTCGACCGAGCGTGGGATCGGACGGTGGTGTTCCTCGGTGCGCGACTGGGTTGAGGCGATAGGCGACGGCGTCGATCAGGTCTCGGGCGGATCGGCGGGTGTCTGCGAGCGCCAAGGTGCCCGCCACTCGGCCGCCTCCCAGCCGTCCATGATGTAGATCCGTTCGTGCTCCACCCGGTCGCCGCGGAACTCCATGATGTTCACCGCGTACATCCAGGGCGCTCCGTCGTAGCTGATCAGGTTCTCGGCCACGACGAGGTCGCCGTCATGTTTGATCCGGCGGATCCGAAAATCGAGATGCGCCGGATACTGTCGGCGCCACTCCCTGAAGTTCTCGAGACCCTCGAAACGCTCACCTGACTGCGGAAACTCGAGGATTGCGTCGTCGTGGTAGATCTCGTGGGAGATGTCTTCGTCGTTGCCCGCGTACTCCCAGTGGCGTTCTAAGGCAGTCAGCAAAGCGGCGTCGTCCAGCATGGGATCGCTCCTTGCTCGATGAGGGGCCGACCTTACGCGGACGCCGCATCCCGGTCTTGGGGCTGGCTAGCTTCCCCAACCTTCGGATGCGGAGGCACCAATGACCGCTTTGACCACACGATGAAGGCCGATCAGCTCACCGAGCCCGTGTGTTATCACGGGGAAGGGCCAGTTTGGTCTGAGGCATGGGGCGGTCTGCGCTGGGTCGACATGCTCGACGGCGACATCATGTCCCTCCGCGACGACGGGTCGATCGAGCGCCGGCATGTCGACCAGATCGCCGCCCTCGTTCGCCCCCGCCGTGTTGGTGGCGCGGTGCTCGCCATCGAGAGGGGGTTCGCCCTGGAGGAGCCGGACGGGACTCTGAACCGGCTGGGCGACTTGTGGTCCGGGAACGACGTTCGCATGAATGAAGGAGGGTGTGACCCCGACGGCCGGCTCTACTGCGGCACGATGGCCTACGACAAGAGCCCTGGCGCTGCCTCGGTCTACCGGCTGGATCCTGACGGCACGGTCAGTCTCGTCCTGGAGGGGGTCACCATCTCCAACGGTCTTGACTGGAGCCCGGACGACTCGGTGGCCTACTACATCGACACCCCGACCCACCAGGTCTCTGTGTTCGACTCCGACAAGGGCCTCACCGAACGACGCACCTTTGTCGAGATCCCGGCCGATCAGGGAGGTCCGGACGGTCTGGTGGTGGACGAGCAGGGTGGTATCTGGGTGGCGTTGTTCGGCGGAAGCGCGGTTCATCACTACACCGCCGGAGGCGAGCTCGACGAGGTGATCGAAGTCGAGGCGACGCAGGTGACCGCTTGCACCTTCGGAGGACCAGACCTCGACCGGCTCTACATCACGACCTCACGGGAGAATCTCGACCCGGACGACGACCCGCTGGCCGGCTCGCTCTTCACCGCGGTCCCCGGAGTTCGAGGGCTCCCGGTGCGAGCATTCGCGGGGTAAACCTGGTCGGTTTGTCCGACGTGGCGGAAGCCCCGGCCGACCGGCGTCTGTTTGGCCGAGACCGTGATGACGCGACAACGGGGTAGGGAGGGCAGGCTGAGTCGGCCGGCAATCAAGCCGCGTCTTCCTCTTCTGCCCACAGCGCCCGCATCAACTCGGAACGCTGGAGCAGATCGGGGAGCGGCCCGCGATCGATCACTCTTCCCCGCTCCATCAGAAGGATCTGGTCTGCCCGCGCGAGGGCGGCCCGGCGGTGGGAGACGACGAGACAGGTCACATCACGCTGGGTCAGCAGCCGGCGCCACAACTCGGTCTCGGTGTGGATGTCGAGCGCCGAGGAGAGATCGTCGAACACGAGCAGCTCGGCGTCGGTCGCCAGCATCCGGGCTGCGGCGGAGCGTTGCACCTGGCCGCCGGACAGTTTGACCCCTCTGGCTCCGACCATGGTGTGCTCGCCCATCTCGAGACGCTCCAGATCCGGGTCGAGCACGGCCAGCTGCACCGCTTCTCGGAGACGTTCCCGGGCGACGCGCTGCCCGAGCGCAATGTTGTCCGCGAGAGATTCGGAGAAGAGACGTGGCACCTGTGCCGTGTATGCGGACCGCGGAGGGACGAAGAACGACGCCGGATCCTCCACGGGCTTCCCGTTCCAGAGCACGTTCCCGTCGGCCGGGACGAGACCGAGCAGGGCCCGAACCAGGGTGCTCTTGCCTGAACCGATTTTGCCGGTGACCACTGTGAACGAGCCCCGTTCGACGTCGAAGTCGACACCCTCGAGACCCTCGCCTCCGTCCGGGAACCAGTGGCTGAGACCTCTCACTTCGAGGCGGCGCAACGGCTCGATGCCGATGTCGGGTAGCTCGATGTCGGGGATGTCGCCCTCGAGGGACACGCGCTCCCGGTCGAGCAGCTCCTCGTCGGGTGCGTCGACGGCGAGCGCGCGAATTCGCTCGTAGGCCACCCCGGTCCGGCGGTGCTGGGCGATGATGTCTCCCACGAACGCCATGTAGTCGGTGAGCCGGGGCAGGTAGGTCAGGAAGAGCGCAAGCTCGCCGATGGTGAAGCTGCCATCGGTGATCGAGTCGGCAGCCATCAGCAGCACGATGGCGACGGCGATCGTCGACATGTTGCGGTTGATGCCGCGCAGAATCTCGGTGAGCACTGTGTCGGAGAGAGCTGCCTTGTGTCGAGTCTCGTTCAAACCATGGAGACGGGCCAGCACCGGCTGCTCGGCGGCAGCCAGCTTGATCGCCTGGACACCGGAGAAGGTCTCTCCGATGAAGCCGGTGACCTGATCGGTTGCCTCTCGCATCGCCCGTCGACGCTTCCGGATCTGAGGGCTGAGGGTCTGGGTGAGGACCATGGTGAGGACTAGAGGAATGATGAGGATGGCGGTCAGACCGGCATCGATGGAAGCCATCACCGCGACTGCCCCTACTCCAAAGACCACCAGTCCTCCCATGTCCACCCAGTTCTCCATGTACTCGAGCACGTCGTCGACATCGTCGCGGAAGGTGCTCACGGCCTGGCCCGGAGCCAGCGGTATCACTCTCGATCCGGGTGCCTCCATCAGCCAGCGGAGCATGTTGCGTCTCAGTTGGAGCGACTGCTCGATCCAGTGATTGATCCATTGCCGATCGCCCAACCAGATGATGAGGTTGCGGCCGATAGCGAGCACCGCGAAAACGATGGCCGGGGCCCAAGCGGTCTCGTTCACCGGGCTTCCTTCGGCCAGGCGATCGAACACCAATCCGATGAGGATCCCGAACAGCAGCGGCAGCCCGTGGACAAAAGTCCACATCACGAAGCAGAAGAACCATCTCCCCGGGCGGTAGCGGATCACTTCCCAGACGAGACGCAAGGTGCTCATGGCCTGGTGTCTCCGAGGATGTCGCCTCGTCCGGTGGCGAGGAGAGCGGAGTAGCGGGTGGTCGGATCGGCGGCCAACGCTTGTCGTGGACCGTGCTCGACGATCCTGCCGGCATCGACGACCATGATCTCGTCTGCAGTGCGCACCGTCTCGAGACGGTGGGCGATGATCACCACGGTTCGCCCGGCGTAGAGCCTCTCGGTGGCGGTGGCCAGGAGCATCTCGGTGACCGGGTCGAGGCGCGACGAAGGCTCGTCCAGGATCACCACTCCGGGGTCTTGGAGGAATACCCGGGCGAAGGCGAGGAGCTGTTGCTCGCCGGCCGAGAGACCCTGGCCCCCTGCGCCGAGCTCGGTATCCAGCCCGAGCTTCCCGATCCATGGTCCGAGACCCACTCGCTCCAGGACGGCGAGGATCTCATCGTCGCGCCGCTCGGCGAAGAAGGTGAGGTTGTCTCTGACGGTTGCCTGGAACAACTGGACGTCCTGGGTCACCACTCCCACGGAATGTCGCAGCGACTCCGGGTCCAGCGACCTGAGGTCGTGACCACCTACCCGCACCACGCCCACGTCCGGGTCGTAGAGGCGGGCGATCAGCCGGGTGATGGTGGTCTTGCCGCCACCAGTGCGACCCAGGAGGCCCAGCGACCTGCCTGGAGCCAGGGTGAAGGTGACCTCGTCGAGGACGCCTCGGTCCTCGTATCCGAACGACACATGCTCGAATTCGATGGACAGCGGGCCCTCGGGTAGCAGGTGATGACCGTCGGCGATCGACGAACTGAGATGCCGGAGCTGATCGATGCGGACGATCCCGCCCGCCGCCTTCTGCAACTCCTGGAGCTCCTGAGTCATCTGCTCGATCGGGCGCCGGACCAGCTGCACGTATTGGAGGATCAGAAAAGCGGTGCCCACCGTGATCGAGCCTCGAATGCTGAGCCACACCCCAACCAACAAGGCCAGGGCGTCGCCGGCCCAGAATGCGGTGTTGGCCGACACCCACACCATGATCCGCTTCCGCCAGGCGGTCGTGGTGCGGGTATAGAAGTCACGCATCACCGGGACGAAACGGGTCATCGTGAACCGCCCTGCTCCGAGCGAGCGGATGTCGTCGACTCCGGCCAAGCGCTCCTCGATGAACCCGTACAGCTGGGCCGACGTCTCCCGCTCCTCCTCGGCGGCCGCCACTGCCACCTTCCGCAACCGGATCAGAAGGAGGAGCACTGCGATCACGTACAGGGTGACGGAGAGGCCCATGGCGGGTGACTCGAACCAGCACACCACGACCACCCCGGTGAGCAGGGCTCCGGCTGCGATCAGCCTGACCAGGAACCGCGAGATGAACTCGGAGATCGCGGTGACATCGCCGTCGACTCGCTCGATCATCTCCCCGGGAGTCGTCTCGTTGTGGAAGCCCATGTCGAGCGAGAACAGATGCGAAGTGAGCTCTTCGCGGAGACGGTTGGTCGCGCTCCACCCAATGTCCGTGCCCAGGTACGAGGCACCGGCATCGAGAAACTGGTTGAGGATCCCGGCGACGAGATAGGCAATGCCTGCGGTGGTGAGTCCGGCGACGGCCCCGCCGGCCATTGCCGAGTCGATGAAGTCGCGCAGGATCAGCGGGATGACCAGCTGGAGGCCGATCGACCCCAGCAGGAGTAGCACGAGCACGACCACCCGCCCCCGGTGTGGCCCGAGGTAGGTCGAGAGCGTGGCGCGATAGGACGGTGACTGAGCGGTCATGGGCAGGTCCAGACGGTATCTGCGTCGACTTGGTCTACTGCCGGAATTTCACGCCGACCCGATCGCGGACGGGTGCAAGACCGGCTCGTAGCCATGGGCAAGGGCCGCCACCGAGGTCGGCGGGGTGAGTACCTCAACCGTGCAGGTTCGAGGACGCGGCCGAGGCCGAGCCCATCCGGCGAACCCGAACTCGAGCAAACGGGCCTCCAGCACCAATGTCGGGATGCCAGAAGCGACAATCACGGTGCCGGAGGGCAGTGAACCGATTTCGGACTGCCATCGGATCCGATCGGCCGCCCGGTCGAGACCCCGCCCCGGTCGGAGACGCTCGGTCGCAAGTCTTCGGTTGATGTCGTCGGCACCCAGAGGCCGCTCCGACCGAGAGGCAACGGTCACCGCGTCCCGGTAGTCGAGGTAAGCCTGGCGCCGGCAGAGACCACAGGGACGATGCCCCGCGGCCAGGGCAACGGCCTCGTCGAGGAAGAAGAGGGGCGTCCAACGACCGGGGAGGCCCAAAGGGTGACGCCAGCCCCGGTACTCGGTGAGACAGGTGATCCACAGCCGTCCGCGGTGATGTCTCACCACCGTGCCCTGCGTCGTCGACCAGACAGCCGCGATTGCCGGTGAACATGCCTCGCTCCGGTACTGCGTGCAGATCTCCCCATGGGTCGACCCGGTTACGACGCGGCATCGAAAGCAATGACGGTCTTGACGTCGTCCGGCTCGGGGCGATAGGCCTCGTCCCAACTCCCCAACTGCACCCGACGGTTGACCAAACGCTCCAGCCAGGTTTGGTCTGCCTCCGCCAGGACCCGGGCTGCCTCTTCGTAGTGGCGACGATTGGCGTTGACGGTGCCGAATACCGTCTGATTCTGCAGAACGAGATCACGGGCGAGCTCGGTGCCGAGGATGACTCTGCCTTCGTCGGGCACGCCGATCAGGCAGACGATGCCGTTCGGCCCGGTGAGACCAAGGACGGCGGCGACCACCTCTGGGTCGCCGGTGCAGTCCACCACCACATCCACACCCGGTTCGATCCCGGAAGGCCCATCGCTGTGGTAGCCGGCGCCGATATCGCGGACGAGATCGGGTTTGGGGCCGTCCTTCGCAAGGTCGAGAACCTCCACCCCGTCGCTGTGTCGGGTGGCGAATAGGGCGGCGAGAAGCCCGACGGGCCCCGCCCCGGTCACGAGCACCCGCGACGGCTCCCACGCGGCACGATTGCCGATGTGGACGATGTGCTCCCACGCTTTGGCCACGACACTGGCCGGTTCCACCAGCACCCCAAGTAGACCGGGCTCTTGCCCCACCTTCACCGCAAAGCCGACCGGGAGGGCAACTCTCTCGGCGGCATAGCCATCGAGACCTCTGATCCCGGCTTCGGTGAACCGCCCGTTGTGACACATGTCCCACTCGCCTACGGAACAGTTGAGGCAGGGGACAGGGTCGGGCCGCCGCACGATCGGTGCCACCAGCTCACCGGTCTCGAATCCGCTGCCGGACGGTGCCTCGATCACTCGTCCCACTGCCTCGTGGCCCAAGATCAGCCGATCCCGCCCTGATGCCGGGTACCCCAACACCCCGTCGAGGATGTCGTGGTCGGTGCCGCAAACCCCGGCCAGCAGGACCTCGATGAGCAGCTCATCGAGTCCAGGTCGTGGGTCAGGGACCTCGTCGAGACGAAGGGTCGAGGGCTCGCCCGGAACCACAGTGATCGCTCTCACGAATCGGAGGCCCGATTCTTGGCCGGTCCCCTGTCCTCGGCGCTCAGGTTGTAGGCGGAGTCGATGAGACCCAGATGGCTGAAGGCTTGCGGGAAGTTGCCCAGCATTCGCCCCGCCGCCGGGTCGTATTCCTCGGAGAACAGCCCGAGGTCGTTGCGAAGGCCCAGCAGGTACTCGAACCGTTTCCGCGCCTCGTCCAATCTCCCGGCCAATGCGAGGGCGTCGACCATCCAGAACGAGCAAAGAATGAAGGCGCCTTCGCCTCCGGGCAGGCCGTCGTCGGTCTCTTCCGTGTCGTATCGGCGAATCAGGTTGTCGTCGATAGACAGTTCTCTTTCGATGGCTTCGATCGTTCCCAACACACGCTCGTCCGAGGCCTCCAGGAACCCCACCTGGGGGATCAGGAGAAGGGAGGCATCGAGGGCGCGGGAACCGTAGAACTGGGTGAAGGTGTTGCGCTCCGCGTCGAAACCGCGCTCTTCGATCTCGCCGCGTACTTCCTGCCGCAGCTCCCGCCAGTGGTCGACCGGCCCTTCGAAGTCCCACTGTTCGACGCATTTCACTGCCCGGTCGAAGGCGACCCACGTCATCAGCCTCGAGTGGGTGAACTCGCGCGGCTCGCCCCGGATCTCCCATAGCCCGTGGTCGGGGCGGGCCCATTTCCCTTCGAGATTCTCCAACAACAGCTGCTGCAGGTCCCAGATCGTCTCGTGGTGATCCATCCCCATGCGTCGGGCGGTGTAGATCGCGTCCATGAGCTCCCCGTAGACGTCGATCTGGATCTGCTGGTGGGCGGCATTGCCGGTCCGGACCGGCTGGGAGCCCTCATAGCCGGAAAGCCATCCCAGCTCCAGCTCCGGAAGCCGCCGCTCACCGGCCACGCCGTACATGACCTGAAGGTCTTCCGGGTCCCCACCCACCGCCCGCAACAGCCAGTCCCGCCAGGCGAGTGCCTCGCGCCGATGCCCCGCCATCATGAGGGTTTGCAAGGTGAAGGTGGCGTCCCGGAGCCAGACGAAGCGGTAATCCCAATTGCGCCTACCGCCGATCCGCTCGGGAAGAGACGTCGTCGGAGCGGCGACGATGCCGCCGGTCGGGGCATAGGTGAGCGCCTTGAGTGTGACCAGGGATCGATCGACGGCTTCCTTCCATTCGCCTTCATAGCTGTTGGCGTCGGTCCACGCCCGCCACCACTTTTCGGTGTCTTCCAGGGCCACCTCGGGGTCGATGTCAGCCGGTGGTTGTCGGTGGGAGGGATGCCAGGTCAACACGAAGGGAACCCGGTCGCCTTTGGAGACGGCGAAATCGGAGACGGTGCTCAGATCCTCACCGTGGTATTCGACCGGAGTTCCCAGGGTCACCGCGTCAGGACCGCCCACCGCCCGCAGCCGGCCTCCGGAATGGGTGACCCAGGGGACCAGGTGCCCGTAATCGAACCGAATGGTGAGATCCATCCGCATCTCGACTCGTCCGCTGACTCCCTCGACGATTCGAACCACATCGGCGTTGCTGCCGCCGTCTCTACCTCGAATCGGCATCAGATCGATCAGACGTACCGTCCCGCCTTCGGCCTCCATCTCGGTCTCGAGGACCAGGGTCCCGGGCCGGTACTTCCGCCGCACCTGCTTCGCCCCCCCGGCAGGAGCGATTCGCCAGCGCCCGTTGCCCTCGTCTCCCAGCAGGGCGGCCAGACACGCGCCCGAGTCGAAGCGGGGCAGGCACAACCAGTCGATCGATCCGTCCCGGGCGACCAACGCCGCGGTCTCGGTGTCGCCGATGACGGCATAGTCCTCGATCGGGGTGCTCACCTCGCGGTCCGCTACAGACCACCCCAATGTTCAGGGGGTTCGAGGCGACCAGGGGAGAACTCGTAGTACTCGTTGAGGCTCCGGCATCTCCCGTCTCCATCGAAGTCGAGGAGGAGGCAGCCAACCAGGGTGACTTCCTCCCCCGAGTTCTCCATGGTCACCCAGAACTCGACTGCGGTGCGGGCACTGTCGACGATCGGCCGGCCCATCGTCACGCGGACGTTGGCCTGGGTGGATGTCACCTCGCTCCAGTAGGAGCGCACTCCATCACGACCATCGTGGGGGTTGTCGAAGATGAACGATCGATAGGTCCCGTCCTCGGTGAACAGGTCGGCGGCGGCCTCGGCATCGGCTCTCTCCCACGCTGCGGCGTAGCGGTCCACCCAGGTCCCGATATCGAGCGTCATGGTCGATCCTCCTCGTCCAAATGGCCACCTTCCAGCCGCTCAGGCTAGGTGACAGGGGAGGTACCGTTCCTCCCATGGCCCAGGACATCCAGGCCCGGCTCACCCCACATCTCACCCGCGGTCTTCTGTCTGAGTTGGAGTCCCGAGCCGCCATGGGTCATCGAGATCAGATCGAGGTGGTCGCCCCCTTCACTCTCGAGGTGATCGGCCACGTCCCTCAAGCGACTAACGAAGATGTGGCAGCGGCAGCGGCCCAGGCCAGGGCGGCACAACACGATTGGGAGCGGCGGGGGGCGCAAGAGCGCGCCCGTGTCCTCCTCCGATTCCACGACGTCCTGCTCGACCACGTCGACGAGGTCACCGACCTGGTCCAACTCGAGGGGGGCAAGTCACGGATGGATGCCTGGAAGGAGGTGGTCGACACCATCGGAGTCACCCGCTACATCGCCAACGTGACTCCCGGCGCGACGAAACGGCGTCGCCATCAAGGCGCCATGCCGTTCTTCACCAAGACCTACGAATACCGGCATGCCAAGGGTTTGGTCGGCCTCATCAGCCCATGGAACTACCCATTCATGTTGGCGGTGAGCGATGCCATCGCCGCATTGGCCACCGGCAATGCGGTCCTGATCAAGCCCGACGAGAAGACCCCGTTCTCAGCCCTGTTCGGGGCAAGGCTCCTCGAGGAGGCGGGGGTGCCCGCGGCCCTGGTTCAGGTTCTGACCGGGGCGGGAGCTCCGATCGGGCCCGCCCTCGTCGATTCTGTCGACTTCGTCATGTTCACCGGATCGACCGAGGTCGGGCGTCGCATTGCCGAGATGGCGGGCACGAGGCTGATCGGGTGTTCCATGGAGCTGGGCGGGAAGAACGCTGCCATCGTCCTGCCCGATGCCGACATGGACCGGACGGTCCGCGAGCTGGCCTCGGGGAGTTTCGCCAACGGCGGTCAGACCTGTGTGGCGATGGAGCGGGTCTATGTCCATCAGTCGATCCGGGATGAGCTGACGAAGAAGATCGGCGCCCACACCGCCGGCCTGCCGATCACAGCCGGCTTCGACTTCTCCAGCGACATCAGCTCGCTCATCGACCAAGGCCAGATCGAGCGAGTTCACGGCCATGTCGAGGACGCCGTGGCGAAGGGAGCCACTCTCATCACCGGTGGCAAACCCCGCCCTGATGTCGGTCCACTCTTCTACGCCCCCACCGTCCTCACCGATGTGACCGAAGAGATGGACATCTGCCGGGAGGAGACCTTTGGGCCGGTGATCTCCATATACGGCTACACCGACCTGTCCGAGGTGATCGCCAAGGCGAACGACTCGGAGTTCGGCCTGCACTACAGCTTGTGGACCCGAGACACCTCGCGTGCGCTCGACGTCGCCACCCGGCTGGAGGCGGGATCGGTGACCATCAACGACGGTCTGGTGGCGAGTTGGGGCTCCCACGAGGCGCCGATGGGAGGGATGAAGTCCTCAGGTCTCGGCCGTCGTCATGGTTTGGACGGGATCCTCAAGTTCACCGAGCCGCAGACGGTGGCCATCCAGCGGCTGATTCCGGCCTATGCGCCGTTCGGGGGCGTCTCCCGGGAGCGTTACACCCGGGTGGTGGAGTTCCTGACCAAGGTGTTCAAAGCCCTCCCCTTCTATAAGTAGAAGACCTTTCCTTGGAGCGGCAGCCCCGGCCGACCGGCGTCTGTTCGCCATGAGGTGTGAGGGTCCGCAGACAGTTCGCTTCGGCGGGCTGAGGGTGGCCGAGTGGCGAAGTCGGCCGGCAATAGAGAAGTAGTACCAATCAACGCTCTGACATCTCGGTCAGATCCGCCTCCAGAACGTCCCGGTCTTCGGGGTCCTCGATCTCGAGCAGTTTCTCCTTGGCCGCCTCCAGGTGCTCGGTGAACATGTCGATGTCGTCCACCTCGGCGGCGGCACGGGCGATGGCCTCATGGGCGAAGCCGGTGACGAACGGGTCGAGATCGTTGTCGAGACACACCACAAGCGATCGCTCGCCGAAGCGAAGCGCGAGGTCGGCATAACCGAGCACGGCCGCCACTCGAGACACCTGCCAGTCGGCAATCGCGCAGTTGCGCGGGGTGCCGACCTCATACCAGTGGTAGCGCTGGGCAAATGCCCCGGCCAGCATCTGCTCTTCCTCCTCCCTGGTCGGCTCATCGAGGTCGAGCAGCGCCCACGTCTCATTGAACGCCAGGGGGGCGAAGGTCCGATGCCAGGTCTCGAGGTCTTCCGCAGCAGGGTCTTGGATGGGCTCGGTCATGGCTCGATGTCCGCAGGGTTCGGGAACCATCGCAGACCTTCGCCGGTCGGACCGAGATCAGGTGTTTCGCCGGCCACGCCGGGCTCTTCGGCCAGGACGCGCTTCGCCTCGGCCAGGTAGGCACCGAGCTCGCTCAGCGGCGCGGTCAACGGGGGATCTAGCCCACCATCACGGAAATCGAAGTCGGCCAGCGAGGTGGGAGGACGGGGGAGGCCGGCGCGATGGCGCCACACCGCGGTTTCCGGCTCGTAGGTGTATTGAGGGAGAAGCCGCCAGCCCTGGTCTGCCACCAAGTGCACCGCCTCGAGGATGTATGCGAACTCCTCTTCGGAGGTGAAGTAGTTGAAGTTCACCCGGATCCAGCCGGGCTTGATCACCTCGCAGCCGGTGGCGATCAGCTCCTCGAACCGTGAGCTGGTCTCCAGATCGATCCCGAGAAGGCGATGACCGTAGGGGCCGGCGCAGGAGCAGCCGCCGCGGGCCTGAATCCCGAACAGGTCATTGAGCACGGCGACCACGAAGTTGTGATGGAGGGTCCTCTCTCCATGCCGGATGACGAAGCTGACGATCGAGAGACGCTCGGCATCGGGGTTGCCCAGGATCTCGATGTGGGGGTTTCGGGACCACGACTCGATGGCGCGTCGGATGAAGTCGTGCTCGAGCCGGCGGATGGTCTCCACACCGACCGTCTCCTTGATCCGGAAAGCGAGACCGGCCCGAATCGACTCGATGATCGCGGGCGTGCCCCCCTCCTCCCGGTGCTCGGGATCGCTGATATAGCTGTGATGATCCGGCGACACGTATTGCACGGTGCCTCCGCCCGGGACCACGGGCACCGCGTTTCTGAGCAAGTCACGACGCACCACGAGCACCCCCGGGGTGCCAGGCCCGCCGATCAGCTTGTGAGGAGAGAGGAATATGGCGTCCTTGAAGTCGCCGTCACCGGTCGTGGCGGAGCGCATCTCGATGTCGACATAGGGAGCCGACGCCGCGAAATCCCAGAAGGAAAGGGCGCCGTGGGCATGGAGGAGCCGGGCGATGGCCGAGGTGTCGGAGATGATGCCGGTCACGTTGGAGGCTGCCGAGAACGAGCCGATGAGCAGGGGACGATGGGCATTCTCGACGAGCCTTGTCTCCAATTCGACGAGGTCGATATGCCCGTCCGCGTCCTCTTTGATCTCGATCACCACCGCGATCGACTCCCGCCACGGGAGCTCGTTGGAGTGGTGCTCGTAGGGCCCGACGAAGACCACGGGCCGATCGGGCTCGGGAATCTGGTCCTCGAGCCGGTAGGTCTCGCTCAGCCCTCTCGGGATCCGGATGCCGAGCAGGCCGACCAGGCGGTCGACGGCGCCCGTGGACCCGCTTCCGGCGAATATCACCGCGTGCTCTTCCCGGTTGGCTCCCACCGCTTCTCGGATGATCTCCCGGGCCTCCTCCCGGAACCGGGTCGTCTGCAGGCCGGTCCCGGAGGTCTCGGTGTGAGTGTTGGCGTAGAGGGGGAGCACCTGATCCCGGATGAAGTCCTCGATCATGTCGAGGGAGCGGCCTGAGGCGGTGTAGTCGGCGTAGACCACCCGGCGCAGCCCGAACGGGGTATTGACGGCGGTGTCTTTCCCGATCACCGCCTCCCGCACCTGATCGACCAGATCCAACCTGCACCCTTCCCTGGATGATCCACAAGACTAGGAAGACGATGAGTGCCGAGACCACTGTGAGTGTGGGCGGAGAAGAGATCAGGATCTCCAGCCCGGATCGGGTCATCTTCCCCGAGCAGGGCTGGACCAAGCTCGATGTGGCCAATCACTTCGCCTTGGTGGCCGAAGGGGCGATACGAGGCATCTTCGGCCGGCCGACGATGCTGAAGCGATTCATGGGAACGGTCGACGAGGATCCGATCTATCACAAGCGGGCGGCCAAGAACACGCCGTTCGAAACCGTTCAGATCAGATTCCCCTCACAGCGGCCGGGCATGATGAACGTCCCCCGCACCGAGGCGGATGTGGTGCGTCTCGTGCAGCTTGGCTGTCTCGACTTCCATCCCTGGCCGGTGCGGGCCGAGGACATCGACCACCCCGACGAGCTGAGGTTCGACTTCGACCCCACCCCCGGGTTCGATTTCGCCAAGGTGAAGGAGGCGGCCGCCGGGATGAGGTCACTCCTGGACGAAGTAGGGCTGGTGGGCTGGCCGAAGACCTCGGGGAGCCGGGGCATCCACGTCTATGTCCGGATCGAGCCGATATGGGATTTCTTCCAGACCCGGCGCGCGGTCCTGGCCGCCGCCCGGGAATTGGAGCGCAGGATGGATGGCCTGGTCACCACCAAGTGGTGGAAAGAGGAGCGGACCGGTGTCTTCATCGATTACAACCAGAACGCCAGGGACAAGTCGGTGTGCTCTGCCTACGGGGTCCGCCCGACGGGATACGTTTCCACCCCGATCACCTGGGACGAGCTGGCGGACGTGGAGATCGAGGACTTTCCGCTCGGGTCGTTCGCCGACAGGTACTCGGCGGTGGGGGACCTCACCGCCGGCATCGACGAAGCAGCCGGCGACATCGACACACTCATGCAATGGGTGGGGCGCGACCAGGAGAACGGTCTCGGTGATGCCCCCTGGCCCCCGCACTATCCCAAGATGCCCGACGAGCCCCCCCGGGTCCAGCCTTCGAAGCAACGAAGGCCGACAGAGGATTACTGACTCAACCCACCTTCACCGGCCGACCGGTGTCCTCACCCCCGACCAGTCGGGGAGTGAGACGAGGGCGTCGCACTCCGCCCGGACCGACTCGCTCACCGCCCGCATCCGGGCCGAGGCCTCCGTCGCAGACCATCCGTAGCCCGCCAGCGCCCGGGACTCCCGGAACATCGGCAGCGAGAGGTCGTCCCGAAGCGTCTGGTACGCGGACAACAGCTCACTGGCCCGATCGGGGGCGCGGAGCGCACCGTCCACGGCGCGGGCGCACAATTCGGCGTCGCGAAGGGCATCACTGATCCCGTGGGCGGAGATCGGGTCCTTGGTGTAGCCGGCGTCGCCGACCAGGGCCCATCCCTGGCCCCATGCCTGCCTGAAGAAGCCGGGCAACCCGGAGGTGCCGCGGAACCCGCCGGTCCGGAGCCCCGCCTCCACCGTCCTCGCCAGATCCGCCCCGGCCTCGGCGAGGAGACGGTGAAACTCGCCTTCCACATCCGCGGTGAATGCGTGGAGGCGGTTGCGGGGACGACCGACGAAGACACACGCTTCGTCGTTGTTGGTCGGGATCACACCGGCATTGATGCCGGGGGTGAACTGGAACCAGAACCCGGGGACCTCGACGCCGGTGAAGTAGGCGTAGTGGACCGCGTTGGTCGGGGGATGTGAGCGGTAGACCCGGGCATCGACCAGACCGGCGACCCGGGATCGGACGCCATCGGCCCCGATCACCATCGGCGCGCTGTACGTCGCCGAATCGGTGGTGCGCCCGGCGACCACGCCTAAGACCCGCCCCTGGCGGTCACGAAGCAGGTCCTTGACGCTGGTCCCGCCGACGAAGTCGACACCCGCTTCCACCGCTGCCCGGACCAGTATCGCGTCGAGCACGATCCGCCTGGGAGCAAGCAGCGACTCGATCCCGAAGTCGTCCTTGAGGTCGAAGCCGATGCGTTCGTCGCCGAAGCCCAGCATGATCTGGCGAATCGGCGGGGTCCCAGCGCCGAGGACACGATCGGCCAGCCCCCACCGGGTTAGTTGCAGCGCCCCGCTGCGCAGCAGTGCGTGTGTCGACATGGTGTCCGAGGGCATCGTGGCCCGGTCGAGGAGCAGCACGCGGTGCCCGTGTCTCGCCAGCAGCATGGCGGTCGATGCCCCGGCGACGCGGGCCCCGACCACGATCACGTCGTAGTCAGTGCTCATGTGACCTCCTGGACTCGGGTGTGGTCGGAGCGCCGCTCCGACCACACCTTGTGCCCGCCGCCCTCAGCCGGCATCGATCTGAAGGGACACCGGGGTCCCGTTGCTGAGCACATCGAACACCGCAGATCTGGCCACGGATCGCTCCACGACTTCGCGAAGCTGCTCGGCCGGGGCATCGCCCTCGATGCGCAGCTTCACCTCGATGCCCTGGTATCCGTTGCGAACCGAATCGTCGAGCCCAAGCAGGCCTACGAGGTCGATGTCGCCGCTCACGGTCGACTCGACGCTCCTCAGCTCGATGCCCCTCACCGCGGCGATGTTGCCGATGCCGGAAGTGATGCATGCCGCCAAGGCATGGAGTAGGAACTCCACCGGGGTGGGCCCGTTGTCCTTGGCCACCAGCTGCTCGGGGTGGTCGGCGTCATAGGTGAACGCCTGCTTGTGGGTCTGCTCTTCGCCGAGCCCGAAGAACCCGTGGATCGTGCCCTGGCTGTGAGTGCCGCTGATCCAGCGATTCGTGGCCCGGAACTGGAACTTGGCGGCCTCGGGTTGGGCCTTGACCGCGTCGAGGGCACCGAACAGCCCTTCGGTGTTGACGCCGTTCCTCATGGTTGCTGTCGTCACGTTCCTTCCTCCTGATTGCTTTCGAAAAAGTATTGGTCGGCCGATCGACCGACAAGGGATATACGAAATGTCAACGTTTGGGATCATCAGCTCCTTTCGATCAGATCAGATCGACGATCATCTCCGCAGCGCGTCGGGCGCCGTCGGTCTCCACATCGCGGTATCGGGCCGGCTTGCCGATCTCGTCGGCGATGGCCTCGGCCATGGCATCGGGGTCGGTGGCCGCGTACTCCATGTAGCGACCGGCCCCGTACTGGTCGAGACGATGCCGGACGTGGAAGTTCTGCTCGAAGTGATTCTTGAGCGGGAAGTAGAGGAATGGACGCTTGGCCGCGGTCAGCTCCATGGTGGTGGTCAGCCCCCCCTGGACGACCGCGAGGTCGCAGACGGAGAGGTTCCGATAGAGCTTCTCGACATAGCCGTGGACCTCCACCCCGTCGGGCCGGGGAAGGCTCTCCGGGTCGATGCGGGGCCCGGCGACGGCCACCATGCGCAGCTCGGGCACTTTCTCCTTGGCCATCGGATAGGCGGCGAGCACCTTCTCCAGGAGGTCGCGTCCAACACCCGAGCCGCCGACGGCGACAAGACACACCTTCTCCTCGGGGCCATAGCCGAGGTCGGACCGCCACTCATCGGCTTCCTCGGCCGTGGGCGGGGTGAACCCGGTGATGTACCCGGAGAAGTCGAAGTGGTCCTCGGTCCAGTCCGGGATCTTGGGAAGGTCGGGCCCGAAGGTCTCCGGGATGACGTCGTCGCGGTTGCCCACGAATACGGCCCGGTCGCGGATGCGGGGGAACCTGGCGATGTGCTCGATCATCTCGGCGTTGTAGTCAGCGGTGAGGTACGCCTCGTGCTCGCCGCCGTCAGGCATCGGGAGGTACCCGACGAAGTCGGTGAGCCATACGTTGGAGCCCCTCTTCAACTCCGGGTTCTCGTGCCAGTAGTAGTCGACGTCCCAGGCTTCGTCGCCGACGACTAGGTCGTAATCCCCTTCCTCCACCACCTCCTGGAAGACCATGAAGTTGGCGACGAGGATCTCGTCCATCCGTCGCAGCGCCTGGAAGCAGTGCAGCTCGTGACCGGTGGACTCCGAGGCGATGTGGGCCGACTCGTTGGCCAGCCACTCGCTTGCCGGGTGGATCGTCTCGCCCTCCGCCTCGAGGACCGTGGTGACCGGGTGTTGGGCGAGCCAGTCGACCTGGACATCGGGCTCCAATCGCTTCAGCTCCTTGACTATCGCCACATCGCGGCGGGCATGGCCCAGCCCGATCGGCGATGACAGGTAGAGCACCTTCTTCTCCCGGCTCATCGCACGGGCCCATGTCGTGTTCTTCATCTCTGTCCTCGTTGTTCGCTCTGTGAAATGCTTGATCGCCTGGTTGACCTTCACCGGATCACGTGCCTGGGGTGCATGTCCGGCCCCCTCGATGACGAGGAGCTCCCCACCGGTCAGCTCGGCGAGGGCGCGACCCCGCTCCAGCGACTGGCACTCGTCGGCGCTGCCGTGGATCACCAGGACGGGTTGGGTCACCTGCCTGCAGCGAGCCAGGGTCTCGTCTGAACCGATGGCGCTCTTCGCCCGGGCGGCCAGCTCGGCCACCCGGATGCGGCCGGTGGTGCCCAGACCCCACTCGACGGCGTCCTCGTGCGGCTTGGTGGAGTGCGGCTCGGGCAGCAGCTCGCCGAAGAAGAAGTCGAGCCACGTCGGGTAGTCGGTCAGCCAGAAGTGCGGGTTGCACATCTCCCAGCCCTCGTAATCATCGAGCACGTCGTTCCACCGTTCCGCCGCCCTCACGTAGTGCGGCTGTGGGGGAGCGATGTGGTCCATGTGTGGGGCGATGGCGATCAGCCCCGAAACCCGGTCGGGCACCCGCACCGCCAGATCGACGATCCAGGGGACGGAATGGCATTGCGCCGCGAGGACGCCGTGGTCGGTTTCGCTGGCGTCGAGCACGGCGAGGATGTCGCCTTTCAGCTCTCGTCGAGATATGCGTCTTCCGATGTGGGCTTCCCCGATCTGCCGTTGCCCCTCCCGTCGAAGGTGACCACCCTGAAATGACGGGAGAGATAGTGGATCTGGGCCTTCCACTGCCGTGAGTTCCAGATCGTGGTGGTGGGGACCAGCACGATCGTCGGTCCCTCGTTGTCGTAGATCTCGTAGTAGATCTCGATCCCGTCCCGATCGACGTAGCCCTCGCGGTCGGGATACCGGGCCCTCACGACGCCACCCGCTCCACGAAGTCACGCAGCAAGAGATTGACCTCGACCGGGTCCCTCACATTGGGAAAATGCCCCGCCCCCTCCAAGGACACGAAGCTGCCATTGCCTAGCCGGGCTGCCTCCTCGCCGGCACTTTGCGACTGGATTCGATCATGCGTGCCGTGGATCACCAGGATCGGGCAATCCACTGCAGCTATCGCCTCTTCACCGGCTAGGCCGAGCAATGGGCGCCTCGAGTCGGCCTCGAGGATCTCCGGCCCGGTCTCGAGCCCCCAGCCCACCGTGTCCTCGATGGGCTTGGTGGAGTGGGGCTCGGCGAAGCCCTGAGCGAAGAAGAACTCGAGGAAGTCTCGATAGTGGTCGTGCCAGTAGGCGAGGTTGTACTTGTCCCAGCCCTTCGGAGGCTGTGGATAGGGCTGCCAGAACGTCTCCTCGGTTCGCTCCCTCCCGGCGGCCGGTAGCCCGAGGGGCAAGGCCGGCCCGATCATGACCAGACCGCGCACCCGGGTCGGGTGCAGGGCAGCGAGGCGCAGCCCGTATTGGGCGCCTCTCGACAGCCCCACCACCACGGCCTGTTCGACTCCACAGACATCGAGGACCTCCACCACATCGTCGACGTAGGAGGCCACGGCGTACCGCTTGGGGTCGACGGTGCGATCCGATCGCCCGTTGCCTGGGCCGTCAATGGTGATCACCCGGTAATGACGGGAGAGGTAGGGCACCTGCATCTTCCAGAACCGGGAATGGATGGTCGTCCAGGTGGGAAGGAGGAGGATGGTCGGCTCCCCGTCGCCGAAGACCTCGTATCCGATGCGGAGGCCGTCACGGTCCACGAAACCCTCCACGTCGGGGTACCTAGCCCGCATCATCCTCCTCCATGCCCCGGAGCAGATCTCCCACCTTCCTCAACGCCGACCGCATCGGCAACTCCTCTTCAGAGAAGCCGAGCAGGATCAGCCCCTCGATCCCGAGGAAGGGCGCACCGACGAGCACCGATGCCTCGGCAGCGGTGAACGGGCCCAGCCCGCCCAACCGCTCCGATGCTCTCCTCGCGACCTCGGCCAACAGATCGAACCAACCCTTCAGGCTCTCCCGGACCGCGACCGCCACCCCCTGATTCGACCAACCGACGGCGGTCATCTCCTGCAGAACCCGCACGTAGCCGGAGTCGAGATCCTCTTCGAGGTAGTCACATGCCTGCTCCCAACGCTTCCACAGCGGGAGCTCGCGGCGGAACATCTCCGCCTGACGCTCGAGGAGGCGTCGGTTCTCATCCTCGAGCACCGCGAGCACCAGGTCCTGCTTCGACCCGAAGTGATAGTGGATCTGGCTGAGGGGCACGCCGGCGCTCTCGGCGATGCTCCGGGTGGAGAGCTGTGCGTAGCCGCGATCGAGCAGCGAATCCTTCGCCGCCCGCAGGATCTTGTTCCCCGTCCCTGGCTCGACCACGCCTCTCACCTCATTCCACTGTCGGTCGGTCGACCGAACTATGAAATAGATACAACACCGGAAACGACCTGTCAAGGGGAAGAGACGCCAAGGCGATGGGTCAGAGCGCGTCTCGTCTCCGCAAGGCCCAGGTGAGGGCGACGAGTCCGATGACGAGCACGCCGACCAGCTTGGCTACCCCACCCCAGACTCCCGGGGTGACCGGTGTCATCGCCTCGCGGGCCACCTCACCGAAGTTGTCCTCGAGCCCGGCGTAGATGGACAAGGAGATCCTCCAGATCGAGATCTGGGCCAGGCCCTCTACCGCGAAGGCGAGGATCGTCTCCACGACGAGGATGTAGCCGAGCCCGACAAGTAGGGCGCGTGGGACCAGGTAGCCGAGCGGGACGAAGATGGCGGCGTAGCCGAAGGCGGCCGCAACGAATAGGGACAGCGAAGGGAGCGCCGCCTGCAAATCGCCCCCCACCGCGAGGAGGGCCACCGCGGAGGCGATCCAGCCCCCGACCCCGATGACGAGGGCAGCAGCCGTTCCGGCGGCGATCGACTGTGCCGCCATGTTCGCCCTGGCGATCGGACGCATGTAGATGTAGGGCAACGTGCCGCTGTCGCGCTCGTCGCGCAGCGTGGCGGTGGTCAGGATGAGGGCGGCAATGGCGAATGTGTACCCCACCGAGGCCAGGACGTCGGTGTAGAGCGTGGTCAGGTCCCCGTCGGGTGCGTCGAATGCGGAGAGCCAGAAGACCAGGCCAGGGACCGCGGCAAGGGCGAGGAGGCCGATGACCCGTCCCCGGCGCATGATCCGTCGATAGAGATGGAGGGTCAGGGTCACTAACGACCCTCGACCAGGTAGCGAAACACCGATTCCAGCGACTCATCAACCGGCTCGACCTTGCTGATGGCGATCGAATGGTCGATCGCGATGACAGGCAGACGACGGGCGAGGTCGCCGGCGTCCGTGGTCTCGACGTGGACCGTTCCTCCGGAGATCTGGACCCCGAGGACGTCTGATCCGGCGATCAAAGCCGCTGCCAACTTGCGCGGGTTCGTGGTGTCGACGTAGATCCGGCGTGGCTTGTCGGTCATCGCGGCCCGAATCGTGGCCACGTCGCCGACGGCGGCCAGGCGCCCGTCCACCATCGCCACCACCCGGTCTGACACCCGCTCCACCTCGGAAAGAACGTGTGATGAGACGAGCAGAGTCTTCCCTGCCGCGCCCAACTCCTTGAACAGCATGATCAGCTGCGCCCGCTGCACCGGATCGGCACCGTTGAGAGGCTCGTCGAGGAGGAGGATCTCGGGGTCGGAGACGAGGGCGGCCGCCACCTTGGCACGCTGTCGCATCCCCTTGGAGAAGCCGCCTAGCGCCCGGTCGGCTGCGTCTGTCAGGCCAACGGTGTCGATCAGGGTTCCCGCCCGCTCGATCGGATGGTCGATCTTCGCCAACCGGGCGGCGAGCTCGACGAACTGTCGCCCGGTGAGCCGGTCGTACACCGACTCGTCTTCGGGGACGAGGGAGATCTTGCGGTAGATCTCGGTGTCCTTCCGGGGGTCGACTCCCAGGATCCTCACCTCCCCCTGAGATGGCCTTTGCAGACCGGCCATGACGCGAAGAAGAGTGGTCTTGCCGGCGCCATTGGGACCGAGGAGACCGGTCACTCCAGGGCGGAAGCCGATGCTCAGCTCGCTCACAGCGACCTTGAGACCGAACCACTTGGACAGGTCGGTCACGACGATGGTGTCGGTCACGCCAGCCTCCGGTAGCGAAAGCGGACGAACCACGCGGCCAGAGCCACCAGCCCGACGATCACGACGACGGAGACCCACACCTCGAACCCGGCCACCTCGGGGGCGTACTCGACGGTGTCCCCGAAGAAGTAGTCACGGATGATTCGAGGGTGATGGTCCACGGCGAGCAGGGCGAAGTACCTCGCTCCGGGGAAGGCGGCCTCGGCGACCCGCCCCGCCACCGCAGCGCCCGCAAACAGGGTGCCGAGGAACGCGGCCGCCGCGATGCCGGTTCGATCGATGACCGCGGAGAGAGCGAACACCACTGCCCCATGGACCCCGATGAAGGCCAGAGTGGTCACCGGGACCTTCCACAAGATGTCGAGGTTGTCTCCGAGGTAGGAGAGGAAGCCCTCCTCGGCGATGAGGGCGAGACCCAGGTGGAGGACGATCTGGGGCACGATGTAGATGGCCCCGACCACGGTGGCGAAGGCACCGACCTTGGAGGTGAGGTAGCCATCCACCGTGAGCGGTCGGGAGAAATAGACCGAAAGGACTCCTGTGGTCCGGTCGGGGATGAGCAGCAGCGGCCCCGCCAGTGCGATGAAAAGGAGTGAGATGCCCGAGTAGAAGTCGAAGAGGCCGCCATAGGTGGGGATCTCCTGGCGCATGCTCTCTTCGATGTTGCCTATCGCCCAGTGGATGCCGACGAACACAGCGGCAGCGACGACGGCGATGATGATGAGCGACCAGGGGAAGATCTTCAGCCGCGCTTTTCGACCCAGGCCGAGCACGCGGCGCACTCCATCCTTGTAAACCACCCTCCTCGCCCCTTTCGGGCCAAGACGGGGCCCGTCGTAGGTGCGATAGCCGCGGTCGTAGATGACCTGATCGGCCACTAGAGGGTCTCCCGGTTGAGGAAGAGGTCCTCGAGTGAGGCCGATCCTCGGATCATCCGCACCAACCCGGAACCAGTGCTCGCGGCCGCGGCGACCACCATCGGCTCGATCGTCTCGTCACCCGGTCCGACCACGAGCCGGAGACCGTCGACCACGACGTCCATCCCCTGTTCCTGGATCGCCGCAGCTATCTCCTCGGGGTGCTCCAGGACCTCGATCAGGACCGTCCCCAGTTTCTCGAATCCTTGTAGGGGTCCGGAGCGGAGCAGGTTCCCTGCATCGAGCATGACCACCCAGTCGCAGGTCTGCTCGATGTCGGTGAGGACATGTGACGACACGATGACGTTGACGTCGAAATCCGAGAGCCTCTTGATCAGGTCCAGCATCTGGGTGCGGCCCTCCGGGTCGAGCCCCGAGGCGGGCTCGTCGAGGAGGAGCAGGTCGGGATCGTGGACAATGGCCTGGGCCAGCTTGACGCGTTGTTGCATGCCGGTGGAGAAATCGCCGAGGAAGCGAAACCGCTCCTCCTCGAGACCGACGAGGAACAGGGTCTCGGACGATCGCCGCTTTGCCTCATGGGACGGTATTCCGGCGAGCTGGGCTGCATAGGAGACGAAGTCGGCCGCGGTCTGGTCCTTGGGAAGGCACTCGCCCTCGGGCATGTACCCGATCCTCGACCGCACTACCAGCGGCTCACGCTGCGGGTCATGACCCAGGACCTGCATCGATCCCGACGTGGGGTGAAGCAGGCCGAGCATGAGCCGGAGCATGGTGGTCTTGCCCGCCCCATTCGCTCCCACCAGCCCGGTAACCCCGGGTGGCACCTCGAGAGTGAGGCCGCTGAGCGCAACGACCTCGCCGTAGTCGTGGGTGAGGTCGTCAACAGCCAATATTGCCGTCACCGTTTCACCTTGCCATGGAGCGGCAGCCCCGGCCGACCGGCGTCTGTTTGCCCGAGGCTGTCATCGCCAGGCAGACGCTGAGACCGTGGAAAGGTGAGCGTGGGCCTCGGGCAAAGTCGGCCGGCAATCAAATCGGCCGGGGCTTCCGCCGCGCCTCCGGCCCGAGCGGGTATGACAAGCACGAAGTCATTGGACCCCGGGTCACGTCGCCCATCAATCAGGGACAACCCTGAGATTCCCCCCAGCAGGTCCTTCACTGCACGACCTCGTGGAAACCAGGCCCTTGCGGTCGCTCGAGCTGCTCCATCGTGCATTGGAGCGGTTCCTTGTCTGGTCGCCAGCGGTGGAAACGGGTGGCGTGTCTGAACCGGTCCCCCTCCAACTGGTCATAGCTGATCTCGACCACCACCCCCGCCTCGACCGGAGTCCAGTTGAGCTCCTTCCCGGCCGACCACCGACTCTGCGCGCCGGGCGCCCGGGCCGCGTCGCCGAAGCTGTCGATGGAGACGAGCTCCTTGAAGCGGTTGAAGATCTCCACCCGGTCGGCGTCGCCGAATCCGGAGCAGTGCCCCATGAAATGGAGCTCACCCCGGTCGTCGTAGAGACCGAGCAGGAGGGATCCGATCTTGCCCCCGTCCTTGTGCTCACGGAAGCCTCCGACCACGCAGTCGACCGTCCGGCGATGCTTGATCTTGATCATCGCCCGCTTCCCGTGCTGATAGGCGAGATCGGGGACCTTGGCCACGATCCCGTCGCATCCGGCCGACTCGAACTCGTCGAACCAGTCCCGGGCCACCTCCTCCGAATCGCTCTGCGGGGTGAGGTGCCAAGGGTCGGAGAGCGTGCCAGCCAGCTCGACCAAGCGCTCCCTTCGCTCGGTGAACGGGCGCTCGCGCAAGTCATTTCCACGGTCGGCGAGGAGATCGAAGGCGATCAATTCGGCCGGGGTCTGCTCGGAGAGCATGGTGATCCGGGAGACGGCTGGGTGGATTCGCTGCTGCAGCGTGTCGAAATCGGTGGCACCGGCGACGACGACAACGATCTCGCCATCGACCACCGTGCCGGCGGGCAGCTGGTCGAGCGCCGGGGCCAGCTCGGGGAAGTAGCGGAGCAGGGGTCGCTGGTTCCGGGAGTCGATCCGATTCTCCGGCTTCGACCACGAGATCGACCGGAAGCCGTCCCATTTCGGCTCATAGAGGTATTCCCCTTTGGGCCACTGCTCCGATGTCTTGGCCTCCATCGTCTCAATCGGTGGCGCGAAGGGATGAGTCACGGGGGCCGAGTGTAAGCAGCGATACCCTGCTCCCAGAGATGGAGAAGTACGTTGCGAGGTTGCCGTCATGGGCACAGGGACCGGCCGGCATCCTGGCGGAGGCAGCCCAGGGATATGGGAGGCATCGGGCTTCCCGGATGGCGGCCGCCATCTCCTACCGGACCGTTTTTGCCCTGGCTCCGCTACTGATAATCGCCGTCGCCGTCCTCGGATCTTTTCTCGGCAGCCAGGTCGAGGCGCAGCAGCAGATACACGATGGCATCGCTTCGGTGGCCGGCGAGGAGATAGCCGACATGATCGACGGGATCCTGACCTCGGCTCTCAGTTCCAGCGGCACCGCATACCTGATCGGCGGCGTATTGCTGCTCTGGACCGCTTCCAGCCTGTTCCTCGAGATGCAGCGTGACCTAAACGATATCTTCGAGGTGCCTCATGAGGAGGTGGGTGGCATCGTGGGGATGGTCCGGCTTCGTGGCATCGGCTTCCTCTGGGTTCTCGGGTTGGGATTCCTCCTGGTCGCCACCTGGATGGTCAACGCGCTCTGGGGCTTCGTGAGCGGACTGTTCCCCGGCAATCTGGAGGCAGTCGACGACTTGATCACCGTCCTCACTCCACTCGCGTCATTGATCCTCCTCCCCATTGTGTTCGCGCTCATCTTCAAGACGATGACGGCCAAGAAGATCCCGTGGCGTGCTGCGTGGGTGGGCGGCGCTTTCACCTCGGTCGTGTTTCTCGGGGCCGCGTATGGAGTCGGGGTCTATTTCGACATTGCCGGTCCCACGACCGCCCTCGGCTTTGCCGGCTCGTTCGTGGTGATTCTGTTTCTCGCCTACTTCTTGTCCATGGTGTTCCTGTACGGGGCTGAGGTGACCAAGGCGTACACCGACAAGATGGAGGCGGAGGCCGCCCCAGCGGTGACCCGGCCCATGTACGACGACCCACGCGTGGTGGTGACCGAGCCACCCTCTGGCATTCCCACCGCGGCCTTCATGGCATTCGTCGTGGGTCTGATCGCCGGGTGGCGTCGAAGCCGTCGTTGACCTTCTGTCAATTGAAACTGGACTCCAATAACCTCCCCTTCAATGTCTGTCGACATCGCCGGGTTTGTCACCGATCTGAAAGAGCATGCCACCGAGCATGGTTTTCACGTTCATGACGAGCGGCATTTCGTAGAGACCTACTCGTTGCGACAGTCCTGGGAGGTGGACCTGCATCCCGAGGCAGGATGTGGCGGCCCGATCGATCTCCACGTGGCGCTGGACGTCGATCCGAAGGTGATCCTCTCGCTGCGAGAGGCCCTCGACGAGATGGACTCGGACTTCGAAGAGCCCGAGAACGTCTATCACCTGGACCTGTTCTTCAATTGGGCGGTCCCGCCGCTGCACAGCCCACCCGATCTCCTCGTCCTTGCCACCGATCTGGCCGGTCTCGCCGGTGTCACCCTTCCAGTCGAGGTGTCGGCGATCGACTCATATGGCGCGGTGACCGATGCCCCCGAGCGGCGGCTCACTCTGACCGGCCGGGCTTCGGTGAGCCTGGTCGACGTGCTCATGGGTCGGGACCAATTGTGTGACGTCCTCGACCGCTCCCACGAGGTGAGCGAGTATCTACTCGACCGGGTGGGCGGCTGGATGGAGCTGCCGAGCTAGAAGCCAGCAATCAAAGAAGCGTCAGCGTCGCCCAGATGCCGAGGCCGAGGGTGACCGCGGCCAGCACCCAGAAACCGACCAAGGTGAGCGGTTGTGGTGGTGGCCCGTCGCGGACTTCGATGACCGCCGTTGCCCGATCCGCTTCGGCCGGGGTCGGGTCGTGGTGGAGGCCGAGGGCAAAGCTGCTCGGGTCGTCAGGGACGAATGGTATCGAGTCGTCCTCGGCCTCGATGACGAACTCTCCCGATCCGAGGTCGACGACTTCGTAGTGGCCGGCGAGCCATTCGCCGATGGAGATCTCACCCGAAACGAGCGTGATCTTCTCGTCGTCGAGCCCGACCATGACCGGAACATGGTCGTCCTTGAGCGTCGCGACGCCCGGAAATGATGTCATCTACTTCGTCCCCAGGAACGATTGTCAACTAGGCCCTTCACCCGGCGAGGCCATCCTAGAACGGGATGCCAAGTGCGTCACAGAGGAAGTTGGTGAAGCCGCTCGCCCGCTTGAACATCGACGCCAGGTCCTGGTCGAAGCCGGCGGTGGTCACCGTCTTCTGGGTCAGTGATGCTCCCGCGATGAACGACTTCATCCGCAGATCGTCGGCGTGGGGATGGCCCGGGTCGAGCCCTGAAGGGACACGCTTCAGCATCTCGTCATCGTCCTGATCGATCGACCAGGTGTCAGTGAAGGTCTTTGTCTTGGTGGCGGCGGCCCAGCCGTCGACGTCGTCGTGGATGGCTTGTCGAAGGGCTCGCGCCACCTCCGTCTCCGGATGCCAGAGCCCCACTCCGGCGAAGCACGAGTCCGGCTCAAGATGAACGTAGTACCCGGGGGCGTGGATGTCTTTCCCCGCCTCATGTCGGAACTGGATGCCGACGTTGGTCTTGTAAGGCGTCTTGTCGGGTGAGAATCGGATATCCCGATACGGTCGCATCAACGACCCTCCGACAGTGCGGGCGTCGGCCACGAAGTGCGGCGAGATCTTCTGCAGGCGAGCGCCGAAATCGTTGATGAAGTCGAGGGCCGGGTCCCGAACCACGGCGTGATAGCGCTCCTTGTTGGCGTCCCACCACTTCTTCTCGTTGTTGGCTTCGAGCTCGCGGAGGAAGGCGAACAGTGCCGGGGTGAAATATCTGCTGGCCACGACAACTCCTTCGAAGGGCTTCGTCTCGAAGATACGTGCGCAGTCGGGGTGATTTGAAGGGGGTCGTCCCGAGCCCTAGACGTGCTCTTCGGCGGCGAGCTCGCTCCACGGGGTGCGGAACCCATCCCTCACGTTGACCAGGAACGCCCTGTAGTCGGTTCTCAGAACCCAGACCGCGGCAAGCAGGAACACGATCCCGACTCCGATGCGCGCCTGATGCGACTGTTGTTCGGAGAGGTGGCCCAACTCTGCCAGCCCGGACTCGGCCAACTGTGCGACGAATAGGCCAAGCATCACCCAGGCCTCGGTTCGGCTCACAGAGCGGCTGGCGACGATGGCGACCGCGAAGACAGATTGCGCCGCGGTCACGAACAGCTCGACTCGTTGCTGTGCGTCGAGAGGCAGACCGTGGAGGACCCCGGCGAATATCGAGAAGACGATGGGCAGCGTGCCGACGAGCAAGGTCCACTGGTTCACCTTGGAGGAGATGAGGGCCCCAAGACCGGTGCGGCTGGCCAGGCGCCAGGCGAACAGAGTTGCGACCAGGAGCTCGGGAGCCTCCGAGGCGGTTGGCGCAATCCACTTGATCAGGAGAAACTCGCTGACCCCGATCGCCTCGCCGAGCTCGATGATGGCATCGGCGAAGGCCTCGGCACAGAGCAGGATCACCCCGGCAGCGACAACGAACATCGCATAGTTGATGATCCGACGCGCCCGCTTCGGCAGCGACCCGATGTAGGCAGAAGGGCCTACCAGGTGCGGGGCTCCAGGGGGTGCCCCAGACAGCCGTCTCAGGTAGAGCACGTAGATGGTGATCAGCACCACCGCATCGAACAAGGACAGGGTGTCCTTGAGGAAGAGGGACAGACCGTAGAGGGATGCGATGGTGAGATAGGCGATGTCCACGGATTGGCCACGAGCGAGATTGATCTCGGTTGCCGTCGTCCCTTCCGCCTCCTCGGGGAGTGCTCTCGTCTTCCTGACTCGCCAGGTTCCGATCAGGATCACCATCGGCCACCCCAACCCGATGAGGAGCTGGTTTCCCCCGGTCATGTTGGCCAGTGCCAGGGGCCCGAACCTGGCGGAATCACCGGTCGCGGCGAACTCCTCGCCGGCCCGAGCGGTGAGGACGAAGTCGACGGCGTACTCGGGGAGGATGGCGATCAGGGCGAGCAGGGCGAGGGCGAGGCCGGCAGCGATGTCGAGCTGGATCACCTCGGCAGCCCAGGAGAGGATGAAGGCCGCCCCCACGATGGCCATCCCGTACAGGATCGCGGCGAGTATCGGTTCGGGATGGATGCCGGTTATGCGGAGATAGACCCCGGGCAGCGTTGCGCCCACGGCCAACGACATGAACAGGATCTGTTGTCGAGGGTGGGGCTGGGCAGTCTCCATCGAGCGGCGAGATTCTAAGGGGGCCGCCCGGCCTTGCCGATTCCGGGTCAGCCGGACAGCCGGATCAGTCCTCCGACCATTCGGGGTCGTTGTCCCACTCGCGGTTGCGCCGTTCCACCGTCTCCAGGGCCCGAGCCGCCTCCTCTTGGCTGGCGAATGGGCCGATGCGCACCGCGGCCCGACAGCCGTCGAGCGGCTCGACCGTCCGATGGTCGAGGCAGAAGTACCACTCCTGGTCCATGCGGGTCAGCCCAGAACCCTTCGACACGACCACGGGCCCCAATAGCCCTTCCCGAGCTCCTGGTAACGATTGGCGAGCCAGGCGGCGGTCCCGATATTGGCCGCAGGATCGAAGGCGCTCGCACCGGAGAATCCGGCCTGAGGGGATGTCGACGCCCACGTGGAGGGAAGGAACTGGAACAAGCCCGACGCCCCTGAATAAGGGTTGTAGGCATCGGCGTCGCCGAGGCTCTCGCACTCCAGCACGGCCAGAGCCTCGTCGACCCGGCTCGCCGGGAAATAGCTCTGAACCAGTGATCTCCATCTCTCTACGGCGGGCGGGAAATCCCAGTTCCCGCCGCCGCCACCGCCGCCGCCTCCCACGGTCGTACTCGGGGTCTCGGGTGGAGCCGTAGTAGTTGGGGCTGGAGATTGCTCTTCTTCCGGCGCCGGTGCGGTGGTGGTAGGTGCCCGCTCTTGCTGCCGTCTCCGTTCCTCTTCACGGGCATGGGCAGCATCGACCGCGCTCAGCGCCCCGCGATAGGCGGCGTCTGCAGCGTTCGCCTCCCTGACCGCGGCGCCCACTTCGGCATCGGCCTCGTCGTAGAGCTCGGCGAGATGCTCGATCTCGGCGTCCACCTCGGCTTTGAGGGCGGCCACCCGTTCCTCTTGCTGGCGGAATTGCTCCTGGAGCGTCTCCAAGGCGTCCTTCCTCACGACCAACTCGTTGACTTTGGCGGCACCGTCGTTCACCACGTCACCGACTACTTGACCGGTCACCATGGCCTGCTCGACGGTGGCGCTGTTGATGAAGCTGACACCTGGCCCGACGAGGGCTGTCATGTATGCGTCGATCGCATGCGTCTCGATATCGGATCTGATCTGAGAAAGCTCAGTGTCGCCAAACGCGATCTGAGCGCGCAGACCGTCGAGACTCGCGGACACTGTTGAGAGCTCTGCTGCCAGGTCGCTGATCTTGGTGATGCTGGCGGCCAGCTCGGCCTCGATCTCAGCTCTTCGTGCGACGGCGGTGTCGACCAGACCGGCTGCTACCTCGGCCTGCCGCTGTGCCGTTTCAGCCTCCTGTTCGGTTTCGTCGAGCGTCTGAGCCCGGGCCAGATGCTGCTGACCCATCAGCACGCCGAGGGCGAGGGTCAGGGCGATCGCAAAGGGGGTCAGGTAGCGCAGCGCACGCATGAGAACCTGAGGAGCGTAATGAACGGCAGGGGGCACGAGAAGTGGGAGAGCGGTGTGTGGGCTAGTTTCGGTCTTCATGGACCGAATGAATGTGCAGTCGGGAAGCCCGTTCGAGGCGGCGATCGGCTTCAGCCGCGCGGTGAGGATTGGAGACCGGGTGGTCGTGTCCGGGACTGCACCGATATCGCCGGACGGCACGGTCGACCCCGACCCCGGAGCACAGGCGCGGCGCTGTCTCGAGATCATGATCACCGCACTCGCAGAGGCCGGTGGACGCCCCGAAGACGTGGTCCGGACCAGGACGTATCTGCTCGATGCGGGTGATGCGGAGGCGGTCGGAGAGGCCCATCGCGAGGTCTTCTCGGGAATCAGACCGGCCTCGACGATGGTTGTCGTCAGTGGATTGCTCGACCCCCGCTGGAAGGTCGAGATGGAATTGGAAGCAGTGGTCGCCTGATCACTCCGGAACCGGGAGGTAGCGATGTTCGGACGACGAAAGACCGAGATTCCCGCCGCTGACGCGGCCCTGCCCGGCCGGGACGAGTCGGTGCAGGTCCCGCCGTCCCATTTCATCAACGGCCACCCATTGGTCGGTCCGTTCCCGGAAGGGACCGAGACTGCGGTCTTCGGGATGGGCTGTTTCTGGGGCGCCGAGCGACGTTTCTGGAAGATGGACGGGGTCTTCACGACTGCGGTGGGTTATGCCGGCGGCTACACCCCCAATCCCTCCTACGAGGAGGTGTGCACCGGCCGCACCGGGCACTCCGAGGTGGTCCTGGTTGTCTTCCGGCCTGAGGAGGTCTCCTATGAGCAGCTCCTCAAGGTGTTCTGGGAGACGCACGATCCGACCCAGGGAATGCAACAAGGCAATGACATCGGCTCGCAGTACCGGTCGGCGATCTACACCACGACCGACCAGCAACTGGAGACGGCGAAGTGGTCCCGGGACAAATATCAGGCCGAGCTGACGCCGTTGGGTTTCGACGACATCACTACCGAGATCACCCCCCTCGGCGAGTTCTACTACGCCGAGGACTACCACCAGCAGTATCTGGGCAAGAACCCGCATGGGTACGACTGCCACGCCAACACCGGGATTGCCTACGCGGTGGGTTGAGCCCGAGCGGGTCAGTCGCGGTTGCGCGTCATCCGCGATGACCCGCGAGCCTCCCGATAGTGATCGACGAAGCTCGCCAGGTCGGCCCGCGCGATCGTCTCGCCGATTACGTCGAGCGCAAGGTCTTCGATCCGCGTGAACCGGACACAGCTCTTGCCCATGTTCAACTTCTTGCCCGAGGCGGCGTACCTCTCCTTGAACCATGCCTCGGTGTCGGGATCGCCGTACACGCTGTTCAAGTAGAGACTCACGTAGTTCTTATGGCTGGCGAGCGCGGCGAGCCCCAGGGGATGGCCGTTGTAGGTGTCGGGGAAGGTCTCGAGCGGCACGTACCAACCGATCATCCCGTACTCGATGCCTTCCTGGTATCCCTCGGGGAGATTCGACTGGACCAAGTCGCGCACCGTCGAGACGATGCTTCGTTGTGGCTCGGGCAGGGAAGCGATGTACTCCTCGGCCGTTCGGGCGCCGGCAGTCATGGTCGAAGTCTACGTCGACTCGGCGTGCCTATCCCTCGACGGTCACTGCGGCGGCAAGGGCCGCCTGCACCACGTCCCTCACCGGCAATTCGATCCCGATGTCGGTCATGACGTCGGGAGTCACCCCGACGTCGCCGAAATCGTGCCCTCCGGGAGTGAGCCAGCGGGCGATGGTCAGCTTGAGCGCGCCACCGTTGGACAAGGCGAATCTCTGCTGAACGGTGTTCTTGCCGAAGGTGTTCTCGCCGACCACTGTTGCCCGACCTCTCTCTTGGAGAACCGCAGACACCACCTCGGAGGCCGAGGCGCTTCCTTCGTTCACCACGATCGTCACCGGGATCTCCTCCGGCACGATCGGGTTGCCTGACACCGGATACGAGGTGGACGAGTCCGGGCTCTCGGTCACGACCACATCGCCGTCGGGGAGGAAGGCGGAAGCAATCTCGATGGCGGTGTCGAGCAGTCCGCCGGGATTGTTCCTCATGTCGACGACCAGAGTCTCGACTCCTTGGCCGAGCAGACCGTCGACCGCGCCCAGGAACAGCTCGTCGGCGTTGTCGGTGAACGTGTTGAGGCCGATGTAGCCGGCGTCACCGACCACTTCGCTCACCACGGCGGGGATAGTGAAGGCTGCCCTGGTGATTGTGAGGTCGAAAACATCCCCCGCACGGTCGATGGTCAGGACCACATCCGTCCCCGCGGTGCCCCGCACAGTCGCCGTGACCTCGTCGACGGTCCACCCGTCGATTTCCTTGCCGTCCACGGCCAGCACTTGGTCCTCGGGCTCGAGACCGGCGGAGTCGGCCGGCGTGCCATCGATCGTGGAGACGATGTACATGCCACAGGTGTCGGAGATGAAATTGCACATCTCGCCGGTCGAGGGATCCTCGGCGGTGACCAATGCGCCAATGCCCTGGATCTCCCCAGCCTGCTCTTCTTCCACGAGGTCGAGCGCCTCGGGGTCGAAATAGACCGAGTGGGGATCGAGGCCGAAAGTGGCGAGACCAAAGACCATCGCCTCGGCCGCCTCGACACTGGTGTCGGCCTCTTCGAGCGCGATCTCGCAGGTCTCCAGGAAGGGGGTCGCCGGTGCGGCACAGACCAGTTCGGACTCCGCCGTCGCACCATCGAGATCTTCCAGGCCCCTCGAGGCGGCCCGGGCCAGGTCTGCGTCGGAAACCTGGTCGACGTAATGACGCCGGATCAAGTCGAAAGCCTCGCACACGATCTCCACGTCAGGATCTGCAGGATCACAGCCGACCAGTCGCATCGGACGCTCCACACCTGCTGTGGTTGTGGCCGGGCCGGAGGCCTGCTCCGTGCTGACCGGGGCAACTGTCGACTCTGGCGCTGCCTCGTCGAGGGAATCACACGACACCAAGAGCAGGGCCAGCGCCGACACGGCCGAGATCAGCTTGATCCGGTTCATCGGGCAGCTCTCGCCGGGATCCCGGTTGGGAGTTTGGGAGCCATCGCCCCATTATCGGCATGAGACGCCCATTACCGTCGCGGAAGATGCATCTCCGAGTCTCGCTGCGCATCCCGGGCGGAGAAACCGTGATTCGTGACACCCTCGACGGCGAATGGGTAGATCCGTGGGGCACGCCTGATCAAATAACACCGGAGGACCTATGGGCCCTCCCCGGGCTCATCGATGCCCACGCCCATCTCGCCCAGGAGGTGATGGATCTTCGGCCGGGGGACCTCGAGGGTGCCACCCACCGGGCGAAGACCGCCCTCCAAGCTGGAGTCGGTTTGATACTGGACAAGGGATGGCGTGACCTGAGCGTCGTTCACATGATCGAGAAGGTGCCGGCATCGGAACGGCCAGAGATCGAGGCAGCCGGCGTGATCCTGGCAGTCGACGGCGGATTCTGGGAAGGTTTTGCCCGAGAGGTCGCCCCCGGCGGCATCCACGGGGCAGTGACGGAAGCGGCCGGCGAAGGCAGCGGCTGGGTCAAGCTGATCGGAGATTGGCCTCGAAAGGGCATCGGTCCGGTCGCCAATTTCAATGAGGACGAGCTGAGAGCTGCAGTCGATCTCGCCAGCGATCACGGCGCCAGGGTGGCGATCCACACCATGGCACGCGAAGTGCCCTCGATGGCGGTCCGCGCCGGCGTGGACTCCATCGAGCACGGTCTGTTCCTGTCCGCTGACGATCTCGTCGCACTCGGAGGTAGGGGTGGGAGCTGGGTGCCTACGGTGGTCCAGGTGGAAGCGGTGATCGAGCAACTCGGCGAGCGATCCTCGGGCGGCAGACTTCTGCTCGAGGGCCTCGACAACGTGATGGCCAATGTCGCCACCGCCATCGACGCCGGGGTCCATGTCCTCACCGGCACCGACCTCGCGGTCGGGACCCACCAGGTCGCGCGGGAGGCGATCCGGCTCTGGGAGCTGGGGATGTCGCCGGAGGCCGTCGTCGACTCTGTGTCGTGGTCGGGATTCCGGGCGACAGGCCGTCATTTCGGCTTCGCCGTTGGTGACCCGGCCAATGCGGTCTTGTTCGCCGAAGACCCGGTCTCCAATCCCCGGGTTCTGGCCCATCCGGCCCGGGTCATCCGACTGGGGCGGGTCGTGGCGTGAGGCTGGTGCTTGCCTCCGCGTCGCCTCGGCGGAGTGAGATGCTGCAGCGTCTTGGCATGAAGCACGATGTGGTTCCGGCCGACATCGACGAGACCAGGCTCCCCGAGGAGTCACCAGCGGCATATGTCGAGCGAGTGGCTCGAGCCAAGGCCGAGGCCGTGGTCGGGGACGGGCTCCTCGTCATCGCGGCGGACACGACGGTGGTGCATGAAGGCAAGGTGATGGGGAAGCCTTCCCATCCCGAAGAGGCGCGAGCGATGTTGCGGCGCCTGCAAGGAGATGTGCACGAGGTCTTCACCGGCTTGGCCATCGGCTCGTGGGATGCTGGGCCTCAGATCAGGTCGATCGTCGATGTCACCGAAGTCACCATGCTTCCCATGACCGACGAAGAGGTCGCCTGGTATGTCGAGAGTGGGGAACCGCTCGACAAGGCGGGGGCATATGCCCTTCAGGGTGCCGGCGGGATGTTCGTGAGCAAGGTGGTCGGAAGCCCATTCACCGTGATTGGCCTCCCGATTCACCTGCTGCCCCGGCTGGTCTCTGCTTCTGGCGGGGATGTGAGGGCACTGATTACCGGTGCCGATCGTTAGTGCGCCGGAGACGACTTCTACCGCCGGCCTCAACATCACCGGCTGCCGTCACCAGCGGCGTCTAGACACCCTTCACAATCGACACTGCCGGGTAACTTGCCTGCATGAACCGAACCGCCTGGATCCTGACCGGTCTCTTCGTGGTTCTCGTGGTGACCATCATCTTCCTGGTCGGTCGGAACGACGAAACCGACTCGTCGACGACCACCAGCTTGGCGGCGACGACTACGACTCTGGGCGGGGACACAACGACCACCTCGGGAGCAACCACGACGAGTGGCTCGGTGGCCACGACGACGACCGCGGCCGTGACGACCACCACTGTCCCACCCACGACCACCACGTCGGCTGCCGTCGCCGGGAACTGGAGTGAAACGCCCGTGGTGGCTACCGGGTTCGGCGCCCTTGGTTGGTGGGACGGCGCAGGCTGGGTTCAGGTCGAGCCGGCCACAACTCTCCCAGTAGCGGGTGGAGAGGATTATCAGGTTGCCGCATTGGGCCAGGAGGCGATAATCGCCGGCGGCCCGCCGACCACGCTGTGCGAGCCACTCAACAATCCCGGTGTGGTGCTGGACAATGAGCAGATCCTGGGTGACTGGCCCGGACCGCTGGGAGTCGCCATCTCCGCACCCTGGCTGATCACCCCTCACTTGGTCGAGCAGATCGAAGACGACGGCACGTATTCGGCCTTCGCCACAGAATTGCTCGCCGAACGCGGACTGGATGTGCCCGAGCCGGTCATGAAGCAGATCCTCCAAGTCGATCTCGAGGGAGATGGAGTCAACGAGGTGCTGGTGGTCGCGGAGGATGTGACCGAGGGGCTGTTCGCCCAAGACGGCGATTACTCGATCGCCTTCGTGAGACGCACGGCGCAGGGTCAGGTGCAGTCTGATGTCCTGGGAGAGTCGGTGATCGTCACCGCGGACGACCCGGTGGTCAACTCCTATTCGTACGGGGCCGTGGCAGATCTGAACGGTGATGCCACGATGGAGATCGCCTTGACCACGGCCTACTACGAGGGAATCTCGGTCGAGGTGTGGGAATACGGGAGCGAGGGGCCGGGGCTCCGGATCTCGTCGGGTTGCGGGGCTTGACCGGCAATCCCTTTCTCGACCGTCCGACGTTCGTCGGGCACACCGGCATCGAGCTGACGGATGCGTCACCCGATTCATGCGAGGGAAGACTGGTGCTCGAAGAGATCCATCAGCAGCCCTATGGGGTGGTGCATGGCGGGGTGTACTGCACCCTGATCGAGACCCTGGCCTCGACTGGCGGCGCCTTGTGGGCCATGGAGAACGACATGGCCGGCTGTGTCGGTGTGTCCAACCAGACCGACTTTCTCCGTGCCACCACCGACGGTGTGCTGATCGGCTTGGCCACCCCGATTCACCGCGGTCGCACCCAGCAGCTGTGGCAGGTGACTGTCACCCGCGAGGACAACGGCAAACTCGTCGCCCGGGGCCAGGTCCGCCTCCAAAACGTCAAGTCCACAGAGTTCTAGAATCGAGGGCGATGCCCCGCATCGGCCCCCTCACCGTCGAACCGCCCGTCGTGCTCGCCCCGATGGCCGGTATCACCAATGCCCCGTTTCGCCGTCTCTGCCGCGAGTACGGGGCCGGTCTCTACGTCTCGGAGATGATCGGGGCTCGCGGCCTCATCGAGGGCGATGAGAAGACGCGACAGCTGGCCCGATTCGCTCCCGACGAGACTCCTCGCTCGATTCAGTTGTATGGCACCGATCCGGGGTCCCTGGGCGATGCCGTGTCCTATTTGGTCGAGGTCGAACAGGTCGACCACATCGACATGAACTTCGGCTGTCCCATGGGGAAGGTGACACGTCACGGCGGTGGCGCCGCTCTTCCCTGGAAGCGTGACCTGTTCCGCTCGATCGTGCGGGCTGCCGTCACGCATGCTGGGTCGGTCCCGGTGACGGTGAAGTTCCGCAAGGGCATCGACGACGATCACTTGACCTACCTCGAAACCGGGCTCACCGCCGAGGACGAAGGGGCTTCAGCTGTCGCCCTGCATGCACGTACCGCTCGTCAGCTCTACTCGGGCAACGCCGACTGGGAGGCAGTCGCCCGGCTCAAGACGGCGGTTGCCTCCATCCCGGTGCTCGGTAACGGTGACATCTGGACCGCCGAGGACGCCCTCTCGATGATGGCGCAGACCGGCTGCGACGGTGTCGTGGTGGGTAGAGGTTGTCTCGGTCGTCCCTGGTTGTTCCGCGACCTGGCGGACGTGATGGCGGGCCGTTCCCCACAGTCGCCGCCCGATTCGGGTGATGTGGCCCGGATCATGATCCGGCATGCCCGTCTCCTCGTCGATCATTTCGGGGAACGGGTGGGGATCGCCCTATTCCGCAAGCACCCTTCGTGGTACCTCAAAGGGTTCCCCGCCGGCCCGCAGATGCGAGATGCCCTCGCCCGGGTCGAGTCGGTCGACCAGCTCGAGACGATTCTCAGTGGCTGGGACCCGGCCATTCCCTACCCCGAGGAGGCCAACACGATGGTTCGCGGCCATTCTCACGGTCCACGCCCGGTTCGGCTCCCTCACGGCTTTCTCGACCATCGCCAGGGCGACCGGCTCGGCCGGGAGGCTGAGCAGGTCATCAGCGGCGGCTGATCACCGCCAGCTCAGAAAGCCGGCAAGGATCGCTCCGCGTATCCGGCGACCGCGGAGAGCAGGAGATGGGCCATGGCATCGAGCGTGATGCCGTCCCGGTCTGCCTCGGCATCGACTTCGACCAGATCGATCGACACCACCTTGGGGTTCCGGGCGCAATGACGCACTCCCTCGGCGAGATCGCGGACGCTCATCCCACCCGGACGGGCACCTGGGCAACCCGGGGCGAAAATGCGGTCGAGGACATCGATGTCGATGTCGACATGGACTGCGTCGGTCTTCACGGCGACGACGGTGAGCGCGTCTTCGACCACTGAGCCAACGCCGCGCTGGCTCACGTCGTCAACCGTGAACACGGTCACACCTTGGTCGTCGCAGTAGGCCCGGTACTCAGCCGAGTTGGCGAAGGAGTGGATCCCGATCTGGGCGACATTCTGTCCAGGCAGCCCATCCTCTTCGATGAGCCCGCGAACCGGGGTGCCGTTGGTGGGGCCGAGGTCGAGAGTCCTGACGTCGTGATGGGCGTCGAAGGTGATCAGGCCGATGCGGCTCCGATCGTCGGAAAGAGATCTAGCCAGTGGGCGGGTTATGGCGTTGTCGCCGCCGAGGTACAGAGTCAGCGGGCCACGGTTCAGGCCTCCGGCCAACTCCTCGACCATGTCCGGCATACGGTGCATATCCAGGTCCGACACCGGCCAATTGCCCTCGTCCCGGACTCTGACTCCTCCGAAATCGACCCCCCATTCTCCATGGAAGGTCGAGAATCGGCTGAATCGGTCACGAACTTCGAGCGGTGTCAGATCGGCGCGCGAAGGAGACAATGATGCGCTGGAAGTCGGCACGCCGACCACCAGGATTTCCGGGTCGGGATGCTCCTGGGCCAGCCAGATGTCGGCCCGGGGCCAGTGCGGGTCATAGATGGGCATCGGCCTGCCAGCGTATAGCCGCTTTCCCAGGGACCAGTAACCGAGAGGGATGCCGGAAGCTCGACCTGGGAAATCAGAGCATTGGGATGTCGACGCCGCGCTCCCTCGCCACTTGCCGGGCGATCTCGTAGCCGGCGTCGGCATGACGCATCACTCCGGTGCCTGGGTCGTTGGTGAGCACCCGCTCCACCCGCAGGGCGCCCTGATCGGTGCCGTCGGCGACGACCTGGGCCCCGGCGTGGATCGAGTTGCCGATGCCGACGCCCCCGCCGTGATGGACGGCTACCCAGGCCGCCCCCGAGGAGACGTTGAGCATCGCATTGAGGATGGGCCAATCGGCGATGGCGTCCGAGCCGTCCGCCATCGCTTCCGTCTCACGGTAGGGCGAGGCCACCGAGCCCGAGTCGAGGTGGTCACGACCGATCACGATGGGTGCGGAGACCTCGCCCGAGGCGACGAGCTCGTTGAACCGCATGCCGGCGAGGTGACGCTCGCCGTAGGACAGCCAGCAGATCCGGGCGGGCAGACCCTGGAAGTGGACCTTGTCTGACGCCATTCGCAGCCACCGGTGCAGTGACTCGTTCTCGGGGAAGAGCTCACCGATGGCCCGGTCGGTAACCGCGATATCGGCCGGATCTCCGCTGAGAGCCACCCATCGGAAGGGCCCCGATCCCTCGCAGAAAAGCGGCCGAATGTAGGCGGGGACAAATCCGGGATACGAGAAGGCATCGCTGAAACCTGCGGTCGCCGCCTCCCCCCGCAGGTTGTTGCCGTAGTCGAAGGTCTCCACTCCTGAGCGCTGGAACCCGACCATCGCCTCGCAGTGCGAAGCCATCGACTCCCGAGCCGCCTTGATATAGGTGTCGGGATCGTCCTCCCGCAGTCGGCGCGCCTCCTCGATGTCATATCCGGAGGGGACATACCCGTAGAGCGGGTCATGGGCCGAGGTCTGATCGGTGACGATGTCGACGTCAAGGCCCATCTCGAGCAGGAACGGAAACACTTCGGCAGCGTTTCCGAGCAAGCCGATCGACACGGCTTCCCGACTCCCCTTCGCCTCCAGGGCACGAGTTACAGCCAGATCGATGTCCTCGAAGCTCTCATCGAGGTATCCGGTCTCCAGCCGGCGCTCGATTCGATGCGGATCCACCTCCACGCACAAGGCAACACCCCCGTTCAAGGTGATGGCCAGCGGCTGGGCGCCGCCCATGCCGCCGAGGCCCGCGGTGAGGGTGAGTGTTCCGGCCAGAGTGCCTCCGAACCTCTGGTCGGCGATGGCGGCGAAGGTCTGGTACGTGCCCTGGAGAATGCCCTGGGTGCCGATGTAGATCCAGGAACCGGCGGTCATCTGCCCGTACATCGTCAATCCGGCCGCCTCCAACTCCCAGAAGTGCTCGAGTGTCGCCCAGCGGGGCACGAGCAAGGAGTTGGCGATGAGGACTCGGGGCGCCATGTCGTGGGTCCGGAAGACACCGACCGGCTTGCCCGACTGGACCAGGAGGGTCTCGTCGTTGCCGAGACGCTCCAGAGTCCGCACGATGGCATGCAGCGAGGCGAGATCCCGAGCTGCCTTGCCCCGTCCCCCATAGACGATCAGGTTCTCGGGGTCCTCGGCGACGTCGGGGTCGAGGTTGTTGAGAAGACAGCGGAGGGCGGCCTCCTGGAGCCAACCTTGGGTGTTGAGATGCGTCCCGTGCGGGGCGTGAAGCGGGAAGGAGAGATCGAGCATCGGCCAGCCGAGCCTATCGGGCGCTACTTACGGAGCAGACCGTCGAGACGACGGGAGGCGACGAATGCGCCGATCAGACCCATGACCAGGAGATAGGCGATATGACCGGCCAGGGACCAGTCGAAGATGCCGAGGGAGAAGGCGCGGAGCATCTCATTCCCCTGATAGAGCGGGGATAGCCGGACGATCTGTTGGAAGGCCGGGGGATAGACGTCGAGGGGATTGAAGGTCGCCGAGAAGAGGAAGAGGGGCATAGTGACCAGCGACACCAGATCGAAGTCCTGCCACGAGCGCATGTAGGTGCAGGCGGCGAGACCGACGGATCCGAAGGCGAAACCGATGAGGATCGCGCCCGGGATCGTCATGATCGCCCACCAGTTGGCGGTGAGTCCCATCAGCACCATCACGACGAGGAAGGCGGTGGCATAGAGCGCCCCGCGGAACAGGGCCCAGCCGATCTCGCCGATGGCGATGTCTCGAGGGCTCATCGGTGTGGTGAGGATGCCGTCGTACACCTTTTCGAACTTGAGTTTGAAGAAGATGTTGAAGGTGGTCTCCAGCACAGTGCCGTTCATGGCCGACGCCGCCATGAGGGCCGGGGCAACGAAGGCCGTGTAGTCCACTGTGACCCCACCAGGCAGGGTCACGTCCTGCACCATCGCCCCGATGCCGATCCCTATCGAGAACAGGTAGAAGACAGGCTCGAAGAACCCGGTGAGCACCACCTTCCACACCCGCCGGTAGACGAGGTAGTTCCGCTCCCAGATCCGCTGCGCCCGGAACGGGGTCATCCGGCCCAGCGGGGTGAGCCTGCTCGGGGCCGAGACGCTCATGGCTTGAGCCTCCGGTCCAGCCAGCGCGAGCCGAGGACGATGCCGGCGGCGGCCATCACCATCAGATAGACGACGTTGACCCACATCGGCAGTGCAGTGACGATCGAGGCGTCGGCGTCCGGAAGTGCGACCTTGCGGACCAGCTCCACGCCATGGAACAACGGGGTCAGATAGGCGACGAGCTGAAGCTGCTGGGGGAGCTGGCTGATCGGGAAGAAGGTCCCGGAGAAGAGAAAGAGGGGGATGATCCCGAAACGGAACAGCGTGGAGAGACTGACTTCATTCTCCCTGGTCACGGTGTACGCGGTCACCGTGGCCTGGAAGGCGAGACCGGTGAGGATGGCCGGAGGCACGGCTAGCAGTGCCGGAACCAGGTCGAGTGCTCCGAATGCGACCGAGATCAGGGCGAACACGGTCAACACGAATGAGAGTCGGATCGAGCCCCAGATCATCATCCCCCTCACGATGTCGGTCGGGGAGAGGGGGGTGGTGATGGCGCCATGAAAGCCCTTGCGCCACTTGATCCCTGCCATGACCGGGAAGGCACCCTCGCCCGCCGACGTCTGCATGGCGGTGGCCGCGAGTAGACCGGTGGCCACGAAGGACAGGTAGGGGACCGATAGGTCGTTGCTGGAGGAATCGACCAGGGTGCCGAGCCCGAGCCCCATTGCGGCCAGGAACAGCACCGGGTTCACAAAGCTGGAGATGACCGTGCCTCGCCAAACACGCCGGTAGGAGATCGCCTCCGACTCGACCCAACGCCATGACCGAGTCAGGCTCGTCATCAGTCGATCAGACTCCGGCCCGTCAGCTTGAGAAACACGTCTTCGAGACCAGAACGGCGGACCAGCACCTGCTCGGGATGGATGTCGCGTCGAGTCAACTCATGCTGGGTGGCTTCGGCGTCGTCGCTGTAGACGATGACCCGGTCGGCGAGGAACTCCGTGCTCCCCTCCAGCCAGGCGAGCCTGCTCGAGATCCCATCCATCTGCTCTTCGGGGAATCGAAGCTCGACTACTTCCTTCGGGGCGTACTGGGCGATGAGCTCGCGGGGCGAGCCTTCGGCCACTATCCGGCCTTTGTCCATGACCACGAGGCGGTCACAGAGCTGCTCGGCCTCGTCCATGTAATGAGTGGTGATGATGAGCGTCGCCCCCTCCCGTTTCAACCGGTAGAGGCGGTCCCACAGCAGGTGGCGCGCCTGAGGGTCGAGACCGGTGGTCGGCTCGTCGAGGATTACCAGGTCGGGGTCGTTGATCAGGGCTCGGGCGATCGTGAGACGCCGCTTCATCCCTCCGGACAGAGGTTCGACCGGAGAGTCGGCCCGATCGGCCAACTGGGCGAACTCGAGCAGCTCCTCGATGCGCTTGTTGATGGCGGCACGGGGCATGTCGTGATAGCGCCCATACACGTAGAGATTCTCGGACACGGTGAGCTCGACATCGAGGTTGTCCTCTTGGGGCACGACGCCAAGTCGCTGTCTGATCTGGCGGCCCTCGGTGCTCGGGTCGAGCCCGAAGACGGTGAGCTTGCCGTCCGTGATCGGGCTCACTGTCGTGATCATCTTCATGGTCGAGGTCTTCCCCGCGCCGTTGGGCCCGAGGAAACCGAAGGCCTCCCCTTGGGCAATGTCGAAATCGACGGCGTCAACGGCGAGGAAGTCATCGAACATCTTGGTGAGGCCGCGGGCCTGGACGAGGGGCTCAGCCATGACCACGCGACGCTAGTGCCGGCGGTCGGCTGTCAATGAGGAGATTTCCGGCTCAGTAATGCTGCTGTCTGACGATTGCCTCGACCGGCTTGCGTCCCCCGAAACGTGACGGCGAGGTCGGCGCGTTGCCCGGATAACCGAGTGCCACCGCGTATCTGGTCTCGGTTCCGTCAGGGGCACCGAGGAAGCGACGCGCATCGGCGGATCGATGCAACGTGATCGGGCAGGAGCCAACGCCTACCGCCTTGGCCGCCAGCATGACATTCTGTGCCGCCCGGCCGATGTCGAACATGTTCCCACCGTCCTCCTTGACCAGAACGATGGTCGCGGCCGAAGCCCGAATCGGGTCGGTGTAGTCACCGTGCTCGGCCAGACCTTGGAGCCGGTCGCCGGTCACGACGACGAACGACCAGTCCTGACGGTTCTTTGAGCTCCCGGTCCAGCGGGCGGCTTCGAGGATGGCGTCGAGATCGTCCTCGGAGAGCGGTCGCGGCTCGAATTCCCGCACCACGCGGAGTTTGAGGATGAGGTCGTAGGGATCGGTCATGAATGGCGAGACTAGGTCAGTGGGGATAGAGGATCATCTGAGTGCAACGAAAGAGCGCGATCTTCTTGCCTGTCTCTTCCGCAGTCACCACCACGTCCCACACTTGCGTGGTGCGGCCGTGATGTGCCATGGATCCCTCGGCGAGCAGGGCCCCCTCGAGCAGAGTGCCGAGATGATTCGACTTGAGCTCGATGGTGGTGAAACCGATCGACCCCTCGGGAAGATTGGCTACGCACCCATAGCCGGCGGTCGTGTCGGCCAGTGCCACGACCGAGGCCGCGTGAAGGTATCCGTTGGAAGCGAGGTGTCTCTCTTCGATCGCCATCCGCATCCTGGACGCCCCATCGGAGATCTCGAGCAGCTCGATCCCGAGCGTCCCGGGCAGGCGTGGAGCGCCGAGCTGTTGCAGGGTGCGGGAGAGCTCCTCTCGGTCCTTGGGGAATGGGGGGATGTCGGGCATGGTCGGCGACGATACCGATGCAGTCCCGGGAGATCGGATCGAATAGGTTGGCGCCGTCCTAGCGCGGAACGGAGTCGAACAGGCAATGCCAACCCCACATATCTCGGCCGAGAAAGGCGATTTCGCCCCGTCGATCCTGCTCCCCGGCGACCCGCTCCGGGCCAAGCACATCGCCGACAATTTCCTCGAGGAGGTGAGATCGGTCAACGAGGTGCGCAACATGCTCGGTTACACCGGCACCTACCAGGGGATACCGATCTCGGTGATGGGTACCGGGATGGGGATTCCCTCGGCTTCCATCTACGCCACTGAGCTGATCAGCGAATACGGGGTGGAGCGTCTCATCCGGGTGGGGTCGTGCGGGGGTATCCTCCCCTCGGTCGCGTTGCGTGACGTGATCCTCGCCATCGGAGCCTGCACCGACTCGGGCGTGAACCGGGTTCGTTACGGGGGACATGATTTCTCCGCAACGGCCGATTTCTGGCTTCTCAAGGCGGCCGCGGATGCCGCGGCGGCGAAAGGCATTCAGGTCAAGGTGGGCAATGTCCACTCAGCAGACCTCTTCTACAACCCCGACTCCGAGGCTTTCGACCGTATGGAGGCGATGGGGGTGCTCGCGGTGGAGATGGAGGCGGCCGGGCTCTACGGGGTGGCCGCCGAGAAGGGTGGCCGTGCCCTCACCATCGCCACCGTGTCCGATCACGTGCGCACCGGCGCCTCTACCACCTCGGAGGAGCGCGAGCAGACCTTCAACGACATGGTGGTCATCGCCCTGGACACGGTCAGGCTCGACGTCGGCGGAAATACCTGACGATCGCTGTCCGCTGTCGGGCATAACCTGAATTCACATGTCTGTGGACCGGTCGGTGGCCCGCCAGGGCGTCATCGACGCATTGCCAATGTTCGTCCCCGCCATCCCTTTCGGGCTGGTGATAGGTCTTGCCATAACCGACACGGGAATGAACCCGTTCGTCGGCTGGTCCGGCTCCTGGCTCATCTTTGGCGGAGCGGCGCAACTCACCTTGATCACCCTGTTGGGCGGGGGGGTGGCAGTGGCGGCCGCGGTGGGAACCGCCCTCGTGGTCAACGCGCGGCATCTGATGTACTCGGCTGCCCTAGCCCCGACGTTTCAGCGCCAGCCCCGCTGGTTCCGCTGGCTGGGCCCGTATCTGTTGATCGACCAGCTGTTCGCCTTGACCACGGTGCTCCCCGAAGAGGAACCAAAGAGGTTCCGCACCTATTACCTGGCCGCAGGGGCGACCTTTTGGGTCTTGTGGTCGATCGTCGTCGCCCTCGGGCTCCTGCTCGGGCCCGTCGTCCCCGAGGGGTGGAATCTCGAGTTCGCCATCCCCATCCTGTTCATCGGCCTGCTGGTGCTGGGGATCGACCACTGGCCCGAGATGGTGGCTGCGCTGGTCGGGGCCGGCATCACCTATGTGGCGGCCGGTCTCCCCAACCGGACCGGGCTGCTGGTCGGGGCCTTTGTCGGGATGATCGCCGGGTTCGTCGCCGAGAGGATTCGGCGTGAGTGATTTCCTGGCCACAGTTGCCGTTGGTATCGGGACCTATGTCTTTCGCGCTGTGTTCATCGTGGCGCTGGCCAAGCGGCACATCCCCGAAACCGTTCTCGTCGCTCTCAAGTACGTAGGCCCTGCAGTGCTGGGAGCGCTGATCGTCGCCTTGCTCACCGACCCCGAGGGCAATGTCCAGATCGGGGTTCCTGAAGTCTCCGCCTTCGTGGCCGGGGGTTTCGTCGCCCATCGGACCAGAAGCCACATCTGGACGCTGTTTGCCGGGATGGCGGTGTACTGGGTGGTGCGAGCCTTGGTGTAGAGGCCGCGAAGAAGTTCCTTCATCCGGCCGACTGCACGTAACCCCTCCTCACTACTTTGGGTCTGAGAACCGATGCCGACTCCGGCATCACGAAATTGGGAGGAGAAATGACCGACACCGTCGATCGGACGGAGTCGACTGGATCGGGGGGGTCCGGTCTCGATTCCTACTTCAAGCTGAGCCAGCGGGGCTCCTCAGTCGGCACCGAGATAAGGGCCGGGGTCACGACGTTCCTGGTGATGGCCTACATCATCTTCGTCAACCCGGCGATTCTCTCTGCGGCGGGCTTCGATGCCCCGGCCGTGGCCGCCGGCACCGCCCTGGTCGCCGGACTGCTCTGCATCCTGATGGGGGTGGTGGCCAACTATCCCATTGCGATGGCAGCAGGCCTGGGCATCAACGGTGCGGTCGCCTTCGGGCTCGTCCTGGGCCAAGGGCTGACGCCGGCCGGGGCGATGGGAGTGATCGTTCTCGAGGGTCTGATCGTGCTCGCCTTGGTGGTCGTGGGTCTGCGTGAAGCGATCATGAACGCCGTTCCATTGGCCTTGAAGCGGGCGATCGGGGTCGGCATCGGGCTCTTCATCATGTTCATCGGGTTCGTCGATGCGGGGCTGATTCGTCAGCCAGTCGGAGACGGCCCGGTTCCGGTCGAGTTCGTGTTCCCCAACAGCGCCGGGGCGTGGATGGCTTTGATCGGGCTGCTGATCACGGTGATTCTCTATGTGAGAAAGGTCCCCGGGGCGCTGATCATCAGCATTCTGCTGACGGCTGCCATCGGGCTGATCATCGGCTTCACCCAGTTCCCGGACCAGTTCACCGCCACTCCGAGCTTCGCCACATTGGGCGATTTCGATCTGGGCAATGTGTTCTCGACGCTGGGATTCGTGGCTGCGGCGCTGACCATCTTCAGCTTCATGCTCACCGACTTCTTCGACACCATTGGCACCGCGACTGCAGTTGTCGAGCAGGCGGAGTTGACCGATGATGAGGGAAACATCCCTGGAGTCGGCAGGCTGCTCGTCGTGGACTCACTCGGCGCCGCGGCCGGTGGCGCGGCCGGGGTCAGTTCCAACACCAGCTACATCGAGAGTGCAGCGGGCGTAGCCGAAGGTGGGCGGACCGGTCTCACCTCGATCGTGGTCGGGGTGCTGTTCCTGGCGGCGATCTTCCTCTCGCCGTTGGCCGCCTTGGTCCCGGTGCAGGCGGCAGCCCCGGTGCTGATCCTGATCGGGTTCTTGATGGCAGGTCTGTTGAAGGGGATCGACTTCGACGACATCGAAGAGGGCTTCCCCGCCCTGCTCACCCTCATCCTCATGCCGCTCACCTTCAGCATCACCGTCGGCATCGGTGCCGGTTTCGTGATGTATGTCTTGATCAAGGTGGTCAAGGGCAAGTTCGGTGAGATCCACCCGCTGATGTGGGTGGTGGCGATTGCCTTCCTCATCTACTTCGGTCAGGCAGTGCTCGGGCAGGCGATCTCCGCCTGACCGTTGCTTGTGTGCGGGTGCCTTGGGGGACGGGCACCTGCACTCGCGTCTAGGCGAGCGGGTCTGCTGTGGCCGGCGCCTCGTTCCTTTGCCAGATGGTGGCGTTCAGTGAGATCGAGGCCACCAGGGTCCTGCTGATCACATAGAGCCAGAGCAAGAACGTGGCCGCCATCCCCAGCCCCCCGTAGAGATCATCCGCCTCTTCCAGCCGGTCCGCGAAATAGACGAGCGTCGCCAGTCGGACGGCGAGTAGCCCCACCGTCATCAGGACCGCTCCCGGGACCAATGCGGTCCAAGGCACCCCCTCCGAACGAGGGAGGAATCCGAAGACGACTGTGTACATCGCCACGATGGCCAGGATGGCGATGATCAAGGTCATCAGGTCGACAAACCAGGGGCCACCCGGCAGCCGGTTCCACAGAAATTGGACTACCAGGATCCCGACCACCGACCCGATCACGCCCAGCGACCCGAGGAGCCGGTTGTAGGGCGGCGCCGCGCTCATCCTCCAAGCCAGTCTGCTGGTGAGGCGAAGCGCTCTGACCACGCCGATGCCGGCCCAGAGCAACAGCACGATTCCGAGGATGGCGAGATACCACCTGGCACTGTCCGAGGCGGCGACCGCGTCTGCGACCATCGTGGCCAGGGACGCCGCCAGCCCGGAGTCTCGGGCCACCTCGCTGGCCGGCGCATCGAATCGATCCGCCATCGTTCCGATCAACACCACCACGGACAACGAAAAGGGGAGGAACCAGAGGAACAACTTCACCGAGAGGCCACCGGCGAGGAGACTGCCGGCGAAGGCCTGGTCCCGTTGGTAGAAGTCGAATGCCATCCGGACGCTGGGACGACGTTCCCTTTCCACCTCGAGACGTTCCATGGCGTTGCCCTTGTAAGCGTCTAGGCGTTGCTTCGTCCGGTCGATCAATCCCGACTTGCTTTCAGAGCCTTCGTCGGTCGGGGCGGAGTCGGTCACCCCTCCGACGCTACCCCTGGCTCAGTTGGATGGTTGGGCCATGAGAAAGCCGTCTGCCGAGCCGGGCGCTTCCGAAATGACGACCTCCGGGTTGGTGAACTGACGGTTCGCCCGACCATTGAAGGAGAGACGAACATCGGCAGCTACTTCCACACCTCCTCCGAGGTCTGCGGCGATGAGCCGGGCGGTCTGCCGGATCATCACCGGGTCGGTGGCCATGACCATGACCTGACGCTCGGAGAGGTAGTCAGGGGGAGGCACCCTCCAACTGTCACCGCTATCCGGATCGGTGACGATGAAGTCCGCCGAGGCCGACTTCTCACTGAGCATCACCTGCCACGACCCGAGATACCCCTCGCCGGTCCATTTCACGTCGCCCGGGATCAAGTGATGGCGGAGAGGGATGAAAACCATGAGCAGGAGATACAGGGCGCCGACTCCGACCCACGCCGGCCTGAGCCCCCCTCCCCCCTTCGGAGTACTCCCCCCAACGCTCGCTGCGCGAGCTGGGGGGAGAAATTCCCCCCTCCCCGGCTTCGCCGGTACTCCCCCCTTCAGGGGGAGAAATGGCTCCGGCCAACCGGGATCGAAGAAGACGAGGGCGGAGAGGCTCATCAACAGCGGGAACAGCCCAATCGAGGGGAACATGAGCCAGGTCAGCGTGTGGAACGAAACCAGCGCGATGTACGCCACCGGGCGTGTTCGCCGCCACGACAGCCAGCCGACGATGGTGAGGTCGAAGAAGGCCCCGGCCCAGGAGAGCACATAGGCGGTGACCGGGACGGTCAGGATCGGCCCGATCAACCACAGCTCGGACCGGGCGGGGAGCCAGGTGGAGAGAGGCTCGGCGCGGAGCAGCCAGTCGCCATTCAGCTTGGCCACCCCGGCGAAGAAGTAGACCATCCCGACCTGGAACCGCAGCGCCCACACCACCCAACTCGGATACCAGCCCGGATTGGCCACCCTTCCCCGAGCCGCGTCGACCGAATAGGTGGAATTCAACGGGAGGAACACCATCACCGCAGCCGTGAGAACGACCCAGTAGTAGTGGTTGAGGTAGAGGGTGCGGTCGATGAGCTCGACATAGCCCAGGCTGATCGCGAACAGACCGGCTGCCAGCCGGTAGCGATAGCCAAAGACGATGCCCAGCGCGGCCACGCCGATCACCAGGAAGTGGACCTGCATCCACGGCTCGGGCCACACCCGAACCCAGTCGAAGCCCGGGTATGGATAGTGGTAGGGGGGCTCGATCAACAGCGATTCGATCCACCCCCGGCCGATGAACCTCACCACCAGGACCACGCCGACGATCCCGAATCCGATTCGGAATACCGCCCCCGACGCGGCCTTGATCTCCCGCGTCGCCGCAACAGACATCCGGCCGACGACGGTCACCCCGTGTCTCCGTCGGTGTCCGAGAAACCGAGTGTGATGTCCAAGAGCGATACGACATCGGACTCGAACAGGGTGCGAAGCTCGGCGATGTCCTCGTAGATCGGCTCGAGCAGTTCGGGTTGCTCCTCGGCCATGATGCGAAGCGGGCCATCGAGACCCGACAGGTCGGTGATCGCCCGGTCCAGCGACTCGTCGATCCGGTCGGCCACCTCTGCCGACCTGGCACGGATGAGAGCGCCCAGAGATTCGTCTCCACCAGCGTTCAGAGCGTCTCTGATGCCCTCGAGTTGGGCGATGTACATCGCGGCCGCCTCCCCGGCTGCTCCCTCGAGGATCGCCACCACGTCGGGCTCGGGCGCCGAGATTCCCAGCGCCTTGCCCAATTCGAAGAGACTCTGCCGTTTCAACGTCTCGACGATCGCGGCCACGAGGTCGCCCAAGGCCTGGTTGGAGGGGATGGTGACGGTGTATGTGTCTATCCACGGCTCACCGCCGTCGAACGATGTGGTCCACGCATCGCTGAGGGCGCGGGTCTCCTCTTCTGCGACCAAGGCCGACGACGTGACCAGGTGGCACACCCGTTGGTCGGTGGCGCCGGCGAGGTCCCGGAAAAGACCGTATTCGATCGCCCCGAGACCGCGTTCGGTCGAGGCGGCCCGGTTGTCGACATAGTCGACGTCGATCACCGTGTCTGACGCCAACAGCTCGTCGATCCCGGGCTCACTTATCGGGGCGTAATCCACCTTGGATTGGGTGCGGAGCATGTTGGCGGGCCCGATGAAGGTGGTGAGCTCAGACCGCTCCCAGGCGCTCTTGGCCCGGCGCCAGGCTTCCATCGCCGCCTCGTGGTGGCCCGCGGTGCCCGGTGTTTCGCAAAGCTCGGTGACGGCGGAGCTCAACCCGCCTAGCTCGGTGACGGCGGCTCCGATCGCCGGGACGAGGGCTTGCTCGGCCGCGCTCGAGACCACCGCGGCCTCGGTCGGGCCCGAGGAACAGGCGGCGACCAAGCAGAGCAGGACCACGCCGAGGCAACGTCTCACAGTGACTCCAGAAAGGCGATGAGCTGAGAGCGTTGCTCCGCGCTGAGCTGCATGAAAGCGTCCTTCGCGGTCCCGGCCTCACCGCCATGCCACAGGATGGCCTCTTCCAGTGAGCGGGCCCGCCCGTCATGGAGGAAGTCGAGATGGCCGTTGACGGTCTCGGTCAAGCCGATCCCCCATAGGGGTGGGGTCCTCCACTCCGAGCCCGTGGCCTCGCCATCCGGGCGATCGTCGGCGAGGTCGGGGCCCATGTCGTGAAGCAGGAGATCGGTGAATGGAAAGATGACCTGGTTGGCCAGGGCATCGATCTCGGCGGGGCCGGTCTCGTGTCTGGGCTGGTGGCAGGAAACACAGCCGGCTTCTGCGAACAGATCAGACCCGTCGATGACTGCGGGATCGTCGAGATTGCGTCTGGCCGGCACCGCCAGGGTGCGGTTGTAGAAAACGACCTGATCGAATATGTCGTCCTCGATCTCGGGTGTGCCGCCGTTGATGGCGCCGGCACATTCGGTCTGGGTAGAGGTGCAGTTGTCGTGGGGGAACAGAGTCGAGGTGATGCCGATGTCACCGATGAACGCCGCTGCCACTTGTTGCTCCACCGTCGGCACGTTGGCTTTCCATCCGAACCGCCCCAGCACCATTTCGCCGCTGGCCACTTCGAGAACCCGGTTCGTGCGACCCGAGATGCCGTCGCCGTCGCTGTCTTCGGGGTCGGCCAGGTCGAGCAGCGCACTCTCCGGGATTGCCTCGAGCAGGCCGGCTCCGAAAACAGGCGGCGCCAGACGCGGCGAGAGCACCGTATCGACCGACACCTCGCCGTAGGCCAGGTCCTCCAGCTCATGGACCGGGCGACGCAGTTCGAAGGTGGTGCCGTCGGGATATGCGCCCGACTCCCCGGTGTAGATCGTGCGCACAGTTGCCTCCGGCGGGACTCCGATGATTGCGCGGTCCTGGATCTGGTCCCCATAGACCGGGTCGGATTCGACGACGTCGTCGCGAATGACCCCGATTCTGAAGAGGAGGCCTGGCTCCTCGCCGTCGGCCTCACCTCGACCGTCCAACAGATGACACGACGAGCACGACTGGGCGTTCAGCAGCGGCCCCAGCCCATCTCGCAATTCGGTCGATGCGGGTGCGGTGACCCAATTCTGGGTGAAGAAGCTGTCTCCCACTTCGAAGATGCGCCGCTCCTCATCACTCAGGTTCCTTGCCGAGTTACCGAAGGCATTGCGGTTCGAGGAATCCGTGGTCCCCTCGCCTCCGCTCTCGGCCACGAGTAGGTCTGAGCTCCCCGAACATGCGACGACGAGAGCGAGGAGGAGCCCGGCCAAACGTGGGGCCCAGCTCCTTCTCGACGGCCGATGACTCAATTCGTCAGCTCAGATTGAGACTCACCTCGAGGGCGTCTGCGGCCTCGACGATGGTGTCGGTCTGGCTTTCGAGACTGACGATCGTGTCGAAGATCGCCAGCCTGCCCGGATCCTCGTCGCTGACACCTTCGACGAGATGCTTGTCGAAGGGCGGCGGGATCTCCTCGGCTAGGGCGACGCTGGCTCCGATCTCGTCGGCCAAGCGGTCGGCCAGCTCCTGGTCGTCGGCGGCGACCAGGTCGTAGACCCCGGGGCCATCCACGGAGCCGATCTGACCGAGGTAGACGCGCTCGATACCGCCGGCATTGCCAATGATGTCGTTGGTGGTGTTGTCCGAGAAGCACGAATGCTCGTCCTCCTGTGAACGGGCCTCGTACGCCACTGTCATCCTCTCCCCGGCCAGCTCACCTCGGCTCAGTTCGCCCATTCCGGTCATGATCATCCCCAGCGCCTCGGCGGGGTCGAGGGCGAGGAACTCGGTTCGGTAGTTGTCGCCCTCGGGGGCCCATGCGTCGACCATTTGACCGAGATGGGTGAGCAAGAGGTCGGACGCCACGGCTAGATAGGCGGCCCGACGGTCGGCATTCGGCGCCGTGGTGTAGTCCGCGAGGGGTCTCGCCCCGGAGCCGTCGGTCGATAGGTCCTGGCCCCAAAGGAGGAACTCGATGGCGTGCCACCCGGTCGAGATGTTGGCTTCACCGCCCTGCTCGTTGAGAGAGACCAAGAGGTCGGCGTCGATGGTCGGATACTCATCAGGCAGATTGACGATCCCGGCCTCTGGTGACCCCTCGACGTAATCGATGTAGGCCTCGTCCAGGGGCCACGCGTTCAGGAACCCCTCGACGCCACTCTCTTCATCGTCGATTGGGCCGCCATAGAAGCGAAAGGCCTCGGTAGGCCCATAGTCGTCGCGAGCAGTGACCCAGGCCTCCTTGGCTGCGGCCAGGGTCTCGTCGGTAGGGTCGGCGAGAAAGGCGTCGACCGCCTGGTCCATGGCAGTGGCGCTCTCCAGACTGACCTGATATGACTCGTGGACCACGTCCGCATAATTCTCGACCACCTCGCCACGCAGGTCATCGGATGCATTGCCCCCGCATGCCGTCAGGGCTGCGGCCAGTGCCGCTCCAATGCCAATCAACCTCGGCCTCATCTGATCGCGCTCCTCGTTCCGGTCCCCGGGTCGTTAGGTACCGAAAGATATTTGCACTACGGCGGTAGTGCAAATACATCTTGGGGGGAATTTGGGACGCATAGGATGCCGCCATCCCGAGACAGGATGATCGATGAAGCTCCCCGAGGAGATGGAAAAAGCCCTCAACGCCCAGGTCACGATGGAGCTCGCCTCGGCTGCGTCCTATCTGCAGATGGCCGCATACTTCTCGCATCAGAATCTCGACGGGATGAGCCGCTGGATGCGGGCGCAGGCCGAGGAAGAGCGGAGCCATGCCGACCGGTTCCTGGACTTCGTCCTCGATCGGGGTGGGAAAGCGGTGATCGGTGATGTCGAGGCACCTCGATCGGAGTTCAGCGGTCCCGATGATGTGTTCGCCTCGGCTCTGGCCCAAGAGGAGGCGGTGACGGCGGCCATCCACGACCTCTATCGAATGGCCGACAAGCTGGGCGACCTGGCCAGCCTCCCGTTCCTGCAGGATTTCATCTCCGAGCAGACCGAGGAGGAGGCAATGGTCGGAGCCATCGTCGATCGGCTGGCCCTCGCCGATGGGCAATCGGGAGCGCTCTTCATCCTGGATCACGAGCTCGGTGCTCGAGAGGGCGATCTGGGATCCTGAGCAGAGATCAGGACCCGACGACGCAGGCGTCCATCGAGCGGGGCGGTGCCTCGATTTCGTACAGCTCCGGGTCCGGTGCGGGCATCGGGTAATCGTCGGTGGTGACGAAGCGGACCAGCGCCCGGTACACGCCTTCGGCGTATGCCTGACGGAAAGCTTCGGTCGCAATCAACTCTTCCTCCGACGGATTGGAGATGTAGGCGCCCTCGACGATGACCGCCGGCACCTCGGACCGCGCCAGGATCGAGTAGTAGTCGCTCCCGTCGGCATTCACTCGAGCGGTCAGGCCTTCGCCGTCGCCTCCGACCCAGTCCGCCTCGAATGCGGACATGGACCGCCGAACCTCTTCGACAATGAGACCTCCGAGGCGGGGCGATTCCGGATCGGTCGCCGACACGAACGCCGAGCTCCCCGGGCTGTCGAGATCCATGGTTGGCTCGGTGTTGTGGTGGACCGAGACGAGAGCAGTGGCATCCACCGCGTTGGCGAGTGTCGAGCGAAAGGTGAGACCCAACTCGTAATCTCCGCTGTTGGGGCCGGTCGGGTACCGGGTCATGATGGCGACGCCGGCCGGGCCCACCCCAGAGCCTGCGGTCACCGCACCAGTCGCCCAGTCGATGTCGTGCGACGTCCCGAGCAGCTCGACGACCCGGGCCGAGACGTCGAGGTTGGCCTCGGCTTCGGTGAGCCCGCTTTGCCCCACTGCGCCGAGGTCACGGCCACCGTGCCCCGGGTCGATGACGAACACCGACTGATCCATCTGGCGGCCCCGATCCGAGGGGACCAGACCGGTTTCGACTTGTTCGGGGATGACCCAGCCTGGTCGGTTGCAGGTGTCGAGCACTTCGAAGCCACTTTCGACCTCGGACATGAGCGGGAAAATGATCCCTCCGGCGATCGGCTGCCCGGCCGCGCCGGGCGCATCCGAGAGGAGCGTCTCGGCTCGGCTCACCACGTATCTGACGCTTGATCCTTGTGCACCCTGCCCCGCCATGTTGGGTGTCGCCCCGGGGTTGGCCCCGAGACGCCAGACGAAGACCACTCCGAAGAGGGTCACAACGACCAGGACGACCGCGATCAGCCGGGGAGTTCTCGAGTCAGGCAAAACAGCAGGGAGCCACAGCACAGCAGATAGGCAGCGGCAACTCAACTCCAGGCGAGAAACGCCTCGCGAATGCCGGGGGCACAGCCCTACCGTTCTCGTCATGGCGACACTCGATGCCAAGAAGAGGGCCAGTCTTCCCAACCGCGCCTTCGCCTATGTCGACTCGAAGGGGAATCGCCGCCTCCCCATCAACGACGAGGCGCACGTTCGCAACGCCCTTTCCCGATTCAACCAGGTCAAATTCGAGAGCGAAGAGGCCCGGGTCAGAGCCTTCCGGAAGCTCTTGAAGGCAGCGACCGATTACGGGATCGCCCCCGTCGGCTTCGTCACTCGTCAGTTGCGGGAGGCCCGGTCTGGAGACTCCACCGATCTGCCCACCGGCACCGTGACCCTCCTCCTCACCGACATCGAAGGATCCACCGGTCTGGTCCAGGAGATGGGGGAGGACTACGCGACCGCGCTCGAGCAGGTTCGGAACTTGATCAGGCAAGTCGTCGCCGCCCACGAGGGGTATGAGGTCGACTCCCGTGCCGACGAGTTCTTCGCCGCCTTCGCGCGGGCCAGGGATGGCATCGACGCTGCCCTCGACATCCAGCGGAGGATGAGCAAGAGCTCATGGCCACAGGACCGGGAAATCCGGGTGCGGATCGGCCTAAACAGCGGGAGCCCGGCTGTGACCGACACCGGATATGTCGGTCTCGCGGTCAACGTGATGTCCAGGGTCTGCAACGCCGGCCACGGCGGGCAGATCCTGATCACCGAGGCCACCCGCGCCGACTCCGGGGAGTCGTGGGGCGAGATCCGATTCGACCTACTTGGCGAGTTCCATCTCCAGGGGATGGCCAATCCCGAAGCGTTGTTCCAGGTGAGGGCGCCCGGCTTGCTCGAGGAGTTCCCACCGCTCCGTGTCGACGCCGCGACGTGAGGCGTCGCGGGATCTAGAGGGCTCTCATCCGGTTGTTGCGGGCGTTGTGCTCTACCTCGGCGAGCCCGAGCGCCTCCAGGACCGGTGGCACATAGTTGCCGACCCGCCCTCGCAGACCCTTCTTCAGCCCGTACCACCCGCCGATCGGGTTGTCCGATGACCGGGCCCAGGCCTCGACCGTGCCCTCGGCTGCGGGTTTCTGCTCGTCGGCGTTTCCCAGTGGCACCCAGTCCCCGCGCTCTTTCAACATCTGGTGCAGGTCTTCGATGATGCGCAGGTCGTAGTGGAGGACCGTCGTCCCCACGGTGCACACCAACACCGGGGGATCGTGATCCTCGTCACGATGCATCAGTATCTCCGAGCCCAGGCTCGGCGTCTTGAGGACCCAGGGATCGGCGGCTGTGCCGGATCCGGTGAAGGGTGCTGCGGTCATCTCTGCTCCTCCTCGTGGATCGGTGCCTGTCTTGTCCCATCATCGTCGTTGCCGTCCTCCCGAGTCGTTCCCATCACGGGTTCGGGACAAATTCCTCACCCTCTATCGGCCACTGTTCAGGTCGCGTCAGCCCTCGTCGACGACCGGGATCCACACCCGCATCGTCGACGGGCCTCGATTGGCCCAGTCGTGATATGGCGTGAGTGGGATGGTCGTCTCCTTCACCGACACCGCGGGCTCGGCGTCTTCGGGGTAGGGCCATGACCGGTCCTCGAAGTCGAGGAGAAGCCCTTTTGCGCGGACCCTGCCGTCGCTCTCCTCGAGACCGGCGCCGGGGTCGACCCGCACCGCATCGACATTGGTTCCGTCGGGGAGATCGACCGACTCCACGGAGAGGACCAAGGGCCCTCTCTCGACGGCGAGACAGCCTCTTATCGAGTCGATGCGGGTGTCGGGGGAGCTCCAGCGCGGCGTCATCTCCAGCTCGAGCTCGATCCGTTCGCCCACCTCGAACGGGCCGTCGACTGAGACACTCCCGGGTGCGATCTGTCTTTGCTCCCCTCCTCGGGTCAGCGAAGCGCCGGCCGCCCATTCCGGGACCCGCATCGTCAATGTCCACGGGGCGTCGTCAGTGTCGGTGATCTCGACTGAGATGCGGCCCTCGTCGGGGTAGGCGGTCTTCACTTCGACGCCAACCAAGCGGCCATCGGCGAGGGTGGTGGCGATCCGGCTGTCGGCATACTGATGGAGCTGCAACCCAAGGTCATCTGCTGTCGCCAGGTAGGCGCCCAAAGAGGCGAAGGTTCGGGCGACGTTGGTCGGGCAACATGAGACGGTGAACCACGGCTCCCGCAGACTCGACGCGGCGCGGTGGCTGACAAAATCGGGAGAGGGGACGACTCCAGGCACCCGCTGGTGGAGGGGATTGGCATAGAAGAACGCCCGCCCGTCCGGAGCAGGTGAGGTGGCCACGACGTTGAAAAGGGTGCGCTCGGCGAGATCGGCGAACCGTGTCTCTCCCGTGGCCAGGAGCAAGCGCCACGAGAGCATGACCGAGGCGATCCCGGCACAGGTCTCGGAGTAGGCCCGGTCCGGTGGAAGTACGAAGTCCTCGCCGAACTTCTCGCCATCGTGATGGGACCCCATGCCACCGGTGAGATAGGTTCGCCGGGCCACCGTGCGCTCCCACTGGGCGATGATCGCCTGGAGCAACGACTCGTCGCCGGTCTCCACCGCGACGTCCACTGCCGCCGCCGCCAGGTACAACGCCCTGACGGCATGGCCGGTGAACGCCACCTGGTCCCGGACCGGGACGTCGTCCTGGAAATAGGACCGCCCCCAGTGGATGTCGGCCAGCGTCTGGTGGCCGCGGCGGTCGATGAAGAGCGAGGCTTGATGTAGATAACGCTCCTCGCCGGTGACCCGGGCCAACTCGGCCAAGCCGAGCTCGATCTCGGGATGACCGCCGACCCGCTCGATACCGCCCCTGCCGAAGGTGTCGCAGACGTGGTCGGCGACGCGTTTCGCAACTTCCACGAACTCATCGGCCCGGCCCGTCCTGGCGCGAGCGACGGCTGCCTGGAGCATATGGCCAAAGCAGTAGAGCTCGTGACCCCACTCCAGATCGCTGTAGCGATCGGGCTGCCCGGGGCGCCCGAACACCGTGTTCAAATAGCCGTCCTCTTCCTGGACCGGGGCGATGACCTCCGTCAGCTCGGTGAAGCGGCGATCGGCATCGGCCGAGCCCGATCTGCCCACCTCCCAGGCGGCAGCCTCCATCAGCTTGTAAACGTCGGAGTCGGTGAAGACGACGCCACTCCGGTCCTCGGGGAGCCGGCCTTCGGCCGCCGCCCGAAAATTCCCCACCCAGCCCAGCCTCTCCATCCAGTCGTGACAGTGCTCGATCGTGGCCGACGAGTTGACCTGCTGGCGGTCGGCCCAGAACCCACCGGTTATCTCGATCTCCCCTATGCCGAGCGGGCGTAGCCGTCCCGAACCAGGGACCACGGGCCTGCCGTCGAAGTCTCCGCTCATTCGAGGTGGTCCTTCCAGCTGTGCTCGGGCTCGTAGCCGAGCACCTCGCGGGCCCGATCGATGGCGAGAAGAGTCTCCCTTCCCTCGACAGGCCGGCGCAGGGGCACGCTGGGGTAGACCTCAGTCATGAGGTCGGCGGAATCACGGGTCATGACCGTGTCTGCCGCGGCGACGATGCAGACCTCGTCTCCCGTCACGTCGGATTCGAGTGCCCTACGTATCGCCTGGCTCACATCACGCACGTCGACATAACCCCACAGGTTCCATTTCCGCAGCAGCGGGTCCTCCCAGAACCCGGGGAAGCGCTCGTAGTCGTCCGGCTCGATGATGTTCGAGATGCGGAGCCCGACGAAGGGCAGACCCGTCCGCCGGGCGAACTGGGCGGCCATCTCCTCACCGACGAGCTTGGAGAGCGCGTACGAGGTCTCCGGGCGCGGATCGATGGTCTCGTCGATAGGCGCGAACAGCGGTGGGGTGTCGAAGGGAAGGCCCAGGACCGTCTCGCTCGAGGCCCAGACCACGCGCTCGACCGGCGCGGCTGCGGCGGCGGCGAAGACGTTGTAGGTCGAGATCGTGTTGATTCGAAACGTCTCGGCCTCGGATCGGATCTCCGGTGCCGGGATCGCGGCAAGGTGCACCACGGCATCGGCTCCGGCGATCAGCTCAGTGGTCTGCCCGGGGTCGGTGAGGTCGGCGACCAGAGAGAGACCGTGCTCGCTCCCGTCGTGCGCCCAGTCGATGTTCCGCACGTCGTGTCCGTGGTCGCGCAGGTCCCGGACCACCCACCGGCCGGCCTTCCCGCTCCCTCCGGTAACCACGATCTTCATCGTCTGCTCGGTCCAGGATTGGTCATGAAATCGTATGCTACATTGCGTTTTTCGCCTGCGAGCCGTCGAGAGTGGAGCCGTTCATGCCGCAATTCAAGATGGGGGCCGTGCTGTGGAGCCAAGGGAGCGATTGGGCCGGATTTCTGGCAGCGGCGCAACGCACCGACGAGTTGGGCTTTGACTCGATCTGGACCTGGGACCATCTCTACGCCATCTTCGGGGAGCCGGACCAGCCGATAGTCGAGGGTTACACCGCCCTGGCCGGCCTTGCCCTGGGCACCGAGCGCGCAGACATCGGCCTGCTGGTGGGGGCCAATACCTTCCGCAATCCGGGTCTGATCGCGAAGTCGGTGGTCACCATCGATCACATGAGTGGTGGCCGAGCCATCCTCGGGATCGGCGGTGCCTGGTTCGAGCTGGAGCACACCGCATTCGGCATCGACTTCGGCACCGGATTCGGGCAGAGGCTCGATTGGATGGACGAGGCGACCGCCGCCATCCGGTCCCTCCTGGATGGCGAGACCGTGAGCAGCGAGGAAGGGGGCCGTTACGAGTTTCGCGATCTGCACCTCAACCCGTTGCCGGTGCAGGATCATCTCCCCATCATGATCGGGGGCTCCGGAGAGAAGAAGACACTCCGCACGGTCGCCGCCTACGCCGACCAGTGGAATGCATTTGGCAGCCCGGAGACACTGGCGCACAAGGACGAAGTGCTCCGACGTCACTGTGAGGACGTGGGACGCGATCCGGCGGAGATCGAGCGCACCGTGGGTGCGAAGATCATCATCAGAGACTCCGAGGCCGAGGCCCGGCGAGTGCTCGAAGACCTGATGGAGCACAACCAGACGCCAATGGCGAACCTCGAGGGCGACGACACCTTCTGGGCGGGCACGGCTGAGGAGATGATCGAGAGACTGCTCGCCTATGGCCAGGTCGGGTTCAACACGGTCCTCGTCGAGATGCCCGCTCCGTACGATCGCGAGACCATGGAGAAGCTCGCCGGGGTGGTCAGGCCGGCCGTGGACTCGGCTTCCTGATCGCAAGGACCACGACTTCCGCATTCCGGCTCATCGGGGTCGGTGCCCTCGAGCAGATCGAGATGTCCCTGCCGGAGCCTGGCGAAGGGGAGGTCCTGCTTCGGGTGCTGGCCGTGGGCCTATGCGGCTCAGATGCCCATTGGTTCCGTGAGGGGAGCATCGGTGACGCCACTCTCGGTGCCGGTCTGGTGCTTGGCCACGAGTTCAGTGCAGTGATCGAGTCCGGTGATCGCAAGGGTGAGCGCGTGGCCGTCGACCCCGCCGTCCCGTGCCTGGTCTGCGAGCAGTGCCAGGCCGGACGCCCCAATCTCTGCCTCGATCTGGTCTTCGCCGGGCACGGTGTGGACGGGGCGCTCCGTGGTCACATGGTCTGGCCCGAGCGGTGTCTGGTCCCGGTGCCCGACCACCTCCCCGACGACCAGGGAGCTCTCCTCGAGCCACTCGGGGTCGCTATCCACTCGATCGACTTGGCCGGCTCGGTGGATGGTGCCGCCGTCGGCGTGATCGGTTGTGGCCCAATCGGTCTCCTCCTCATCGCAGCCTTGCGACGCAGCGGGGCCGAGCGCATCGTCGCCGCCGACCCCCTCAGCCATCGTCGCGATGCGGCCGTGGCCATGGGTGCGACGGATGTCTCTGGCGACTTCGGGGAGGTGGGCGAATTGGCTTCGGCGGTGGGAGCCGGGTTGGACTTCGTCTTCGAGACCGCCGGCACCGATGCCGCCCTGCACACCGCTCTCACCCTCGCCCGGCCCGGGGCTCGGGTGGTGCTGGTCGGGATCCCCGACGGCGACCGCACCTCCTTCGTCGCCTCCCTTGCCCGCCGCAAAGAGCTCTCCCTCGCTGTCTGCCGGCGAATGCTCCCCAACGATTTGGCGCGAGCCGCCGAGATGGCCGGAGCGGGTCTGCTTGGCCTCGACCTCCTGGTGACCGATCGATATCCGCTCAGCGCCGCCGTCGAGGCGTTCGGGGCCCTGGTCGACCGGCGCGGGCTCAAAGTCGTCATCAACCCCTGAATCCTCACCCAGACCAGGTGGATAACCTATGCAGGCAAGGCTATGCTGACAATCGTATCCATAGATCTCCATCCCGGCACCGGAAGACCTGGGCTTGGGACCGAGAGGGGGCGGTTAGCTTGACGGCGCAGACACGCTCATCGGATCGGGATGGGACATGGTGATTTGCGCGCAGAGAGGGAATTTGGGTTGACGACGTCTCGCCCCGTGACCATGCAAGACATCGCCCGCGCCGCCGGCGTGTCTCAATCGACTGTGTCCCGCGTCCTCAACGACACCCCGACCTCGGTGCCCATCGCCGCCGAGACCAGGGAACGGGTGCAGGAGGTAGCCAAACGTCTCGGGTACCGGCCCAACCCGTTGGCGAGGGGGCTGCGCGGGGCCCGCACCATGCTCCTCGGTGTCATCGTCCGGGAGATCACCGACCCGTTCTTCTCGGTGGCGATCGAAGCGCTTTCGACCGAGGCGCTGGCCCGTGGCTACAACGTCGTCCTGGGGAGCGCCCACAGCAAGGCAGACGAAGCCATCGCCTTGAGGGCGGTGCTGGAGACACGGCACTGCGACGCCATCCTCCTTCTCGGCGACATGAGGGATGAGCCCAAGTTCCTCGAAGACCTGCGCGCCTCACAGACTCCGATGATCGCCCTGTGGCATGGCACCGAGCTCGAAGGGGTCCCCACTGTCAACATCGACAACCGGGCCGGCATGGTGGCGGCCTTGGACCATTTGATCGACCTCGGACACGAACGCATTGCGTTCATCGGTGGCCGCCCTCTCGGCGACATCCGCGAGCGGCACACCGCCTTTCTCGCCCACCTCGAGGAAAAGGGCATCCCCGCGCCCGATGAGTACGTGAAAACCGTCACCAATGAGCCGGCGGGTGGGGATGCTGCCCTACGCACTCTCCTGGGTCTCGAGACGCCACCCACCGCCGTCGTCTGCTCCACCGACCATCTCGCCACCGGCGTGCTCTATGCCGCTGCCGACATGGGCCTGGCCGTCCCCGCAGATCTGTCGGTGGTTGGTTTCGACGACATCCCGATGGCCAGCTTCACGGTGCCGTCCCTGACCACGGTCCACATGCCGATCGTCGAGATGACGGCGACGGCTGCCCGGCTCGCCATGGACGAGCCCGACGATGGTCAATCCGGCGCCGTGGCGAATTTCGTCGTGACGCCGGAGCTGGTGGTGAGGAATTCGACCGGCAGGGCCCCGAGCCGATGAGCGGGGAGCACGCCGATCTCCGCCGAATGGCGGCGCGGGCGAACAACGAGATAGCCGCGGCGGGCTTGGTGGTCCACGCTTTCGGCAACGCCAGCCAGGTCGACCGCGAAGCGGGGGTGTTCGCCATCAAGCCGAGTGGGATCCCGTGTCGGGATGTGACCGGTGACGACATCGTCGTGGTCAGCCTCGACGACGGTGAGGTGGTGTGGGGAGAGAACCGTCCGTCCTCGGACACGCCGACTCATCGGGCGATCTTCAATGGCATGGAAGAAGTCGGGGGCGTGGCGCACACCCACTCCAGGTTCGCCACGGCCTGGGCTCAGGCTCGGACACCGATCCCATGTCTGGGCACGACCCATGCCGACCATTTCCGGGGGTCGGTCCCGGTCACTCGCCCGTTGACGGCCGATGAGATCCAGGGCGACTACGAGACGAACACCGGTCGCGTCATCGTCGAGATGTATCGCCCCGATGGCCTCCGCCCCGATGAGGCGCCGGGTGCCCTGGTGGCCTCGCACGGGCCCTTCACGTGGGGGCCGGATGCGAGTGCGGCAGTCGAGATGGCTGCGGCGATCGAGCTCATCGCCGAACTGGCATCACACACCCTGTCGATCCAACCGGGACAGGCGCCGATCGAGGACGCACTGCTCGATCGCCATTTCAGCCGGAAGCACGGCCCGATGGCCTACTACGGGCAGCCGTGAGCGACAGAGTCAAAGCAACAGTGGGCGTGGACTTCGGGACGGAGTCGGCCCGGGCCGTCCTGGTCGACGTGGCGAACGGCAGTGAGCTGGCTACGGCAGTCCACCGCTATGCCTCGGGGGTGATCGACCAACGTCTTCCCGACGGGGGCCCTCCCCTTCCCCCGGATTGGGCGCTGCAGGACCCCGACGACTATCTCGAGGCGCTCGGAAGGACTGTTCAGGCCGTCTTGGCCGAGAGCAAGATCGATCCGGCCGATGTGATCGGCATCGGCATCGATTTCACCGCTTGCACCATGCTCCCCGTCACCGCCGACGGAATACCTCTCTGCCGTCTTCCCGATCTCCGCCAAGATCCGCACTCGTGGGTAAAGCTGTGGAAGCACCATGCGGCTCAGCCCGAGGCGGATCTGATCAATGAGACCGCCGAGAGCCGCGGCGAGAGATGGCTCGACCGTTACGGGCGCCGGACTTCGTCTGAGTGGTTCTTCGCCAAGGCACTTCAGATCCTGGACGAAGCTCCTGCCATCTACTCGCGGGCGGATCGCCTCATCGAGGCCGCCGACTGGGTGGTGTGGCAGCTGACCGGAGTCGAGACCCGGAACAGCTGCACCGCCGGTTACAAGGCGCTCTGGTCGAAGCAGGACGGATTTCCCGATCGGCCCTTCTTCGAATCCCTCTCGGCTGGCTTCGCCGACGTCATCGACGAGAAGATGTCGAGGCAGATCTCCAGCCCGGGAGAACGGGCCGGTGTGGTCAGCTCCGATGCGGCTGCACTGACCGGGCTGGCGCCGGGCACGCCGGTGGCGGTGGCCAACGTCGATGCCCACGTCTCGGTTCCGGCAGCCACCGTGGTGACCCCGGGGTCATTGGTGGCGGTCATGGGGACCAGCACATGCCATCTCGCCCTGGCCGATGTCGACCGAGTGGTCCCTGGCTTCTGCGGCGTGGTCGAGGACGGGGTCATCCCCGGGCTGTTCGGCTACGAGGCCGGGCAGGCTGCAGTCGGCGATATGTTCGCTTGGTTCGCCGAGCTCGTTTCCGGGAAGGGCGGCTCGCTCGAAGAGCTGCATGCGTCGCTCGAGCGTGAGGCCGGGCTCCTCGAGCCAGGAGAGGCCGGCTTGGTCGCCCTCGATTGGTGGAACGGGAATCGCTCCGTCCTCGTCGATGCCGAGCTCACCGGGCTGTTGATGGGAGCCACGCTGTCCACCGGGCCTGGCGAGATCTACCGGGCCCTCCTCGAGGCCACCGTCTTCGGCACCAGGGTCATCATCGAGACTCTGGAGGGGTCGGGCATTGGGGTGGAGGAGATCGTGGCCTGTGGAGGCTTGCCCTTCCAGAACAAGTTGCTGATGCAGCTCTCTGCCGATATCACAGCCCGTCCGGTCCGGGTAGCCGCCTCCCGCCAGGCCCCAGCCCTTGGCTCGGCGATGTTCGCTGCAGTGGCGGCCGGGACCGAGCTCGGAGGCTACGACAACATCGTCGAGGCCACCGACCGGATGGCTCGGCTCGGGGATGACGAGTATCTCCCCAACGAGGCGACCCGACCGATGTACGACGAGCTATACGCCATTTACAAGGAGTTGCACGACACCATGGCGGCGCCCGCTTCTTGGATGCGGAGATTGCGTTCGGCCCAGGATCGAGCCCGGAAACAAACGGTGGTGACGGCATGAAAGCGCTCGACGGCTTCGAAGTCTGGTTCCTGACCGGGAGCCAGGGCCTCTATGGGGAGGATGTGCTCAGGCAAGTCGCCGACAACTCGTCCGCCATTGCCTCGGGTCTCGACGGCGCGGACGACGTCCCGGTCCGAATAGTGGCCAAGCCGGTCGTGAGCAGCCCCGAGGCGATCGAGGAGGTCTGCCGTCAGGCCAACACGAGCGCTCAGTGCGTCGGAGTGATTGCATGGATGCACACCTTCTCCCCGGCCAAGATGTGGATCGCCGGGCTCACCGCCCTCGACAAGCCCTTGCTCCATCTCCACACCCAGTTCAACCGTGATCTGCCCTGGGCGGAGATCGACATGGACTTCATGAACCTCAACCAGGCGGCGCACGGTGATCGGGAGTTCGGCTTCGTGCTGTCGCGGCTGAGGGTGGCTCGGAAGATCGTCGTTGGCCACTGGCAGGATCCTTCAGTGGCGCTTCGGATCGGCAGCTGGGCCCGAGCCGCCTGCGGCTGGCACGAGTCGCGAAATCTGAAGCTGGCCCGGTTCGGCAGCAACATGAGGAGAGTGGCGGTGACCGACGGCGACCGGCTCGAGGCCCAGGTCCGCCTTGGGGTGGCCGTCGACGGCTTTGGCGTCGCCGATCTCGAGAAGGCGATGGCCGATGTCGAGCCGGAAGCTGTCGACAAGCTCATCGGCGAGTATCACGACCAATACGAGATGGCTCCCGAACTGGCCAAGGGGGGCGAGCGTCACGAGTCCCTCGTGGAGGCGGCGCGGATCGAGGCCGGTCTGCGCGCTTTCCTCGAGGACGGTGGGTTCATGGCCTTCACCGACACCTTCGAGGACTTGGCCGGTCTTTCTCAGTTGCCGGGGATCGCAGTGCAACGGTTGATGGCGGATGGATATGGGTTCGGCGCCGAGGGTGACTGGAAGACTGCGACGATGGTCCGCGTCATGAAGGTGATGGGGGCGGGGCGCAGCGGAGGCGCGTCCTTCATGGAGGACTACACCTATGACTTCGGTGAAGGTGGGCCCAAGGTCCTCGGGGCGCACATGCTCGAGGTCTGCCCATCCATTGCCGGGGACCGTCCCTCATGTGAGATCCACCCACTCTCGATCGGGGGTAAGGACGATCCGGTGCGGCTGGTGTTCACGGCTCGGACCGGCCCCGGTGTGGTTGTCGGCCTCATGGACCTCGGCAACCGCTTCCGGCTGGTGGCGAATGAAGTGGAGCTCACCGAGCCCGACGCCCCACTTCCCAATCTGCCGGTGGCGCGGGCGGTGTGGCGGCCGTTGCCTGATTTCGAGACGGCGGCCGCGTCGTGGCTCCTCGCCGGCGGCTCTCATCACACCTGCCTCAGCCTCGATCTCGACCTCGAGATACTCAATGACTTTGCCGGAATGGCCGGGGTCGAGCTGGCCGCGATCGACCGCGACACCAGCTTCGCCTCGTTCGAGCGAGAGCTCCGCTGGAACCAGGCATATCACCATCTCACCGCCGGTCCCTGAAGCCGGTTGAGACGTATCACTGGCCGTCTTCCCACGACCTCCATCTGTAGTTGATTACGATTGACAGCATTCCCTTGTATGCATAGGATTGCAGGGCGGGAAGTGTTCTGGAATATGGCCCTTTTGCCGAGGGCGGAGGAAGGAGTAGACGGCGGCGGGTGGCCGGCGGGGGCCGATCCGGCGCCAAATGACACACCCCTTATTCGCGACACGAACCTCGTCGGTGTCGACCGACGTGATCTCGGGCATCACCCAGCAAGGAGGAGAAAACAGGTGAAGATGAGAAAGCATGGTGAGCACCCTCGGAGCAGTCCGTCGGTTCTCCTGATCCTGGCCACCGTGATGGCCATCGTGGTCGGAGCTTGTGCCGACAGCGGGGCCGAGGACACAACGACCTCGGCCGCCGAGGAGGCCACCACCACGAGCGCTGCCGAGGAGGCCACCACCACCAGCGCGGCCGGGGAGACGACGACGAGCGCCGCCGCTGAGGAGTTGGCGGTGACATGCGAGCCCACGGCGGCCGACGCCGAGGGGGCCTTGATCATGTGGGAGCGGACCGGTGGGAATGCCCAGATGGTCGACGCCCTGGTCTGCGCCTGGAACGGTCGAAACCCTGACCGCCCGATCAGCCTCGAGTACATCGAGCACACCGCCATGGTGGATCGTCTGGCCCGTGGCCTGGCAACTGGTGACGTACCCGACCTGATGGGTCTGGACCTCATCTATGGGCCTCAGTTCACCAGCGCCGACCAGCTCCAGGATGTCACCGACCTCGTCGACCCGGACCTCATGGCCACAGCGGTTACAGGTCATGTGGAGGTGGCGACATGGGAGGACCGTCTCTACGGGGTCCCGCTCTACGCGGACGTCTCTGCGTTGTTCTGGAACAAGGACCTGTTCGAGGCGGCCGGGCTCGATCCGGAGACTCCCCCGACCAACTTGACCGAGCTCCATGACATGTCCGCCGCCATCACCGGCATCGAAGACGGCGTTTACGGGTACTACCTGCCTGGCAACTGCGCCGGGTGCAACATCTTCACCTTCGGCCCCATGATCTGGGCCAACGGTGGGAAGATCGAGCCCGCCGCCCCCGGTGACGAGGCGATGGTCACGCCTGAGCAGATCGGCCCGGTCCTGGAGTGGGCCCGGATGATGCACACGGAGGGTCAGATCGACCCTGCGGCCCAGTCCGAGGACGGTGCCACCTTCGCCCAGGTCTTCGGCTCGGGCAACGTCGGGATCATGGGGACGGGCAACTTCAACATCACACTGGTGACAGGAGCTGAGGGCATCGAGGGTCAAAACCCGGACATGAACTTCGGGATCACGGTCATCCCCGGTCTCAACACCGGTGATTCGTCCTCCTTCGCCGGTGGCGACATCGTGGTGGTGCCCCAGGGCAGCGACCGCTTGGAAGACGCCGTCGATTTCATGAACTTCATCCTGTCCGATGAGGTCCAGGTCGAGGTGTACGCCAAGCTGCTCAACATGACCACCCGGACCGACATGACCGATAACGAGTACTTCCAGGCCAACCCGCTGGTCCAGGACGTCTCGGCGGCGATCGAGATAGCCCAGACACCGTTCACGTTGAAGTTCTTCGAGCTGATCAACTCGCCGCAGGGGCCATGGCTCCAGATGCTGCAGCGGGTGTACTACAGCGACGACGACATCAACACCGTCATCGCCGATGCCAAGGCCGAGATGGAGGCCATCATCAACGAATGACGGAGCCGGTCTGAGTTCGAAGCCAAAAGGGCCGCAGCGCCGTACCTCCGGGGTGCTGCGGCCCTTGCACCATCGGGGCTCCCGCCCCGAATCCGGATTTGCACACATAGCATCGATCGCGGCCAGGCCATGACCGGATGACGCCACCCACATGACCAATCGCAGCAAGCTGACAGGTTTCTGGTACGTGTTGCCGGCCCTTGCCTTCGTGGTGATCTTCACCGCGTGGCCCTTCCTCCAGATGGTCTGGATATCGCTCAACGAATGGTCACTGATCACTCCTCCGACCTTCGTGGGGCTACAGAACTACATGGATGCCTTCGCCGACTCCCAGTTCTGGGTATCGCTTCGCTTCACGCTCAAGTACACGCTCTACATCACCCCGATCCTGATGATCGGTGGCTATCTGATCTCGCTCCTGGTGACCCCCAACAGCGGGCTGAGCCGCGTCACCCGGACCTTCGTGTTCACCCCGGTGGTGATCGGGCTCGGCGCCTCCAGCTTTCTCTGGTACTGGCTGTTCAGCCCCAACTACGGGCTGGTCAACAAGTTCCTGATCGACCTGGGGATCATCGACACCCCGATCCTCTGGCTGGGGGTCGATGCCGACCTCTCCAATTGGGCGGTGATCATCTCCGTCACCTGGAAGGTCCTCGGCTTCGGCATGATCCTCTTCGTGGCCGCGATCCAGGCCATACCCCATGAGATAACCGAGGCGGCCATGGTGGACGGCGCAGGGTTCTGGCAGAGGGTGCGCAAGTTGATCCTGCCGTTGACCCGGAGGACGATCCTGCTGGTGACCCTGGTCAGTGTGATCGGGTCGCTCCTCGCCTTCGACCAGTTCTACATCATGACCGCCGGCCAGCCCCGGAACCTGACCGCGACCTCTGTCTTCTATGTCTATCTCAACTCGTTCCCCTATCTCAAGCTGGGCTACGGCGCCGCCCTCTCCATGCTCTTGGCTCTGATCATCCTCGGTTTCACCATCTTCCAGATGATGCTGAGCAGGAGGGCAGAGACGTGACCCAGGTCTCGCTGCCACAGCCAGTGGGGACCGACCCGCTCGACGTCGACACCGAGGTGGCCGGAGCGGACGGCAGGTCCGCCCGCTTCTGGACGGGCCGCTCCAAATACCTCCTGGGCGCGGTTTCGATAGTCATCTGCGTGGTGATGGTCACCCCGATCGTGCTGTCTGTCTCGGCATCTCTGAAGACGACCGAAGAAGCGGCGGCGGTGCCGCCCACCTACTTCCCCAGCGAGCTCAGCCTGGACAACTACGAGAAGTTGTGGGATTACGGCAGTGGGCTGCCCAGGTATCTCGCGAATAGCGTGATCACCGCCGCCCTGACCATCTTCATGACTCTGGCCCTCACCGTGCCCGCCGGGTACGGGCTGGCACGGTTCCCGATCCCGGGCAAAGAGGCCATATTTGTCTTCCTGCTGCTGGCGTTGATCATCCCCTATCAGGCCTTGCTCACCCCGATCTTCCTGATGTTCTCCACCCTGGGGCTGACCAACAACCTGTTCGGTCTGGCCATCGTCCACACCATGATCCAGCTCCCGTTCAGCGTCTACATCATGCGCAACGCCTTCGACGCGGTTCCCCGTGAGCTCGAGGAGGCGGCCTTGGTGGACGGCGCCAGCTCCTGGCAGGTCCTGCGTCGGGTGTTCATGCCCAACATGGTCCCGGCCGTCATCACCGTGACCCTGTTCGCTTTCGTCACGTCGTGGAACGAGTTCTTGGGAGCCCTCGTGATGCTGACCAAAGACACCAGCCTCACTCTGCCCCTGGTTCTCGCCGCCGCCCGCAGTGTGACCAGTCTGGGCAGCACCGACTGGGGCATGCTTCAGTCAGGAGTGACCATCGCCATCATCCCCTGCGTCCTGGTCTATCTCCTCCTCCAGCGCTACTACGTCTCCGGTCTCCTCACCGGGGCGGTCAAGTAGGGAAAGCGTTTCTCCCTCCAGCGAGCGTCAGCGAGCGTTGGGGGGAGTGCCACGAAGTGGCGAGGGGGGTCTCAGGCGTCCTCGTCGGACTCGATCCCGAGGGCGACGAGAATTCGGTGTCTCTCCTCGGTGAAATGGCTCTGACTCACCTTGTCGGCCGCGAATTCGTCGTTGAGGCGGGCGAATTCCTCGAGGAGGACGCTCTCGTCGTCGGGATTCAGCTTGGGCTCTCCGTCGCCCTTGGCCTCCTGGCGCTCCTGTTTCTCTTCTTTCTTCTGCTGCCTGGCGAGCTCCCTCGAGCGCTTCGCCATGGCCTCACGTCCACGCTTGGCCATATCAGTTGGGTGACCCGTTATGGGGGGATTCGTTCACGATTGGGCCACTCCTTGGGTGCCGCTTGCCAGAAACCCTAACCGTCGGTGGGGCTTGAGCAGGGTCGGCCCTCTCGGCAAAGCGGCGCCGAGTGGCTAGTATGAGGGGCACAGCGCACGCCTGATGCGTGCTGCGCCTTCTTCGCTTCCTTCGTTCCGTCGGGTGAAGTCACCGCAGGGCACAAGCCGAGACTCCCCGCTCACGCGATCAAGTTCCCGGACGGTCCCCTGCAGGGCGTTAGGAAATCGACGGCACGAGCTCAAAGGAGCAAAGTCAATGTCCACCAACATCTACGTGGGGAACCTCACGTTCGACACCGATTCACGGCGTCTCGAAGATCTCTTCTCCGAGCATGGCACCGTGACCAAGGCCCAGGTCATCACCGATCGCGAGACGGGCCGCTCCCGCGGCTTCGGATTCGTCGAAATGGGATCTGCCGAGGCTGCAGACAAGGCCATCTCCGCTCTCAATGGCAAGGATGTCGGAGGCCGCCAGCTCACCGTCAACCTCGCCAAAGAGCGCTCTCGTTGATCCAAGCCGTCCCCAAGCCGAAGCGCGACGGGGCGAAACGTAAAGCAGACCGGTGCACCGATTGTGGTCATCCTCTCAAGGAGCACCGTCAATCGGCCTGTACCGTCCCCCGCTGCCCCTGTTTGCTCTCCTCTTCGCAACCGGCAGCCACGACCTGAGTCGCTGGCGGGGCGTCACCATTGGTGCCGCCCCGCGATCGGCTTCGCCCAGCGGTGGGCGTCAACCAAGCCGTCTCAAGCCCCGAGGGGCGCTCTGAAGCGACCGGTGGCCGTCTCCCGTAACGACGACTAGTCCCCCGGTCTGGACCCCTGCCATCTCGTCGATCGTGATCACATTGGGCTGGATCACCAGGATCATCCCCTCTTCGAGGGTCATCTCGGGTATCGGCCGGTTGGGGCGGCTCCGGCTTCCCAGAACGGGCGGCAGGTAGCCGCCGCCATAGCCGTGAACCAGGTCGTCGTAGGTGGTGAAGCCCATTTCTTCGATCACCGAAGACGCCTCGACGAGCTCTCGGACATGAGCGCCGGGCCGGGTCGCGGCAGCAATGGCATCGAATGCGGCATCCGCCGCCTGGTGGAGCTCGGTGTACAGCGGTGTGGGGTCGGCTGAGATGGTGAAGCTCCTGAGCACCTGGCCTGCGTATCCCCAGAACGCGGCGCTGATCTCCGCAAAGAGGATGTCACCTGTTCGGAGTCGGCGGGTCGAGTGGAACTGCGCAGGCACGCAGATACTCGGATCGGCCATGGAAGTGGCGGCGAAATAGTGAATGTGGTTGGTCCCGCCCTCGCTGAGGTAGGCCGACTCGATGATGCCGGCGAGCTGGCGCTCGTCCATGCCCGCTCCGGCTTCGGCGGCGAGCGCCTCCACCCCCTGATCCGACAGGCGCGCCGCCACCTCCAGCCGTTCGATCTCCTCGGGTGACTTGACCAGGCGAAGCCGCTGGTACTCGCGGTCGAGGCTCACCAGATCGCCGACCGACTCGACGAGGTCGCGGTGGTCTCGATAACCGAGCGGCCCGACGATCCCCACCTTCTGCCCGTCGGCGATGCGAGCACCGAGAATCTCCCCGAGTTTGTCGATGGTGGAAGGTCCGCCCCATTCGACCTCAGAGTCGGAGGCGATGAGGCGGGCGTTCGGGAGATGGTTGTAGTGCTGGACCAGCAATCGGAGTGGTTCACCGTGGGTGAGCACCAGCGCCGCCTCCCGGGTGACGGGCCACTCCGATAACCACTGCACGGCGGAACCCGTTCGCTCCGAACCGTAAGCGACCAGGTGGGCAACTCCGGCCTTTTCCATCATGTCGAACACGGCCTGGCGTCTCCGTTGCAGCTCGCTGTGCGAGAACCTGGGGAATAGCTCGGTCCTGTCGCCCACACGGCAACGTTACGGTCTCGAGGGCGCTCGCAGCTCTCCCTCAGGGAGCCGAGAGTGCTATCGCCCCTCGCCCGGGGTGAGCAAGCCTTTCTCGAAGGCGGCTCCCACCGCGGCAGCCCGATCGTTCACACCCAGCTTGGTGTAGATGTGGAGGAGATGGGTCTTCACCGTCGCCTCGCTCACGAAAAGACGCTCGGCGACTTCTCGATTGGTTGCGCCGGCCGCCACTAATTGGAGCACCTCCAATTCGCGCTGGCTGACGGTCTCCTTCGCCGGTTGTCGGACTTGATCGAGCAGCCGAGCGGCGACGGTCGGGGAGAGCACCGCCTCACCGGCTGCGGCCGACCGGACCGCGCGCAACAGCTCGTCACGGGGGGCGTCTTTGAGTAGATAGCCAGTGGCCCCGGCCTCGATGGCGGGCAGCACGTCGCTATCCATGTCGAAGGTCGTCAGGACCAGGACCCTGGCTTTGATCCCGAGCTCGGTCATCTTCCGGATCGCGGAAACACCGTCCATCTCGGGCATTCGGAGATCCATGAGCACCACATCGGGCTCGTATGCCTGGGATCGAGCAATGGCGTCGGCGCCATTGGTCGCCTCGGCGACGACCTCAAAGCCCTCCTCGCCGGCGAACATGCCCCGGAGGCCGTCCCGGACTACCGGGTGGTCGTCGACGATGAGAAGCCGGATCGGCCGGTCACCGTCAGCCATGAGATGGGTCGATCGGGATGGCGGGAAGGGTGGCAGAGACCGCGGTACCGCCGCCAGGCTCGGACTCGATCTCCAGGGTGCCGGCCAACCGCTCCACCCGCTGCCGCATGGCGGTGAGGCCGAAGCCGGCATCAGCCCCGGCGCCGTTGGGCCGGCTGCCGGGCACGAATCCGTTGCCGTCGTCCTTGACGTCGATGGTCACGACGTCGCCCATGTAGGAGAGCGTCACTCCGACCCGTGAGGCGTGGGCGTGCTTGGCCACGTTGGCCAGGGCTTCTTGGGCCACCCGCAACATGGTTACCTCCACCTCGGGGTGAAGCCCCTGGGTTTCTCCGGTAGTGGTCACTTCAGCCGGCATCTGGTGCAGAGACGACCAACGGGCGGCCTCATCCGCGAGCGCCTCCGGTAGATGTCGTCCCTCCAGCGGGGCGGGCAGGATGGCCCGCATCGATCGGCGGGCCTCGGCCAGGCTCTCCCGGGCCAGGCTGGTGGCGTTGTCCAGCCTTCTCTGCAACTCCGCCGGGTCGCTCTTGACCTGGCTTGCCGCCTCGAGCTGGGTGATGACACCGGTCAGGCCCTGGGCGATGGTGTCGTGGATCTCGCCGGCGATTCGCTGCCTCTCGTCGGTCATGCCGGCTTCTCGGGCCTGGGACACCAACTGGGCGTGGAGACCGGCGTTCTCCTCCAGTGCCGCCTCCAATTCCAACAATGATTGACGGCGCTGCTCGCTCAGCTCGGCGATCTTCTCCCCTCCCACACCTCCGAACCCGATGGCGACGGTTTGGATCACGACGATGATCCCGAACGTCCACCACTCGTCGGCTGTGGGATCGGGATAGATGATGCGCGAGTTGATGATGAGGGAGGTCAGTGCGATACCGATAAAGGCGACCGGGGCCGGCTTCAACAGATAGGCGTGGATGAAGCCGGTGATGACGAAGACGAAGTAGACCGGAAGCAGGAACATGAGCACCGCGGCGAAAACCATGAGCCCGCCGAAGTACAACCGCATCCACCTCTGGTTCTTACGACGGTCCCTCTGCAGCGTGAACATGAACAGGACCCAGGCGGCAGCTGCCATGGCCAGACCAATCGAGATCAGACGGTCGGTCCAGTTGGTTGCTGCAAAGAGACTGAGGACGAGCCCAATCGCGAGGGTGACGTAGGGCACCCACTCCACGACCTGCTCGAAGCCTCGCTCCCACTTGGAGAGCGAGGCATCGGAAAATTCGGCTGGTTCGGTGCTCATTCCCAACGAAACACCAAGGCCGCCAGCACACCGGCGCCTATCGCGAAGGCTGCCATGACCAGGACACTAGAAGTCGTCGGAGCCAGACCGGACCAGGTGTCCTGGATGGCCTGGACGGCTGCGCCGGTCGGGGTCATGTCACTCACCGCGAGCAGACCCTCTGGCATCGCCTCCCGCGGGAAGTAGACGCCGGCGAAGAACAGCATGGGGAAGTAGACCGCCATCCCGATGCCTTGGCCTGAGGAGACCGTGGGAGCGACCGCCCCGATGAGCAGCCCGATGGCCAGCATCGAGACCGCGGCCAGGACGTAGACCAGGACGAATCCGGCCGGGTTCTGCGGAAGCGGGATGTCGAACACGACAGCCCCAACCCCGATCGCCAATGAGGCGGACAGCACGGCCAGCACCATCTGGACGATGAGCTGTGCTCCCACGAGTCGCCACGGGCTCATCGGTGTGGTCTGGAGCCGGCGGAGGATGCCGCGTTCCCGATACGTGGCGAGAATCGTGGGCAGGGTGGCGAATGCGAGCGTGGCCAGAGCCAGACCGAGGATGATGGGGGCATACAGATCGATCATTCGGAACCCGTCCAGGTCGGGGCTCGGGGTGTCGAAGCCAGGGAAGAAGAGGCCCAACGCAATCAAGAGGACTGCGGGGAAGATCAAACCCCAGAACATGGCGAGTGGCTCCCGGGCGAAGAGTTTTGCTTCGACCGTGGTCAGTTTGGTCAGTGCAGACACGTTTTCTCTCCTCAGATCTCGGTGTTGTCGTGGTTCTGAAGACTCTTCCCGGTGAGGGCGACGAAGGCGTCGTCGAGGGTCACCTGCTCGACTCGTAGCTCGTACGCAATCACCTGTTTGCGAGCCAGGTACACGGTCACCGAATGCAGCACGTTGCCGACACCGGTGACCACCAGCTGCTCGCCGATTCTGCTGACGCCGGTCACGTCGGGCAGGGCGGCGAGCTCGGACTCATTGATCGGATCCGATGGGCGAAAACGGATGCGGTGCTCGTCGTTGGCTCGAGCGACGAGACCGGCCGGGGTGTCCAGAGCGACCAGCTTTCCCGAATCGATCAGGGCGACCCGGTCGGCCAGTCGCTCCGCCTCCTCCATGAAATGCGTCACCAGGACGATTGTCACCCCGCGGTCACGCTGTTGTTCCACCAGGGCCCAGGTGTCACGGCGAGCCTGGGGGTCGAGACCGGTGGTCAGTTCGTCGAGGATGGCGATCTCGGGATTCCCGACCAGAGCCAGGGCGATGGACAGCCGCTGCTTTTGCCCGCCGGAGAGGTTTGCGTATTTCGTGTCCCTTTTCTCGGTGAGATCGAGCTGGTCGATGAGGTCGGGCCAGTTGGCGGGGTTCCGATAGAAGCTGCTGTAGAGGTCGAGCGCCTCCCACACCTTGATCCGGTCGGGGAGACTGCTCTCCTGGAGCTGAACGCCGAGACGTTCCTTTATCTCGGCTGCATCGTCCTTGGGGTCGAGCCCGAGGACACTGATCCGGCCCTCGTCGGGCCGGCGGAGACCGGCGATCGACTCCACCGTCGTCGTCTTCCCCGCCCCGTTGGGGCCGAGGATGGCGAAGATCTCGCCTTTCTCGACGGTGAAGCTGACACCATCGACAACGGGGACGTCGTCGTACCGCTTCACCAGGTTGTCGACTTCGATCACGGGCATGTGCTTTCTTTCGTAGGAGTTTCTGTCATCTCGCCTTTGTGTCGGATTGGGGTCCAGTCGACATCACCCGACCGGTCATCTTTGGTGTCGTTGCCGGTTGATCGGAGAGATCAGCCGATCGGTGGACCCCAGGTCACCCCGAGGTACCCAGGGAAGGCTGAGGGGTTTTCCCCGGGCGGCTGACTACTCGACGACCGGCGCCCGCGTCAGAACGATCTCGTGGTCGCCCCGTCCCAAGGTCAAGAGCCCATCGTCCAGTGTGATCATGTGCTCCTCCTCGAGATGGTTGTTGAAGTGGTGCTCGAGGGACATCAGCTCGGGCGGCCCGGCCATTCTGGTAGAAGCCACGGGCCCGATCTCGATGACGTTGGCATTGGTCGAGTACGTGGCGGAGAAGCGGTTGACCCCGACCTGACCCGAGACGCGCCCGTCTTCGAAGCGAACAGATCTTGGCGCATCGACGTCGACCGGCTCACCGTCGATCTCGATCAACAGCCAGTCACCGTCGATCACGGCCGGCTCGTCCTTGCCTGTCACATGTCCAATGGTACGGAAACGGTGGCGGGCTAGCCTCGCCGCTCGATGGCGATCATCTCACGTGGCTTCAGGGGACGACGGCCCGAGGTCGACCCGAGTCGTCTTCCCCCCGGTCAGTACGTCACCAACGATTTTCCGGTGCTCTCCGCCGGCCCCACCCCCCGGATCTCGGTCGAGCAATGGAGATTCGAGATCACCGGTCTGAACGATGACCCCCGTTCCTGGAGCTGGGACGAGTTCAATGCCCTGCCTTCGGAGACGGTGACCCTCGACATCCACTGCGTGACGAAGTGGTCGAAATTGAATACGACCTGGACCGGCGTCTCGGTCGACACGCTGCTGAACGGGGTGGAGACCGAGGCGACGCATGTCATGGCTTCCAGCTACGGCGGATACACGACCAACCTGCCACTGACCGATGTGATGGGGGGCCGGGCCTGGGTGGCGACCGGTTATGACGATCAGCCGCTGCATCCCGAGCACGGCGGCCCCGCCCGTTTGCTCGTTCCCCATCTCTATTTCTGGAAGAGCGCCAAGTGGGTGCGAGGCATCGAGCTGTTGGCAGCGGACCGGCGTGGTTTCTGGGAGCGCAACGGCTACCACGACTACGGGGACCCGTGGCGGGAGCAGCGGTACTGGGGCGATTGAGCGAGCAACCCAACACACCAGGTCGAATGGACTGGTTGGCCGCCCGCGTCGTCGCCAAGCGAGACGAGACGCCCCGAGTGCGCAGCATCGTCTTCGAGTGCCCGATGTGGGAGGGGCATGTGCCCGGCCAGCACGTCGATATCCGCCTGACCGCCGAGGATGGCTATCAGGCTCAGCGCAGCTACTCGATCGCATCCGCCCCGAGCGACGACCACCTGGTGCTTACCGTGGAGAGGCTTCAGGACGGCGAGGTATCGCCCTACCTGTTCGATGAGCTCTTGCCTGGCGACCAGCTGGAGCTGAGAGGGCCGATCGGCCGCTATTTCGTCTGGGAGCAAGCGATGGCCGGCAATTTGCTGATGATCGCCGGTGGCTCTGGTGTGGTGCCGTTCCGGGCCATGTTGCGCCATCGCGCGGCGGTTGCCAGCGACGCCCCGGCCCGACTGCTCTATTCGGCCCGCAGCCACGAGGACGTCATCTACCGCGACGAGCTCGCCGTAGCGGATGGCGGCGACGGGGTCCAGGTGAGCCTGACTCTGACCCGACAGCGGCCGCCTGACTGGCGGGGCTACGACCGTCGCATCGACATGGCGATTCTCTCCGAGGTCGCCTGGAATCCAGCGGAGACGTCCTGGACCTACGTATGCGGGCCCACCGCGTTCGTAGAGACCGTCGCCAATTGCCTGGTAGATCTCGGCCATGACCCTGAGTCGATCCGGACCGAGCGGTTCGGCCCCACTGGCTGATCTGATCAGAAGTCCCGGCGCCCTTCGAAGCTCGCTACCACGTCGGGACGAGTGAGCTCGTAGACGGCCAAGCGCTGACCACCAGGGGATCCGAAGGAGCAACACGGGCCCTGGGGGATCTCGAACACGCTCTCCTTGGCCCAGCCCGCCTCCGTCATCCGGTCGAGGCTGGTTTTCAGATCGGCCACCCGATAGATGAGGATCGGAGTTTCGCCTTCGACATGATCGGTGAAGAGGAGATGCGGGGGCCTGGGGGTCATCTCGACCATGGCGACCCGGGTCCTCCAGGCCTCGATGGCGAAGACCACCCGGCCGCCCAGAGTGCTGGCGAAATAGATGGCGTCGGCGGCAACGTCTCGAGATGGGATATAGAGGAAATCGAGTGAGTCGAACGGCGTTTCGTCGGTCATCCCATCCCTATTCGTCGTGCCAGGCGAAGACCGGCTCCGGCGGGGCAACGTGCGCCGGACCTTGCAGTAGATCGAGACCGTTGACGTCTGCAACGAATTCCAGCCACCACCGGTCGTAGGCCGATCCCGGATCCCATTCACGAAGACGCATGCGCCCCAAACCGGCCGACGAGATGTCGTACACGCTCACTCCGAGGTCGGTCTCGTGCCCATGGTTGATCCAATAGGCGTGGCCCTTCACCTCGAATCGTTGGTTCAGGTCCCGATATTCCTCGAGGTGAGGCTCCAACTCGGTGGAGAGACCACGGTATCGACCAGTCTTGCCCGGTCGAATGGGAACTGCGCTCGCGAACAGCATGCTGACTTCCTTTCGGTGGTGGCAGATTGTCGTCGCCGTCCGTCTGGTTGGTGCTGAATCCTCGTGGTCTGCGGGCCGATATACGGTCCATGCCTTTGCGAATCCCGTCTTTGGCGCGTCTGGCCGCATTGTCGGCGGCTCTCCTCGTCGCTTCGTGCTCCGCTGCTCCGCCTGCGGTGACGGTGGGGAGCTCGACCACGACCGAGGTTGCGAGCACATCGTCTTCGCCGCGACCCACCTCTACGACCACGACTACGACGTCACCCCAGTCGACGACCACTACGGAAGTCTCGGTTACGGAGACGACCGCCGTCGCCGACGCTCCTACGACCACCGTCGTCGTCCCTCCGTCAGTGGCAGATCCTCTCTACTCGCCCCCAGCCGCGGGCCCATCTGGTGACCCGGAGTCGGCGATGCCCTCCACCGCAGTGGCTGTCACCGTGGTTTCGATCACGGATGGCGACACCCTCGATGTGCAGGCCGACGACGGGTCGATCTTCGAAGTCCGGATCATCGGGACCAACTCACCCGAGTCCGGTGAGTGCTTCGCTGATGAGGCAACACAGGTCCTCGCCACGCTGGCGCCGGTGGGCTCAACGATCGGCATGACCAGCGATGTATCCGACCTCGACCAGTTCGATCGACTTCTGCGCTATTTGTGGGTCGGGAGCTTGTCGATCAATGAGGAGACGGTCCGCCGCGGGGCCGCCCTTTCGAGGAGCTATGCCCCGGACACGGCGATGACCGAACGGTTCGACGACGCCCAGGCCGCGGCGAGAGACGCCCAGCTTGGGCTGTGGTCGCCCACTGCATGCGGGCCCCGCGCCGAAGCCATGCTGGGCATCGTCGAGGTGATGGCCGATGCCCCCGGGAACGACAACGAGAACCTCAATGGCGAGTGGATCGCGATCCGGAACCAGGGCTCAACCGCCGTCGATCTCACCGGGTGGGGCATCAAAGACGAGTCCGCCAGCCATCGGTACGTGTTCCCGGCTTCCTTCACCCTGTTTCCCGGAGAAACGGTCACGGTGATGACCGGCTGCGGCCTGGACTTCGATACGGACTTGTACTGGTGCAACCCGGGTTCCGCGGTCTGGAACAACGATGGCGACACTGCGTTCCTCCTCGATCCCAACGGCAATACCCACGTCGCCTACTCATACTCGGGGTGAGTCGGTAGGTACCGCACATCTACTCCGACGAGGGTCGCTCGGGACCAAACTGCGGGGATGCGAGACACCGTTCCGACGCGCAAACGTCTCAATGCCGTCCTGTTCAGCGGAGTTGCCCTCGGCTCGATCGCGTTCATCGCGGCGGTGACCATCTCCACCCTCGCCGTCGATGAGATCACTGGATCGGCCACGCTGGCCGGCGTGCCCGGTGCCACCGCCACACTCGGCACCGCGGTGGGGACGAGTCTGCTCAGCCGGAATGTGGCCCGCCGTGGCCGTCGGCCTGGATTGGTCGCCGGTTACGCCGTCGCGGTCGTGGGCAGCATTCTCGGGATATTCGGAATGAGCGGCGACTCCCTTCTTCTGCTGCTGATCGGAATGGCGCTGCTCGGTATGGGCAACGCATCGGGGCATCTCGCCCGCTACACCGCAGCCGAGATGTATCCCGAGGATCGCAGAGGTAGGGCCCTGGGCACGGTGGTGTGGGCGGCGACGATCGGTTCGGTGGTGGGCCCTGCCCTGCTCCAGCCGTCCGGCGCCATCGCCATCGAACTGGGTCGGTCCGAGCTCGTGGGCGGCTTCCTGGTCAGCGTCGTCTTCATGGGGATCGCTCTCGTCCTCTACCTGGTTGCTCTCCGCCCCGATCCGGCCACTCTCGCCCTCGACCAACCGGCCGCGAGCGGAGCCCCTGTCGTAGGTCTGGGGCCTTCGTTCCGTCTCCCACTGGTTCGAGTCGCTCTGATCGCCATGATCACCGGCCAGGTGGTGATGGTGATGATCATGACCTCGACCCCGCTTCACATCCATCACCACGGCTCGGACCTGGGCATCGTCGGCCTCGTGATGAGCGCCCACACCCTTGGGATGTTCGCCCTATCCCCGCTGACCGGCCGGCTCACCGATCGATGGGGCGGGTATCGAGTCATCCTGGGGGGCATGGCCCTGCTCGGGCTCTCGGCTCTGGGCGCGGCCTATGGCCCCAACGAGTCCACGACCGTATTGGTCGTGGTCCTATTTGCACTGGGGTACGGCTGGAACCTGGCCTTCGTCGCCGGCAGCTCGATGCTTACGGTGGGGGTTGGAGTCGAGGTGAGAAGTCGTCTCCAGGGGCGAGTGGACTCGATCACCTGGACCTCGGGAGCGCTGGCCAGCATTTCCTCGGGGGTGATCTACCAGGCCACCGACTACCGGATGATCTCGCTGATCGGGTTGTTCCTGCTTGCGGTTCCAGTGGTCGCGGTGCTCCGGCATCGCCGGGCTCCGCTTGCTATCGGGGCATGAAGGAACGCAATCACGCGATCTGAAACGGCCGAGGCAGATCGATGCTCGGGTCGAAGAGCACCTTGATCTGAGGTGACTGGCCCTTGGCCATCGGGATCAGTCCTACCTCGACCACCTGGTCCAGTGGATAGACGGTCGGGGCCACTGCCGCCCAGGCTGCCGGATCGGTGACGAGGAGATCGAGAGCGTCGGGGAAGTCGGTGGCGAAGGCGTGGGCCTGGGTGCCGATGACCTCCAGCTCGTCGAGGGCGATCTGCCGGAAATCGGCCTCCACGGGGTCGGGTTGGTGACCAACCACGACGACACGCCCGCGGTCGGCGACCAGGTCGAGGGCACGAACCAGCGCTTCAGGTCGACCCGTGCACTCGAAGACCACAGTCGGGCGGTCTTGTTCGGACATTGCATCCCTGCCCAGCTCGAAGTCATCGAGGCCAAGGGCGGCGCCTAGACGCGCCGCCGTGGCCACTCTTTCCGGATTGAGTTCGATGGCGGTGACGGCTGCCCCGGTGGCGGCGACGGCAAAGATGACGAAGCAGCCGATCCCACCCGCGCCGATAACGGTCACTCGATCATCGGCCCCGACCCGTCCCCGGCGTGTGGCGTGGACCCCGATCGCCATTGGTTGCGCCAAAGCGGCGAGATCGGGCGACAACCTTGACTTCGACAGGCCGAGCGTGCATGAAGCCGGGATCACGACCGACTCGGCCAGCCCACCGTGACCATGCAGGCCGACCGTCCAATAGGTCCGGCACAGATTGGTGTTGCCGGCCAGACATGACGGGCATACGCCGCAGGAGACTCCGGCACCGGTCGCCACCAGGTCTCCTTCGGTGAACCCGGTCACCCCGTCACCGATTGCGGTCACCCAACCCGAGAACTCGTGGCCGGGAATGGTCGGTCCTCGGTGCCCGCTGTAGGGGTGGGGCGAATCGAGCGGGAAGAAGTGGGGGCCATGGACGAACTCGCTCACATCCGTCCCGCAGATCCCAACCGTTGCGACCTGAATCCGAAGCTCGCCCTGGCCTGGGTCCGGCTCGGGAACCTCCTCGAGCCGCATGTCGCTCGGTCCGTGATACACGACCGCTCTCACTCCATGTCCTTCCCGATCGGCAGGGGGCAGAGTACGTGGTGCGGCGCTCGGCGCCCGTCGTGCATACTGACCGCCTCATGTCCACCGCGGTCCCTGCCCGGATTGGTTTCGTCGGTCTGGGTCGTATGGGCTCACGGATCGCAGCCAACCTCGCCACAGCGGGTCATGACCTGACGGTTTGGAATCGAACGCACGAGGTGGCTGAGGAATGGGTGTCTGAGCACGGCGGCGCGGTGGCCGGGAGCCTCTATGACCTGGCCGCTGGGAGCGAATTCATCATCACGATGCTGGCCGACGGGGACGCACTCGAGGCGGTCTACTCGGAGGCCGGGGGTCTGGCCGACGGCATCGAGCCGGAGACCGTCGCCATCGACATGGGCACGTCAGGGCCGGAGAGCTTCGACCGGGTCAGGGGCCTGGTCGAGGACCGGGGTGCGATCATGGTGGACGCCCCGGTCTCCGGCGCCACCGCGGCTGCCGAGGCTGCGTCACTCCTGGTGATGGTCGGAGGTACAGACGAGGTTTATCAACGGGTCGAGCCTGTGCTCCAGGCGGTGGGCAACCCAGTGGCAGTAGGGCCGACCGGTTCCGCGGCCGTCCTCAAACTGGCGGTCAATTCGGTGCTCTACGGCATCAACCAGGCCGTGGCCGAAGCGGTGGCCCTGGCCGAGAAATCGGGCGTTGCTCCGGAGACCACCCTGGACATCCTGGCGAAAGGCGCGGCAGGCGCTCCGATGATCACCTATCGCCGTGAGCAGTATCTCCATCCCGACCAGGCCCCGATCACCTTCACGATCGATCTGGCCCGCAAGGACCTGACCCTGGCCCTGGAGCAGGCCCGACGGACCGGAGCACCAACCGGGCAGCTGGAGCGGACCATGGAGTTGATGGAGAGGCTGATCGAGCGCGGGTTCGGCTCCCAGGACATGGGCTATGTGGTCGAGGCGGCAAGGAAGGGTTGACCGCTACAACGGGGCGAACAGGTCGACCGCGTTGCCGTCATGATCATGCACCGTGGCGTAACGCTGGCCCCAGGGAGCGTCGAAGGGCGGCAGGTGGCCATGCCCTCCGGCCATGACCAGCTCCTCGAAGCGATTGTCCACCTCATTGGGGCTCTCGCAGAGAAAGGCGAGGGCGGTGCGCGGCCCACCGCCGGTTGGCGGCTGCCAGTTGGAGAAGGACATCACACTCCCCTCGCTGTCGAGCATCACCCGCAATCCGCCGGGCCCCGTCGCTTCGGCGTGGACCTCGTCGCCCTCGAATTCGAGACCCACCAGTCGGTAGAAGTCGATTGCCCGGGCCATGTCGGACACGATCACGCCGATGGCGTCGAGACGGGGCATCAGGTCTGGCTCGACTTCCAGGTCTCAACCTGCCGTCCCACTGCGGCCGAGTCGAACCAGGTGTTCTCGTAGGCGATGAGCCCGTCGCGCAGCTCGAACAAATGCAGGATGCGCAATTCGACCGGTGCCCCGCCGCCGGCGATGCCAGCCCAATCGCCCTCGACATGACCGGTGACGTCGGACACATCGACCACCCAGGTCCCATCTTCGGAGGAAAAGCGACGAGTGGAGACGAATTTCACATCCGGGATGGCGGCGATGATGTCCGAGTACACCGCCCCCACTGCCTCTTTCCCGTGCACCGGGCTCAGGGGGTGGGTGACGTCGTCCCAGACGATGTCGTCGGTATAGGTGGCCAGTGTGGCGGCCACGTCATGGGCGTTCTCCGCAGCGAAGTGTCGATCGACGATGTCCATGGGGGGTGAAGTTACCGCCCGGACACGACGAGATGGCTCAACTTGTCCGGGTTGACCACCGCTCGCACGGCCTGCACCTTGCCCATGGCGACATCGAGAGACACCACCGCCACGGTGGCTCCGTCACCGCTGTTGACGAGTGCGCCTGGCTGGCCGTTGACATCGACCAGGGTCAAGGTCCAGCCCTCTCGATCGGCCCGTGGGTTGAAGGCGGCGAGGAAGCGGACCGTATCGGACATGCCGCGGAGGGGCTCCCTCCTAGCCGGTGCCTTGCCACCACCGTCGCCATAGAGGACAACGTCCTCGGCGAGCATCTCGGCGAGGCCCTCGGTGTCGCCTTGTTCTATGGCGGCGAAGAACCGCTCGGCCAGGGCCCACCGCTTCTCGACCGAGGTCTCGAACCGAGGCTTGCCGTCCTGGACCTTCTCCCTGGCCCGCACCGCAAGCTGACGACACGCCGCCTCGCTCTTGTCGATGAGCTCGGCCACCTCGTCGAAGCCGTAGCCGAACACATCGCGAAGCAGTAGGACAGCCCGCTCCGCGGGCGTGAGACGCTCGAGGAGCACGAGGAAGGCCATGGACAGGCTGTCGGAGAGCTCCGCCTGTTGTTCCGGATCGGCGGACCGATCGGTGACGACTGGCTCGGGCAGCCACTCTCCGACGTACTCCTCGCGTCTCACCCGAGCGGAACGCAGGTAGTCGATCGAGAGCCGGGTCACGACCGCACAGGAAAAGGCCCGCCGCGACTCGATCTGGGTGCCTTCTCTCTCGGCCGCATGCACCCGGACATATGTCTCCTGGACCAGGTCCTCTGCATCGCCGACGCTTCCGGTCATCCGATAGGCGATCGAGAAGAGCAGCGGGCGGAGTGAAGCGTCGGTTTCGTCGGTCCTCGGGTCGGGAAGGTTTGGCATATCCCTGGGACGAGTTTGTCCTTTCGATTGTGACAGGCACCCGGCGTTGTCACAGAAATCGCCTCCATCTCGTCCTGGGTGTGAAGACAAAAGGAGACGAGATGAGAGTTTTCGTAGCCGGCGCCACCGGAGCAATCGGGCAACGTCTGGTGCCGTTGCTGGTCGATTCCGGTCACGAGGTGGTTGGCACGACCCGGACCGCGGCCAAAGTGGACGGTCTTCGTCTGGGCGGAGCCACTCCCGTGGTGCTCGACGGTAGGGACGGTGAGGCGGTGCGACGAGCCATCCTCGAGGCCGAGCCGGAGGTCGTTGTCCATGAGATGACCGCATTGTCTGGTGACCTCGACTTCCGACACTTCGCCGAGACCTTCGCCGAGACCAACAGGCTTCGCACCGAGACCACCGACGTCATGATCGAAGCCGCCGTCGACGCCGGGGCGCGGCGCTTCATCGCCCAGAGCTTTGCCGGTTGGCCCAACGAGCAGAGCGGAGGACCGGTCAAGACCGAAGAGGACCCGCTCAACACCGACCCCCCACAGCAGGCGCGCGAGACGCTCGAGGCAATCCTCCATCTGGAATCCGTCACGACCGGAACTCCCGGAATCGACGGCCTAGCCCTTCGGTACGGCGGCTTCTATGGCCCCGGCAACGCCCTCGGCAAGGGCGGAGCGATGATCGAGGCGGTGGCCAAACGGCAGATGCCGATCGTCGGCGGCGGATCCGGCATCTGGTCGTTCCTGCACATCGACGATGCCGCCCAGGCGACCGCCTTGGCAGTGGATCGGGGCGCCCCCGGGATCTACAACATCGTCGACGACGAGCCGGCTCCGGTCTCCGAGTGGCTGCCGTATCTGGCGAATCTCCTCGGGGCCAGGCCCCCGCGCCGGGTTCCCGCCTGGCTGGCAAGGCTCATCGTGGGCGAGGCGGGGGTGTCGATGATGACCAAGATCCGAGGCTCCTCCAACGCTAAGGCCAAGCGAGAATTGGGCTGGAAGTTGCGCTTTCCGAGCTGGCGAGCCGGGTTCAAGGCGGGGCTGTGAACGGCTGATGGGCAGGTGGCCCGGCTCAGCCCTTCTTCTTGCCCTTCTTCCCCCTCTTAGACGAGTGTTTTTTCCGTCGCTTCTTGTCTGACTTGTTGCCCAGCTTCTTGCCGTTTTTGGTGGACTTCTTGGCAGAGGTCAATTCGGCCAAGGCTGCGGCTTCGGCACTGATGAACCGACCGGTCAGAGGGTCACGGTGTCTCATCACCGCTCGGGCCTCGCTTCCGTCGTTCGGGGGCACCGTGTCGTATCGGCGGGATCATTGCTCCGCCTGAGTGGTGAAAGCAGGTTGGTGCCTGGACCCAATAGGGTGAGGGGAGCCGGTCGGCTCCCCTCACCGACGTCAGCTACAGCCGGTGGTGTCCCCACAGGTGAGGCACACGTAACAACTCCCGTTGCGGATGGTCATGTGACCGCAGTTGGAGCAGACCGGGGCGTCGCCCATGTTCTCCTTGAGCGCGGAGTCGACCATGGCCGCCGAGCCGGCTATTGCGGTCACCTTTTTCTCGACCATCACAGCGGCGGCAAGATCCCCGCTCCCGGCTTCGGGCCCGTCCACGAAGGCGACAGCCGCCTTCACCGCATCGACGTCTTCCTCGGCGGCGGCGTCGGTGAGATCGAGCTGGACACCCGCTTCGACCGCGATACCCGACGGTGGCTCGGGTAGCTGCATGTCCCGATCCGGTGGCACCTGGGCCAACTCGTCCCGCTCCAAATACTCCACACCCAGGGCCCGGAACACGTAGTCCACGATCGAATTGGCCATCTTGATGTTGGGATGTCCCTCGACCATGCCCCTCGGCTCGAACGTCTGGAAGGTGAAGGTGTCCACGAATTCCTCCAGCGGCACCCCGTATTGGAGGCCCTTCGAGACGGCTATGGCGAAGCAGGACAGGATGCCCTTCAGAGTCGCCCCTTCCTTGGCCAGGTCGATGAAGATCTCGCCAAGGGTCCCGTCGTCGTACTCGCCGGTGCGGAGGAACACCTTGTGCCCGCCGATCCTCGCCTCCTGGTTGTACCCGTTACGACGAGCGGGGAGCAGGAACCGCGGTGGCTTCATCCCCTGGGCGTAGGCCTGGCTCGGGGAGATCCCCGGGGGCAGGTTGCCCCAGTGAATCGCCTTCTCCGCTTCGACCGCGGCGGTGATCGCCGGTGACTCGTCCTCACTCGCCTCGCCCTCGTCCGAGGTGGAGTTGAGCGGCTGGGCGGCCTTCGAGCCATCCCGGTACAGCGCCATTGCCTTGAGGCCCCATTCCCAGGACATCCGGTAGGACTCCTCGATGTCCTCCACCGTGATCTCGTTGGGCATGTTGATCGTCTTGGAGATCGCGCCCGAGATGAAAGGCTGTGCCGCGGCCATCATCTTGATGTGGCCGTAGTGGTGGATGAACCGCTGGCCGTACTTGCCGTTCTTGTTGGCGGTGTCGAACACGGCGAGGTGCTCGTCCTTCACGTGGGGAGCGCCCTCGATGGTCTGCCGTCCGCAGATGTGGTCGTTGGCCTCGCCGATCTCCTTCGAGCTGAACCCGAGTGCCTTGAGCAGGTTGAACTCCCAACCGGTGTACTCGTCGACCCCGAAGCCGAGGCGCTGCAGGGTCTGTTCGCCGAAGGTGAACACGTTGAATGCGTGCTTCAGTTCGAACACCGCCGGCAGGGCCTTCTCCAGCTTGGCCAGGTCCTCATCGTCGAACCCCTTCTCGGTCAGGGTCTCGCGGTTGATGTGAGGGGCGCCATCGATGGAGCTGGTGCCGACGATGTACTCGACCACTTCCTTGATCTGATCCTGGTCGTAGCCGAGATGCTGCAGCGCCGGGGCAACTGACTGGTTGGCGATCTTGAAGTAACCGCCCCCGGCCAGCTTCTTGAACTTGACCAGGGCGAAATCGGGCTCGACACCGGTGGTGTCGCAGTCCATCAACAGCCCGATGGTCCCGGTTGGAGCCAGAACCGTGGCCTGAGCGTTGCGGTAGCCATGCTCCTGTCCGCGTTCGAGGGCGAGATCCCACGAAGTCCGAGCGGCAGCGAGCAGATCCTCGGGGCAGGCATCGGCATCGATCCCCATGACGAGATGACTCACTCCCTCGAAGTCGTGCTCGTCGTAGGCGGCCCGGCGGTGGTTGCGGATCACCCGCAGCATCGCCTCCCGGTTCTCGGCGAACCTCGGGAACGGCCCCACCACCTCGGCGATCTCCGCGGACGTGGCATACGAGAAGCCGGTCAACACCGAGGTGAGGGCACCGGCGATGGCACGGCCTTCCTCAGAGTCGTAGGCAATGCCCTGGCGCATGAGCAGCGAACCGAGGTTGGCGTAGCCGAGACCCAGGGTCCGATAGTCGTAGGACCCCTGGGCGATGTCCTGTGAGGGGAAGTGGGCCATCGCCACCGAGATCTCGAGCACGATGGTCCAGAGCCTGATGGCGTGCTGGTAGGCCTCGACGTCGAAGACTCCGGTCTCTTCGTCCTGGAATCGGACGAGGTTGATCGAAGCCAGGTTGCACGCGGTGTCGTCCAGGAACAGGTACTCGCTGCAAGGGTTGGACGCCCGGATCCGGCCCCCGGCGGGGCTGGTGTGCCACTCGTTGATCGTGGTGTCGAATTGCAGTCCCGGGTCGGCACAGGCCCAGGCGGCCTCAGCGATCCTGTCCCACAGATCCCTCGCCTTCACCGTCTTGCGGACCGATCCGTCGGTCCGGTTGATCAAGTCCCAGTCGCCGTCGTCGACGACGGTCTGCACGAACTCGTTGGTGATGCGCACCGAGTTATTGGAGTTCTGCCCCGACACGGTGGCGTAGGCGTCGCCGTTGAAGTCGGCGGGGAGGCCGCCGTGGTTGATCAGGATCCGGGCCTTGTCCTCCTCGACCTTCTTCCAGTCGATGAACTTCTCGATATCGGGATGGTCGACGTCGAGGATGACCATCTTGGCGGCGCGCCTCGTGGTGCCGCCTGACTTGATCGCACCCGCGGCCCGATCACCGATCTTGAGGAACGACATCACACCCGAGGACTTGCCGCCCCCGGAGAGTCGCTCGTTCTCGGCCCGGATCTGACTGAAGTTGGAGCCCGCGCCCGACCCGAACTTGAAGATGCGTGCCTCACGAACCCAGAGGTCCATGATCCCGCCCGGGTTCACCAGGTCGTCTCTCACAGACAAGATGAAACAGGCGTGGGGTGCCGGTCGGCTGTACGAGTCGGGGGAAGCCTTGAGCTCCCCGTCGGCGCCGTCGACGAACCAGAAGCCCTGGGCGGGGCCGGTCAGCCCGTACGCCCAGTTGAGACCGGTGTTGAACCACTGGGGTGAGTTGGGGGCGGCCATCTGGTTGGCCAGCATGTACTTGAGCTCGTCTTCGAAGGCGCCGGCGTCATCGGAGGTGGCGAAGTAGCCCTCCTTCTCGCCCCAGTGGCGCCAGGTGCCGGCGAGACGATCGAACACCTGCTTGCCAGACCGCTCCGGCCCCAACACCGGCTGGCCGCTCTCATCGAAGATCTGTGCGCCGTTGTCGTCGAACTGGGGGACACCCGCCTTGCGGAAGTACTTCGAGACCATGATGTCGAAGGCGACCTGACTCCAACCTGCGGGGATCTCGGCGTCGGTCATCTCGAAGACCGTGGAGCCGTCTGGATTGGTGATCCGCGAGTCGCGGCGGGACCATTCGAGCTTCTCGTATGGGTCCGTGCCGGCCTCGGTGAAGCGACGGGTGATCCGCAGGCCCTTGCTCATGAAACGTGCCTCCTCGCACTGGGTGCGCCCCATCCAGATTACGGGGCGTCGTCCATATGCCAAATGTCGATTCTCAACTCAAACCACAAGATGTTGTGGTCGGCGGGGAAGTCACCACGACATCTGGTATGGACTCCACTACTGTAATTACACAGATGTCGTGGGTCAAGTGTTTCGTTTTCCACAGCCCGGCAGACGCTCAGAACGCGAAAATCCACGCTCTGAAGGGGGAAGTGAAGAGAAGCGAACGGCACGATAGATCGAGCGACCGCGCCCAGGCCGGCCATCAGGCTGCGGAGATTTCGCGATCAGGGTCGGCTCCGGGCCCTCTTGACATTTCGGGCATGGAGCCAGACCGCGGCGAGGACGAGCGGCACATGGATCATCGGCAGGCTCCGGGCCAGCCAGCCGGGCAGGTAGATGTCGGTGACCGATCCCTTGTCGGCGCCCAGCGCCCGCGGCGACGTCGGTGAGAGGGCACCGGGCGCCGTTGGCCAGGAAGACAAGAGACTCCCCACCGACGATCGCACCGGCGACCGCGGTGCTTCGATCGGTGCGTCCTGCCGCTCCCGTGACGAGCAGATAGACCATGGCCGCTTCCACCAAAGCCCAAACCAAGGTGTGAATGCCCTTGATCAAAGCCAGGGCGCGACGGTTGCCGGCCATGACCCGATCCTGCACATCCTTTGGGGAGTCGGCCAGGGGATTTGGTCCCCTCCGGATGGTCAGAGCCCGGCCTGATCCCACCAATAGCGGATCATGAGGGCGGCCTCGGGGCCGGCGTCGTCCTGCCAATAGTGGCCGGCGTGACGGAGGACGTACCCCGTCCTGTTGGTGAGGATCGACTCCCAGCGGCGCTTCTCGGTCCCACGGAAGGCGGGGTCCTGGTCCGCCCAGAAGAGAAGCGAGGGTTTGCCGGCGATCTCGCCGAGGCGTTCCTGGATCGAAGTGAGAAACGCGGCAGACCCGGTCAACTCGCGGGGGAAGACCCGGACGGGCAGGCGCGACTCCTGGTTCGGGAATGGCCCGCGCCACATCGCCATCTCCCGGCCGCTCGGCGCACGACGTCGCATCGCCCTCCGCACGAACACATTCACGAACACATTGGCCCGGTCCACGAGGAACTCACCCGTGCGGCCTTCGCCCAGGGCCGATGCGAAACGCTGGGTCGCATTGTCGGTGCGGGGCCAGGCCCAGGTGTTGCCGAGAATCATCGCCTTGACCCGGTCTTGTCGGTCGAGGGCCGTCGCCAGGCCGATCGGGCCTCCCCAATCCTGCATAACCGGGGTGAAGTCCTGCAGGTCGAGGGCGTCGACGAACTTGCCGACCACCACGGCGTGCTCGGCCGGTGTGTAGCCATAGCCCTTGGCTGCCTTGGACAGACCAAAGCCCGGATAGTCGATGGCGATGCACCGGAATCGATCGGACAGATAGGGCACCATTCGCCGGTAGAGGAATGACCAGGTGGGGTTGCCGTGCAGCATGAGCAGCACCGGGCCTTCGCCTTCATCGAGGTAATGAACCTGGGCCCCCTCGATCTCCTGCCAATGACTCTCGAAGGGATACTGATCCTCGAGGAACCATGGGGGTCGCTGCACAATGGCAACCGTAGTGGCAACGGCAGGCCCGGGCGGGCGGACCGACGCCCTGGTTAGCGCCAGGAGGCGACGGGTAAATGAGAGCCCTAGCTATGGAATTTGCTTCATTCGAGGTGTCCGCGCGGGATCCGGTGCTGGCCACCGCGGTCCACAACGGCCACGACCTGCGACCCGGGTTGATCGAATTGATCGCAATCGACGACATGACCCGGCTCCGGGAGGAAGACCCCCACACCGGGAGCATCGCGGCGCGTTTCCCCAACAGTGTGGTGGTGAATCGCTCCCGGTTCGAGATCGACCTCAATCGGGATCGGGACGAGGCGGTGTACCGGGGTCCGGCCGACGCATGGGACCTCGAGGTCTGGCGGCGACCGCTGACCCAAGACGAGATCGGCCAGACCCTGGACCTGTATGACGGCTTCTACGCGGACCTGGGTGCCGCCCTCGACCGACTCGTGGCCAATCATGGAGGCTTCGTGCTCTACGACATCCATTCCTACAACCACCGCCGCTCCGGGCCGGATGCCGATCCCGACGATCCAGAGGGCAGCCCGACCGTGAATCTGGGGACCGGGTCCCTGCCGGAGCGATGGAAGCCGGTGGCGGACGCTTTCGTCGAGAGCATGCAATCCAACAAACTGGACGGTGCCCTGCTCGATGTGAGAGAGAACGTCAGGTTCCAGGGTCGTCAGCTGCCAGCGTGGACCCATGAGAACTATGGGGAAGTCGGTTGTGCTCTGGCCATCGAGTTGAAGAAGGTGTTCATGGACGAGTGGACCGCTGCCCTCGACGTCGATCGGATCGGTCGGCTCGGGAGTGCTCTGCTCGCCTCCGCCGGCCCGGTTCGCGATGCCTGGGAGCGGGCATGAGCGTCGACGAGATCGACCTTGCCATCGACCGCCGGCTTAGTGAGATATGCGGCCTGCTCCCGATGCTCCAGCTGCTCACCCCGACCAATGTGCCCGAACAGCGCAGGGCATTCCTCGAGGGCGAGAACGACGAGCCCCGCTTCACGTATCGGGATCTGCCCGATCTCGACACACTGGCCGAGGAGTTGACGACGATCAACCCCGAGGAGGCAACGGACCCGGTCCTCATCCACATGATCCGTGGCATGCACCGTGAGCTCGAGCGCCGTCTCGAGCTCCTGGCCACGCGCAACACCGACCAGTTCCTCCTCGCCTCTATCGAGAAGTACGGGCACGTCGAGAAACCGCTCCTCGAGCTCGCCCATCGGGTGCTGGAGGAGATCCCGCCGGGTCCGCCCGCAGATACATACGTCTCTGCCCACGAGCTGGCGGGCAGGGCCACGGTGGAGCTCGATCACTATCGGCGGGAGTACCCCGAGTTGTCGACCGTCGTTCATGTCAGTGAGACCGTTGCGGGGGTGATGGTCGAGAACGGTGATCTGTTCATCGGCATCGACACTTCGATCGCCGGAGACCGGGTGGAGCAACTCCTCCACCATGAGATCGGCATCCATGTCGTGACCTACGTCAACGGATCCGCCCAACCGGTGAGGATGCTCTCGCTCGGGCTGTCGGGGTACGAAGAAACCCAGGAGGCGCTCGGGGTCCTCGCCGAGCACCTGGGCGGAGGCCTTCGCCCCAAGCGTCTGCGTGCCTTTGCGCTGCGGGTGGTGGCGGCACATTCGGTCAGCGAGCGGGCGACATTTCGGGAGACTTTCGAGCTGATGACGAGACACGGAGCCGGCCGCAACCGAGCCTTCACCACTGCGATGAGGGTCCACCGCTCGGGGGGGATGACAAAGGACGCCTTGTATCTGGCCGGCCTCAACCGGCTTCTCACCTACCTCAAAGAGGGAGGCCGGCTGGATTCGCTTCTCGTGGGCAAGATATCGTTGGCAGACGAGCCGCTCGTGGTCGATCTCCTCGATCGTGGGGTCCTGGTAGAGCCACCGTTGCGGCCTCGATTCCTCGAGTCGAAGGCAGCACTCGACCGTCTCGACCGGATCCGGGACGGCGTCGATGTCATTGAGTTGAGTGAGGTGGCTGCGTGAAGCTCGGGCTGGTCGTCAACGAGGTCGCTACCGAGCAACCGGAGTACAGCACGACCCGGCTCGCCCTTGCCGCGCGCAAGCGCGGGCACCAGGTGTGGCTGATGGGTGTGGGCGATCTGGCCCACACCGCCACCGGTGAGGTCACGGCGAGAGCAGGCTCCCCACAGGACAAGACTTATCGATCCCTCAAGAGCTTCCTCGAGGATGTTCAGAGCGAGGCGGCGGACCCGGAGCTGATCAGCCTCGACGAGCTCGACGTCCTCATGCTCCGGAACGACCCAGCCGAGGACGCGATCGAGCGCCCTTGGGCCCAGGCCTCCGGAGTGCTCTTCGGCCAGCTAGCCGCAGCGGCCGGGGTGTTGGTGGTCAACGACCCGGTCCACTTGGCCGACGCCATCAACAAGACCTATTTCCAGCACTTCCCGGAGGAGGTCAGACCCCGGACCCTCATCTCGCGGACGGTTGGAGATATCAAGGAATTCGTCAACGATCTCGGAGGACGTGCGGTCCTCAAGCCTCTCCAGGGATCCGGTGGCCAGAGCGTGTTCGTCGTCGCCGGCAAGAAGGGGCAGAACCTGAACCAGATCATCGAGACCATCACCCGGGACGGGTATGTGGTGGTGCAGGAGTTCCTCAAGGACGCGGAGCGCGGAGATGTCCGTCTCTTCGTGATGAACGGGGTGCCACTCGAGGTCGATGGCAAGTTCGCGGCGTTTCGCCGCGTCAATGAAGGCGACGACGTCCGCTCGAACATGCATGTGGGTGGCAAGGCGCAGAAGGTGAAGATCACCGAGGAGATGCTCGAGGTCGTTCGTCTGGCCCGGCCGAAGCTGATCAAGGACGGGATGTTCCTGGTCGGTCTCGACATCGTGGGCGACAAGCTCATGGAGGCGAATGTGTTCAGCCCCGGTGGGCTGGGAAGCGCCAGCGGTCTCCACGAGGTGGACTTCGCCGGCGCGGTGATCGAAGCCCTGGAGCGGAAGGTTCAGATCCGGGCCAGCTACGGGCGCTCTCTGCCCAACGCCGCCCTGGCAGTCATGTGAGGGGCTCGGCTCCCATCGACCCCGGGCTCAGACCGGGACCGGTACGGCCTCCAGCACCAGAGCGGCGGCGTCGAATGGGTTCATCTGGCGCCCGTTGTGACGGGCGGCCTTCAGCGCGGGATCCTCGAGCGAGTCGGCCATCATCGAGAGTGCGTCGAACAACCACTTGATCAAGGGCCAGGGATGAAGCCCGATGCGGTCCCTCACCTCTTCGGCAGCCCCCAAGGCGATCATGCCCAGCTCGGCCTGGCCCTCGGTGAAGGAAAGGGAAGCGGCCGCCTCGAGGGCGTAGCAGAGACCTTCCCGGTAGTTCAGAGTACGGAAGACGTCGAAGGATCTGCGCAATGCCTCCCTGGCTTCCTCGATTCGGCCGGAGGAGACGTAGGTGAATGCTAGCTGGGCCTCGGCAAGACCGATCAGGGCCCCGTTGCTCAACTCGAATCCCAGCTCCCGGGTCTCCAGCTGGCACTTCTCGGCGGCTTCGCCGTCGCCGTTGGAGCCAGCCAGGATGCCGAGCCCGATCAGGGCATAGCCTTCGCCCCAGCGGTCTCCGATCCCACGGAAACGGCCCAGGGCCACCTCCAGCCGCTGTCGGACCACGGCCGGTTCCGCTCCAAAGGCAGGCATGAGTAGGGCGGAGACGAAATCGGCCCAGTTGTGACAATCGATGTCCCCGTTTCTCTCGAGGATTGCCAGGGCCTTCTCCAGTGATTCCTCCGATTCCTCGTATCGGCCCATCTCGTATTGGATCCCTCCCCGCAACCACCAGAAGCGGCCGGCGAGGACTTCGTCGAGGTCGGCCGGTGAGGAGACAGCCTCGAGGTAGCGGGCCCCTTCCCGGAGCTGATTGCCGATCCACAGGTACACCCAAAGGCCGTAGGACAGTCGGACCAGGGAGCCATCATCGCCCTTGGTCATGAGCCACTCGGCCGCGACGTCGAGGTTGTTCCAGTCGGCGGCCAGGCGCTCGACGGTTTCCGCCTGTTTGATGCCCCGGAGATCCTCCAGGGAGCCTTCGGCCACTCGGGTGAAGTAGGCGGCATGCCGGTCTTTCATCCACTCGTATTCACCTGCCTCGTGGAGGCGGCGCAGGCCGAAGTCACGGATGGGAGCGAGCATTCGCAGCCTCCCCTCTCCGCCCTGGGCCGGGAGCACCAGGCTGTTCTCGACGAGCACCATCAGCAGATCCACGGCATCGCCCTCTTCGACGGCCACCTCCTGGGCCGACTCCACCGTGAAACCGCCCTGAAACACGCAAAGCCTGCAGAACAAGATCTGCTCCTCGCGGTCGAGGAGCTGGTAGCTCCAGTCGATGGCGGCATCGAGGGTGCGTTGCCGGCTGGGCACATCAGCCGCGCCGGTCCCGAGGGCGTCGAGTGACTTGGTGAGCCGTTCGGACAAGGCTCTGGGGCTGAGCATGCGGAGTCGGGCCGCCGCCAGTTCGATCGCCAAAGGCAGCCCGTCGACCTTGCGAACGATCGCTGCGACCGGCGAGGCGTTCTCCTCGTCGATGGCGAATCCCGGGATGACGGCGAGTGCCCGGTCCAGGAAGAGCCGCACGGCATCCGAGGAAGAAACCGACTCCGCCTCCTCGGACCCTGTCGGCGGAAGACCGAGCGGCTCGAGGGTGTATTCATACTCGCTCATGATCCGGAGGGGGACCCGGCTGGTGGCCAGGACCTTGAGGCCAGGGCTGCGAGCAAGCAACTCGGCGATATATGAGCCACCCGCCGCCACCTGCTCGAAGTTGTCGACGACCAGCAGGACTTGCTGGTCCTGGAACTCGCTGGACAGGGCGTCGATCGCCTCCCCTTCGATTGGGATCCCGGCAGCGTCACCGACGGCGAGCAGGACGTCGGATGCCTCGGTGACCGCGGCCAGGTTGACGAAATACACGCCGTCGGGGAACAACGGCGAGGCCTGTTCCGCCACCGACAGGGCGAGACGGGTCTTGCCTATCCCACCTGGCCCGACGATGGTGGAGAGACGGACATAGGGGCGGCCGAGCATTTCGACGAGCTCCGCCAGCTCCTTGTCCCTGCCGACCAGGACGTTCTGAGGCGCGGGAAGGCGAACTCTCGTGATGTTGCGAGCTCGGGGTGCCGGGAAATCGGACCGAATCCCCGGGGCAACCACTTGAAACAGCTTCTCGGCTCGCGACAGCCCTTTGAGGGCATAGGAGCCGAGCTCTCTGATCTCCCACCCCATGTCCTCGGTCTGGCTCTCGACCAGCTCCTTGACCGGGGCCGAGACCATGATCTGGCCGCCATGTGCAGACGAGGCCACCCGTGACGCCCGATGCACATCGAGGCCGACGTAACCGCCCGACCCGATCCGTGCCGTGCCGGTGTGCAGCCCGAGGCGCGCATGCACCGGTGCCGAATCGGGCCAGACCCCTTCGTCGAGGGCCATGTGGATCTCAACCGTGGCAGTCACCGCCTCAAACGCGTCGAGGAACACACTGAAGAGCCGCTCGCCCTCCAGGTCGACCACCGTGCCGCCATGCCGCCGGGTGGCATCGTCGACGATGCCGTGATAGCCGGAAAGGACCTCGGCGTATCGATCGCCGAGCTGCTCCACCAGCGCGGTCGACCCGGCCAGGTCGCCAAACATGAATGTGAGCGTCCCGAGCGGCAGCGAGCCCTCTTCGGGGGCATCGAGGGTGAACCGATCGGACATCAGGCCGGCCAGGTCCTCGACCAGCATCTCGGCCAGCTCACCCGGCGATTCGAAGGATCGGATCGTCGCTCGCCCATCGGCGCGTGACCGTTCGAGAAGTCGGGTCAGCTCTTCTTCCCGGCCGGTCGCGGGCTCCTTGACATACACCAGGGTGGGGAGATGCGCGCTCGCGTCGTACTCCCGCTCGAGATCCGACCTGGCATCGCCCTCGCCCACCCATCCATAGGACTGCCAGTAGATGCCGATGAAGATGTCGGAGTCCTGGAGGGTCGGCCCGCCGCGGGCACCGAGATCGACACCGGCGGGGTTGAGTCGCAGGGTCTTGATGGCCGACTTGGCGGCCTCACGCTCCGAATTGAGCTCGCCGAGGGTAGACGAGACAAAGACCCTCAATCTGGGGTCGTGGTCATCAATGCCCGGCTCGAAGCCGTGCCCCTCCCGAGTCACGCTCACGAGACGCCACGGTAGTGCTCCACGGCGGGTTACACGCCGGGATATCAGCGGTCGAGGTGCTCCCAAATGTCGTCGGTTGGGTGGGGAGAGATGTCCCATCGGGGTAGGAAGAACTGGACCAGTGGGCCAATGGCCAGCGCGAAGACGATGGTGCCGATGCCGAAGGTGCCACCGAGGATCCAGCCCAGGGTGAGGACGGTGATCTCGATCACAGCCCGAGTGAGCCTGATCGAAGGGCCACGTCTTGCGATCCCGGTCATCAGCCCGTCGCGAGGGCCAGGCCCGAGGTTGGCGCCGATATAGAGACCCGAGGCGATGCCGATGAGGAGGATCCCGATGAGCAGCATGAGCCAGGCGACGCCCGTGGTGCCCGCCGCTGGGATGACCAGGCCGGTGAGATCGATGATCACGCCGATGATGATCGCGTTGAGAAGCGTCCCCAGGCCGAAGGCCTGGTGTAGGGGGAGCCAGAGCAGGAGCACGGCCACCGAGACGATGATCGACCAGGCGCCAACGGTGAGCCCGAACCGGTGGGCCAGGCCCTGATGGAGGACGTCCCATGGCGGGACGCCAAGACCTGACTGCAGCATCAGGCCGATTCCGACCCCGAACAGGACCAGTCCGATGACCAGTTGGATGATGCGGCGGGGGAGGCGCTCACCCGCGATGGGGAGCAGGTATTTGCTCAACCTGCCCCTACCAGGGGAAGTTCGGGCAGATCGCCCGACGGGGTGAAGCCGAAGACGTGCCGGTAGAAGGCAAGCTCCGATTCGAGGCTGTGGATGATGTTCTCCGCCTTGCGGAACCCGTGGTCCTCGCCTTCATAGGTGATATGGGCGTGGGGGATGCCTCTGTCCGCCAGCGCGTCGGCGATCATCTGAGCCTGCTCCGGCGGCACGACCTTGTCCTCTAGACCCTGGAACAGGATCACGGGGACTGTGATCTGGTCGGCCGAGTACAACGGCGACCGGCGGCGCATCTCCGCAGGGTCCGTGCCGACCAACCCGTCGAGATAGCGCGACTCGAACTTGTGGGTGTGGTCGGCGAGAAGGCCGATGTCGGCCACTCCGAAGTATGACGCTCCGGCGCAAAACGCATCTCCGAAAGCCAGAGCGGCCAGTGTGGTGTACCCGCCGGCGCTTCCTCCGGTGATCACCAGGCGTTTGCCGTCGACTTCGCCTTTCTCCGTCAGATACCGGGCAGCAGCGAGGCAGTCCTCGACGTCGGCGACCCCCCAGTCGAGACGCAGCCGATTCCGATATGCCCGGCCGTAGCCGGTCGAGCCTCGGTAGTTCACGTCGACGATGGCGAAGCCGCGAGTGGTCCAGTAGAGGAACTCGGGTCTGAGCCGGGGATGGGAATGCGCGGTGGGCCCGCCGTGGACCTTGACGATCAGGGGTGGCCGCTCTCCTTCGGGCCCTGAGTAGTCGGGGTTGGCCGGCGGGTAGAAGACGCCATGGGCCTCTTCGCCATCCCCTGTCGGGAAGGTGATGACCCTCGGTGTCGGGATGAACGCCGGCTCGACCGGTGGGCGGTTGGACCGGATCACCTCGATGGTCCCCTCATCGACATCGAGCTGGTAGATCCCATTTGGAGTGTGGGTTCCGGAGCCAACGAACCAGGCGCGGGACCCGCCATCTGTTGTCAGGAACCCGAAAGAGGTGTTGTCACCGGGCAACTCGGTGAGATCGCCATCGCGGTCGATGACACACAGATGGCTGACCCCATCCTTCCAGTACGCGGCGAGAATTCGGCCATCGGACAGGAATCCGTAGGCGCTGGAGCCGAAGATCCACGCCGGCAATCCGAAGTCGGCCTTCATGGTGATTATGGGCGCGGACCCCTCGCCGTCGAAACGATGCAGGTTCCACCATCCGCTGCGGTCGGTGGCGAAGACGATGCCACCATCCGGCGCCCATTCCGGCTGAAACACCGACTCGTCGATGCCGCCCGCGATCTCGCGGATGTGATCCAGACCGGAGTCGGTGACGGCCGCCGTCTTGAGCGCAGTCCCGTCCCAGGGCATGTTGGGGTGATCCCACTCGAGCCAGAGAAGTCGGTCGCCCTCGGGTGACGGCCGGGGAGACGCGTAGAAGTCACGACCTGTCGCAAGGACCGTGACCGTCGAGCCCTCGGGATCGATGAGAACGATCTCGTTGACCGCCTCGCCGTCCCCGTGGCTCTCCCGGACGCAGACGATGGTCCCGTCGGGAAGAAAGCGGCCGTCTGCGTAACGCAGCCCGGCGGGAAAGTCGGGCTCAGGCGTGATGGGCTCGGAGCTTCCCAACAGATAGAGGCGCTGGTCGGAGAAGCTCGAGTAGGCGACCCGGCCCTGGCCCGCCGTGAACGCCCCGCCCCCGTACTCGTGAACCAGCGTCCTGACACTGGTCGGGGGTGGCGTCGCGTCGCTGATCCGTCCCGAGCCGTCCCTATGGACCAGCACCTGGCGACCGCCCTCGGAGGGACGGCCCTCCAGCCAATAGAGGTTGTCACCATCGACCGCGAGCGTGTTGAAGTCCACGACCCCACCGACGGTGTCTGCGGCCGAGATCGGGGACTCCCAGGTTCCAAAGGGTCGGGAAAGAGCCATCCTCGAAGGCTATCCATGCTCACGGCTCCTGCTCCAATCATTACCTTGTGGCCGATGCGAGCATTCGATCGGCGCCGATGAGCACACGAACCCGCGACGAGGGCCTCTACGACTACGCGCAGAGGGAGCCGCGACTCCCCCAGCCGGAGAACCGGGACAACGATCAGATCGTGATCCCGCTCGATTCCCGGCTCCAGATGTATGAGACCCAGCAACTGCTCCGTCAGTTCGAGAAGCGTGCCTACGACCTCTTCATGCAGAACCTGGTGAAGGGGACATCGCATCTCTCGCTAGGCCAGGAGGCGGTGGCAACGGGGTTCGCTCAGGCGATGCAGGCCGGCGACTACACCTTCGCCACTTATCGTGGTCACGCCCACACGCTCGCTCGGGGCGCCGCGTTGGGGCCGGTGCTCGCCGAGCTGCTGGGCCGAGAGAACGGGATCCTCAAGGGCAAGGGCGGGTCGATGCACCTGACCTCGGTGGAGCACGGGATGATGGGGTCGTACGCCATCATCGGAGCCCATCTCACCATCGCCAACGGCGCGGCCTGGTCGGCGCAGATGCGCGGAACCGATCAGGTTGCGGTCTGCTTCTTCGGCGACGGGACCACCAACATCGGTGCCTTCCATGAGGCGCTCAACCTGGCCGCCATCTGGGACCTCCCCGTGGTGTTCGTATGTGAGAACAACCTGTGGATGGAGTACACGCCGATTGACCTCATCACGGCGGTGCCCAATCCGGCGGCGGACCGAGCCGGGGCGTACGGGTTGGAGAGCATCATCGTCGACGGCAACGACGCCGACGCCGTGTTCCAGGTTGCTGAACGGGTGATCGCCAGGGCGAGAAGTGGCGAGGGGCCATCCCTGGTCGAGGCGCAGACCTACCGGGAGCAGGGGCACAGCCGGGCCGACCCGGCCAAATATCGCCCACCGGCCGAGGTCCAGGCATGGAAGGAGCGGGACCCGATACCGATGTACCACGAGCGCCTCCTCCGACTGGGTGTGCCCGAAGGCGATCTGAGCACGATCCAACAGGATGTGGCCCGAAGGGTGGACGAGGCGACGGAGTTCGCCAAGAGCGGCGCCATGCCCTCCGAGGAGCATCTGCTCGCAGATGTATGGGCGGATGGGGGGTCGGCATGGCGGAACTGACCTACCGCAATGCGGTGGCCTATGGCATCGCACAGGAGATGAGGCGCGATCCCGACCTCGTGATGCTGGGGGAGGATATCGCCGGCGCGGGCGGGGTGTTCAAGACGACTGTCGGCCTGGTCGAAGAGTTCGGGCCAGACCGCATACGCGACACCCCGATCTCGGAGCAGGCCATCCTCGGCGCGGCAATGGGCGCGGCGATGACCGGGGTGCCGGTGATCGCCGAGATCATGTTCTCCGACTTCATCGCAGTCTGCTTCGACCTGCTCGCCAACGAGATTGCCAAGTCCCGCTACATGACCGGGGGCCAGGTGAGCATCCCGATGGTGGTTCGGACGGCCAACGGCGGCGGTTCTCGTTTCGGGGCGCAGCATTCTCAGAGCGTCGAGAACTGGGTGATGATGATCCCCGGCCTCAAGGTGGTAGCCCCCTCGACGCCTCTCGATGTCGTTGGTCTGATGGCTGCGTCGGTGCGCGATCCCGATCCGGTGGTTTTCCTCGAGCACAAGTCACTCATGGCCGACAAGGAGGAGATCCCGGACGGCGAGATCGTCGACGAGCTCGGTGTGGCCCGGGTGGTCCGGGAAGGCACCGACTGCACGATCGCCGCCCTGGCATTGATGGTGCCCCGGGCTCTCGAGGCCGCCGAGCGACTGGGGGAGCACGGCATATCGGCGGAGGTCATCGATGTGCGCACCCTGGTGCCGCTCGACACGCAGACGATCCTTGGATCGGTGACCAAGACGAGCCGCCTCTTCACGGTCGAGGAGAACCCGCGGCTCTGCGGCTGGGGCGCAGAGATCGCCTCGATAGTCGTCGACGAGGTCTTCTGGGACCTGGACGGGCCGGTGGTCCGGATCACGACGCCGCACATCCCGCTGCCCGCCGCCGAGGCCCTGGAAGACATGGCCATCCCCTCGGTCGATTTGATCACCGAGACGGTCGTCAAACGCATGGGTTGAACAACCGCTACTCCTATCGTGGGCTCATGGCGGGGACTTCCGGGACAGAGGATTTCGATCTGGGGCTAAACCTCGGCTGTCACCAGCCGAGACACTCTCTATGAGTGGTCTTCGCCCTCCTCCCAAGGAAGAGTCCTCGACCCGGGTCGTTCTCCGGATTTTCGTGCTCGTGCTCCTGCTTGCTGCGGCCGGCATCGCGATTTGGACTTCGGTCACCCTGGATCGAATCACCCTGATCGAAGACGTAGCACTCGACGATTTGGAGCTGAATCCGATCGTGACCTCGGCCGGCACCAGTCTCAACGTGGTCATGGAGGGCGAGGGCGCGGTCCCTCTGGTCCTCCTTCACGACGTGGACGTTGCCGGTGGTGTCATCTGGGATGGGGTCTCGTCGGAGCTCGATCCTCGCTTCGCGGTGATGCGAGTCGACCTCCCCGGCTTCGGGCTCACTGAGAGGATTCCGGTCGAGGGCCCCCGGCACACTGTCGCCTCGATGGCCGAAGAGGTGTCCGATGCCATCCAGCGGAGCTTCAGCCAGCCGGTGATCATCGCGGGCGTCGGGCTCGGCGGCGAGGTCGGTGCCGAGATCGCAGTCACCCAACCCCAGCTCGTAGCGGGGCTGGTGATGATCGACGTCGATTTCTACCGGCGCGACGGCTTCGTGGAGTTCGTGGAGAGGCTGCCCTGGGTTGGAACGGCGGCCACCTTCGCCTTGGAGACCGGTGGCCCGCTCTCAGGAGGCCGATGGGCACCCAACTGCGAGACCGGCGGATGGTGCCCAACACAGTCACAAGTCGAGGCACGTGACCTGGCCGAGACGATCGTCGACACAACGGCGTCGATTCGGGCATACCGGCGCACCCCGGCTGCCTCCCAGGTGCCATCCAAGCTCGCCGACATAACCGCCCCAACCCGGTATCTGTGGAGCGACGCCGGCGATGTCCCCAGAGAATCCGTGGACAGGGTGCAAGAGGCGATGCCTGAAGCCGGCTTCGAAGTGGTCGCCGAGGCTTGGAAAGCCCATCTCGACGATCCCGGAGCGGTGGCGGCAAACATCGCCGAGCTCATCCCTGCGGGTTGATCCCTACCTTGCTTCGAACTCGACCGAATGCACCACGTTGTTGGCGTAACCGTTCTTGTTCCAGCGGGGGAGGAGAGGTTGGCTGTTTCCGGCGCTGTCGATGGCAAGCGCCATCACCGTGTGCCGGCCCGGCGCGACGACCATCTCGCGCCGCCAGGCGACCGCGGCCAACGCTCCGGCGCCGGGGGTGAGCTCGGCCGGTTCCCAGGTCACACTCCGGTCGAGCGAAACCGCCACCTGTTCCACGGTCCCCGCTCCGGACCAGGCCGAGCCGCTCACCGTCATGGTTCCGGCCGGGACGATCTCGCCTTCCCCAGGTCGGGCTATCACCGACCTCACCCGGATCATGCCCACCGACGAGCCATCCTCGAGCTCTTCATCGCCGAAATACCGGTATCGGTTGACGAAATGACCGTCGAACGGCTCGGTCACACCTTCGATCCTGGTCAGCCATTTGACCGATCTCATCGCGTAGTCCCCGGGCATGAGGAATCTGATCGGTCCTCCGTGCTCCAGTGCTAGCGGATCGCCTCCCCATCTGAGCATGAGCATCGCCGAACCATCCCTCACACGTTGCGCGGGGACGGAGAACTGGTAGTTGACCTCTCCTTCCGGCCAGACCGTGCCTTGGTCAGCGCCAGTTAGGACGAACTCGGCGATCTCGTCAGGGATCTCTCCCAGGGCGTCGATCAGCCGCACTCCTCCTGCCTTGATCGGTGATGCCCCGCCGAGACCCCATTCCAGACCGCTCACGTCTGGCCGCACCAGTGACCGGGCGTTGCCGGCGCACTCGAGGACCATGTCGATCTCGACCTGATCGAGCGACGAGAGCGTTTGCGAAGTCAGTGTCGTCGTTGGGCGTCCGGGAATCGACACCTCGACGGCGCCGCTGACCCTCTCGGGGTCGGGGATATCGAAGCTGTTTCGCAGATACGCCCGGTCCTGGGGGATGAGCTGCCCATCGAGCTCGGAAACTGGGATCGCCGCGTTGGGGGGCTCGTCGGTTATGTACTCGAGACCGGGCATTGGTCCCGATTATCCCAGCTGCTGCTCCACCCAATCCGCCCACCGACGAGTCAGGTCGTCCACCGCGGCTCGGTCGGTGCCGGTCGGATGGAGAGTGGGCCCGACGATCACCTCGACCCGGCCCTTGCGAAACTTGTTGTCGATCCCCAGTACCTGGTCGGTGCCTTTCACCGCCACCGCCACCAATGGCGCTCCCGTCCGGACCGACAGCCACGCGGCCCCACGCTTGAAACCGGCTTCGCCGAAACTCTTCACCCGGATTCCCTCGGGGAACAGCCCGACGACACCACCGGCCTCGAGCTGGCTGAGACATTGGCGCACTGTGCCGAGCGGGACCGTGCCTCGACGGACGGTGATGGTGTCCCAGCCATTCAGGGCCCAGTCGAGCGACTTGTGGTTCCCGTAGAGATCGATCAGGCCGATGAACCGGGATCGTCGTCCGTAGACCGCTCCCACCAGCGGGGGGTCGAGGAAGGAGTAGTGGTTGGCGGCGACCACGAATGGCGGTTCGGGAAATCCCGGTCCCCGGTCGATTCGCAGCCTCCACAAGATCCTGGCTCCGAGTCTGATCGTGGGAAGTGAGATCGCCCACCAAATCCGGCTCTTCAGCGAGCGTGTGCTTCGGTCGGGCGAGGTCAAGGGCGGAGAAGCACCTTGCCGGTGGTTTCCCTCGCCTCCAGCGCGGTGTGAGCCGCCGCCGCCTCGGCCACCGGGTATTGGTGGTCGATGTGCACTTCGAGCTTGCCCGACTCGACCCAGGAGAAGAGGTCCTGACAGCGAGAGAGCAACTCCTCTCTCGTCTGCAGATAGTGCGCCATGGTGGGCCTGGTGAGGTAGAGCGACCCCTTCCGGGAGAGGACGAGCGGCGAGATCTCGGGGACGGGTCCCGAAGCATTGCCGAATGTGACCATCATCCCTCTCGGCCGCAGCAAATCGAGGCCCTTCAGGAAGGTGTCGGCGCCCACACCGTCGTATACGACGTCGAGACTGTTGGGCCCGGCCACCTCTTCGATGGCTTCCTTGAAGTCGATCTCCGTGTAGACGATGACATGGTCCGATCCTGCGGCGCGGCTCAGCTCAGCCTTCGCCGATGTCCCGACCGTGGTGAAGACCTCCGCTCCCCGCAGCTTGGCCACCTGAGTGAGCAGAAGGCCCACGCCGCCGGCGCCGGCATGGATCAGGCATCGATCGCCGGATTCCAGCGGGTAGGTATCGGTGGCCAGGTAGTGGGCGGTCAAACCCTGGAGCAACACCGCGGCCACGGTTGTCAGATCGATGCCATCCGGGACCGGCACCGCCCGGTCCGCCGGGACCAGATGGCGCTCGGCGTACGAGCCACGCACATCGGTCCAACCCACCCGGTCGCCGACCTCGAAGTCGTCGACGCCGGGGCCTATGCCCGCCACGGTCCCAGCTCCCTCCATCCCGGGAGTGAACGGGAGGGTCAGGTCGTAGAGACCGGTTCGTTGATAGATGTCGACGTAATTGACACCTGCAGCCTCCACATCCACCAGGAGATCTCCCGGCCCTGGCTCGGGATCGGGGAGGTCGGCGAGGACCAGATTCTCGGGCCCACCCAGCTCACCAACTCGTATCGCCTTCATGCTCTCTCGACGTCCCAGCCTCGTCGCCGCAACTCATCGGCAAGCGTCTCGTCGGAGAGGAAGGACAGATCCGGCAGCCTCTCCCCGGCCCCGAGGCATCGCTCCACGTGGTCCCGAAGGGTGCGGGCCCAGGCCTTGCCCTTTGCCTCGGCCTCCAGGCTCAAGGTGGAATCGGCGTTGACCGTGTAGACCCTGGCGCTGATCTGAGGGTTGGCCCGGGACCCTCGCTCGCCGTACACGAGAAGGGTCGCCCCCATCGGCAGATCCTGGATCCCTCCAGTGGCCACGAAGGGACCCTCGAAGGCCCATCCCGACGCTCGGGTGTCGTCGACTGACTCGACCACCTTGGCCCAGTTCTTATGGCGCTCGTCTCCAAGCAGGGGCACGTCGACCGCCACCATCACCGTTTCGCCCATATATCGAGAGTAGGCGAAGGCAGCCGGGAGTCGCGAGGTGATGTCGGTACGCTCTACCCTCGACCTATGGCCAAGCTTCGCCTGTTCGCAAACCTCCGGGAACTGGCCGGTACTTCACGGCTCGATGTGCCGTCCGACACAGTGGGAGAGGTAATCGAGGCCGCGTCCGAGAAATTCGGGCCCGATTTCCGGCGGGGTGTCGAGACCGCTCGGGTCTGGGTCAATGGCGAGTCGGCTTCGATGGACGACAGCGTCACCGAGCACGACGAAGTTGTCCTCCTTCCGCCGGTCTCCGGGGGGAGCCAGCCGGCAACCACTTTCTCGGCGATCGACCTGATCGGGTTCCTGCCGGCCGCAGTTGCCCTCGTGGCGATCCTGGCGAACACGCAAGGCCAGGAGTTGTGGGCGGCTGCCCTGGTGCTCATCGTGGCCGCCTGGGCTGTCGACGTCGGCACGGCCTTCGCTGCCAGAGGTCGGGAGTTCGCCGTACTTCCCGTGGTCGTCACATCGGCCGGGTCGGCCATGGCCGCACACGTCGCCGGGGGCCAGGGTTATGCCCTAGCGCTCGTGATCGCCGTGGCGGTTGGCCTCGGATGGGCCGTTGCCTTCCCCATTTACCGTCAGGTGGACGTCTTCAGCCCGACGCTGATGGTCGCACTACTCGGCGGCTTGGGCACAGCGTCCCTGGTCGTTTCCCGATCGGCAGCCTCTCCAGAGGCGAACGCAATCGACGTCTTCCTTGTGTCGGTGATCGCCGCCGTCGCACTCTCGGCGGTGGTCGAGAGGATCCCTCCGATTCCGCTCCTCGATCCCTTTTCGGTCACTGCCCTGGGGGCAGTTCTGGCCGCCGTGGCTTCGGCCCTGATCTGGGACCTCTCCATCGTCTCTTATCTCCTGGTCGGGCTCGGGATCGCCGTAGCTCTCCTCGCGGGTCGCGGACTGTCCTCGATGCTCCGTACCGGCCGCGTCGTCCTCACCGAGCGCCCGCCGGGAGCTTTGGTCAGCCTGGATGGGGTGGCCCTCGCCGCCGCCATCTACTACCCGCTCTTGCTCCTGGTGTTGTGAGCGATCTCACTGCCGGGACAACGGAGTAGAGCCAAACGGAGTCGCGGGTTAGCCTCTCCGCCGATGCGTGCCCAGAGGACGCCTGTCCGCGTCATCACCCTCCTCACCCTCACCAGTCTCGTTGGCGTGCTCTTCCCGTTGACTGTTCAGGCGGTCACCAAAGCCCAGGTGGAGGAGGCCTGTGCCGATTCCCGGGCGCAGTTGGAGGAGTACCGCGCCGCCCAAGCTGCATTCGAGGCCGCCGCCCGGGAATATGAGACCGCAGTCCAGGATGTCGAACGGGTTGAGAGGAAGCAGGACTCGGTCGCCGGATCGGTCACCAGCCACACCGAAGAGCTCGATGAGATCCAGTCCAGGATCGAGGAGCAGGCGGTGGAGCTCTACATGCGGGGCGGGCTTGCCAGCCCCGGCATCATCTTCTCAGCCTCGTCGGTCGACGAGTTGATGACCACCTCCGAGTTCTTGACTGCCGCGGCTACCGGGGGACAGGAATCGCTCGATGAGCTCGTCGCCGCCAGGAGCGAGCTGAACCGGTTCCAATCAGTCCTCGATGCGACCCGGGTCGAGCTGGAGACCGTCGAGGCCCAAAAGCTCGATAGCCGGACCAACCAGGAATCGGCCATGGAGGCCGAGCAGGCCGCGTACGCCAAGCTGTCCGGGCGCTGCAAAGAGCTGGCCACCGAATACGACCGGGAACAGGCCGAGCTGGCGGCACGGGCCCGGCAGCGAGCGGCGGGCTCGGTGCAGGTGGGCTCTTTCATTTGCCCGTTCACGCCGGGCCGGACCTCCTTCATCGACTCATGGGGGGCACCGCGATCAGGCGGCCGCGCCCACAAGGGGACCGACTTGTTCGCCGCGCACGGGGAGCCAATGTATGCGGTGACCTCCGGTCGAGTCGCGGTCGGGAGCAGCGGGCTGGGCGGCAAGACGATCTGGCTGCAGGGTGACAACGGTATTGGCTTCTACTACGCCCACCTCTCCGACTACAACGTGGGCTCGGGGGACTCGGTGAGTCAGGGTCAGACCATCGGGTTCAATGGCGATACCGGCAACGCCAGTGGCGGCTCACCTCATCTCCACTTCGAGATCCACCCTGGTGGCCGGGGGTCGGCGGCGGTGAACCCTTACGCAACGCTCGCAGGGGCGTGCAGGTAGCCTGCCAATTGTGACCGAGCACAGACGCAGGATCGACACCGTCCTCGAGCCGGAGTACCTGGCCGACATCGACGAGGCGAGTCTCGAGGAGCTGCGTCAGCGCCGCGAGTCTGCAGAGGACGTGGAGACCCAGATCTCTTACTACCGGCGGCTGCTCCATGGGAGGGTGGACCTCCTCAACTTCGAGCTGCGCCGCCGCAACGGTGAGGAGAGCCGGACGCTGATCGAGGCGCTGCCCGAGATCCTCGCGGCCGGGATGACCCTCGGTGGCGAGCCCAATCTCCGTCATATCGACACGATGCCCCCCCTTCCCGCGACCACGGGTCGGCGTCTCATCGACAAGATCATGGACGACGACATCCTCACCCAGCTCCCCGAGCTGACCGGCGAAGAGCTGAGCGAGGCGATCGAGCACATCCGGGAGGTGGAGTCGGAGCTCTCTGCCCAGCGTCGTCAGCTCCACACCGTGATCGACGCCCTTCAGGACGAGATCATCGCCCGGTATCGGAGCCAGCAGGGCGAAGCGCAGCCGGCAGGCTGAAGGTTGCTCGCGGCGAGAACCCGTTCGGGCCTGGTCGAGACGATGCACGATGGAGCTGTGGCGGTCGTCACCGCGGAAGGGGCGCTGGTGGCTTCCTCCGGCGACATCGACCAGCCCTTCTTCCTCAGATCGGCGTCCAAGCCATTTCAGGCCCTCGTGTCCCAGGAGAGCGGTGCCTCACTCAGCCCCCTCGAATTGGCGGTCGCCTCCGGGTCCCATGATGGTGAGCCGATTCATGTCGCACTTGTCGAGGCGATGCTCGACAGGGTCGGTCTCGACGAGTCCGCTCTCCAATGCCCGCCGGACTGGCCCTTGTCCGATACGGCGGCCATGCGCCTGAGGAGAGGTGGGGACGTGCAGATGAGGCGCGTGTGGCACAACTGCTCGGGCAAACATGCTGCGTGGTTACGGGCGTGCCGGGCGCAGGGCTGGCCGATCGACGGATATCTGGCGCCCGATCACCCGATCCAGGCGACGATCACCGACGTGATCACCGACCTGGGCGGATTCTCGGGCTCACCGGTGGGGGTCGATGGGTGCGGGGCTCCCGTCCACCGCACCACCACCCGTGCCATGGCTCTTCTATATGCCCGTCTCGCCAGTTCGCCCCGTCTCCGACCGGTGTTCGGAGCGATGCATCGATACCCGGCGCTGGCGTCTGGAACGGCCAATGGTGACGCTGCAGTGGCGGTTGCGATCAACGGTGCCGCCAAGCGAGGGGCGGCCGGCTGTATCGGGGTGGCCATCGAGGGACGGCTAGGTGTTGCGGTCAAGTCCTGGGACGGGATTCAAGAGGTTGCCGATGTGGCCGTCGTCGCGACGTTGGCGGCGTTGGACGAGCTCTCTGCCGCTGCCGCCGACCGTCTCGCCGACCACGCCCGTCCCAAAGTGCTGGGCGGCGGGCGGGTAGTAGGTGAGCTCGAGCCGAGGGTGGAGCTGCGATGGGGATGAGAGAGGTGTTGGAGCGGCGGATCGAGGACTGGGTGGCCGACCCCGATTCGAGTGTCGAGTATTCCGAGGAGGTCGAAGGGCGCTGGGCGGTGAGGATGCGCCAGGAGACCCGCGATGCCACCACCGTTTGGTTCACCGTCGGGGAGCGCAGCCTGGAATACGAGGCCTACGTGCTGCCCGCCTCGGACGCAAGAGCGGAGTTGTTCGGTCAGGTCCTCCGACGCAACATGAGAGGGTGGCGGGCGCACTTCGCCCTCGACCACGAGGATGGTCTCGTGCTCCGTGGCCGGCTCGCCGAGCCCCAGGTGACCGACCTCGAGCTCGACCTGGCGCTGGGTGAGGTTTACGACACCATCGAGGTCAGCTTCAGGCCTCTGCTCCGCGCTCTCGTCTCGGGTCGCGAAAATTCGGGTTAGAAACTTGTGAACAAAGCCGTGTGGACAAACCCTGTGGAAACCCGGGATTCCTGTTGGTAACCCTGTCTCGGGCCAAGCCCCTCGTCTATTTGCCGCCAACTTACGTTATATAGCGATAGACCACGCTCAGGGCAAGGTCGTTGCCTCCGGTTCGGACCGGTCCTACATTCGGTCTTGCGAACGCCCGAGAGGCAGACCAGAGCACCGTCCGTTCGGGGAAGTGCGGAGGAGGCTCTGGAAGGTCACTCGGGCGTTTGTTATGTCGATTGCTGGCCGACGAAGTCTCGCCGCGGGGCGGAAGCCCCGACCGACCGGCGTCTGTTTGCCCGAGGCGTGCCCCGCGCGACAGATTGCAACGTCTTTTGAGTGAGGGTGGGCCGAGGGCAAAGTCGGTCGGTATTTAATCGTGGCAGAGCTGGGCGAACCGGGTGGCTTCGATGCACGACTGGCCTGGGGCCACTGCCTTGTCCGGGGGCACGATCATGGTCGTCGTCGTGGTGGGAGCCAGCGTCGTGGTGGTCGTCGAAGACGTGGTCGACGCCGGAGCGGAGGGGGCCGCCTCACCGGAGGGTGGGTCGGTGGGAGCGGGTGAGTCCGACGGTGGGGGTGGAGCGGGGGCCTCAGTGGGCGGTGGCGCCGCTGTCGTCGGCGGTGCCGTCTCGCCCTTCTTCATGAAGACGACGGTGACCCAGAGCGACCCGTCGGCACTGTTTCCAGTGCCGACTCCTACGTAGTTGTAGTCGCCGAGGATGTTGGCAGCGTGCCCCGAGGAATTCATGAAAGCGCTGTGCAGTGTCTCTGGGGTCTGGCCGCTGCCGACGTTCTCCCCGACCCTCGACCAGCCACTCCCGGCGGCTGCCGAGAGCTCAGCCGAGCTGGAGTGGTAGATCCCACCAGAGGCGATCATGGCCTGGGTGTGGTTGCGGGCATGTCCCTGGAGCCCACCGTCCACCTGAAGGGGGGCCAAGCCATTGTTGGCACGGGTGGAGTTGATCAGCGATACGAAGGCGCTCTCCGTCCCCGAATCAGCCGCCGCGGCGAGGCCAATGGCCGTCGAGGCGAAGGCGACGAGCAGCAGAGACAGCCAGTGCTTCTTCCCGGGCATCCACTATTCATCGGCCGCTGGGCAAAACCCCTTGAGCCACCGGACGCACCACGTAAAACGTAGAACGTAAGACGTAGAACGCCTAAATCCCGAACATGACCTCGCGCAGGCTGATAACGCTCGATTCGAGGGTGTCCGGATCGAGCCGCATCGACCCGAGCCTGAGCCCTTTCATCCCTTCGCCGGTATTGGTCATCACCCGGAGACCGTCGTCCTCGTTGCTCAGGATTCCAAGGCCGAGACAGCCCCCACCTTCGTCCTGAACCCCGACCAGGACGTCGTCGAGCCGCCCCAGGTTGAGCCCCATGGGCAGGGTGGGAGCGAACACAGTGGGACGGACCTTCCAGCGCTCGAGCGGGGGCGCAAGCGCCCGGGCGAAGGCTTCGGTCCTTCTTTGTGCCCGTTCGTCTGGGGAGATGGGCATGACATTTGGGTCGGCCGGGGTCACCGTCACCTCCATGCCGAGGAACCGCCTGAGCATCCCCACTACCGGCTCCATCTCTCCACCCCGTTGCAACGCGACCACCTTGTCGGGCCGGCACAGCTCGGCCTTGTGGTACTTCAGGGTCTCACCGGCGACTCCCGAGACCACTGCAGTCGTGTCCAGGATCACCAGGTCGGCCATCTCCCGGGCCTGGTCGACCATGGCTGCAGTGGCGACGACCTGTTGGAGGACGAGTCGAGCAGGGGTGATCGTCCCGACGAAGTGGAGCCGGTCGGGCGTATGCACGTCATCGATGTCCTCGGGAACGCGAAGCACCTTCAGCCCGACACACGCCGGGGGACCGATCGTGGAATTGCCGACATCGGCGTCGACGATCGCGACGGTGCGGCCGGCGGCCAACGCGAGGCGGGCAGCTTGGAGGGCGAGCGTCGTTTTTCCCGTGTCGACACTCCCCATCAGCATGGCTACCCGCGCCCGCGACACCTCGCGCGCGACACCGTCGTGGCTGGGCTCGGACATCGCGGCAATATAGGGCCACGCATGACACTCAACGCACTCCCCATCAGCTTCCTCTCCGACTTCGGTCTTGCCGACGAGTTCGTCGGGGTGGTGCATGGGGTGCTGGCCAAGCTCGCTCCTGACTCACGGGTCATCGATGTCGGACATGGCACGCCGAGGGGAGATGTGAAGGCGGCTGCCCTGAGCCTCACCCGGGCCATCCAGTACCTCCCTGAAGGAGTCGCCTTGGTGGTAGTCGACCCCGGGGTGGGCTCGGAGCGCCATGCGCTGGCGGTGGAGACAGAGTGGGGATTCTTCGTCGGCCCGGACAATGGCGTCCTTTCCCCTGCGGTGGCGATGGTGGGAGGGGCCCAAGTGATGGTTTCGATCGACAATCCCGAGGCCAGGATCCCATCACCCGGGGAGACCTTCCACGGCCGTGACGTGTTCGCGCCTGCAGCAGCGCTCCTCGCCTCGGGAGAAGCGGCGATCCGTGATCTCGGCACCGAGCTCGGCCCCGACTCGGTCCAGCCCTTGTTGCTGCCGCTGCCTGAGATCGAAGGCAGCCTTGTCATCGGAGAGGCGTGGTGGGTCGATCGGTTCGGAAACGCTCAGACCAACATCGGTCCCGACGATCTGGCTGCCATCGGGTTGGCGCCTGGATCGGTGCTCACCGTGAAGATCGGCGCATCTCTGCACACGATCCCTTGGGCGGGCGCATATTCGGATGTGGAGCCTGGTGAGGCTTTGTTGCACGTCGACTCGTCCGGGTTGATCGCCATTGCGGTTCGTGACGGTGCTGCCGACGAGGAGATGAATCTGGCGGCCGGCGTTGCGGTCACCCTGGCGGGGACAGGATCGACATCAGCTGGATGACCCCGGCCACGGCGATGAGCACCAACAAGATGACCAGGACGATGGCGGTGGCGGGTCTCAACTCCACCACGATGGCAGACCCGATCGCCAGGGCGGAAAAAGATGAGGCCCCCGCTAGGCGGGGGCCTCATCTACACACGAAGGAGAGTGCCGTACCGTGGGGCGGGCTGGGAGGCTATCCGTTCACACCTTGGACGAACGTGCCCTAGGTATGAGGGGAACGGTTGACCCTCCTTCTCGCATGCCCGTCCATTATCGGTCACCGAGAGTGGTTACTTGAAATATTTGATCTGCAAATTCTTGATCCGGCCCGGATGTCACCTGTGCGACGAGGCCCGCCCTCTCGTGGAGCAAGCGGTTCGAGAACATGGTGGGACCCTCGAGGAGATCGATGTCGATGGCGACGATGCGCTGACCAGGGATTACGGCATCCGCATCCCGGTGCTCCTCGGACCCGGCGACGTGGTGTTGGCCGAAGGCCGGATCGAGGCGAAGTCCTTACGCCGTGCGTTGCGAAAATTGAACATCTGAGAAAAGATCCGAAAACAGGTCAGGGCACGCGGGCGATCGCCGCCTCGGCGACGCTCACGGTGGTCGTGGTCTCGCCGTTTGCCGGGGCCTCCTCACCAGGTGTGGTCGAGCCCGGTGTCGTCTCACCGGGGGCACCGCCCTCTTCGCCTTCCTCACCCTCCGCCGGGGCGAGACCACAGTCGGTCAAGACCTCGGCCGGGTCGGCGCCGCCAAAACGGACCCGCTCGTAGGCGACTACCGAGGCGAGTTGCTCCTCGGATGAGAGTCGTGCCAAATGGAGGCATCGTGCCCCCTCCGCCGACCGGTTTGCCGGTGTCTCCATAAGTTCCCCGGCCCTCCGCCTGGAAACCGGCCGAGGTCCGAGGGTGACCCACTCGATGTGATCGGCGCAGGAGCCAAAGGTGTTGACCACCCCGGCGAAACCTGGTCCAACCCCACCTTCTCCCTGGGCGCCATGACAGCCGTCGCAGTTGGCGACGTTCAAGATAGATGTCCTCGCCCATGGCGATGAAGTCGGCGCCACCGCCCCCGGCTCCGGATCCGGTGAACTCGGTCCCGTCGCAATTCACCACCTCACCGGTGATCACGTCGGTGTCGAGCTCGGTCGACTCGCCGCATTCGCCGGTGGCGGACCCGCCCAAGGCGAACAGGGCAAAGGCGGGGATGATCAGCATCACCGCGGCAAGCCAGCGGGGGATGGCGAAGTTGGGCCGCTCCTTGATCCCCGCAGTGGGCACCGTGACCACCTCGGGCAGACCCGCTGCCTCGGCTGCGGTGACTTCGGCCGGGACGGGCGAACGAGTGACCGGACCTGCCGGGGCCATTTCTCCCCCCGCAGGGGGGAGTACCGCCGGAGGCGGGGAGGGGGGCTCTTGGTCCTCGAGGTCTGGTTCTGGAGCCCCCTCCGTCTCGGCCTCCGGCCGATCCACCTCCTCCAGAGGTCGCTTCGCTCCCGGGGGAGGAAACAGCGGAGCTCCCGCTACCGATCCGCCACCGGCCCAGGCAGCCAGCACCTCGTCCACGGTCATCCCGGTCTCGGTGGCGCGGGCCGCAGCCGACCGTTGCACGATCGCCTCGGGGACGCCGAGAGCGGCCGCGGCAGCGCTCAGATCGCTCAAGGAGCCGCCGCCTCTTCCTCGGCCGGATCTTCCTCGACGGGCTCTTCTGCCGGAGCCTCGTCGAGAGTCGCCGACTCGACCAGATATGTGACCAGCGCGTCGAGATCCTCCGTTGACAGCGACAGTGACGGATGACCATCGAAACCGGTTATCACCGCTTCGATCTGACTGGCAGAGCTCCGTCCGCCGATATTGGAGAGATCCGGCCCGAAGCGGCGTGAGCCGAGCACCTGGTTGCTGTCATTGAGGGAGACCGCACCGAGGCCGACATCCGCTACCACCGGACGGACCATCTGGGTATGGCACGAAGCACAGCCCACAGACTGGTAGATGCCCTGCCCATGGATGCCCGCGGCGCTGTAGGGCAGCTCACTCGTACGTGCCCCCGGGTTCTCTGTTGGTAGGGAAGGGCCGATAACGCCGACCAGGAAGAGAGCGACGAAGAGGCCGACCGCGCCCACCAGCACCACGATCGGGTTGTCGGTCTCTCCGACCAGGACTGGTGGCTTGCCGGGAACTGCCGTTGCTCCGACGATGGGGCCAGCAGGCGTTTCTGCCGGCGGTGGGGCGGGGGCCGCCGGAGCCGGAGTGGGGGGAGTCTCTTCTCTGATGGGTTCCGGAGCCCCCTCCGTCTCGGCCTCCGGCCGATCCACCTCCCCCAAAGTCGCTTCGCTCCCGGGGGAGGAAACAGGAGCCGGGATGTCACCGCCACCGGCCCAGGCGGCAAGCACCTCGTCGACGGTCATCCCGGTTTCCTCAGCCCGGGCGGCGGCCGAGCGCGAGACGATCGCCTCGGGGATGCCCAGGGCCTCGGCGGCGGCGGCGCTCAGCTCACTCATCGGCGTCTTCTTCGTCGGACGACTCCGACCCGTAGACCAGCACCTCCTGAGGCACCGCCTTCCCGATGGTGACGGTCCCGAGGACCGTGGCGGCGTAGGCCAGTTGGCCGAGGAAGGCGACGAGGCCGAACCCGAATGCAATGAGCAGCAGGACCTCGGCCGTCCCAGCTCCCGCGGCCCAACCTTCACCAACGTCGACATAGGCTGCGCTGTTGGACCCGGCTACCCACGAATAGCCGCTGACCAGCCCGGAAGCCACGAGGCTGACCGCGACTCCGCCCACCCCGATCACCGTCCAGCGGTTGAACGACCGGGGGCGGTCGAGCGAGGCCAGCTCACGACCGGCGACGCGGGGCAGGGCCTCGAACACAATCCCGGCCGCAAGGAGCACTCCCACCCCGTAGAGGGCGGCATATTCGATCGCCTCCCAATAAGCCGTGAGCGCGGTCACCGATCCCACTGACGGGAAGGAGGCGAAGCTGGCGAGGATGGCCACCGCCACTCCCAGGTAGAGACCCAAGACGCCCGACACCACCCCCGGCTTGTCGCCCAGCTCCTCCCAGTGGCCCTGGAGGGTGACCGAGGCATTCGATGCGTTGGCCAGTGCTCCAATCGGGAAAGCCAGCCCCAATGCGGCCGACACGCCATCGATCCAGCCCGGACCTGGGCCGAACACCAGCTGGGCTGAGCCCCACCATGCTGCGGCGAATCCGAGCGACCAGAAGCCAACCGAAGCCAGCTGGCGCGAGGCGAGCGGGATGTCGAGCTCCTTGACGAGGGTGTAATAGAAGAGCCCGCTGCCCACCGTGAACACCCAGAGGGTGACGAACCCGGCGGAAAAGAAGAGATCTGAGTATTCCTCACCGAGAGCGGAGAAGAAGGGGAGCTGGCCGACGGTGTAGACGAGATAGAGCAATGGGAGCCAGGCGACCCCACCCATGACGAACCAGAGCGTGACGAAGCTCCGTTGTTCCTCGCGCCGCCGGATGGTCATCACGGTGACAGCGAGGGGGATGAGGAGAACGGCCAGCATCGGGAGGTGGAGCCACCAGGGAACGCCGAGCGGCTGGCGGCCTTCGCCGAGACCGAAGACGATGGCGAGCAGGTCGAGGATCACCAGACCGGACACCCCGAGCAGGCCGAGATAGGCCAGCTCTTTCCTCCACAGCCGAGCCCCGGTCAGTCTGGGGAGGACGTAGTAGATGCCGCCGGCCAGGGTGAGGACGAGGAACCCGAGCATGACGGTGACATTGGCCAACGACTCGGCCCGGCCGTAGCTGATCGGGGCGAGCCCGCCGAATCTCAGGGCGAAGAGGGCGAGAAGCTCGAAGACACCGGCCACGACGAGGAATACCGCGCCGACGAGGAAATGGGCTACGGCGACGCGGTCTTCGTCACCGGCCCCGAGCAAGGCCCTGATGTCTGCAGTTTGGGTTGCGGCCAAGGGTTCCCTCGTCGCGGAACGGGACGGCGGGAGCATAACTACTTCATCGATTCCGACCGCAGCCACTGCGTCGCCGCTGCCGGGTCCCCGGCAGGTTCTCTAACGAGACCCGGGTTGTGGTAGAAACGACGTGAACAATTTGTACCGGCGCGCCCGAAGAACGTGAGATGTACCGGCTGGCAGAACTCAGCGACAGCAGACGCAAGAGCATCGGGTGGGGACTGCTCGGTCTCGGCTTCGTCGCTCTCGTCGTCGGGGTGATCTGGATCCACTATTCCAGCCTGGCGCCGGGGGAGGACGGAGGCATCTTCGATTGGATCCCCCGCGGCGCGATTTGGAAGGGTCTCGGCTATCTGGTCGTTTTCGGCGCATCCCAGATGCTGGTCGTCGGCGCCTTGTTCCTCTGGGTCCTCAACCAGCGGTTGACCTGGGCCCGCGCCCTGTTCGCCTCCTTTATCTCCTGGATCGAGCTGGTCATCATCTTTGGCATGGTCCCCTCGGAATGGCTCAACTTCGCACAGACCGATCTCGACTGGTCGTCACAACGGGTGGCCCTGACCATCCCACCGGTGCTCGTGCTCGGTAACGACGTCCAGCTCAGCTACGCCGCGATCAAAGACTCGATCTCGATGGGTTATCACCTGGTCATGCTGGGAGCGGCCGCCGTGTTCGTCCTTCAGCTCCAGAAGATCAAGAAGGGCCCGCCCGCCTCCGCCGATAAGGCACCGTCGCGCTCGCCTTATGGGCGGCCGCTGATCAGAGGCGAAGGCTGATGCCCAAAGGTGTCGTCGATGAGACGCCTCCATATCGCGACGACTATCAATTGGCAGTGGTCGAGGGCGACTACTTCACCGACAAGCTTCGCCCCAAACAGTTCCTCCACATCGACCAGGCGGAGTGCATCCTTTGCGAGGGCTGCGTCGACATCTGCCCCTGGAAGTGCATCCACTACCTGTCGCTCGATGCGATCACCGAGGGCGTCAATGTCGACCACCCCGGTGAGGACCCGCAGAATCTCGGCTTCTTCGTGGTCGACGAGGATGAGTGCACCCGGTGTGCCCTGTGCGTCGATCGCTGCCCGACCAACGTCATCACCTTGGGCAAGTTCGAGGGGTCGCTCGCCGAGCAGGCCGTGGAGCTCGGTCTCGACCGCCGGCCCTGGGATTTCGACACCGGGCAAAGGGACTTCAAGAATGGTTATGCCTACGGGATGCGCTGGTAGGAGGCGACTTGGCCAACGGCAACGGTAAGCCCGGCATCGGGGCAAGAATCAAAGAGGTGAACGACAAGGTCTGGGGCTCCCAGGTCGCCGAGTCGATCCTCCGCCCCGGCTCGCCGTTCAAGAAGGGGTACTCGGACAGCCCGAGGAACCGGTCCTACGTCGTGATGAACAACGTGCTCTATCACCTCCACCCGGTGAAGGTGAAGCGGCACGGTGTCAAGCTGTCGTACACACTCTGTCTCGGCGGTCTCAGCTTCTTCCTGTTCATCCTCTTGACCATCACCGGCATCTTCCTGATGTTCTATTACACGCCGTCGGCCGAGACCGCCTACGCCGATATCGAGGCCCTCTCCACCAACGTGGCGTTCGGCTCCTTGGTCCGGAACATGCACCGCTGGGGTGCCCACCTGATGGTTCTATCAGTCTTCCTCCACATGAGCCGGGTCTTCTATCACGGCGCCTACAAACCCCCTCGTGAGTTCAACTGGGTGGTCGGCGTCATCCTCCTCTTCCTCACCCTGCTCCTCTCCTTCTCCGGCTATCTCCTTCCCTGGGACCAGTTGGCGCTCTGGGCGGTGACAGTTGGGACGAACATGGCCGGCTTCGTCCCCGTGGTGGGAAATCAGGTCAAATTCGCCTTGCTTGCCGGCGTGGAGGTGTCGGCCTCCACCCTGCTTCGCTTCTACGTGCTGCATGTGCTCGCGTTTCCGTTCATCCTCGTGATCTTCCTCGCCGTCCATTTCTGGCGAGTGCGCAAGGACGGCGGCATCTCAGGGCCGCTTTAAGGAGTCGTCATGACCGAGATACCAGAGAGTCTTCTCAGAAGGTCGGCAGAGGCCAAGGCCAAGGCCTTGGGGCTTCCCGTCGAGCAGGTCCTGGCCGAGATGAAGGGCGAGGCGCCGCCGACACCGCCGCCTTCACCCGAGCCCGACCCGGAGCCGGAGCCGGAGCCGGCCAAGGAGATGGAGGCTTCAGCCGAGCGCTCCGAGGAGATCGAAGAGGCAGTGGAAGCGGTCGAAGAGGATCCCGCCCCGGCCGATGAGGTCCCTGCCGAGGAGGCTCCGACCGAGACGCCGGAGGTCGCAGCCGAGGCCGAGGCAGACGTGCCACCGGCGCCGCCCACCGAAGCCGAGACTGATTCGGCCCCCGAGGCCCAGCCTGAAACCGAGGTCGAGCCTGCGGCCGCATCCGTTGCCACCGCGGTCGAGGACCGGCCGGCCCCAGAAACCGACGGCAGTGACGATGGCGGTGATCGTGGCGCTGGTGACGGCGCAGGGAATGGCTCCGGAAACGGCGCCGGAAAGGTCGCGGCCGTGGTCAGCGCCCGTCCCACCGTGCCCCCGAAGGGGACCCCCGAGGGGGTGCGCACCCAGCGTCTGCTCACCGTGGTCAAGGCGAGGGCGATCCAGACGGTCAAGGCGGAGCCAACCGACAAGGTCAACACCTGGCCCCATCTGATGTTGATGGAGTTCGGTGCGCTGCTGGCCATCACCGGTCTCGTGGTGATCATGTCGGTGATCATCCACTCCCCGTTGCTCGACCCGGCCAATTTCAACGCAACCCCGAACCCGTCGAAGGCGCCGTGGTACTTCCTCGGCCTCCAGGAGCTCCTGTCCTACTTCGACCCCCAGATCGCCGGCGTCACGGTGCCCACGATCACGGGGATCATCGGTTTCATGATGGTGCCCTATGTCGACAAGAACCCGTCTACCCGGCCCAGTGACCGCAAGTTCGCTATCGCCCTCTACTCGGTGTTCCTCGCCGGCGCGGCGACGTTGACCATCTTCGGGGTCCTCTTCCGCGGTCTCGGCTTCAACTTCTCCTACCCATGGAAGGACGGGGTCTATTTCGATGACCTGAAGGATTGGGTGCAATTCGAATGACCTGGACCAACGCCGCCCTCATTGCGGTCGCCGTGGTGGCGATCCTCGGGGCGGCCGGTGCCTTCGCCGTCGCCTACCGACGATCTCAAACCGCCGAGAAACCCGATCCCTTGGCCGGTGTCTCGGCGGAGACCCTGGCCGCGGATCGATCGGCGGTCACCGCGGTCGTGGTCCCTCCTCGGGTCGAGGTGGCGGAAGAGCCGGAGGTCGACAAGCAGCCGGAGCCCGAGCCTGAGCCTGACGAGACAGAGGAAGCCGACGCCGTCGTCGACATCCTCGAGACCCAGCGCATCGTGGAGGTGTCTCCTGAGGAAGGAGGGGTCAACAGACGCCAGTTCTTCAACCGCGCCATCGCCGCCACCTTCGGCACCTTTCTCGCCGGTCAGGGCCTCTACTACCTCGTGTTCTTCTGGCCCAAGCTCACCGGCGGCTTCGGGGCCGACATCGCGGCCGGCCCCGTCTCGGATCTCCGCACCCAGGTGTTCACCCCGGGCGGTGCTGTGCTGCCGCTCTTCATCCCCGAGGCACGGGCATATATCGTCCCGGCCCCGGAGGAGCCGTCAGCCCAATTCGAAGGCAAGAGCGTCGAAACCGACGGTCTGATGGCGCTTTACATGCGATGTGTCCATCTCGGATGCCGGGTTCCGTGGTGCGCCCCGTCGCAGGGTTTCGAGTGCCCCTGTCACGGGTCGAGGTACAACGCAATCGGCCAATATTTTGGGGGCCCTGCACCGCGCAACCTCGACCGGTTCGTCGTCGAGAACCAGGGTGGGATCCTGATCATCAAGACCGGCACCCGGATCGAGACACCTCGTGCGCCGGAGCTGAGCGTTGCGTATCCGCAGGGCCCTAGTTGCATCAGCGCCGTGGCACCGGCCGCCGAGGCATGACTGCCAACATCATCACTGTCATTGCCCTGGTCGCAGGGATCGCATGGCTCGGCTTTCTCTTCGTGTCGGCGATCCGCAACCGCGGCGGCGAGGAAGTCGCTCCCAACCTCCGCCCAGGCATCGACGACGAGCGAATCGAGACCCGCCGCTTGGAGGGAGGGCAAAAAGCCGCCATCGCCTTCTCTGCCTTCCTCGCCATCTCCCTGCCTCTCTATTTCCTCACCGAACCGGATCGCCAGGCGGGGTTTGTCGAGGAGTTCGCGGTGGGGTCGGTCGAGCGTGGCGAGCATCTGGTCGAGGAGTTCGGCTGCTTCAACTGTCACGGCCCGGAGGGATCGGGTGGAACCACCAGCTACGTCGAAAAGCGCTCCGGTGTGACCGTGGCCTGGGCAGTCCCCTCACTCAACGACATCTTCTTCCGTTACCAGGAGGATGAGGTCAATTTCTGGGTCACCTATGGCCGCGGCAACACCCCGATGCCGGCGTGGGGCGTCCCCGGTGGCGGACCACTCAACGAGCAGCAGGTCGAGGACGTGGTCAACTATCTAGCGACAATCCAGGTGACACAGGATGAGAACCTGGGCGATATCCAGCCGGGCATCGACACCGCCCTGGATCGTCTCGAAACCGCCGACGCCGCTGTCGAGGCGGCCATCCTCGAGCAGAGACAGGTGGTAGCCGACATCCAGTCCGCTCCAGAAGATGCCGACCTCGTGGTGCCCCTCGCCACCCAGGCTCGTGAGGTCCTTGCTGGGGCGGGGACCGGGATCGACACCGATGCCGATGGAGTGTCGGACGCAGCCGAGACCGAGTTGAGCGACATCTCTGCGGAGGCCGTGGCGGGGTTCCAGATCGTGGAGGCGATCGCCCTCGACCCCGAGGTAGCCGACGCCGAGCTGGCTGATGAGGCCTTGGCCTCGTTGCAAGACGCGTCTGAGACAGACCCGATCGTCCTGGGCAACGTGGCGGCGATCGAGACGGCGATGGAGGACGGAGCGGTCGACCCGGCCGTTGGCCTGAGCCCGGCCGCTTTGACCACCCTGGAGGAGACGAGGGCTGCGGCCGAGGAGGCAGGGATCGAAGTCCCGAGCCCGATCGAGGACGTCGCGGCCGCCAACGAGCTGGTGGCGGCGCTGACCGAGGCGGCGGGCGCAGAGGAGCCGGTGGAGGGGGCGGCGGACCTCGCCGCGGCCGGGACCGCGGCTATCGAGGAAGGGTCGGACCCCGACGGCGACGGGTTGTCCACCGGAGCGGAGGCCGCCATCACCAGCCAGGTCGACGCCGCGATCACCGCGACCACGCCGAGCCAGATCACACTCGTCACTCTCGATCCGACCAATCCGGCTTCGGTCGGCGGCGAGCCCGATGCCGCCACCGCCATTTCCCTGGTCGGCAATCTGGAATCGCTGTCGACGACGATCACGATCACGTCGGAGAACCAGGAGGCCCTCCTGGAACAGGAGGAGGGAGGCCTCCAGTATTTGGAGGAGTCGCTGGAAGCCCAGCTCTACTCGATCGATTTCGCCGGTGTGGCGGAGGCCATGGGGTCGTCGCCAGAGGAGGCGGAGCGTGCGGTTGGCCTGTTCAACTCCAATTGCGCCCGGTGTCACACCGCCGGGTACAGCGCCGGCGTGCCCTACACGCAGGAGGCAGGCTCGGGTGGTTTCGGTCCCGCCTTGTGGGACGGCCGGCCGACCGTTCAGTTCGGCGAAGCGACGGAGAACTCGGAAGAGGATCTGTTGATCCAGTTCCTGATCAGAGGTTCACAACCGGAGACTCCATATGGGATCAATGGCTTCGGCTCGGGACGGATGCCCGCTTTTGGCGCCAGCCTCAGCATGGATGACATCGAGTTGCTCGCCCGCTACCTGAGGGGCGGGAACATGGATGGGAAGGAGGCCACCGTTGTTCTTCCGTGAGCTCTTCCGCTCGCTGTTCTCGGCCAATCTCTTTGTGACCGGGATCATCCTCACCCTGGCCGCGATTGCCTTGTTCTACGGCTCGATCTATCTGTTCAACTACACCAACCTGGGCAAACGACTCGGGTTCCTGGTGACGGGGGCGGCGGTGTTCGGCTGGCTGACGATCACCTCGATGTTGTTCGTGGTCTACGCACCGCGTGGCCCCAAGCCGGCTGATATCGAAGGCCTCAACGCGTTCGAGATCCGGATCATCCCGATCACCTATCTGTTGGTGTCGCTGGTGCTCTTCCTCGCCTTTTTGGTGGCGCTGCACCAGTACGAGGAAGTGCAGGAGAAGGCCAGGGCCTAGTGGTCTACAGCCGGCTCCCGTAGTAACTGAGAACCTGTAGCTCCATCGACAGATCCACCTGACGGACCGAGACGGTCTCGGGGACATTCACCCGGACCGGTGCGAAATTGAGGATGGAGCGGATCCCGTGCGCCACCAGACGATCGGCCACCTGTTGTGCCGCGACCGCGGGCACGGCGAGGATGGCGATCTCGAAGTTCTTCGATTGACAATCACCGTCGAGCACCTCGAGATCCTGGATGGTCACGCTCCCCACGGTTGAGCCGATCTTCTTCACATCGGTGTCGTAGAGCGCGATCACATCGAATCCGCGTCGGCTCAGCCCCCCGTAGTTGGCCAGGGCTCGTCCCAGATTCCCGGCTCCGACGATCGCGACCTTTCGGCGTTCGGCGATGCCCAGCTCCTGGCGGATGCGTGCTTTGAGCTCGCCGACCGAGTAGCCGATCCCACGCACACCGTGAAAGTCGAGGTGGGAGAGATCCCGTCTCACGTTGGCAGCGTTTGCCCCGGCTGCAGTGGCTAGCTCTTCGGAGCTGACGACGTCGCGGGATGAGTCGAGGTCTTCCAACAATCTGAGATAACGGGGGAGACGGACCACCGTGGCCTTTGGGATTTCATTCACAAGCTCACGTTAAACCCGCGTCGGATTATCGGAATCCCGGCTACCAGGCCCCGCTATCTAACCTCTCGACACGATGTCCTCACCCTCCGTCCTCGTAGTCGGTGGAGGCCCGGCCGGATCGGCCGCCGCCTACTGGCTCGCCCGGGACGGCCACGAGGTGACCCTGGTCGAAGCGAAGGAATACCCCAGGGACAAGACCTGTGGCGACGGTCTCACGCCACGGGCAGTTCTCCAGCTCCAGGAGATGGGCTTCGAGTTCGACGTCCCCGAGTTCCACCGGATCACCGGTCTCCGCTCGTACGCAGGCGAGGGATACGTCGAGCTCACTTGGCCCGATCATTCGCGCTTCCCCAACTGGGGGGGCGTGATGCGACGACGCGACCTCGACGGTCAGGTGGCCACCCTCGCCGAGAAGCAGGGGGTCAGGATCCTCGAGAAGACCACGGCAACACCGATCATCGAAGACGGGACTGCTGACCGGCGTCGTGCTGGCCCATGGTGGGACCGAGGAAGTGGTCACCCCCCGGATCACCATGATCGCAGATGGCTCCATGAATCGGTTCGGGCGGGAATTGGGCAACGAGCGGCGCCGGGACTACCCGATGGGTATGGCCGCCCGGGGGTACTACTCGTCGCCACTTTCGAAGGATCCCTTCCTGGAGAGCCAGCTCGATCTGAGGGACTCCACCGGGGCGACGATGCCCGGCTACGGCTGGGTTTTCCCCCTCGGCGATGGCACGGTCAACGTGGGGGTGGGCCTGCTCTCCACCTTCACTCGCTGGAAGCACGTCAACACCACCCACATGATGGCCGACTATGTGGCGACGGCCCCCAAGTACTGGGAGTTGAGCGAGGAGTCAAAGCTGACCAACCCGGTGGGCGGGAAGCTGGCCATGTCCTTTTCCAAGGGCCCCCTGGTGGGGGCCAACTGGATCACGATCGGCGACGCCGCTGGGGCGATCAATCCCTGGAACGGAGAGGGGATCTCCTACGCCTACGAGACCGGGCGCATCGCCGCCGAGCACGTTGGTCGGGCATTGGGAACTGCAGATTTCGGGCTGTTACGCCGATATCCACAACAACTCGAAGATGAGTACGGGCTCTACTACAAGATGGCCCGCATCTTCGTGAAGTTGATCGGTCACCCGTCCGTGATGCGGACACTGGCCCACACCGGGCTACGGAGCCGATCGTTGATGGAATGGACTTTGAAGGTCATGGCCAACTTGCTCGACGAAGACGAGAAGCAGATGGGAGAGCGGACCTACGACGCCCTGGCTGCGATCGTCCGGACTCTTCCGACATCGTGAAACCCGAGCTACTCGTTTTCGACGTGAACGAGACGTTGCTCGACATGTCGCCCTTGCGGATCGACTTCGAGGATGTCTTTGGCAGCGCTGATGCATTGGGGGAGTGGTTCGCCCGTTTGTTGCATGGGTCACTGGTGTCCAACCATCTCGACGACTACCGGGCCTTTGGGGTGATCGGGGTCGAAGCGCTTCTCTTGGTGGCTGAGCGTCGCGGGGTGGACCTCGATGAGGCGACCGCCACCGAGCTGGTCACCCGGCTCGCCATCCTCCCCGCCCACCTCGATGTGATCCCGGCTCTCGAGGGTCTGCTCGATGCAGGTTTCCGGACCGCCGCCTTGACCAACGGCAGCACCAAGGCAGCGAACGTGCAGATCGAGAACGCGGGGTTGCACACCTTCATCCAACGAGTGATCTCGGTCGAGGAGTTGGGCCGGTTCAAGCCGGACCCGGCCACTTATCGCCATGCGGCCCATGTGATGGATGTCGACGTGGCTCAATCGATGTTGATCTCGGCCCACGATTGGGATGTGGCCGGGGCGCTGAATGCCGGCGCATCCGCCGCCTTCGTCCAGAGGCCAGGAGGCTTCTGGAGCCTGCCCGGGCCGATGCCCGAGGTCTTCGGCGCCGACCTGAAGGCGATCGCCGACCAGCTGATCGGCTGATCACAGGCGGGGAGCGACCTCCTCGGCGAGCTGCTGCATCAACTCCAGCTGTGCCCCGTATTCCAGGGTGGCGAAATAGCTCCGGGCGACGAACTCGACCGGGATACCGGCCCGCTCCCGCAGCCCGAGCAGCTCTTCGACGATCTGGTCGCTCGATCCGGCGATGGTGGCCCGACGAAGAAGTGCTCCTCGATCGGCCTCGGTCATGTGGGGTGCGGCGGGTGGAGGTCCTGGCCTGATGGCGGATGCCTCCATGTCCGAATATTTCCACGTCATGTGCCAGAGGTGGTCGGTGTATCGGGACCAGGCGTCTTCGGCCGAGGATCCAGGGAGGATCACCGAGTAGTGGACGATCCGGAGCTCGCCCGGATCGCGGCCGATCCGATCACACTCGTCCCGAATCCACTCCAGCTGTCGGAGAAAGCTGTTGGCCGACGCATTGGAGAAGATGCCATCACCGAGACGGGCTGCACGTCTGATCGCCGGCTCGGCGCCGCCGCCGATCAGGATCGGGATTCGGGTCGACGGGGAGGGCCGGACGGCCAGTTCCTCGAATTCGTAGATGCTGCCCTGATGGGTGAAGGGCTGCCCGGTCCAGGCTTGGGGGAGGATTTCGAGGATTTCCTCCATCGCTCTCCCTCGTTGATCGATGCGGGCACCGAGCCGGTCGAACTCGACCTCACTCCACCCGAGACCCAGCCCCAGGGTGAATCGGCCCCCGCTGAGCAGGCTGACCGTGGCCGTGTCCTCGGCGAGGCGGAGCGGGTGATGGAGTGGGGCGAGGATGACCCCGGTGCCAATCTCGATCGTGTTGGTGACGGAGGCGATCGCGGCGCTGACCACGGCGAGCGAGGGCATGTAGCCGTCGTCGACGAAGTGGTGCTCGGTCGTCCAGACCGAGGAGAGATCGAGCCGTTCAGCCTCGACGGCGAGTGAGATCGTCTCCTGATAGACCCGGGACCAATCGGTCTCACCAGGTCGGAGTTGTGCGCTGAGAAGGCCGAATCCGAGACTCATTCCGCCAGCCTACGTAGAGACGGGTGGGCCTCGGCCCTGGTCCTCCTCCCGGTGGGCAAGCGTGTGGTGGTAGCGACATAGCAGCCGCAGATTGCCTGGCTCTGTGAGCCCACCATCGGCCCAGTGCCTGATGTGATGAACATCACACCAACGCGGGTTCCGGTCACAGCCAGACCAGGTGCAATGACGGTCGCGTGCGATCACCGCCCGTCTCAAGGCCGGCGGGATGACCCTCGTCCTCCGGCCTACGTCGAGGATCTCCGATTCCGGGCCGAACACGATCCGGCAGACAGACGAATCGCAGGTGATCTTCCGCACGGTGTCGAGATCGATCACCTCGCCGTCCTCGAATTCGTGACGCTCTCCTGCGATCCCGGTCAAGGCGGCCCAGTCGACGATCACGTTGACGTGCGGCCTCTCGCCTCCGACGGTCGGCGTTTCGGCATGATCCAGGAAACTGCGAGCCATGTCTTCCAGCGCGTCGTGGCGACGTTGTCGGGCCGTGCGATGGTCGGATCCCGGACCGGGGGCGCCATCAGAGCATCGAGTGCTGCGCGAACAGTCTCATACGCGGGAGGGGTGAGCCAGCCATCGATCCGGCCTAGCCCATCGATCGTCCTGGAGAGAGAGATTCCGCGCGCCGCCTCCTGTTCGAGGTCAGTTCCGTCCTGATCGGCAACGGCATGCCTCCAATAGCGGAGGGCCCGCCTGGTGTCGCTCGGGCTCAGTGGTTCGACCATGTCAACCAAGACTTGCTCTGAATCGTGAAAGGGCCCTGGCGCCGCGTCCGCAGCCTCCAACAGACGATGGGCTTGGTCCGTCGAAATGCTCTGTCCGGCCCAAGCGTCGTGGACGCGGGGACAGGTGGCGGCGGTATGAGCGAGCCCAACGAGTCTTCTCGCCCTCCCTGCGGCGATTCGGCATCGATGGATCAGAAATGCGGTCAGCGATGGGTACCCGTGCTTCTTGGGCCCGCCGATATCGTCGAAGTGACTCAGACGTCTCGCCCTCTCGGACTCGAGAAGTCCGCTAACCACCTCCAGCTCCACGAGATCCTCGGCCACCTGATCGGCCGAAACCTCGCTCAGATCCTGTGAGGCCCACTCTTCCAAACCGGATCTCAAACCACTCATGTTCTCTCCCCGAACATACGTTCGACAATACAACGACCCTCTGACAGATTCCAGAGGGTCGAAGGGTTGGGAACGGGCTTTCTACGAGAGAACCGCCGCGATCGCGCTGACTTCGATCAGTGCACCAGGCACCGCTAGTCCGGCCACCCGCGCGCCCACAACCGGCGGCGTCGCTCCCGCCAACTCGGCGGCTGCGACTGGATAGGCCGCAGAGAGATCGACGCCATCGACGAACAGAACGGTCATCATCACCAGGTCCTGGACGGTTGCGCCTGCCGCGGCCAGCGCGACGTGCAGGTTCTTCATCACTTGTTGTGTCTGAGCGGCGACGTCGTCACCGCCGATGAGCGTCCCGTCGCCATCGACGGCGTTCTGGCCGCCGATGTAGACGGTCGTCGCGCCCGGAGGCACGACTGCAACGTGCGTGAAAGCGGGGGATTGCACAAGTCCTTCCGGACGAAGCAGTGACGTCTGAGGCACTCCAACTCCTTTATCTGTTTGGGTGATTGTTCTTGACTGAACCACTCTTACCAGTTGGTCGTTCTGGCTAAATCTTGGTTAGAGACTGCAGCTACCGGGTAGTAGCGCCATCGGCCAAGGAGGCTGGATGGAGGCCGATCAGAGGGATGCCCGGATCTTCGGGGTGTTGTTCATTCTCACGTTTCTCACCTCGATCCCGGCCGCCCTTCTCTTCCAGTCCGTTCTCGACGACCCGGCCGCTTACCTCGCTGGTAGCGGAAATGACAACCAGATCTACCTGGCGGTCCTCTTGGAGTTCCTTCTCATCCTTGCCAACGTCGGAACGGCCGTCGTCCTCTACCCGATCGCTCGGCGACAGAGCAGGGTCCTTGCACTCGGCTACGTCGCCGCTCGAATCATGGAATGCGTCTTCATTGCGGCCGGAATCATCTTCGTGCTCGGGATAGTGAGTCTGCGCCAGGATTCACCGGACGCAGCTGACCTCGCCGTATCTCTTGCGGCGCTCAAGGATTGGACAGCCCTGTTCGGTCCCGGGTTGGTCGTCCCCTTCGGCAATGGGTTGATACTCGGCTATCTGATGTACAAGTCCGGCCTCGTACCGCGGCGCATGACCTGGTTCGGACTCATTGGGGGGCCAATCCTTCTGATCGGGAACATCGTCACTCTCGTCGACGGTTGGGGAGCTAACGAGCGCGTTTCCAGCTCTCTTGGTGGCCCCGGAGTTCATCTGGGAAGCCTTCCTCGGCATCTACTGCACGATCTGGGGTTTCCGGCGCGACTCGCCAATTCTGCAGGCTCCCAAGGCCGTATCTCAAGCTGCCTAAAGGGACCGAGCTGGTCTCGTAGTAGACGGAGGCCGGAACAGACGTCGTTTCGGCGAACTCGACAGCGGGGAAGTGAGGATCATGGCGAAGCTGGTCGTGGTCGAGCAACTGTCATTGGACGGGGTGATGCAGGCCCCGGGTGGCCCGGATGAGGATCGCAGCGGCGGGTTCGAGCATGGCGGATGGGCGATGCCCTACTTCGACGAGGTGGCAGGCGAGGAGGCCGGCAAGTCGATGGCGGAGACCGGCGCCTTCCTCTTTGGGCGCAAGACCTACGAGATCATGGCCGCCTATTGGCCCAATCAGCCCGAGGGGAACATGTTCGCGGATGTGCTCAACGGCTCTCCCAAGTACGTGGCGTCGACCACCCTCGACGAGCCCTTGGCCTGGGCAGGCTCCAGTCTGTTGAAGGGTGACGTCGCCGAGGCGGTGGCTGAACTGAAAGAGGAACTCGACGGGAACATCGTGGTGCTCGGCAGTGGACAGTTAGCTCGCTATCTACTCGAGAACGACCTCGTCGACGAGTGGACTCTCTCCATCCACCCTTTGCTGCTCGGTTCCGGCAAACGCCTCTTCGACGGATCGTCGATGATGACGCCCCTCCCACTGGTGGATATGAAAACTTCCACCACCGGGGTGATCCTGGCCACTTACCGACCTGACCGGGACTGATTTACCCCATCAATCGGCCCGTCCTAAGCTCAGAAGGTGACTCTGGCCGACTATCTGCCGATCGGGATCATGCTCATCCTGGCGACAGTCTTCGTGGCCGTGTCCCTGATCGCTTCCCGTCTGGTCCGGCCCGATAATCCCACCGCGGCCAAGCTCGACCCCTACGAGAGCGGGATCGTCCCCGAGACCGAGCCAGTGCAGCGGTTCCCGGTCAAGTTCTATCTGGTGGCGATGCTGTTCGTCATCTTCGACGTCGAGATCATCTTTCTCTTCGCCTGGGCCTCGATCTACGACCGTCTTGGTTGGTACGGGGTGGCGGCGATCTTCATCTTCACCTTCTTCGTGGCCGAGACCCTCGCCTATGTGTGGAAGCGCGGCGCCCTCGACTGGAACGTCCATCGTCGGGCCCGTTACATCCCCGCCGACGCCAGCGACGAGGCGGCCTGATGGCCACTACCGCCCCGGGCAATCTGCTCATGACCACGATCGACAAGGCCGCCCGGTGGGCCCGCACCCGGTCGATGTTTCCCGCCTCGTTCGGCCTCGCCTGTTGTGCCATCGAGATGATGGCCACCGGGACGGCCCACTACGACCTGAGCCGGTTCGGGATGGAGGTGTTCCGCGCCTCGCCCCGGCAGTCCGATCTCATGGTGGTGGCGGGGCGGGTCAGCCAGAAGATGGCCCCCGTGCTCCGACAGGTCTACGACCAGATGCCCGACCCGAAATGGGTGATCTCGATGGGGGCCTGCGCCTCCACCGGGGGCATGTTCAACAACTACGCCCTGGTCCAGGGCGTCGATCAGGTGGTCCCCGTCGACATCTACGTGCCGGGTTGCCCACCAGGGCCGCAGAGCCTGATGCACGGGATCCTCACCCTGCACGACAAGATCATGAAGGGTGAGATCGCCAGTTGACCGACGACATCTCCACCGACCGAGATCGAGGCGACCATCGAGGTCCCGGCACGGATCCTCCCCGAGAACGAAGTCCTCAAGACTCTCTTCGAGAAATTCGAGGACGTGGCGTGGGAATCGTCGTTGGGTCAGGACGTCGCTCGGGTGCCCAACGACGGCTGGCTCGAGTTCGCCACTGCGGCAAAAGAAGCCGGTTTCGAAGTGTGTGTCGATGTCACCGCCGTCGACTGGATGCGCTCGCGTCCCGACCGTTTCGAGATCGTGGCCAACCTGCTTTCGATGCAGCATCGTCTTCGGCTTCGCATGAGCACCACCGCTCCCCGACTCGAGCCAACCATCGCCTCACTGGTGCCGGTTTGGCCCGGGGCCAACTTCGCCGAGCGCGAGGCGTATGACATGTTCGGGATCGTCTTCGAAGGGCACCCGGACTTGACCCGGATCCTCATGCCCGACGAGTGGGAGGGCCACCCGCTGCGCAAGGACTTCGGTGTGGGCACGGTGCCGGTGCAGTTCAAGGAAAGCCACAAGGCGAGTTGAGATGAGCGACGACGCCAAGACTCTCGACGTCTGGGTGGCCGGCACCGAGGAGCCGGAACTGACGCCGACCGACGAGGGGGCCCAGGAGATGACCCTCGACGAGCCGGAGGGCCGTCTTGCCGAGGAGTTCGGGCGGGTGATCGACGACGACTACGTCTTCGACGACGAGGCCGAAGAGGACGAGCGGATGATCCTCAACATGGGTCCCCAGCATCCGTCCACACATGGGGTGCTCCGTCTCCAGATCGAGCTGGAGGGGGAGATCATCCGGCGTACCAAGCCGATCATCGGATATCTCCATACCGGGATGGAGAAGACCGGGGAGCAGCTCAACTTCTCCCAAGGCGGGACCAACGTGACCCGCATGGACTACCTGGCCCCGCTTCACAACGAGCTGGCCTACGCGCTGGCCGTGGAGCGGCTGCTCGGAATCGAGGTTCCACCGAGGGCCGCCGCGATCCGGGTGCTCCTCACCGAGCTGAACCGATGCTCCTCGCATCTGGTCGCTCTGGCCACCAACGGGATGGACATCGGGGCCATCTCCATGATGATGTACGGCTTCCGGGAGCGGGAGCAGATACTCGCGTTCTTCGAGAAGACAACCGGGCTGCGCATGAACCACAACTTCATCCGACCCGGAGGGGTGGCCGCCGACTTGGCGCCGGGTTGGAAGGACGACGTTGCCGCCATCATCGAGGAGCTCCCCAGACGGCTGGGTCAATACGACGACCTCCTCGAGAACAACCCGATCTGGTTGGCCCGCACCAAGGACGTCGGTGTCCTCACGGCGGAGGAGGCCATCGCCTACGGGATCACCGGGCCGCCCCTGCGCTCGACGGGTGTCGATTGGGACATCCGCAAGGCATTCCCATATAGCGGCATCGAGCAGTATGAGTTCGAGGTGCAGGTTGGTGAGCACGGGGACGTGTATGACCGTTACCGGATCAGGGTCGAGGAGATCAAGCAGTCACTGGGGATCGTCGAGCAGGTGATGGACACGATGCCGAAAGGCGATTACCGGGTCGACGACCGCAAGGTCACCCCACCACCCCGAGCCCGCATCGACGAGTCGATGGAGGCGCTGATCCACCACTTCAAGCTGTTCACCGAGGGGTACAAGGTCCCGGCAGGGGAGACCTATGTCGCAGTCGAGTCACCCCGGGGCGAGCTCGGCTGTTACCTGGTGTCCGATGGCGGAGCCCGGCCCTACCGGATGCATACCCGAGCCCCGTCGTTCGCCAATCTCCAGGCCCTCCCCATCGCCATGGCTGACTCCCTGATGGCCGACACCGTCGCCACCATCGCTTCCCTCGATCCGGTGATGGGCGACGTCGACCGGTAGACAGCCGGGTTTCGCCCCTGATAACGGTGCTACCTATTCTCCGCCGTCGATGAGCCACTGGTCGGAGGCCACCCAGGAGCGGGCCCGGGAGATCATCTCCAGGTATCCCCAGAAGCGGTCGGCCGTGATGCCATTGCTCTACCTGGCCATGGCCGAAGAGGGTCATCTCACCAACCAGGGAATGGAAGAAGTAGCCCGCTGGGTGGAGATCACCCCGGCCCAGGTTCAGGCTGTCGCCTCCTTCTACACGATGTACAAAAGGCGCCGGACCGGGCGATACCTCATTTCCTGCTGCACCTCGATCTCTTGCATGCTCCTCGGCGGCGACGACGTCCTGCACGCGGTCGAGGACGAATCGGGGGTCCCGCATGGCGAGACCGCCGAAGACGGGCTCCTCTCCGTGGAGCACGTCGAGTGCATCGGCGCCTGCGGCGGGGCACCGGCGGTCCAGGTCAACTACGAGCTGATCGAAGGGGTCACGCCGGAAAAGGCCCGTGATCTGGTGAGATGGTTGGGGAGTGCCCAGCCTGCGGTGGTCAACACCGACGAGATGCAGGAGCTGTTCGGTGGGGTGCGTAGCTTCGACTGGGCAATCAGGGAGGAAGACGGGGCGGTGGGGCCCTATCCGGCGTTCCAGCCACTGGGAACGGTCGGCAGCGAGGGCAACGCTTGACGACACCACTCGTTGTCACCAAGCGGATGACCGAGTTTCCCGGCGACTCGCACACCATCGATCGCTATGAGTCGACCGGTGGCTACGAACAGGCCCGGCGGGCCACCACCATGACCCGTGACGAGCTGGTCGAAGAGATCAAGACCTCGGGTCTCCTCGGCCGCGGCGGCGCAGCTTTCTCCGCCGGGCTCAAATGGAGCTTCCTGGCCCCGGCCCGGCCGTCGTACCTGGTCATCAACGCCGACGAATCCGAGCCCGGCACCTTCAAGGACCGCCAGTTGCTGGAGCGGGACCCGCATCAGATGATCGAGGGGATCATCATCACCGCGATCGCCAACGAGGTCCACGACGCCTTCATCTACATAAGAGGCGAGTACCCCAAGCCGGCACGACGGGTCCAGGCCGCCGTCGACGAGGCGTATGCCAAAGGCCACCTCGGCACGGGGATCCTCGGATCCGACTACGACCTCGAGCTGACGGTGCACCTGGGAGCCGGTGCCTACATCTGCGGTGAGGAGACCGCGCTCATCAACAGTCTCGAGGGTCTGCGCGGCGAGCCCCGGCTCAAGCCTCCGTATTTCCCCGCCGCCAAGGGCCTCTACATGCAGCCGACCATCGTCAACAACGTGGAGACGGTGTCGAACCTGCCCCACATCCTGGCGATGGGGGCCGAGAAGTACCAAGAGATCGGCCACCCCCTGGACACCGGCACGTTCATGCTCTCGGTGTCGGGCCATGTCAACAAACCGGGCAACTACGAGCTGCCCCACGGGATCACCTGGCGTCATCTTGTCTACGACATCGCCGGGGGCATCCCCAACGACCGGGCGCTCAAGGCCCTAATCCCCGGTGGGGCGTCTTCGCCGTGGTTCGTGCCCCAGATCCACCTCGACGACCAGATCACCAAGGACGTGTGCGCCGAAGCCGGCTCGATGCTCGGGTCGGGGGCGGTCATCGTCATGGACGACACCACCTGCATGGTGCGCGCCGCCGAGAGGATCGTGCGCTTCTTCGCCCACGAGTCCTGTGGCCAGTGCACTCCCTGTCGGGAGGGAACCACCTGGATGGAGATGATCCTGCGCCGCATCGAGGAGGGCCAGGGACGCGCCATCGACCTGGACCTGCTCCTCGACGTCTCGGACAACATCAGCGTCGGTCTGGGATGGCCTCCCAAGATGACCACCATCTGCCCGCTCGGGCCATCGGCGGTGTCACCGGTCCTTGCCTTGCGTGACTACTTCCGCGACGAGGTGCAAGAACATGTCGAGCGAGGTGGATGCTGGTTCCCCGGAGCGCGAGTGGCACCTCGTGCGACCATTGAGGGTGACCGCCCCCAGCTGGTGGAGATCGGGGCGAGCAGCGAGCGGGGGTCTGGGGGTCGCCCCCCAGAAGTAATTGGAAATCGCGAATGAGTGAAACTCCGCCGGAGCACGTCAACGTCACCATCGACGGTGTCGGTCACCAGGTCCCGCCCGGGTCGTTGTTGATCAAGGCCGCCCAGGACAATGGCACGTACATACCGAGGTTCTGCTGGCACGAGCGGATGAGCCCGGTGGGCATGTGCCGCATGTGCCTGGTGGAGGTACAGGGGCCGCGGGGACCGATGCTGGTCACGGCCTGCACCAACAACGTGGCCGAAGGGATGGTGGTCGACACCCGGAACGACACGGTGAAGAAAGCCCAGGAGGGAGTGCTCGAATTCCTCCTCGCCAACCACCCGCTCGACTGCCCTGTCTGTGACAAGGGAGGGGAGTGCCCGCTTCAGGACCAGGCCTTTTCCCATGGGCCGGGGGAGAGCCGGTTTGTCGAGATCAAGCGCAACTACGAGAAGCCGATTGCCATCTCCAGCCTGGTCCTCCTCGATCGCGAGCGCTGCATCCTCTGCGCCAGATGCACCCGGTTCTCCGACGAGATCAGCGGTGACCCCTTGATCGAGTTCAAGTCGCGCGCAAACGTCACCGAGGTCAACACCTTCCCCGACCTTCCCTTCTCCTCCTACTTCTCGGGGAACACCATCCAGCTCTGCCCGGTAGGCGCCCTTACTTCGGCCCAGTACCGGTTCCGGGCCCGTCCCTGGGACCTGCAGATGGTGGAGAGCTCCGGTCTCCACGACACTGCACATCCTCGTGTCTCGGTGCAGGTCAGCCAGAACGAGATCCTCCGCCTGGTCGGGGTGGACAACGACGCCACCAACCATGGCTGGCTGTCTGACAAGGACCGGTTCGGCTTCCAATACCTGACGTCAGAAGATCGGCTCTCCATGCCCCTCGTCCGCAAGGATGGCGAGCTGGTGGAGACGTCGTGGGCGGAGGCACTCGACCGGGTGGCCGAGAGGATCGGCTTGATCCGGGACGAGGACGGCGGTGATGCCTTCGCCGTCATCGGCGGGGCCCACGGGACCAACGAGGATGCCTACGCCTTGTCCAAGTTCGCCCGGGTCGTGCTCGGCACCAACAACGTCGATGCCCGTCTCGACGACGCCCTCGCCTCGCACTTTCTCGCGGCTACGGCTGACCGTGCCCTGATCTCCGATCTCGACACCGCCGACACGATCCTGATCTGGGGGCCCGATCTCAAGGAAGAGCACCCCACCCTCTATCTCCGTGTGCGCCGGGCGGCACAGGAGCTCGGGGTCAAGCTCATCGTGATCCACCCGCGTGCCACCGGACTCGATGATCGGGCGACGATCAAACTCGGCTACCGGCCCGGCGGTGGCTTCGCTCTCCTCGACGAGATCGCCGATGGCAAGCACCCCGAGGTGAAACAGGCGCTGAGCGCGGACCGGGTGGTAGCGCTGGTCGGTCAGGCTGCTTTCGCCGATGGCCCCAAGCTGGCCGAGTCGGTGGCGGCCCACGTTCGCAACAAGTCGGGCTCGGCGAGGATCCTGCCCCTCGGCCGTCGGGGCAACATCTTCGGTGCGCTCGACATGGGGCTCGCACCTGACCTTCTGCCTGGTCGGGTGGCTGATGACGATGCGGCGCGAACCATGCTGGCCGAATCGTGGGGTGAGATGCCAACGATGAGGGGCAAGGACACCAGGGCCATGCTCGAAGGGCTCGACTCGGGTGAGATCAGATTCCTCCTCTTGGTGGGCGCCGATCCGATCCGGGATGTGCCCGACCCGAGACAGGCGGTGCTCGGCCTGGAATCGGCGGAGTACACGGTCTCCATCGACTTGTTCGTCAACGACTCGAATCGTGACGCCGACGTGATCCTCCCTGCAGCCGGGTTCGCCGAGAAAGAGGGCACGATCACCAACCTCGAGGGTCGCGTCCAGAAGGTGAACGTGATCGCTCCGGCACCAGGACAGGCCCGTTCCGATTGGGAGATACTCACCGATCTGGCCGAGCGGGCAGGTCGGCCGATTGGCTTGGGGTCGGCGGAGTCGATCGCCAAGGAGATCTCCGAGGTTGCCCCCGCCTATGTCGGCGTCACCTGGGATCTGCTCGACTGGGAGGCACGTGACGGCGCGGTCGTGCCTTTGTCGGGCACGCAGACCCTCAGCCACATCCCCGTGGCGCTGAAAGGGGACAAGGCGCCGTCCGCACCGCTGATCCTGCACGTGGCCAGGACCCTGTACGACGATGGCGTCATGATGAGGCACAGCCCGTTCCTGCACCAGCTCGCCCCAACGGCGGTGGCCCATCTCAATCCGGAGGACGCCAAGAAGGCAGGTGCCCAGGAGGGACACGCGGTAAAGGTGGTGACCAAACACGGTGAGGGGGAGTTCGCCGCCGTCCTCGACGAGGGGACACCTTCAGGCGTCGTATTCGTGCCGTTCAACCAACCCGGCGCGAGTCTCATTGGGCACCGAGGCCGTGGTGAGGGTGACCGCGGTGGGCAAATGACCTGGCCCGAGTTCTGGATCGTCGTCCTCCGGGTGATCCTCACCTTCGGTCTGTTGTTGGTGGCCACCTTGATCAACGTGTGGGCAGAGCGAAAGATCCTCGCCGACATGCAGAACCGGATCGGCCCCAAGCGGGCCGGGCCCTGGGGCATCCTGCAGACGGTCGCAGATGGCCTGAAGCTGTTCTTCAAAGAGGCGGTCACCCCACGCAAGGTGGAGCTGGGGATGTACCTGCTGGCGCCTTTCCTGGCGGTGGTCCCCGCCTTCCTCATCTTCATGATGGTCCCCTGGGGCAAGCCGTTCACGATCGGGGGGAACGAGGTGACCTTGCAGGGCGCCGACCTCAACATCGGGCTGCTCTTCATCCTCGCCATGTCCTCGCTGGCGGTGTATTCGGTGGTGCTGGCAGGATGGGCATCGGGGTCGAAGTACCCGCTGCTCGGCGGGGTGCGGGCCACGGCCCAGGCGATCTCCTACGAGGCGGCGATGGGATTGGCCATGGTGGCCGTGGTCATGTTCACCGCCACCCAGGGAGATGGGGGCACCCTGTCGTTGGCCGAGATCGTCGAACGTCAGTCCGGGACCTGGGGCGACATCATCCCGGCCCTCGAACCGGTGCTGCAGTTCATCCCGCGCTGGAACGTGTTCCCCCAGATAGTGGCCTTCGTCATCTTCTTCATCGCGATAGTCGCCGAGACCAACCGCGCCCCATTCGACCTGGTGGAGGCAGAGCAGGAGATCGTCGGCTTCCACACCGAGTATTCGGGGATGAGATTCGCCATGTTCTTCCTCGCCGAATACGTGAACATCTTCTCGATGTGCGCCATCGCCGCCTCTCTGTTCCTGGGCGGCTGGAACGGGCCCACGTTCGAGGGATCGGTCCCGGCGATCGTCTCGGGGATCCTGCCGACCGTCTGGTTCCTGGCCAAGACCTATTTCCTGATCTTCCTGTTCTTCTGGATCAGGGCCACCCTGCCCCGGCTCCGCTACGACCAGCTGATGCAGCTCGGCTGGAAGCGGCTGATCCCCGGCGCCCTGGCCTGGCTGGTCCTGTCCACTTTCGTCATATCGTTCCGCCAATTCGGGGCGCCCTGGAGCTGAGTGATGGGTCTCATCAAGGAGCTGATCAAGGGTCTTCGAGTAACCGGCGGGACGATGATTCGAACCATCGCGGGTGATGAGCTCGTCACCACCGAGTACCCGCACGAGATGAGGGTCAAGCCGCAACGTTTCCACGGCCGCCATGTCCTCAATCGTTACCCCGACGGGATGGAGAAGTGCATCGGGTGCCAGCTCTGCGCCGGAGCCTGCCCGGCCCAGTGCATCTACGTGAGAGGGCAGGACAACGACCCGGAGAACCCGACTTCTCCCGGGGAGAGATTCGGCTACGTCTACGAGATCAACATGCTCCGCTGCATCTTCTGTGGGCTCTGCGTCGAGGCTTGCCCCACTGAAGCCATCACGATGACGAGCCTCTTCGAATTCTCCACGACTAACCGTGACGACGCGATCTACACCAAGGAGACGCTGCTCATGGACCGGCGGGGATCGGTCCCTCACATGTTCCCTGACGACGAGCTGGCCGACCTCGACGAGCTCGATACCGCCGATGGCTGGTTGCGGGCGACAGCCCCAGCAGGTGTCGCCGCCTATGAAGGGGTCAAGATGTGGCAGGGGACTCCGGGCCCAGGGGACTGGTCGCCGGAGCCGTCGCAGGAGGAGCGAGATCGCAGGGCCGGCGACGGGGATGCCGATGATTGAGACGATCCTCTTCGCGATCGCGGCGATCGCTGCCCTGGCCGGAGCGGTGACGGTGGTGGTGGCCCGCAACCCGATCTACTCGGCTGTTGGCCTTCTCGGGACCCTCTTCTCCGTCGCAATCCTCTATGTCGTCCAGCTCGCCCATCTAGTCGCTGCGGTGCAGGTGATCGTGTACGCCGGTGCGGTCATGACTCTGTTCCTGTTCGTGATCATGCTGATCGGGGTGGACAAGGAGGAGACCCGGGAAGAGCCGCTGCCGATGCAGCGGGTGTGGGTCGGCGCCCTCGCCGGTGTGGTGATCATGTTCGCGGCCGGTGTTGCCCTGTTCGGGGACTTCGTCTGGGTCCCTGCTGCGGCGAGCACGGTCGATCAGGACGCCACCAATGGCACCATTCAGGCGATCGCCGAACCGCTGTTCACCGACTGGGTGCTCGCCTTCGAGGCCACCGCCCTGCTCCTGACCATTGCGGCCGCCGGCGCCATCGTTCTCGCCCAGTTCAAGCGAAAGCGGGCATAGTGGTCTCTCGCTCAAATAGTGTGCGTGTCTCCGAGCCATCGGCGACATCTGGCCAGGAGAAGCGCGAGTCGCAGCCGGGGAGCTGCGGCGAGCACTTCGACGCCGCCAGGGGCGTCGAGGGCCGGAGAGATGCCACAAGTATTTGTGCGAGGGGCCACTAAATGGTCCCAGTCGGTTGGTACATGGCCCTGGCCGCGGCGCTGTTCCTGATCGGCGCTCTCGGCATCCTCCTCCGTCGCAACGCCCTGGTCATGTTCATGTGCATCGAGCTGATGCTCAACGCGGTCAATCTCACCCTGATCTCGGCGGGTCGGGCCATGAACGACCTCAACGGGCAGGTGGCGGTGTTCTTCATCCTGGTGGTGGCTGCGGCCGAGGTGGTGGTCGGTCTCGCCATCATCGTCGCCATCTTCCGACGACGGGCCACCGCCTCGGTGGACGAGCTGAGTGAGCTCCGTGGTTGATTTTCTCTGGCTTGTCATCGCCCTCCCCCTCGCCGGGGCGGTGTTTCTTCATTTCTTCGGCCGATACATCAGGGAGCCGCTGAGCGGCTGGCTCGCTGCGGCTGCCATCGGCGGGGCGTTCGTCATCGCCGCCATCGCGGCGGTCCCCTTCTTCCAGGGAGGGGCCGAGCCCATCACCATCGCCCTCTGGGAGTGGATGCCGGCGATCGGGGCCAGCTTCGAATTGCTGTGGGACCCGCTCGCCGCCCTGATGGTGCTGGTGGTGACCGGTGTCGGAGCCCTCATCCACGTGTTTGCCATCGGCTACATGCACGGCGACGAGCGGTTTCACCGCTTCTTCACCAACCTCAACCTCTTTGCCGCATCGATGCTCACCCTGGTGCTCGCAGGCAACTACGCCATGTTGTTCCTTGGCTGGGAGCTGGTCGGGCTCTGCTCGTATCTGTTGATCGGGTTCTGGTACACCCGGCCGAGCGCGGCCGGAGCCGCCAAGAAGGCGTTCGTTGTGAACCGGATCGGCGATCTCGGGTTCATGATCGGCCTGATGCTGGTGTTCGCCACCTTCGGGACCCTCTCGTTCAGCGGGATCTTCGAGCGTGCCGGCGAAGAGTTGACCAGCGGGCTGGCAACCGCCATCGGGCTGCTCTTCCTGGTGGGAGCGGCAGGGAAATCCGCACAAATCCCGCTCTATGTGTGGCTGCCCGACGCCATGGAAGGCCCCACCCCGGTCTCTGCCCTCATCCATGCCGCCACCATGGTGACCGCAGGGGTGTACGTCATCGCCCGCTCCGCCCCCATCTACGAGTTCACCCCGTTCGCCTCGATGGTGGTCGCCTCGGTGGGCGCCCTGACCGCAATCTGGGCGGCCTCCATTGCCTTGGCGCAGCGCGACATCAAGAAGGTGCTGGCCTACTCGACCATCTCCCAGCTCGGGTTCATGTTCATGGCCGTCGGCGCCACCGCCTACGTCGCCGGGGTCTTCCATCTCATGACCCACGCCTTCTTCAAGGCCCTTCTCTTCCTTGGCGCCGGCTCGGTCATCCACGCCATGAGCGACGAGCAGGACATGCACCGGATGGGGGGGCTGTTCCGCAAGATGCCGGTGACCGCGATCAGCATGGCAGTCGGGGCACTGGCCTTGGCCGGGATACCGCCTCTCGCCGGGTTCTGGTCCAAGGACGAGATCTTGGGCGCCGAATTCGCCAGGGGAGGCTGGTTCTACTTCCTGTGGATCATCGGGCTGATCACCGCTCTCCTCACCGCGTTCTACATCGCCCGGCTGTGGGTGCTGGTCTTCCTCGGGGAGCCTCGCTGGGAGGAGGACGCCCATCCCCACGAGTCGCCTCGGGTGATGACCTTGCCCCTCATCGCACTGGCGGTCCTGTCCATCGTCGGGGGTTTGGTCAACACCCCGTTCCGGCTCTCCCTCGAGCATTTTCTCGAGCCCAGCTTCGAAGGGGTTCACATTCAGGAGGCGCCAACCGACTGGTTGACCCTCGCCGTGCTCGCCGGGCTGTCCATCTTGGCCGCGGGGGCCGGAGCCGCGTTCGGTTATCTCGCCTACCGACGCCCTCCCGTGCGGTGGCGCCAATTCGAAGAGTCCTTCGAGCCCATGTGGGGGACGTGGGAGCAGGCCTACGGGGTGGACGATCTCTACGGGCGGGCCCTGGTGGCCCCGGGACGCCGCCTGGCCGAGGCAACCGCGTTCTCGGTCGATGCCGGGGTGGTCGACGGGGCGGTCAATGGGGTAGGACGGGTGGTCCGCACTGCCGGCGACTGGGCCCGGCCTCTCCAGACCGGCTTCGTCCGCAACTATGGCGTGCTCTTCCTGGCCGGCGCCCTGGTGGTAGTGGTGTGGCTGGTGGCGGGGAGTTGATGAGGTGTTAACAGCCCTGGTCCTGCTCCCCGTGGCCGCGGCCATGATCGTGATGCTGATCCCGGCCCGACGGAGGGAGATCCATCTCTCCCTCGGGATCGCACTCTCGGTGATGCCGCTGGCGCTTGCCGGCTATCTCTTCTGGGTCTTCGAGCCTTCGGCCGGGTTCCAATACGTCGTCGATGTGCCCTGGTACGAGCCGTGGGGGATCGCCTGGAATCTCGGCGTCGACGGGATCTCACTCCCGATGGTGGCGCTCACCACGCTCCTGGTGCCGATCGCCCTCGGCGCGTCCACCACGATCACCACCCGGACCAAGGAGTTCGTGGTCTACACCCTCTTCCTCGAGGCCGGTCTGATCGGGGCGTTTCTCGCTCTGGATCTGTTCCTCTTCTTTGTGTTCTTCGAGGCGATGTTGATCCCCATGTACTTCATCATCGGGATCTGGGGTGCCGAGCGCCGGATCTACGCCGCAGTCAAGTTCTTCATCTACACCGCCTTCGGGTCGGCGCTGATGCTGGCGGCGATCATCGGGCTCGCCCTCGCCTACTCCACTCAGGAGGGGTCTCCGTCTTTCGCACTGTCCGACCTGGCCAACCTCGATTTGTCGGTCGGCGCCGAGAGGCTGTTCTTCGCTGCTTTTGCCATCGCGTTCGCAATCAAGGTCCCACTCTTTCCCTTCCACACCTGGCTTCCCGACGCCCATGTCGAGGCGCCGACGGCCGGGTCGGTCCTACTCGCCGCCGTCCTCCTGAAGCTGGGGACCTACGGGTTGCTCCGGTTCAATCTCACCCTGTTCCCCGATGCATCGGTCGACGCCATCCCGATCATGGCGATCCTGGCTGTGATCGGGATCGTCTACGGGGCGGTGGTGGCCATCGTCCAGCCCGACCTGAAGAAACTGGTGGCCTACTCGTCGGTGAGCCACCTCGGTTTCATCGTCCTCGGCACTTTCGCCCTGACCTCGGGTGGGCTGCAAGGGGCGGTGATCCAGAACGTGAACCACGGTCTCACCACTGGCGCCCTCTTCCTCTTGGTCGGGATGGTCTACGACCGGAGGCACACCAAGAAGATCGCCGACTTCGGCGGATTGCAAAAGACAGTGCCGCTTCTCGCCGGTTTCTTCCTCTTCATGACGTTCGCCTCTATTGGCCTGCCCGGGCTCAACGGCTTTGTCGGCGAGTTCCTCGTGCTCATTGGCAGCTTCCCGGCTCTGCCCAGCCTGACGATCATCGCCGCTTCCGGCGTCGTGCTCGCCGCGATCTACCTCCTCTGGGCCTACCAGCGGGTGTTCACCGGTGTCCCTGACAAGGAGGAGAACACGACATTGTCCGACCTCTCCGGCCGTGAGATCGCTCTGCTCGTCCCGATCGCGGTTCTGATCGTGGTCATCGGGCTTTATCCGAACCTGCTCCTGGACAAGATCACCCCCTCGACCGAGGCCGTGATCGACAACATCGTCGCCGAGACCGGCCATGTCGTCCCTGAGCCGGGGCGCCTCGCCGACGTGTACGTGGCGGAGGCCGGCGAATGATCACACCTCCGGAGATCTCCTGGATCGCCATCGCCCCCGATCTGACGCTGGCCATCGGCGCGGCCTTGGTGCTGCTGGTCGATGTGCAATGGAAGCCGGCCGCGCGGGTCCTCGGCTGGGTGACGGGCGCGACCCTCGCCGTCGCCGGCGGGCTGACCGTCTTGCAGTGGGTGCAAGGTTCCGACGCCATCGCCACCGGGGACACAGCGAGCCTGGTCGCCTTCTCGGGCCTGATCACCATGGACGGATTCGCCGTGTTCGCCCGGCTAGCCCTGATTGTCGCCACCGCCCTCGGTCTGGCCGCGGGGTGGCGATTCATCGTGAGTCTGGGACGGCGCGGGGCCGAGGCCATCGCCCTGGTCATGCTGGCCACCGCTGGGTTCTCGGTGATGGTCGCCTCCAACAACCTCGTCATGTTGTTCCTGGGTCTCGAGGTGGGCTCGATCTCCCTGTACGTGCTGGCCGGTCTGGCGCGGGAACGGCGTGAATCGGAGGAAGCTGCCATCAAGTACTTCCTGCTCGGCTCTTTCGCCTCAGCGGTGTTCGTGTACGGCGTCGCCCTCATCTACGCCGGGACCGGCGAGTTCGAGATCACCGCCATCCGAGCCCTCCTCGCGGATTTCATCGTCTCCAGCCCGGCGATCATCTACATCGGGCTCGGTCTCGTGGTCGCCGGCCTCGGGTTCAAAGTCTCCGCGGCCCCATTTCACACCTGGGCCCCCGATGTCTACCAGGGGGCGCCGGCGGGACTGGTCGGATACATGGCGGCGGTGGCCAAGGTCGCCGGATTCGCCGCCATCGCCCGCATCCTCCTCTCCGCGCTCCCCGATCTCGACTCGGCCTGGCTCCCGGTGGTAGCGGCGATCTCGGTGTTGTCGATGCTGCTCGGGTCTGTGCTGGCCTTGGTCCAGAGTGACGTCCGGCGCCTCCTTGCCTATTCGGGGGTGGCCCATGCCGGGTTCATCCTGACCGGCGTAGTCGGCGGCTCCACGGAGGGGATTCTCTTCTACCTGGCCATCTACACGATCCAGTTGATCGGCGCGTTCGCCGTCGTGGCGGTGGTGAGCGGGCCTGATGGGGCGGGATCGAACATCGACGAGTACCGCGGCCTCGGCCGGCGGAGCCCACTGCTCGCCGGCGCGTTCACGATCCTCCTTCTCGGGATGGGTGGTCTGCCCCTCACCTCAGGGTTCGTTGCCAAATTCGGTGTGTTCACCGGCGCCTGGGCCGAGGGCTACGAGTGGCTGGTGGTGGTGGCTGTCCTGGCCTCGGTGATCGCCTTTGCCTTCTACATCAGGGTCATCGTCGTCATGTACATGGATGACGCCGTAGATGAGGAGGCGCTGAGAGTGGGCCCGGAACGTTGGGTGCTGGCACTGGCAGTCGGGGCGACGATTCTCTGGGGGATCTTCCCTTCGTCACTCCTCGATCTGGCCGCTGATGCGCTTCCCATCTAGGGCAGGGCTGTGCGCCGCCGCATCGGGTTTCTTTCTCCTCCTGCATGGCGAGCCCGGCCCATGCCGCGGAGACCGCCGCCTCGGACATCGTGGTCATCCCGGAGAACGACGTCGTCACCGATGACCTGTACGCCGTTGGGTCACGGGTGCTGGTCGAGGGTCGGATCGAAGGTGATCTGACCGCTTTCGCCGCAGAGGAGATCGTCATCAGCGGCGAGGTGACCGGGAGCGTGCTGGCGCTGGCACCCACCGTGACGATCAGCGGGGAAGTAGGTGGCTCGGTGCGGTTTTCCGGCAGTCGTCTCACCGTGTCGGGGTCCGTGTCCGGCGACGTTGTTGGCGCCGCGGTCACCGTCGAACTGGGCCCCGAGTCACGGATCGACGGTGACGTCCTGGTCTGGGCGGTGCGAATGAGCGCGACGGGCACCGTCGGAGCCGACCTCGAAGGCTCGCAAAGGACCCTCGAGCTGGCAGGCAGTGTGGGGGGAGACGTTGACGTGAGCGTCAACAGGCTCGTCGTGACCGGGCCGCTCGATGTGACGGGGGATCTTGGCTATCGATCCCCATCCGAGGCCGAAGGTCTCGACCAGGCGACGGTGGGAGGCGTGGTGGCGCACAAGACCCCTTTGCCGGCGAACCTCAGGATCAGGGCGCTGGGCATCGTGACCCGATTCCTGGTCGTCTTGGGGCTCACCGCCGCTGCTCTTTTGGTGGGGTGGGGATGGCCGGGGCGTACCGACCGCGCCGCTCAGATGGTCAGGACCAGACCCTGGCGCGCCTTGGGATCCGGCGCTCTCATCATGCTCTCGCCGGTGATCGTGGCCGGCATCGCCGCACTGGCCGCCAGACTTGCCCCACCGTCGGCGAGCTTGCCCCTGTTGGCGATCTTCGGTCCCCTCGTCGTCGCACTGCTGGGCATCGTGTTCGTGCTGGCCCTGGTAGCCGGTGCCCCGGCCGCACTTGCCCTGGGCCGGGCATTCCCGCGCGAGCGCGGGATGTACGGGTCGATCCTGCTCGGGTCTCTGCTTGCCGGTGCCATATGGCTCATTCCCTACGTCGGGTGGCTGGTCCCGGCTCTGATGCTGCCTATCGGCCTTGGGTCGTGGATCCTCAGCTCGAGCGGAGAGGAACCACCTCCGTCGTCCCATCGAACCGCTTGACCACGGGACGGCCCGTCGGGTCCGGTACGACACTGACGGAACCTGCCAGTGCGAGGTCCGTCGACGACGTCCCGATCAGCACGTCGATCGACCCGGGCTCGACCACGTATTCGAGGTCACGGTCGTAGAACCCGAGCTGGCCGACCGGGACCTGGAAGTTCACCCGGCACGATGCTCCGGCCGGCAGATGCACCCGGGCGAAGCTCTTCAACTCCAGGACCGGACGGGTCACGCTGGCTGATGGGTCGCTGACGTAGAGCTGGACGACTTCGTCGCCTTCCCGGCTGCCGGTGTTCGTCACCGTCGCCGTGGCGGCGATTACCCCATTCCACCAGACCTCTTCAGTGCTCATCTCGAGGTCCGACACCTGGAAGGTGGTGTACCCCAGACCGTGGCCGAACGGGTAGAGCGGGGTGGCCTCGCCGTCGACGTAGTCACCTTTCCACTGTGATCGTCCCCCGGAGATCTTGTGCCCGTAGTAGACGGGGATCTGCCCTGCCGACCGCGGGTGCGACATCGGCAGTTTCCCGCCAGGGCTCACCGCACCGGTGAGCACATCGGCGATGGCCTCGGCTCCCTCCTCGCCCGGTAGCCAGGCCTGGACGACGGCGGCGCTGTGCTCATGGGCCCACTGGCTCCCACAGGGCCGGCCGGTGACCAGCACCAGCACGACCGGGGTCCCGGTCTCGATGACCGCCCGGACCAGATCCTCCTGTACGCCGGGAAGGTCAAGCGAGAGACGGTCCCGTCCCTCGCCGGAGGTGCATTCGCTGGTCAGACCCGCCTTGTCTCCCATGACCATCACCGCCAGGTCTGCATCTCGGGCCAGGGCAACCGCCTCCGCGAACCCATCGCGCGACGGACTGTCGACGCCACAACCCCGGGCATACCCGACGCGATCTCCCAAACGGTCGTGGAGGGCATCGAAGACAGAGAGTGCTGGCTTCATGGAGCCTTCGAGGCTCACCTCCCCGGAGAAAGGCACCCCGAACACATTGTCGCCCGATTGCATGTCGACCAGTGCTTCGATGTGGGCCGGGTAGGTGTAGTCACCGAACAGATTTCGGGGGTCGTGCGCATTCGGCCCGATGACGGCGATCGACCCGACCCCAGAGGTGATGGGGAGTGCCCCGTCGTTGGCCAGGAGAACCATGCTCTTCACGGCGATCCGGCGGGCCAGCTCCCCTTCTGAGAGTCCCTCGATCTTGTTCGAGACGATGTCGGGGTCAACGAAGGGCCCTTCGAAGAGGCCCAATTCGAACTTCGATCTCAGGACCCTCCTCACCGCCGTGTCGACGACACCGACGTCGATCGCCCCGCTCTTCACACCTTCCATCAACGGCGCCCCGTAGCAGTCGGTCCCGGGAAGCTCGACATCGATCCCGGCAGTGAGGGCGGTCCCCGCCGCGTCCGTGGCGTCTCTCGCCACGTGGTGGTAGCTGGCCAATTGCCGGACCGCGAAGTAGTCGGACACCACGGTCCCTTCGAATCCCCAATGTTCCCGAAGCAGCACCGTGAGCAGGTCGCGGTCGGCGCCGCAAGGTATCCCATCGAGCTCGTGATAGGCGTTCATCACCGACCATGCCCCGGCGGCCACGACCGCTTCGAATGGATGGAGGTAGACCTCCCGCAGCTCCCGGGGGGCAGATGGGGTGGAGCCCAATTCAAGCCTCCCTCGGAGGCGCTGTACCCAACGAAGTGCTTGGCGGTCGCCACCACGCCCTCGGTCAGATCGGCGCCTTGCAGCCCCTCGACAAAGGCGATTCCCATCCGGGCGACGAGGTAGGGGTCCTCTCCGAAGGTCTCCTCGGTCCGGCCCCAGCGCGGGTCCCTTGCGACGTCGAGGACCGGGGAAAGGCCGTGATGTGCGCCCATGGCTCGCATCTGACGACGAACCGCGGTGGCCATCTCCCGGGCGAGATCGGGATCCCAGGTGGCGGCCACACCGATCGCCTGCGGGTAGACGACGGCGTAGCGCGACATCAGCCCGGAACAGATCTCCTCGTGGACGATTGCCGGGATGCCGAGTCGGGTCTCCTCGAGGAGGAAGCGCTGGATCTCGTTGGCAAGCCGGGCCGCGTCCTCAGCCCCGAGGTCGCTGGCCCCGGAGATCCGGGTCACGTGGCCGAGGCCGTCACTCGAGCAGGTCCCGGGCCTTCTCGTCGGAGAGCCGCCCATCCTCGGTCAGTTGGAAGACCCAGGCGCTCCCCAGTTGGGCGACCTTCTCCTCGAGAGTCATCATCTCCAGCAGACTCTCGACCCGCTCGCCAACTGAGAGGCCGGGATCGCGGTAGGCCGGCTGCTGACCGTCGACGGTGACCGCAGTCATCCCTTGACTCCTCCTGCGGTGAGACCGCTCACGATCTGACGCTGGGCGATGAAGTAGAAGATCAGGGCCGGGATCATGGCCAGCGTGGTGTAGGCCAGGATCATCGCGGTGTCCGTCACGTACTGAGCCGAGATGTTGTTGATGCCGAGTGGCAGGGTCCACTGCTCCGGTTGGATCAACACCAGCAACGGAAGCAGGAAGGCGTTCCAGCTGCCAACCACGGTGAGCACCGCGATCGTGCTCAACACCGGGCGGGACAGGGGGAGCATGACCGACCAGTAGAAGCGCAGCGGGCCGCAGCCGTCGATAGCGGCTGCGTCTTCGAGGTCACGGGGGATGCTGCGGAAGAACGGGCGAAGGATGACGATCGAGAGCGGGAGCCCGAACGCCGCCTGGGGGAGGGCGATGCCGAGAGGGCTGTTGAGCAGGCCGGTCTGGCGCAGGGTGATGAACAGGGGAAGGATGGCCACTGCGACCGGGAACAACAGCCCCAGAGTGAACAGGGCGAAGAAGAACTCCCGGCCCCGGAACCGGTAGCGGGCGATCACGAACGCAGCCAGGGACGCGGCGGGGAGGACCAGGGCAGTGGTGATCAGCGCGATCAGCACGCTGTTCTTCACCCACTCGATAGAAGTCCGGGTCGGTGAGCGCGGTCTGGTAGTTGGTGAAGATCCACGGATTCGGGAGTGCCACCGGGTCGGCGGCGAGTTGGGCGTTGCTCCGAAATCCGCCGATGATCGAGAAGCTCAGCGGTACCACGATCACCAGCAGGACCACGACTGCGATCACGTAGAGCAGCCCACGGCCGAAGTCGTATTTCCGGGGCGAATTGCTGGTGGGAGCTGTTACTGCGGTCATGTGGTCAGCGCCCCCTCCAGGTCACGCCGCAACACGAATCGTTGATAGAGGAGTGCCACGATCAAGGAGAGCCCGAAGACGATCACCGAGATGGCGCTGGCATAGCCGAATTGAGTTCTGCGGAAGCCCCAATCGACCAGGTAGGTGGCCATGGTGGCGGTGGCGTTCACCGGCCCACCTTTGGTGGTGACCCAGACCAGATCGAAGAGCTGCAGGGCGCCGATGATGGAGAGGAACATCGAAACCCGGATGGTGGGCCCGAGCAGGGGAAGGGTGACGTAACGGAAGCCCTGCCACCAGGAGGCGCCGTCGATGGCCGCCGCCTCCTCGAGCTCGGTGGGGATGAGCTGGAGACCGGCCAGGATCAAGCACCATGTGGAAGCCGAAGTACTTCCAGGAGATGACGAAGAACAGGCTGTAGAGGGCGATCTTGAGGGTCGGCCAGCCACTCCCTGGTGACGTCGCCGGCGCCCACCCGAGCCCAGGATCTGGTCGAAGAGGCCGTCGGGCCGATAGATCTGGCGCCACACCACCCCGGTGACCACCTCGGAGAGGATGAAAGGGGCGAAGTACATGGTCCGGAACACCCCGCGCCCCTTCAGGTTGCGAGTGAGGAGCACGGCGAGGGCGACTGCGAAAGGGATCTGGAGAAGCAGCGAGAGCCCGATGATGATCCCGTTGTGGGTGATCGCCTCGATGAACAACGGGTCGGCGAAAGCGTCTCTGAAGTTCTGCAAGCCCACCCAATCGGTGAGCGGCTCCAGCCCGTTCCAGTCGTACCCGCTGTAGCGGATGCTCTGGGTGATCGGGTAGAGGACGAAGAGGGTGTAGAGCGCCAGGGCAGGCAGCAGGAAGGCAAGAATGACCGGCCAGGGTGCAGTCCCTCGGCGCGTCGAACTACTCGACCGGGGCGCGTCACCTTGACTTGTGGATCGCTGGTCACGATCCGTTGCTCGATGGTGGAGGGCCGCCGGACCGGCGGCCCTCCACGACTTTGCTCACGATACGGCTGGTGGCTAACCGGCCGCCGCCGTGATGGACTCGGTGACTTCCTCGGGGGTGGCGGTCCCAGCAAACAGGGTGGCCACCGCGTCGTTGACCGCGGCGCCAAGCTCAGGGGAGAAGTACTGGTCCAGATAGAGCTGGACGAAGCCCGCCTGTCCCAGTCCCGCCAGCACCTCCTGCTGCAGCGGATCGGTCACGGACACCTCGGCGCCCGCGGTGACCGGAAGGGTGGTCCCTGTCTCGCCGGTCCGAATCGCCTGCTCGACGGCAGTGATGTATTCCAGGAACTGAACTGCCTCTGGTGGTGCATCCTTGCCGACAGCAAACCCGTCGCCGCCACCGAAACCGTCGGTCGCAGCGCCGGCACCACCTTCGACCGCCGGGAACGGGAACCAGCCGAACTCAGCGGGGAGCCGCTCCTCGATCGGGTCCTCAGGGGTCCCGATGCCCGACTGGTTGGCATAGGCGCCCGGTCCCCATTGCCCCATCAGGCTGATCGCGGCCGCTCCGGTGCCGATCGTCCCCGACTCACCGTCGGGAGCATCCCACGGCGCGGCCAGGAAGCCCGGCTGGAAGGGCTCCATGTCGATGAGACGCTGCAATTGATTGCCCGCCTCGATGAACTCGGGCGTGTTGAAGTCGAGCGTCTCCGTCACGGTCTCCATCGCCGCCTCGCCACCCTCTCGGATCATCAGATACGAGTAGTAGAAGTGAGCGGGCCACTTGTCTCCGGCGCCGACCGCGATCGGCGTGATCCCGGCGTCCTTCAGGGCCTGGACATCCTCGAGGAACTCGTCCCAGGTAGCCGGTGGGGCATCGATCCCTGCCTGGGCGAACAGGTCCTTGTTGTACCAGAACCCGACCATGCCCAGGTTGAACGGTACGCCATATTGGACATCATCCACGTTGTAGAGCCCGACCGCGCCCTCGTTCAAGTTGCCGATGAACCCGGAGGAAGCGTCGGTGATGTCTTGCACCAGGCCGGCGTCCACCTGCTCACGCAGGCCACCGCCACCCCAGGATTGGAAGAGGTCCGGCACGTCACCGGCCTGGAGATTGGTTTGAAGCGCCGCCTTGAACGCCTCGTTCTCCATCACTGTGATGTTGATCTGGACGTTGGGATTGGCCTCCATGAACTCGTCGGCCATGTCCTGCCACAACGTCATCATCGGGTCTGTGTTCTGAATATGCCACCATTCGATGGTGACCTCCTCCGCCGGCTCCTCGGCTGCGGCGGTTGTGGTCGCCGCCTCGGCCGCCGTCGTCTCGGTTACCGCGCCGCCAGTAGTGGTGGTCGCGTCCTCGCCGCTCCCTCCACCGCCACAGGCGGCCAGGACCAGGGCCAGGATGGCGAGGATCGCCATGGATCGTCTCACCGGTTCCACATGTTCCTCCTTCGCTTGCCTCCGTCGTTGTAATCGTTTTCAGTCAGGGTCTGGGTGTGTTCTCCTCCTCGATTTCGATCTATGCAGTCACGGCCCGGCATGATTGCCGGACCATCAGCTCGGTGGGAAGGGTCAGGTGCGCCGGATCCTGGTCGGGGTCATCGATAAGCTCGACGAGAAGGCGCGTTGCCTCGTAGCCCATCTCCTGGATGGACTGGTCGATCGTGGTCAATGACGGCGACGACAGCGCCGACTCGAGGATGTTGTCGTAGCCGATCACCGACACGTCGTCCGGCACCGAGAGCCCCAGCGATTGGGCGACATCCATCGTGGCGATTGCCGACACGTCGTTGGCGGCGAAGATCGCAGTCGGGGGATTGCTCATCTCGAGCAGTTCGTGGGCCGGGCCCTCCGTTGCCTCCCGGGTGTACTCGCCGACTCGAACCAGTCCGGGGTCGAACTCGATCCCCGCCTGCTCGAGCGCTTTGAAGTAGCCCTCCTCCCGGAGCCGGGCCGATTCCAGGTCGGGACGGCCGCCGATGAATCCGATCCGACGGTGACCCAGACCGATCAAGTAGTCGGTCGCCGTGATCGCCCCCTCCAGGTTCTGGGAGGCGACTGTCGGCAGGGGCGAGGGGCCGGCGTGGGGGTCGATGACGACGACGGGCGCGGCGTGGGCGACGTCGACGACAGTGGGAGTGACCAGTAGCGTCCCATCGGCCAGTGTGCCGTTGAGCCGGGAGAGGTAGCGACGTTCCCAACCCACTTGTGCCCCGACATGGCCGTCCCCAGCGCACACGATGAGCTCGTAGCCTGTCGAGTGAATGGCCCGGGCCGCCCCCTTGAGCAGCTCGGTGCTGAACGGCTCGAGGTCGGGGACGATGATCCCGATGACGCTGGTGCGGTGGATGCGCAGGCTCCTCGCTACCAGACTCGACTCGTATCCCAGATCGTCGATTACCGCCTGCACCCGGGACGACGTGTCGTGGGCCACTCCGTAACGACCGTTGACCACGCGGGAAACGGTGGCGATCGAAACCCCGGCGGTGGCGGCCACATCACCGATGGTCACTCTGTTCGTCGTTGGCCTCATCCCGCCGCCTCGCCGGTTTGAAATCGTTGTCAGAAAACGATGTCGATAACGATTTCAACATAGCCAGCCGCTCCGCGGCGATGCGGCCGATTCCGGTGAAATTCTGCAGCCTTCGGCTTTCAGGTCGTGGCGAGTCGGAGCATCGACCAGGAGACGGGGGGGAGGAGCAGGGCCACCTCTCCGCCGGCATGCTCCCACGTGGCCGGGTGAGGCTCCCTGGCCCCCGTCTTGCCGCCATCGAGGAGGACATGCTCGACGACTCGAACCTCGGGGAGAGAGCTCAGATCGACAGCGAGCTGAATCGGATCCGTGGTCGAGCGGTTCACGGAGAACGAGGTGAAAGCCCCGGTGGCGTTGTCGCGGGTCACCACCCCGTCGAAGACGGGGACCTCGCCGTGAACTCGGGTCTGCACAGTCGGGCCGAGCGCGGCGGAGTGGATGACATCACCGACCGCATGACGTGAGGTGAGGGCGAACGGGTGGAAGATGGCCTGGCGCCGCGCCGGCTCGTTCGGCTCGGTGTGGATCGGTGCGATGGTGTTGACGAGTTGAGCCTGGCAGGCGAGGGCCACCCGGTCCCCGTGACGGAGCAATGTGATTAGGAGCGATCCCACCACCACGGCGTCGGTGCTCGTGTAGTCGTCCTCACACAGTCGTGGCGCTCGCCTCCACTCGGGGGTGAACTCCTGCGACTCATGGCGCCCCATGTACCAGACGTTCCACTCGTCGAATGAGATCCCCAGCCGCTTGGCCATCCCCTTCCTCCTCCCGACTCGATCGGCTATCGCCACCACCTGGCGGATCTGCTCGTCCATCGCCGCCGATGAAGCGATGAAGCTGGGCAGGTCGGAAGCCTCGGGGTCGTAGTAGCCGTGGGCAGAGATCAGGTCGACTACCTCGTAGCAATGGTCCAGCACCGTTTCATCCCAGGTGCCGAAGCTGGGAATCGATCTTCCGGAGCTGCCACATGCCACGAGCTCCAGCGTGGGGTCGACCGCCCGCATCGCATTGGCGGTCTCGAAGGCGAGCCTTCCGTACTCCTCGGCGGACTTGTGGCCGATCTGCCAGGGGCCGTCCATCTCGTTGCCGAGGCACCAGGTCCTGACCCCATAGGGCTGTTCTCGACCGTGGCGGCGGCGCAGTTCCGAGAGCCTGGTCCCACCGGTGACGTTGGCGTATTCGACCAACTCTGCAGCCTGCCGGGCACCTCGCGTCCCCAGATTGAGCGCCAACATGATGTCGGTCCTAGCTTTCGCCGACCAGCGGGCGAACTCGTCGAGGCCGAACACGTTGGGCTCGATGCTCCGCCACGCCCGGTCGAATCGAGCCGGGCGCCGCCCAACCGGCCCCACGCCGTCCTCCCACCGATAACCGGAGACGAAGTTCCCACCCGGGTAGCGGACGATGCTCACGCCCAACTCTCTCACCAGGGCCAGGACATCGGTGCGGTAGCCGTCCCCGTCTGCATGGGGATGATCCGGCTCGTACAGCCCCCCGTATACACCCCGGCCCATGTGCTCAACGAGCGAGCCAAAGACCCGACGGTTGACCTGGGCCGTGACGGCGTCCGGATCGATGGTCATCGACACCTGCAGCGGCCCCTCCGGCATCGTCGCTCACGCTAACGGCTCACGGCGACGGCGTCACGAGACATTGGGCTCAACGGCAAATAACGTTGGGGGCGATGAGTGCCCTCGTCGATCAGTTTCAACGCCCGGTTCGTGACCTTCGCATCTCCGTCACCGACCGATGCAACTTCCGATGTACTTACTGCATGCCCAAGGAGCTGTTCGGCAAGGACCACGAGTTCTTGCCCCGTGACCAGTTGCTGAGCTTCGAGGAGATCGCCACTCTCACCCAGTTGTTCGTCGACCGGGGCGTGGAGAAGGTGCGGATCACCGGGGGCGAGCCGCTCCTTCGAAGGGATCTGGAGAAGTTGATCGGCCGTCTGGCCTCGATCGATGGGGTCGAGGATTTGACCTTGACCACCAACGCCTCCCTGCTGACCCGAAAGGCCCGATCCCTGGCCGCGGCCGGACTCAGTCGGGTGACGGTGAGTCTCGATGCCCTCGATGACCCGACCTTCCAGAGCATGAACGACGTCGGCTTCCCGGTGTCGGCGGTGCTCGAGGGGATCGAGGCGGCAGCCGAGGCCGGATTGGGCCCGATCAAGGTGAATGCGGTGGTGAAGCGCGGGGTGAACGAGCACGCCGTCGTCGAAATGGCGGGCCATTTCAAGGGCACCGGTCACATCGTCCGCTTCATCGAGTACATGGACGTCGGGAACACCAACGGCTGGCGCTTGGACGACGTCGTGCCGGCCGAGGAGATGATCTCGGCCATCAATCAGGTCTTCCCGCTCGAGCCCGATCCCGCCCAATTACCCCGGTGAGGTGGCCAACCGGTTTCGCTACCTCGATGGTGAGGGTGAGGTGGGCGTCATCGCCTCGGTCACCAGGCCATTCTGCGGGTCATGCACCCGGGCCCGGCTTTCTGCCGAAGGTGTTCTCTACACCTGTCTTTTCGCCTCCGCCGGGTCAAACCTCCGCGATTCGATGAGGGCCGGGGAGGATGTTGGACCGGTCATCGACCGCGTCTGGTCTAGCCGGGAGGACCGCTACTCGGAGATCAGGTCGGCACAGACGGTGAGCATCGGCTCACGCGTCGAGATGAGCTACATCGGGGGTTGAGCCGCTTCGATCGAGCGATGCGTGAGCGACCCGGAGGTCAGTGACTTGGCCGCTCGGGCCAGGCCCGGCACCTCCGGCCCACTTCGTGGCAATGACCGCGTTGAGCACGTCCACGGCCACCTTTAGATCCTCGATCGATCTCGCCAGATCATCCCTGGGGTTCGTCGGTGCGGAGATTTCCCGTCCCTTCGTTGGCAAGGCCAACGTACGGGCGTGTGATGGACAGAAGGTCGCGTGACGATTACATCCCGGTGAACCTCAGGCGAAGCTCAGAGGTCGGCGAGTTCTGCTTCGGCCCGGGCCGTGGCGCTTCGCCCACCCGACGCCACCCGATAACCGGCCCAAATGAGGGTCACTGCCACCAACAGCGAGAGGGCAAAAGCGCTCGACTCGCCCAGGGCGAGACCGGTGCCACCTGACGCCGCCGCCACCGTCCCACCAAGTATGAGGAGGTTGCCCCAGACGATCCGGCGGTTCTGCTTCCAGAATCGGAAGATCGACACGATCGACAGCACGGCGAGGATCGTCGCCCCCATGGCCCCGCCGATGATGGCGAACAACCTCGGCCCGAAGCCCGAGGCGAACACATCGTGAGGTACCCCGGTCTCAGGCAACGGATTGGCGAACGGCACTGTGGCCGTCAGGGTGGTCGAGATAGCGGTCAAGGCGCCGAGGGCGATGGCCATTATGTGACCCGACCGCTTCCCGACGACCAGGAACATCGAGCCCAGCGCCAGGAACGGGATGTTGAGGATGGCACCGAATAGATAGAAGATGCGGTACATCGGCCCGGTCCAGCCGATCGTGATCCCCAGGAAGAAAGCCCAGGTAGCGATGGCGAACATGGTCATGCCGGTCCCGTAGGCGGCGATGTGGGGGCGGGGCCGTCTTCGGTAGTCGAGCCAGAGATCGGCGGCGAAGAACGAAGCGGCCAGCGCCGCGAGGAGGGCCAGGGCCGAGTCCACTTGGTTCAGGCTAGGGCGATCAGCCTCGCGCGAATATGCGGGCGTCGGTCGCTCGCACCCGAGCGGGCTGGCCCACCTGGTAGATGGGACGGGGGCCGATCCTGGCCCGAACCCGCGTGCCCTGATGCAAAGCGAGGGTCACCAGCTGGTCATGACCGAAGAACTCGGACCCCGCCACCACGGCGTTCGGAGTCTCGCCCAGCGAGATCTGCACATTCTCCGGCCGGACGACAACCGACACGCTGCCGAGGAGATCGGTGTCGAAGGCACCGACCGGAGTGTCTACCCGACCGTCGCGCGCCACCGAGTCGAGCACATCGGCGTCGCCGAGGAACTCGGCCACCCACCGGTCGGCCGGATTGGAATAGAGATGGCCCGGGGTGTCGGCCTGCAGGACCCGGCCGTCTCGCATTACCGCCACGATGTCGGACGTAGCCAGTGCCTCCTCCTGATCGTGAGTGACGAAGACAGCCGTGGTGCGTGCCTCGGTCAGGATGATGCGCAGCTCGCGCCGCACGCGGTCCCGCAAACTGGCGTCGAGGTTGCTGAATGGCTCGTCGAGCAGGATCACCTCCGGCTTCGGGGCGAGGGCCCGGGCGAGGGCGACTCGCTGTTGTTGGCCCCCCGAGAGCTCATTTGGCATCCGGCTCTCCAACCCGGTCAGACCGACCAGCTCGAGGACCTCGCCGACCCGGGGACTCCGATCACCCCGGGGCAGCCCGTAGGCGACGTTCCCGGCAACGGTCATATGAGGGAACAGGGCGTAGTCCTGGAACACCATTCCCACCCGCCGCCGCTCAGGGCGGGTGAAGACCCCGGGTGCAAGCACGGTGCGGCCATGGATCTCGACCGTGCCACCGGCGTTCTCGAATCCGGCGATGACCCGCAGCGCGGTGGTCTTGCCACACCCCGAGGGGCCGAGGATGGTCACCACCCCGCCTTCCCAGACGTCGAGGCTGAAATGGTCCAGGGCGATGGCGTCGCCGAACGACCTGGTCAGGTCCCGGGCGCGGATGGCGAGGCGGTCAGTCGCTGAGCTCACGTGACATCACGAGAAAGAGTGGCACGATCGAAACCGCGAGGAGGACAAGCCCGGCAGCGGAGGCGCGGGTGATGAAGCCTTCCGCAGTCGAGCTCCAGATCCTTATCGCCAGCGTCTCGAAGCCGTTGGGGCGGAGGAGCAGCGTTGCCGGCAGCTCCTTCATGACACTGAGGAAGACGAGCGCGGCTCCTGCCAGCAACCCCGGCCAGGCTAGGGGCAGCGTCACACGCATCAACGTTGCCACCGGTCCCCGACCCAGGCCACGGGACGCATCTTCGAGGTCGGGACTGGCGCGGACCAGCGAGTCCTGCGCTGCTCCGACCGCTTGAGGAAGAAAGATCGCGCTGTAGATGATGACCAGATAGACGAGGGTCTGATAGAGAGATCGGGCCGAGCTGAGGGCGAAACCCACCGCCGCCACGCCAACTGCGATGTGAGGGAGGGAGTAGGCGCCCCACATTGCGGACTCCACCCAGCCCGACAGACGCCCCGGTCTTCGGGTGGTGACCATCGCCACGGGAAAGGCGAGAACCACGGTCACCAGGGCGGCGACGATCGCCACTCCTAGCGACCGGACCGCCTCCGCACCGAGGGACCCCACGATCTGCTCGGACTCGAGCCCGCGGGCGACGCTCGCTGCCATGACCACCAGCGGGACACCGAGGGCGACGAGGACGTAGAGAGTCAGCGCCGAGATCGAGGCGGCGCGCGGCCAGCCCGACAGAGCGAGAAGCGGGCGGGCCCTGCGTGGTCGTCGGGAGTGAAGGGGGACTCTGGCGCGATACCGGCGCTCGATGAGGAGGATCACGATGGCAAGAGCCATCAGGATCAGGGACAGCGTTGCGGCCGGGCGTCGGTCGATCTGCCCCCGGTAGAGCGTGTAGATGGCGCGGGTGAAGGTGTCGTAGCGAAGCAGGGACACCGCGCCGAAGTCGGAGATGGTGTAGAGCCCGACCAGGAGACCGGATGAGACGAGCGCCGGCTTCAACTGGGGAAGCGTCACAGTCGCGAAGACCCGCCATCGACTCGCCCCAAGTCCGGTCGCTGCCTCCTCCGTCGCCGGATCGATCGTCCGCAGCCCTGGGATCAGCGTGAGATGGGCCAGTGGCGCGGTGAACACCGAGAGCACCAACCATGAGCCGACGAATCCGTATGGCGTCGGGGTGTCGACGATGACTCCCGAAGGCCCGGTGGCGGCGATAAGGCTTAGTGCCGCCACATAGGAGGGGACGACCAGGGGGAGCGCAGCCAATGTCATCCATCCCTTGCGAAAAGGAAGCGCCACCCTGGTTGTCGTCCATGCCGTGGCCAGGCCGATGGTGACGGCCGTGATGGTGACGGCGACCGTGAGCACCGCAGTGTTCAGCATCAGCTCGGCGAGGCGTCCCGGCGGGACGGCCAGGGTCGTACCGGTCCCGATGACCTGGAACAGCAGACTTACCGGCGGGATGAGCACGGGGAGCAGCGCCACACCCGCGGCGACCCACCAGCCCCAGCCGCCACGACGTCGAATCTGCCCGACCTCGGGCCGATGCGCCGTCAGCGGCCCGGCAGTCAACTCACACCAGGCCGGCCTCGGCCACTAGACGTGTGGCCAGGGCGAGCACACCGGCGAGCTCGCTCAGGTCGATGTCGGGGGCTGCGATCTCGGAGAGAGGTGGGACTCCATCGGGTTGGGGCACACCATCGATCAGTGGGAACTCGAAGGTTTCGGTGGCGAAGTAGGTCTGCGCTTCATCAGCGAGAAGAAAGTCGACGAATGCCTGCGCCGCCTCTGGACTCTCGGTATTCGCCATGACTCCGACACCGGCCGGCATCACCAGCGATCCGACATCGCCGGCCGGGATGAAGTAGTTCTCCGTGTTGTTGCCCTGACCTTCAGCGCGCAGACGAAGCAGGTAATAGTGGTTCACCAGCCCACCCCCCAGCTCGCCGGTGTCGGTGGCTTCGACTATCGGCGCGTTGCCGTCGAACTCGACAGGGTCGTTGGCTGCCAGAGCTTCCAGCCACGCACGAGTCCCATCCTCGCCGCGTTCGAGAATCATGGCCGACACGAAGGCGAGGAAAGAGCCGTTCGTGGGCGCTACCCCCATCTGACCGGCCCAGGCCGGGTCGACTGCTTCGTCGATGGTCTGAGGCAGAGGCAGATCGATGTCGGTGTTGTGGACGACGACCCTCACCCGGCCGGAGGTCCCGACCCACCGGCCGTCTCGATCGTGGAACCGCGCGTCGACCAGATCGAGTGTCTCATCGGAAAGCGGGGCCATGAGACCGGCGGCGGCGCCCAACGAGGCAGGGTCTTGGGCGAAGAAGACATCAGCCGCGGTTTCCTCTCCTTCGGCAAGAAGTGTTGCGGCAAGCTCGCTCGAATCGGCATACCTGATCTCCAGGTCGATCCCCGATTCAGCCTCGAACTGATCGAAGAGTGGTCCGACCAGCTCCTCGGCTCGGCCGGAATACACCACCAGCGGGCCGTCGCCCTCGGATCCGGCCCCTCCACATGCAACGGACACGATCGCCAGGAGGAAGGCACCCGCTACCAGCTTTCTCAACGTCCGCCTCCGGATCGTTAGCTACCTAACAAACCCCAAATCTATTAACACTATGGCCATAGTGCAAAGGGCCGACATAGCGGGCGAGAGCCTGGTTGGCCTGGGAGGAACTCCTCAGGATCGCAGACGATGACTGTCGAGATGACGACCGCGCGGGGGCGCCGGCCGAGGGCTTCGTTCCCGGGCCTCGACCCAGACGGATAGCGCTTCGAGCGGCGAAAGACCTTCGTCGTGCTCCCACATCACGCGCTCGCTGGGAGTTCGAGAGCCAGGTTTCGTCTTGGCCGTGAACAAGATCGGCTCGTGACGACCCATGACGGATTCGGCGAGCCTGGCCTTGCGTGGCTCTCGGGCCTCGACCTCGATGGTCAGACCGCCGCCGGGATGGGCGAGAAGGTCTTCGCGGCGGGGGGGATGCCCGGTGGCGGACATGGCACTACCGAGCCATCCGGTCAAGGCGCCGACGACGAATCCGAGAGCGCCGTACAACAACCAGTGCCGCCCATCCAGCCAGATCAAAGAGGCCAGGGCGGTGATCGAGCCTAGGGCGAGAGCCCCGGTGGCGGCAGTGACTATGGGGTGCTCGAAGATCCTGATCCCCGGATCGGGAAGAGCGGAAAGCGTCCACGGCCCGAGCGGGGAGATCACCGTTGGACGAAGGCCGGCCCTTTCCAGGTCATCCACAACGGCGCCGGCAACGGATGGGTCGGGATAGGCAGCACTGAACGTGCTGGTCTGCTCGTCATCCGGTTCTGCGGGTCTGCCGGTCGGAAAGGACAGATTGAAGGACATGTGGGATCCTGATTTAGAGGTTGTGATTACCCCTGATCCGACCCGTCGAAACCCCGACGGGCGGCCGCATGTCCCCGAACCCGACTCAGACCACGATGGGCCCAAGCTCGACTCGGATGTTCTTCTTCCGGGGGGAACGCGCCGCGCAGCGTGACTGTCCCCTGGTCGATGTCGATGTTAACGGTAGCCATCGGTAGCTCCCACTCACTGGATTTGGGGCCATAGCGAGCGCCGATGGCCCGTCCCGGCGCAAGCGCGTCGATCGACCTGACGACCTGTCGGGCGAGGCGATTGCGCCGTCTCTTGCCCTGCGCTGGATCGAACAGATAGACGACAGCAGCCCCCATCGCCGCTCCACCGATGAGGCTCAGTCGCTTCACGATTGGTCGATGGCGGGAGCGCGGAGGCGGCTTGCCTGGCAGACCGCGTGGTCGCATCCGCAAAAGCCACCGGACATTGTCCCCACTTCACATGTCTCGCTGCAGAAACCGCCCTCTTCCATCACCAGGCAGGTGCACGACTCGTGTGCGCATTCCATCGAATTCCTCCGGGTTGTTCTGGTGCGAATGCCTTTCCCCTCCTTGCCGCCCTCAAAACCGAAACGGGGGCTCAGGGCTTCCAAACCGAGCTGGCTTCCAGGTCAGGGAACCCGGCCGGCTCGATCGTGGCCAGCGGCGTCATCGTCACGAAGTTCTTGGCGCAAAGAGCGGTGTCGGTCGCCGGGTCGGTGCCGGCCGACGATGACCCCACGACGAACTGCAGCTTCCTGTACTCGACATCGGCATTGGCCACCCGGAAATAGCCGAACTCGTCCAGATCTGCCCAGTGGATCCCGTTGACCTCCGAGAGCGGGACGCCTGGCACGTTCACGTTGAGCACATACGGGCTCCCGTTGCGGCCGATGAGCCACCGCACGGCGGAGACTCCGACCTCCACCGCCGTGTCCCAGTGCCACGGATCGGACTGAGCCAGGCTGATGGCGATGCCGCGACTGCGGAAGGTACGGGCGGTGAGGGCTGCGCCGACGGTCCCCGAATGGATTATCGAATGGCCGGTGTTCATGCCGGCGTTGATTCCGGACACCACCAGATCGGGGAATCGACCGAACGCACCGAGCGCCGCCGCCATGACGGCCAGACCGGGTGGCCCGGCGATGGTGTACGCCGTGATCCCGGGGATGTCGACCGTCGTCAGGTCGACGCCCTTCACCGGGTCGAATCCGCCGATACCCGTGCCACTGCCCGACATGTCGGTCGCTGGGGCGGCCACGACGACATCGAACTCGTCTGCGAGCGCGGCGGCGAGCATTCGGAGACCCGGGGAATCGATCCCGTCGTCATTGGTGACGATGACCCTGGGGAGATCGCTCATTGCGGGAGAGGAGTGAGCGCCTCTATCGCGACCCGCTCTGCAAGACGGGGGATGAGGTCGTCGGACGCGCTGCCCAGCCCGTGCCGGGTCACATTGGCTGCACCCGCACCTGAGGCGAGACGGAGCAGATCGTCTGGCCGAAGGCCGCGCCGCATTCCAGCGGCCAGACCCGCCGTCATCGAGTCCCCGGCGCCGCGATAGTCGGCCGGCTCCAGGTCTGGGCCCGTCACTCGATAGGTGACATCATCGATCAGGGCAAGGGCGGGGCGGGGCCCCCGGGAGATCACCACGCTCCTCGCCCCCGATTCACTGAGACGGTGGAGCTGGTCGAGTGCACCGTCCTCCTGCTCATCAGCCAGAGATCCATCTTCGATGAGGTCCTCGTCGCTGATCTTGAGCAGATCGAGGTGCCCGCCCTCGAGGAATGCCGCGAGCTCGTGGCCGTGCAAGTCGCCGACGACAGTGGCTCCGGCCGACGCCAGATCGTGACCGAGGCGGCGGTAGGTGTCGACGGGGACGATCTCCGTGGGTTGGCCGGTGATCACCACGACCTCGGAGCTCAGGGCATGATCCAGGATCCTGCCGTAGGCGTCGTCGAGCTCGTGACGGGCCAAGCTCGGTGCCGGCGCCACGGCGATCGAGGTCCGCTCCCCTGACCGGCGGTCATGGACTATGGCGGGCGAGCTCTCCTGTACCTCCACCGGGCTCAGGTCGATCCCCCATTGGCTTATCAGGCTGCGGAGGACTCCACCGGATTCTCCACCGATCGGGCCGCACAACAACGGCTTCTCTTTCAGATGACGAAGCATGCGCGCCACCCAGAAGCCCTGACCGCCGGGGTGGATGTGTATGTCGTCGGGGCCATCGTCACGACCTGCCTCGATCGTCACCGTGAGGGTGAGGTGGGGCGAGAAGATGGCGATGGTGTGGTCTTGGCGAGCCATGCCGGCTCAGCCCTCTCCGGAGCCCTCGGGCCCAATCCGGTTGAAGCTCCACTCGCCCAGCCGCCACATGTCGTGCCCGCCGTGCTCTTCGAGGATCACGGCAACCCGTGCAGCTTGCTCCTCGTCATCGGCGACGTTCACCGAGACAACTGATCGGCCGCCTTCAAGAGCCTTATCGAGCCGGTCGACGATGCGCATCTCGTCACCGAAGGCGAGCGCGACCTTCTTGGCGGCTGCGGACAGTCCCTCTTCATCCGCCTCGGTGAGATGAGCCCTTCCCTCTTCGCCATTGAGCAGCTCGGCAGGGAATTGCTCCTGGGCAAGCGCGGCAAGGGCCGCCCGCGCCTCCTCGGCGTCGTCGATGATGGCCACGACTGTCCCGGTCAGATCATGCATGAGCATTCCACCTACCCGTCGGCCTGTCGGGGCAAACCGGACGCGGGGTCAGCCGACCAGCAGCGGGATCTCGATTTCCCCAGCTGCGAGGCCACCGTGATAGGCGCGGAGACGCTTGTCGAACCCGGGTGGGAGGAGGACCTTGCCCGGTGGTGCCAGAAGCAATGCCTCTCCCGCTCTGGCGTGGGCCTCAGGGCCTGGGTCAGGCCCGAGCAGGGCGAGGGGATCGATTCTCTCGGCGCCGGTCTGTTCCGCCAGCGCCGCGAGCAGTGACTCTTCGCCCCAGACATGAATTCCCCTCGGATCCCCCGCATAACGCAGCGATTGGAATGGCTTTCCTCGAATCAGGACCTTGTCCTCTTCGGCGTAGTCCACGAGCCCGTGGTCGGCGGTCCCGAGGACGGTGACGCCGGGCGGTGCCCTCGAGACGATTTCCTCCCAGAGATTGGCCGCCAGTCGGATCGCTTCGCCGAACTCGTTCGATTCGAGACCGTGCACATGTCCGGCAAAGTCGACCGGCCAGAAGTACGTGAAGATCAGCCGCCGCGGCTCGGTGGCGAGTTGAACAGTGGCTTCTGCGAGGTCGTGGTCGTCCCATGTCTGCTCGAAGCGGGCGCCGCGGTAGACCAGCCGGGACAGGGGGCTTCCTGAGAACGGTCCCGGTTGAACCGTGATTGGCTCGACTCCGGCTCTCCGCAGACGCTCCCAGAGATTGGGGCCGGGAAGGAACGAGCGATAGTCGTGATGTACCGGTTGACCGGAGAGGTCGACCCACTTCAACGTGTTGACGACCCTGCTGGTCTCGGAGAGCCAGCAGAGATGAGAGATCAAACCGTGCCTCGATGGTGGAAGGGCGGTCGCCACCGTGGCCAGGGCGACGCTCGTGGTGCTCGGGAAAGGGGCATCTAGGCCGGCCTGCATTGACTCACGCAGCGATCGCGCCGCTTCGTGAGCCAGTTGCGCGATCCCGAGGCCATCGAAGAGGACGAGGACATACGTCTCCGCGTCGGGTATCGAGGCACTTATCTCAGGGTGGAGGCGGGCCGACGGCGAGCTCCCGATCAGCCTTGATTCGATCTCCGCGACGAGGTTCACAAGACCTCTGGAGTCGTAGGACGGGGGGTCCACCATCGATGCAGGCTAGGGCCTGTCTGACGGTTTTTGCCTTTGCCAGTTGGAGTTTCCAAACTTCGACGTGAAACGACCCGTGCGTATACTCGCCCGCGGTGGTGTCCTTCGACCCTCACAGGCATGAGCTCATACTTTGAGAGCTATCTGACGGTCGGCGCTTTCGCCGTGCTGGGCGCCATCCTCGTGATGGTGATGCTCGGCGTGGCCGCGGTCCTCCGGCCTACCAATCCCACCACAACCAAGCGCCTGACCTATGAGTGTGGGGTGGACCCGGTCGGGTCGGGGTGGAGCCAGAGCTACGTCCGCTATTACGTATACGGCCTTCTCTTCGTCATCTTCGACGTCGAAGCCGTCTTCATCTTCCCCTGGGCGATCGTCCTCGAGCAGTTGGGCACATTCGGGCTGGTCGAGATGTTCATCTTCATCGACATCCTCATCCTGGGACTGGTCTATGCCGTCCGCAAGGGAGTGCTCCGGTGGGAGTAGTCCAGAAGTTCGGGGCCCCGAAGCCGGTGAGCTGGCTTCTGAACTGGTCCCGGAAATACTCCCTCTGGCTGTTCCAGTTCGGTCTGGCCTGTTGTGCGATCGAGTTGATGGCGGCGTCGGGCCCTCGTTACGACTTCATGCGTTTCGGGATCATCCCTTTGCCCGCGTCACCTCGCCAGGCCGACCTCATGGTCGTCGCGGGCACGGTGACCGACAAGATGGCGCCGGCCATCCGACGTCTCTACGACCAGATGCCCGATCCCAAGTACGTCATCTCGATGGGTTCCTGCGCCAATTGTGGAGGCCCGTATTGGGATTCGTACTCGGTGACCAAAGGCGTCGATCAGGTGATACCGGTCGACGTCTATGTGCCAGGTTGCCCGCCACGCCCTGAGGCTCTCATGGATGGGATCGTCCTCCTCCAGAAGAAGATCCAGGGCGAGGACATCAAAGAGAAGTGGAGCCGGCGTGACCTCGAGCCCGTCTGAGACCGAGGCAGCCGCCGAGGCCGTCGAGGCCCCGACGGTGCATCCACTCCAGGAGTACGCCGATCGGGTGGCAACGGTCGTCGAGGGGGAAGCCACCATCACCTTCGACACTGTCAAGGTCGAGGTGCCGGCAGATCGATGGGTCGCTGCCCTCACCACGGCGCGGGACGAGCTTGGCCTCATCTTCTTCTCCTGGCTCTCCGCCGTCGACTGGGCATCGGAGGTCGAGGTCGGTGACCCCTTCCCGGGGGAAGTCGACGATCGATTCGAAGTGCTCGCGATGTTGGCTGACATCAGTGAGGGCCGTCGGGTCATCTTCTCCACCACGCTCCCCAAGGACTCGCCGTCGATCGCCAGCCTCGTCGATGTGTTCAGCGGAGCCAACTGGCATGAGCGCGAGGCTCACGAGATGTTCGGCATCGACTTCGCGGGACACCCCAACCTGATTCACCTCTACCTCCCCGACGGCTTTCAGGGCAACCCGCTCCGCAAGAGCTATCCGTTGCTCAGCCGTGAGGTGAAGCCCTGGCCAGGGACGGTCGACGTCGAGGCAATGCCCGGCAGCGGCGACGAGGAAGAACCCGCAGACGGCCCGTCCGAAGAGAACCCGGAGGCCTGAGGTGGTGCTGGATCAAGACCTGGTGCGCCACCTCTCGGAGTCTTCGGTCTCCGTGGAGCTGCAGACAGAGGAGATGACACTCAACATCGGGCCCCAGCATCCCTCGACCCATGGGGTGCTCAGGCTCGTGGCCCGGGTCGACGGCGAGCGCGCCTTCGATGTCGAGCCGGTGATCGGGTACATGCACCGCGGTTACGAAAAGCTGTCCGAGGTCAGGACGTATCCCCAGATCACCACCCTGGTCAACCGCATCGACTGGGTATCGGGCTATGCCAACGAGGTCCCCTTCATCGTGGCCGCCGAGAAGCTGCTTGGCATCGAGGTCCCGGAAAGGGCCCAGTTCATCAGGCTGATCCTCTCCGAGATGGCGCGTATCTCCTCCCATCTCATCTTCATGGCCTCTTATCCCCTCGAGTTGGGCGCCGCTACGCCGCTCTTCTTCGCCCTCAGGGAGACGGGAGCGAGTGCTCGATCTCCTGGAGGGCGTGACCGGAGGCCGATTCCACCCCAACTTCAACCGGATCGGCGGTGTGAAGCCTGCCTACGGGTCTGGCTCCAGCACCCGCAAGGTCATCCAGGACCTGCCTGCAGGGTTCCTGGCCGAGACCCGGGATGCCATGGACAAGGTCCAGGAGGCGGTCGACGAGCTGGAGCAGCTGGTCGCCGACAACGAGATCATCGTCGCCCGCACCAAGGGGATCGGGATCCTTCCGCCCGAGGTGGCCGCGTCATACGGGGTTTCGGGCCCGAATCTCCGCGCCTCCGGTGTGAAGTTCGATCTGCGCAAGGTCGAGGACTATCTGCCCTATCACCTCTTCGATTTCGAGATCCCGGTGGGCGAGAACGGGGATTGCTGGGACCGCTGGCACGTCCGTCTTCTCGAGATTCGGCAGTCGGTCCGGATCGTCCAGCAAGCGATCGACAGCATCCCTTCAGGCCCGCTGCAGGCGAAGGTGCCCAAGGTGATCAAGGTCCCACAGGGTGAGACCTATGTCCGGGCGGAGAACCCGAAGGGGGAGATGGGGTACTACCTGGTCTCGAACGGAAACCAGGGGCCCTATCGCCTCAAGATCCGCTCGGCCAGCTTCTCCAACATCTCCATCCTCCCCTGGATCCTGGAAGGCGTGCTGGTCCCCGACATCATCGCCATCATGGGCTCACTGGACTTCGTCTTAGGGGACGTCGACCGATGATCGAGTTCGTCACCGACCTCTTCTCCAACTTCTGGGTGTCCCTGGCCGGGAAGCTGCTGCTGGTCGCTCTGATGATCCCGTTGGTCGGCATGGTCATCGGCTTCGCCGAGATGAAGCTGTCGGCGAAGATGCAGGCCCGGGTTGGCCCCTACTTCGCCGGTGGCAGATGGGGATGGGCCCAGCTCATCGCCGACGGGGTCAAGTTCTTCCAGAAGGAGGACCTCGTCCCCGACGAAGCGGACCGACCTGTGTTCAAGATCGCCCCGGTCCTGGTGCTGGTCAGCACGGTTGCCTTGCTGGTCGTGATCCCGTTCGGGCCTGGTCTCATCTTCCGCGACCTCGAGGTGGGCATCTTCTACGCCCTCGCCATCTCGTCACTGAGCACGGTCGGCATCCTGATGGCCGGCTGGTCGTCGGGCAACAAGTACTCCCTGATGGGCGGGCTGAGGGCGGCCGGCCAGCTGATCGCCTACGAGCTGCCCCTGGTCCTGGCCGTGATCGGCTCGGTGATGCTCGCCGGCACCATGAGCATGGGCGGCATCGTCGAAGCCCAGATCTCGGCCGGGTACCCCTTCGTGATCCTGCAGTTCATCGGATTCGGGATCTTCATGATCGCGGCGCTGGCCGAGCTGAGCCGTATCCCCTTCGACATGCCCATCGCCGAATCCGAGCTGGTGATGGGCTATCTCACCGAGTACTCCGGGTTCCGGTTCTTGTTCTTCTTCCTGGCCGAGTTCGCCAACATGTTCTCCCTCTCCGCGATCGCAGTAACTCTCTTCCTTGGTGGGTACTGGCTGCCGGGGATACCCGAGGACGTGCTCGCCTACGCCGGGCCGGTGATCCTCCTCGGCAAGACCTTCCTCCTCGTGTTCACCATGATTTGGTTCCGCTGGACCTTTCCCCGGTTCCGCGAGGACCAGCTCCAGAACATGGCCTGGAAGGTGCTGATTCCCGTTGGCGCTGGCCAACATTCTCCTGACCGGGGCATTCAAGGTGTACTTGTGACCACGAGCACGCCGACGAAGCGGCGGGTGTTCCCGGGCATGGGGATGGTCAAGGGCCTTTGGGTGACCATCTACACGATGTTCCGCACCATCTTCCGCCCCGGGAAGTACCTGGCCACGGTGAACTACCCCAAGGTCAAAGAGACCCCGGTGCCTCGGGCCCGGGGTGTCATCGCCCTCGATCAGGAGGCGTGCACGGTCTGCATGCTGTGCGCCCGCAACTGCCCCGACTGGTGCATCTACATCGAGGGGCACAAAGAGGAGCAGGCGCCGTCGACACCGGGTGGGCGGGTGAAGGTCCGGGCCACGCTCGATCGTTTCGACATCGACTACGCCCTATGCATGTATTGCGGGATCTGTGTCGAGGTCTGCCCGTTCGACGCTCTTTTCTGGTCGCCCGAGTACGAGTACTCGGAGACCCGGATGGGCGAGATGATGCATGATATGGACCGTCTCCAGGACTGGCTGGAGACCGTCCCACCCGACCCGGAGCTCGAGAAATGAGCTTTGGTGACTGGATCGGCGCACCCATCAACTGGGTGTTCCTGGTCATCGGAATCCTGGTGCTGCTGTCGTCGGTGAAGGTGGTGACCGCCAAGAACGTCGTCCACGCCGCCCTGTTCCTCGTCGCGGCCCTGGGCGGCACAGCCTTCTTGTTCCTCATGCTGTCGGCCGAATTCGTGGCGTGGGCACTGGTCCTGATCTACATCGGGGCCGTGCTCGTCCTGTTCTTGTTCGGGATAATGATCACCCGGGCTCCGACCGGCAAAGACGTGGGGCTCGACTCGCCGAAAAAGCTGTGGCCCGCGGTTCTGTCGGGTCTCACTTTCGTGCTCCTCAGCTGGGCCTCGCTCGATGGATTCGGCTCGACCGAGATCGTGGACCTCGGCGAGGCGACCTCGACGGAGGTACTGGGTCTGGCTCTGCTCGGCCGGTTCGTGATCCCGTTCGAGGTGGTGTCATTCGTCCTACTGGCCGCCCTGATCGGGGGGGTCACCATCGCCCGACGCGATCTCAGCCCTCTCGAGGAAGAAGAGCGGGGAGCCGTCTGATGTTCTTGAACCAGTTCCTGGTCCTGGCCGCGGCGATGTTCTCGCTCGGGATCTACGGGTTGTTGGTGCGACGCAACATCGTCCTGATCCTGCTCTCCGTGGAGCTAATGCTGGCAGCGGTCAACATCAACCTCGTTGCCTTCGAAGCGGTGCTCCGCACCCCCGAGGCGATTGGCCAGGTCTTCACCATCTTCGTGATCACCGTGGCCGCGGCCGAGGTGGGAATCGGCCTGGCCATCGTCTTGATGATCTTCCGCAACCGGAAGTCGGCCAACGTCGACGAGCTCGATCTGATGCGGTGGTAGGTATGAGCTGGGTAGTAGCGACAGAAGCCGAGCACGCGGTTGAAGCAGGTGTGACCGGGGGATTCTGGGTGGACACCGCCGGGATCATGTTGGTCCTTCCCCTTGTCGCCTTCCTGTCTGATCCTCGCCGTCGGGAAGCGGATGAAGTATCACGGAGCCGAGATCGCCATCGGCGCCCTGGCCATCAACAGCCTCTGGGCGACGGTCCTGTTCGTGATGAACATGACCGAGGGCGTGCTCGCAAAGAAAACCTTCGAGATCGCCCGGATCGGGAGCAACCTCGTCTTCGAGCTGGGATGGGTCGTCGACGGGCTGTCGATCATGATGTACTTCCTGGTCAACGTGGTCGGCCTGATCGTGTTCATCTACGCGGTGGGCTACATGAAGGACGACGTCAGGGTCGACTGGTTCTTCGCCGCTTTCTCCCTCTTCGCCGGCTCGATGCTGATCCTGGTGGGAGCCCCGAACCTGATTCAGCTGATCATCGGATGGGAGGGCGTCGGGCTCGCCTCGTACTTCCTCATCGGCTTCTACTGGGAGGACATGGCGAACGTGAATGCCGGCAACAAGGCGTTCATGGTCAACAAGGTGGCCGACGTCGGGCTGATCCTGGGAGCGATCATCCTCGGCCTCGCCATCGGGACATTCGACTTCTTCGAGATGAGCACCGCCGCCTTCGAGCATTCGGAGTCACTGGGGGCGGTCGCCATTGTCGGAGGGGCACTCCTCTTCTTCGGGGCGATGGGGAAGAGCGCCCAGTTCCCGCTTCACATCTGGTTGCCCGACGCCATGGCCGGGCCGACCCCGGTGTCGGCTCTGATGCACGCGGCCACGATGGTCACGGCCGGCGTCTACCTGATGGGACGCGTCTTCCCATTGTTCGAGTATCTCGCCTCGGACATTCGGCCCTGGATGGTGGCCATCGGGGCGATCACGCTCTTCGCCATCGGCCTGCTTGCCCTTGTCGCCGACGACATCAAGAAGGTGCTCGCCTACTCGACGGTGTCCCAGCTCGGCTACATGATGACCGCAGTGGCAGCCGGCGGGTACACCGCGGGGCTCTTCCACCTCTTCACCCACGCCTTCTTCAAGGCACTCCTCTTCCTCGGCGCCGGCTCGGTGATCCACGCCGTGCACTCCAACAACATGAGCGACATGGGTGGGCTCCGCAAGGCGATGCCGAGGACCTATTGGACCTTTGTCGTGGGCTCCCTCTCGCTGGCCGGGATACTGCCACTCGCCGGGTTCTGGTCGAAGGACGAGATCCTGGTCGCCCTCGGTCACGAGGGCTACGTCGCCGTGATGTGGATCGCCATCGCCGGCGCCTTCGTTACTGCTTTCTACATGACCCGGGCGGTCGCGCTCACCTTCCATGGTGAGTACAAGGGACATGGCCATCCGCACGAATCGCCCGGCATCATGACCGTGCCCTTGGTGGCCCTCGCCATCCCGTCGATTCTCTTCGGCTTTTTCAATGTTCCTGGCTGGGAGATCCCGGGCATCGGAAACTTCAGCGAATGGCTGGCAGTACGGGTCGTCCCGATGGGCGACGAGCACGCCGAGGCAATCGATCTCGTGTTGGCGGGGAGCGGGTTGTTCGCTGCATTGCTCGGCATTGCCCTGGGATGGATGGTCTGGGGTAAAGACCGGGCCACCCAGGCAGAGCGCGACCGCTTCGAGGTCCCGGCCCTCTATCCGCTGTTACGAAACAAGTACTACGTGGATGACCTGGCCGACGGCATCACGGCGGGGACGATGGGCCCGGTCGCCAGGTTCGTCAACTGGGTCAACGACTACGTGATCGACTCGATCGTCAACGGAGCGGCTTTCCTCACCAAGACCCTCGGTTCGTTCGTATACGGAGTGGTCGACCAGCGCGGGGTAGACGGAGTCGTCCATGGCCTGGGTGCCGGAGCAGATGGAGCGGGTTCGGCGCTGCGCAAGATGCAGACCGGCCGGATCCAGCAGTACGCCGCCGGCTTCGTCGGGGGCACATTGGTCCTGATCGTCCTGTTCGTTTTCGTGATATAGGAGAGCTGAGAGCAAATGGAACTGTTCGAAACGTGGGCCCTCACCCTCATCGTGTTCTTGCCGCTGGCCGGAGCGCTCCTCATCGGCATCATCCCTAAGACGAAAGAGACCGCCCTCAAGGGAACCGGGCTGCTCGTCGCTGTGGCCGCGTTTGTCGTCTCCCTCGGGGTGATCGCACAGTTCGATTTCTCGGGACTCCCCTACAACACCTACCAGTTCGAAGTCGACGTGCCCTGGATCGGCGCGATCAACGCCAATTATCACCTGGGTGTCGACGGGATCAGCCTGCCCCTGCTCGTCCTCTCGACCTTCGTGATGGTCCTGGCGGTCATCTACAGCTGGAACCACTGGGAGGAGCCGCACAACCCCAAGGCGTTCCTGATCCTGATGTTGATCCTGGCCACCGGGCTCAATGGCACCTTCCTCGCCCTCGACCTGGTGCTCTTCTTCATCTTCTTCGAGGTGGTGCTGCTCCCGATGTACTTCATGATCGGGATCTGGGGTGATCGGTCTCCCCGGAAGATCCCCGGCTACCAGCGCGAGGTGCAGACCCGTCTCTATGCGGCGATCAAGTTCTTCCTCTTCACCCTGTTCGGGTCTGCCTTCATGCTCCTGGGATTCCTCGCCCTCTACTTCCAGTCGGGCGAATCGGGTGAGCGCACCTTCGACATCCCGCAGCTGACCGAGCTCGGCGCCTCCGGTGCCTTCACCGGGAGGTTCGCCTTCCTGGTCTTCTTCGCCATGTTCCTCGGCTTCGCGGTCAAGGTCCCAATGTGGCCGCTCCACACCTGGCTCCCCGACGCCCATACCGCCGCTCCGACGGTCGGGTCGGTGCTTCTCGCCGCGATCATGCTGAAGCTCGGGTCCTATGGCTTCATCAGGATCTCCCTGCCCATCCTCCCCGAAGAGGCTGCGAGCTGGGCCCCAGCCATCGCCATCCTGGCCGTGATCGGGATCATCTATGGCTCGTTGGCCTGCCTCGCCCAGACCGACATGAAACGTTTGATCGCCTTCTCCTCGGTCGGTCACATGGGGTTCGTCATGCTCGGAATCGCCACCTTGACCGATGTCGGGATCAACGCCGCGATCATCGGGATGGTGGCCCACGGCCTGATAACGGGCCTTCTCTTCTTCCTCGCCGGTTCGATGTCGCACCGCTACCACACCAGGGAGATGTCGCGCCTCGGGGGCAACATGAAGCTGATGCCGGTCATGGGCGGCATCCTCGCCTTTACCGCTATGGCGTCGCTCGGGCTGCCCGGGCTGGCCGGGTTCTGGGGCGAGTTCATGTCCCTCATCGGGGCCTACAACCCCCTGGAGGGTCTCTCCCTCGGCGTGTTCCGCACCGCGATGGTGCTCGGCGCAATCGGCACGGTGCTGACCGCCGCCTACATGCTCTATCTACTCCAGCAGGTGAACCTGGGTGAGCCGGGGGAGGAATGGCAGGGACACACGTTCCACGATGTCGATCGCTTCGAAATGAGCGCTTGGGTGCCGCTCATCGTCCTCATCGTGGTGATCGGCTTCTATCCGAAGGTGATCTTCAACGCCACCACCGACAGCGTCGTATCGCTCGTCGACATGATCTTCAATGCGGAAACGACGGCCTCGTTGGGTTCCGGTGGATGAGAATGCTTGCATTTCCACGCGGCGGTAGCCCCGGCCGACCGGCGTCTGTTCGACCCGAGGTGCTGATGCGTGGGACGCGGTCCGGTTGTATAAGTGAGGGTTGCCGAGGGGCGAAGTCGGCCGGCAATAAAGCATGACGTTCGAGATCGACTATTTCGCCCTCGCCCCCGAGTTGGTGGTGGTCGCCACCATGCTCGGGGTCTTCGCCCTCGATCTCATCCTGCCCCGCGCCCGAAAGTTCTGGATCGCGACCGTGGCAGTCGCCGGCACCGCCCTCGCCGCTGTGCCCCTCGTCATGCTCGCCGCGGACGGGACGACCAGATCGATGTTCGACGGCTCGTATGTGGTCGACGAGTTCGCCGTGATCCTCAAGGGTCTGTTCATCGTCTCCGCCTACATCGTCCTTCTCATGTCCCACCACTACATCGAGTCCGAGCGCTACTACCAGGGCGAGTACTACTTCCTCCTCCTCGCCTCGGTGCTCGGATCACTGGTGATGGCGTCGTCCCGGGACCTGATCATCCTCTTCATCGGGCTCGAGCTCACCACCGGCCCTCTCTATCTCCTGGCCGGCTGGCGGAAGGGCGATGCCAAGTCGAACGAGGCCTCGATGAAGTACTTCATCCTCGGAGTCCTCTCGACCGCGATCCTGCTCTACGGGATGTCGCTGCTGTTCGGGCTGACAGGTGAGGTCACCTTCGCCGGCCTGGCCGAGGCCACGGCGGGTCTCGCCGAAGAGCCGATCATGGTGGTGGCGCTGTTCGGTCTCATCGTCGGCTTCGGGTTCAAGATCTCCGCCGTCCCGTTCCATTTCTGGGCACCTGACACCTACGAAGGTGCGCCCACGCCGGTGACCGCCTACCTGTCGGTCAACTCCAAGGCAGCCGGCTTCGTCGCCTTCCTCCTGGTCATGTACCAGGCCCTGCCCGGCATCTCCGAGGTATGGGCCCCGGCGCTGTGGATCCTGGCCGTGCTCTCGATGACGGTGGGCAACCTCGCCGCCCTCCGCCAGACCAACATCGTCCGGCTGCTCGCCTACTCCTCGATCGCCCAGGCCGGGTTCATGCTCGTCCCTTTGCCGCCGCCGCCGTGGCGGGTGCAGACCTCGCCGAGGCCTTCTCGGCGACGCTGGTCTATCTCGTGATCTACGCCGTGATGAACCTCGGGGCATTCGCGGTCGTCATCGCGGGGGCCAGGAAGACCCGTTCCGGCGAGATCCGGGCCTGGTCGGGGCTCTCCCAGGTCGACGTCAGGCTGGCGGTGCTGGTGGCGGTCTTCTTCTTCAGCCTGGCCGGCATCCCGCCCCTGGCCGGGTGGTTCGCCAAGTTCGCCATGTTCCGCTCGGTGATCATCGCCGGTGGCGCGGCGACGGTCACCCTGGCCGCGATCGCTGCGGTCAACTCGGTGATCGCCTTCTACTACTACGCCCGGGTGGTGAAGGCCGTCTGGCTCGACGACCCGG